>DATBLQ010000080.1:0-11362 GCA_036555325.1 Aestuariivirgaceae bacterium | reverse complement strand
ATCGTCCGACTTAAATATATCGGCAGAGCTTGGAACAGATCCTCCGAATTGCAAATATAGGTCAATTAGCGATTCCACCAAAAATCGCTGATCTTCTTTACTAGGTTGCCCAGGTCCAACCGTGGGTCGTACTGTTTCGATGCAAATCGCGAGTATGCTCTGAATATCAGAAATTGCGCTCACAACTAGTTCAAATTTTGCCAGTGGGGACGAAAGTGAAGGGTTCCCCTCTTCATCCACAGACGTAATCGAATATCTTTGCCCTTGGTGAATGATGTAGTTCTTTGCTGCCTCGCTGAGGGATTGAATTTTTTGTTTCGTGATTTCAACCGAACTTTCTACCTCCAGGAACTCCTGGAGGATCTCCGCGGGGGAAGGCGGGCGGGCAGATACCCGCAATACCTCATCATCGTAGTGGTTCAGAATACTCCAGAGCCTATCACCAAATTCTTGGTGCTGTTCAGGTGCTGTACCCAGATAGTGTGCAACCTCAAGAAAACCTCGATCATCTCTTTTTCGCATGGGCCTCTTTTTTCCACCCAGCCCAGGTGATGACCAATGCCACTTTGGCTTACGCGGTTTAGTCATTGGCTCGCCTGAACTTGCCCAGATCGGTGATCGGTCTACGCCTGTGAACAATTCGGTCCAACTCATCGGCCCAGAGATTAAGTGCGGCACGCTTTTCATGGTCGTATTGATGGGCGTTATAGACACCTTCAGTAATGGAAGCCCGGCGTCCAGAAACATGGTTGAGGATACGGCTGCGCAACTCACCGCTTACTCCGAGAGCAGCTAGGCAAGTGTTTACGGTCCGGCGAAGGTCATGAACGGTAAATGCATCGAGTTCCAGGATTTTGAGGTTGCGCTGCAAAGCCTTGTTAGGCGCGCTTGCGAGAACAGGCGCTCTTGGATCGTAGCGACCGGGAAATACAAATTTCTGCGACTTTTTGATTCGCGGTTTCAGTATTTCAAGCGCCATACCCGGTAATGGAACACTATGGGGCACGCCATTTTTAACGCGCCCACCGGGAAGCAGCCAAAGCTTCCGATTCAGATCGACCTCGCTGGGGGTCATACCGCTAATTTCGCCAACTCTTTGACCAAGGATGAGGCTTAGCCTGACGATATCCTTTAGATCGTCCGACATTTCGGCACTCGGGAGCGCATTCCAGAGCTTTTCTATCTCCTGCTCTGACAAGGCGCGGTCCCGAGGCTTTTCCCGATGAACCGCCTTCAGGCCAATGACAGGGATGGATTCGAGTTTGGCCTTGCTTAGCGCCCAGCGGTACACCTGCCGCAGAACTGCAAGAGCGCGATTAGCCCCCACTGGCGCACCGCGGTCATGGATACGGTCCACAACCTCGATAATCTTGCTGCGGGGCACTTCCCCTGCCCGCATGTCCCCTATTTCCGGGTACCACTCCCGCTCCAGGATTCGTTTGATCTCGCCGTGAGACCGTCGCTTACTGGCATAGCGCTTCAGGTAGTCCTCAGCCAAAGCTTTGAAGGTGTCTGCGCCCTTCCGGAGGTCGCGGGCATGAGCAGGATCGCGGCCGTGCCGCACATCCTTCAGCACGGCCAAGCACTCCCGTCGTGCTTCCTCCAAGTCCATTCCGGGATAACGTCCGAATGAGAAACGGCGCCGTTTGCCGTCTGCTGAACGGTAGTAACGCACGCTCCAGGTCTTGGCGCCGTCTGGGGTGACGCGAAGCTCCAGGCCCTTCACGCTCCCCTTCCCTACATCGCGAAGGATTAGCCGCTGCCCCGCTTTGGCCTTGGCGCTCGCGACTGCACGAGCTGTGAGCGTTATCCGGCCCACCTATCGTGTCCCTCCGGGGTCCCACAGGGGTCCCAAAAGTGCGAAACTGTTCGAGTACATTTGAAACACCCTGAACACCCTAAACCCATTAACATATTGGCGTTCCACTATTCAAAGTATAGCATGTTGTTTCAGCAGATTTCAGTGGATAATGTCTTTTAATCAGGAGGTCGTGCGTTCGATCCGCACCGGGCTCACCAATTAGATCAATGGGTAAGAGACTTCGGGCGACCCGAATTCCTATGTCCCCAGATCAGGAGGTTCACGGCCAAGCAGATGAGCCAGGGACTGCAGTTTGATGAGGAAACCACCCGAAAGGTGGAAGCGCTTTATCTCACGCCAGACGTGGTCGCGCAGCGGTACCACACCCTAAAGGCAGTGGAGCTCAAGGAGGGAGAGCATGTGCTCGACATCGGCTCCGGTCCCGGCCTACTGGCCCATGACATGGCAGTTGCCGTCGGGCAAAATGGGCGTCTGTGCGGGATCGACATCAGCGAAGACATGCTAGCGATGTCGAGAACGCGATGTTCTGAGCAACCTTGGACCGAGTTTCGCAAGGCCGATGCAACCAAACTGCCCTATCCTGATGACAGCTTCGATGCCGCGGTATCAACGCAAGTCTACGAGTACGTTGCTGATATTCGCACAGCCCTCGTCGAGCTTTATCGAGTGGTACGGCCAGGCGGGCGTGTGGTGATCCTCGATACTGATTATGGATCGCTGGTAATTTACACTGAGGATGAGGCCCGTATGCAGCGTGTCTTAGCGGCTTGGGATGAGCATTTCGTGCATGGTCGGCTGCCCGGCACTCTTTCATCGCAACTTCGCGACGCTGGTTTCATGCTTCGCCACCGCGATGTCATACCTATGTTTAATCCGGAGTATCATGACAACACTTACGCAAAAGGTGCGCTGAGCATTATCGCCTCCTTCGTTGTCGGGCGAAAAGGTGTGACCAAGAGCGAAGCAGATGCGTGGCTCGCTGAACTCGCCGAACTCGGGAAACAGGGGAAGTTCTTTTTCAGCATAAATCGGTATCTTTTTCTTGCCGAGAAACCCAACCTCGCATCGGGTCGATGAGTTTCGTACGTTGCCGAGTTTCGATAAGGGGCAGCTACGCGCCACGCTATCCTCAGTGACATCTCACACAATCTGATCTGCCCAGGTGAACCTGTGGTAATCTCAAACCGTCGTTAGGAGGACATGCGTGTCAGAGCGCGCCCAGCGTCAGCTTTCAGCAATTCTGGCAGCCGATGTTGCAGGCTACAGCCGGTTGATCGGAATTGATGAAGAAGGCACGCTTGCTCGGTTGAAGGAGCTGCGGCGCACTTTGATTGATCCCAAAATCGCGGAACATCGTGGGCGTATCGTCAAGACGATGGGCGATGGGTTGCTGGTGCAGTTTGCAAGCGTTGTGGATGCGGTACGCTGTGCAGCCGATATCCAGCGGGTCATGATTGAACAGCAAGTGGGGATCGCCAGCGACCAGCGGATTGTGTTCCGCATAGGTATCAACGTCGGGGATGTTGTCATTGATGGCGATGACATTTATGGGGACGGTGTCAACGTTGCGGCGCGGCTAGAGGGATTGTCGGAGCCAGGCAGCATATACGTCAGCCCCGGCGTTTATGAGCAAGTGCGCGACAAACTCGACTTATCCTTTGAAGATACAGGTGAGCATCAGCTCAAGAATATTCCGCGGCCTATGCGCGTCTATCGCATCATTGACACACCGCGCGTGGCTGTTCCAGCGCCCAAGGGAGCACCGGACAAGCCTTCAATCGCTGTCTTGCCATTTACCAACATGAGCAGCGATCCAGAACAGGACTATTTCGCTGATGGATTGGCGGAAGACCTGATCACAGATTTGTCCAAGGTTCCCGGATTTCTCGTTATTGCGAGGAATTCCACTTTTGCCTACAAAGGAAAGGCCGTTGACATCCGATTGATCGCACGAGAATTGGGGGTCCGTTATGTTATAGAGGGGAGCGTTCGCCGCTCGGCAACCCGGGTGCGGATCAATGCCCAGCTTATTGATGCTTCAGAAAACACCCATCTGTGGGCTGACAGGTTCGACCGGGACCTTGCAGAGGTTTTCTTACTTCAGGATGAAGTGGTTGGCAAAATCGTAAATGCCCTGGCTGACACCCTGCCTAGTGCTCGCTTCCCTGGTAGACAAAGGGCAGCGAACATCCAGGCCTATGATCTGTTCGTGCGTGGACGAGAATTGGTAGCGCAGTCGCCCGAGGGCAACCGAGCGGGCCGTCCCCTGCTGGAGAAATCAATCGAACTCGACCCCGGTTTTGCAGAAGCACATGCCTGGCTTGCAATGAGCCATGCCTTCGGATGGCTATATTGGGGAGAAGACAAGGAGACAAATCGCCCTCTGGCGCTTGCTGCTGCTGAACGTGCCGTGACACTGGACGCTGAAAACGCCGATGCACACGCTCTTCTCGGCTATGTGTTGCTGTTCGATGGGAAAATGGACGAAGGTGCAGCCGAGTTTGCAACTGCCTTGCGGATCAATCCTAACCACACATATGCGCTGTTATTTCAGGGTGAAATGTACGCACATCAGGGGATGGCTGACCGTGGCGTTGAGACCATCCTTAAGGCGTTTCGGCTTAATCCGTATCCACCTGCCCAGTATTATTGGATTCTCGGTTACGTCCAATATGCAGCAGGCCGCTATAATGATGCCGTCCAGACGCTTCAGCACGATGAAACGCGGTTGATGGGTTCCTCGCGTATTCTAGCTGCCAGCCTCGCGCAGCTTGGCCGATTGGAAGAAGCCAGAGAAGTAGCTCGTCGTTTTCTTGCCGCAAACCCACATTTTTCGGTGCGGCACTGGGCCAAAACACAACCGTTCCGTCATGATAGTGACCGACAGCATTTCGTTGAAGGTTACATAAAATCCGGGTTGCCAATGTAAACTTGCTTGAACACCTAGCTAACACCGTCATCCATTCCCAACCACTGCCTCCGCACAAATCGACTAATTGCCGCCCCTGTTCTGTCGAAACACCAGCAACGTATTCGTATCGCCGCGGTTGCTGTGTTCAATTTGGATTGCGTATCCGATTTGCCGACTGACTGACACCGAGTAGTGGTCAACCCAGTGACCCGCAGTCCTGATCTGAACAGCATTTGAAAGTCAGCAGCGCTTTTGTTGATGTTGGCGCCTGCCTCCAAAGCAGCCGAAATAGCGGCAACATCGCCTTTCTTGGCAGCATCGTGAATAGCCGCGGCGTGTGATATGCACGGTACAACACATAAGCAGACCAACAGGCTAATGAATGGGGTGCGCACCGTGATCCAGTCGTTATCCTGCGCGAGTAGATACCCAAGTTGTAGTAACCCATGGGCACCCCCCTATATGATTGGTCAATTGCAGACCTGCGACCCCGCGGCCCGACATTTCGCTGCTTTCTCCAGGATTTTGGCGAGCATCCAATCCTTCGCGACCTTCTGGGCTTGGTCCAATTGATCCCGGGTCATCCGTTCGCCGATCAAGTCGCGGTTCTTTGCGGCTTCTAAGTCACCCGCAGCATTGGCTAGGCTGAACCATTTGTACGCCTGGACATAATCTTTGGGCACTCCGCGCCCTTCCTTAAACATGAGCCCGAGATTGCGCTGAGCGACGACTACACCCTGCTCCGCAGCGAGTTGGTACCACTTCACCGCCTGCCAGAAGTTCTGGGGAACCTCCCGGCCGCTGTCATATATCTCTGCCAGAATGGTCTGCGCTGTGGCATCACCCTGTCCGGCAGCCAACCGATACCACTTCATCGCCAAAGCGAAATTCCGCGGTACACCTAGGCCTTTGTCGTACATCGCGCCGAGGTGCACCTGCGCAGGAGCGTGGCCGCCGCCTGCGGCTCTGCGATACCATTTCAATGCCTCAGCATCATTCTTCGCTAGTCCCTGTCCATTAGAATACATCAGGGCAAGGTTGTACTGTGCAGCCCCACTACCCTGTTCCGCCAGATGCTTCCAAATGAGCAGCGCAGTTGTGTAATCGCCCCTTTTTTGAGCAGCCAGACCGTCCTCGAACGATCCGGCCATCAATGGCTCGCCAATAAGGCAAAAAACCAGTCCCCATGTTGCCATCCACAATCGCGGTTGCATAAGTTTAGCGTCCCTTGCTGCTGTCTGAGCTAACCAGGCAGGCGCATGCGATAAAATAGGTTCCTGCGTTTAACGAAGCGAGTGAGCTTACCCCCGGAGTACGGAGTAACGGGGGTGCCTATTTCCCTGGCGGCCGATAAGCGTCAGCCAATTTGGCAGCCTTGTCGGCTACCGCCTTGAACTCGGCAGCTGTCCACGCCCGCACCGTGGTCACGTCTGAAACCATCCCCTTTGCAGCCGTCGCTAACAACGCCGCAATAGTAGATTCTGTTTCTCCCTCGGTAATGAGCATGAAGTCGGAATCGCCCGTCGTAAAATAAAGACTGATCAGTTTTCCGCCCGAAGCCTCCACCAGCTTCCGCACCGCAGGTTCGCGGTCCTCCGGCGATCCTACGAGCCTTTTCGCATAGTCCTGTGTCAAACGTCCGCGTGTAATGAGCCTTGGCATACTGATTTCCATCGAGACCTCGATCATTTGAGGTGGCCTGACCATAGCACATTGGCCTGGTGACCATCATCGAATAGACCATCGGACCGGCGCTGCGCTTGCCTGGCGCGATCAATAAGTGGCCTATCTACGCCTATTTGCTAGGATTTTCTAGTTGTGCGATGGCTCGTCTACGCGCCCGCGAGGAATTGTCCCCTGGGGCCCGGACTAGCTAGAGTTCGCAATCATGCAACTCACACATCGCCGAAGGGCTAGTAGCCTCTTTCTCTCTGCTAAGAGAAGATGAAGATAGTGTTCATGCTACTTATGTCGCTGAACTGGGTGAGCGAAAGTTGGCAAGCGGCTGGCCCGCTATGAGAGCCTCGACGCCGAACGATCGATTACGCCTACGTCAACTTCATGATGGACGACGAGGGCAAGGCGCGGGTCAAGGCGACCTATGGTGATAACTACAAGCGCCTCGTGGCACTCAAGAAGAAATATGACCCGGACAATCTCTTCCGCGTCAACCAGAACATTCGGCCAGCGGTGATCGAAATGGATCAGTCTTCTGAAACGAGCACGCCTGATCCACCCATTTCCTTGGGGAAGTCTTTCTGCTTTGGCAGCCCATCCCTCATCGGCAAGACTGTGTCTCTGTAATTCACATGAACTGCCGCCTTGAATGGCAAATCAGGTATGACAGCCGCATAGACGTCGACGAGTTTCCAGGGCTGATGCTCGGTGAGCAGATGACCACCGCATTTCTTGCACCATTTCCGAAGGCTGAGCGGCGTCTTCTGATAACTGCCGATCTGATCGGCACCCTTTGTAATCTTAACGGCCTCTGGCGGCCATAGAGAGAACGCATTCACCGGCCCGGCAGACCACGATCGGCACGAACTGCAATGACAATAGCCCATTGCGACAGGCTCCCCTGTGACAGCAAGGGCTACTGCGCCGCAGAAGCATTGCCCCGAATAGGTTGCACTCACTTTTCCGCCCTCCGCCATAGATCTGACTGGTAGCAGTGTATGGCCATGGAGACAGCCCAGCAAGGAAGTAGAATGGGGTATCGTCTTGGTGTATGGCCCAAGAGGGAAGGTCATTTGGGCAAGCCAACCAGGGTCAAGCATTCGATTAGATGCATGGCATCGGCGGAATCCTTGAACGGTTCCCTCGCCAACCAGCGGTCGGGCTTTTTGTCTAGACACCATCGCTTCTCACGAGCGAAGGCTCAAGATGGTTTAGAACGTCGTTTGGCCTTGTCAGTCGCTTGCTATCACTGGAGCGGTTTCAATTCGCCTGATCCGCGGTGTACGGCGGGATACAAGCCAAACCGCTATGGCCAGATTAAGCAAATTCCACAGAATTCCGTTGAAGAACGCCGCCTGATAAGAACCGGTTAGGTCAAATATTTCACCCGACATCCATCCACCCAGCGCCATGCCAAGTACGGTCGCTGTTAACACCAAACTGATGCGAAACCCGGCTTCTCTGGCTGGAAAGTAATCTCGGATGATCAAAGCATAGCTTGGCACGATCCCACCCTGTGCAAGGCCAAAGAAAGCCGAAACGATGTAAAGCGACGCTAGACCGTCGAAGGGTATATAAAACAGCAAGGCAAGACATTGGAGCAACGAGCCAGCAATTAGCGTTTTAGTGCCGCCAATACGGTCCGCAATGGCGCCACAGGCCAGTCTACTAATGACGCCACATCCCAGCATCAGGGATAACATTTCAGCCCCACGCGCCGGCCCATATCCGAGATCCCCGCAATATGCGACGATGTGAACCTGGGGCATGGACATAGCCACGCAACAGGCGAGCCCGGCAAGAACCAGTAGCGGCTGAAGAAAAGCCGGACGCTCCAATAATCCCTGTGCTCCCGAATGCTTGTTGGCAGGACTTGCTCGATCTTGATAAACAGGGCGCCTGCTTACCAACAAGGCCAACGGAACCATTGTCCCGATACACAGCACGCCCATAGCAATGAAGGTGGCGCGCCAGCCATAGGCGGATATCGCTTGCTGCAGAAAGGGCGGCCATATGGTTCCAGCGAGATAGTTGCCACTCGCAACGATGGCAACCGCTATACCACGTCTCCTGAGAAACCACTGCGAGACATCGGCTATGAGTGGCCCCAGGGTAGCAGAACTCCCAAAGAGGCCAATCAATAGGAATTGCACGATCAAGAATTGAATGTAGCTTCCGACAAGCCCGGCGAGAATGAAGCCGGCTCCCAGGGAAAATGCACCGATCAAAAGCGGTGCGGCTATACCCCGGCGGTCAGCAAACCGCCCCATGATCATTCCACCGATCGCGAAGCCAATCATCGTTACGGTGTAGGGTAAAGATGCGCCTGCTCGGTCGATTCCAAATTCAACCTGGATGGCTGGCAGTGCTACGACGGATGCCCAGGCTCCGATACCGCCGATAATTGCAAGTGCCAGCGAAACTGCAAGCCGCAACCAGGCATATAGATTGTCCGTTTCGGATGCAGCCATTTAGGAGTGTTAGTTGCAATTGTGATTGTTGTGCAGGATCTTGTGCTTGTTGATTTAACAAATTGCCGCATTTGTCGTTATGGCGCAAACCAAAAGTCGCCTTTGCCGTCAAAGGTCTCCCAGCGGAAATTGCAGGCTACAGCCGGTTGATCGGAATTGATGAAGAGGGAACGCTTACCCGACTGAAGCACCCGCGCCGTACACTGATTGATCCCAAACTCCTTGAACACCACGGGCGCATCGTCAAGACGATGGGCGATGGATTACTCGTGCAGTGCCAGCGCTGTAGATGCGTTGTGCAGCCGGTATTCAGCGGCGCATGATTGAACAGCAAATGGGGATTGCCAACGACCGGCAGATTGAGTTCCGCATAGGTATCAACGTCGGGGATATTGTCATTGATGGCGATGACATTCACGGCGATGGCGTCAACGTCGCGGCGCGATTAGAGGGATTGCCCGAGCCTGGATTGTGAGGCCAGTGCGGGTGTACAAAACCAAAGCTATAGCGGGTTCGCAGGGAAAGACGCCTGCACCATCAGAAAAACCATCAATTGCGGAATGATGTCGAAACACATGGCTTGGGTGGTCAAATAATCAAATCGAGAAGGCAGGCAATTTTACGATTGCTCCGCCCCTGAGAGCCGATCGGTGCGCGCACAGGCCAACACAGGTCCAATTGGCCGATTGCTTTGCGTTGGGGAATGGCTCTCGATCCTCGATTAAAGACATTAGAAACTCATGGGCGAGATGGGGATGTGACCCGCCATGCCCCGCACCTTGCGTGAAGCTCAGATGGGTCTTCTTGCCAAGATCGTAGACACCCTTCGTTGTGAACTGCCGTATGCTTTTCGGTAGCCGCTTTGCGTAATCAGGAGCTTTTACCGGTTTGGGGATCTTAAGCTCGGGTCGCTTAGCGGTGTGCATGATCAAAGGCTCGTGCTCGACCAGCGGCCACTCCACAGAGATCTTACTGCCATAGACGTCGATGCTTTCCCGATATTGCCGTGCCGTATCAAATAGGCTGCGTATGATGCGCGCATTTACATCAGTGTCTTGAAATCCAATATGAGCTGTCTCGACGGCAAACGGACTATTGTATCTTGCAACAAGCTCCTTCCGGATGGTGCCACTGCCAAAACAGCTTACATATTCCGCGGGCTTCGCAATGAGACCCGCGACTGGTCCAACGCAATGAGTTGCGTACCACATGGGCGGAAGACCAGGCCAATAGTTGGGCCAGCCATCCATGTCTTGCTGATGGCTCGCCTGAACGAATTGTAGTTTCCCGAGCTTTCCTGCATCGAGCAACTCCTTCATGAATAGATATTCCCGCGCATAGACGACGGTTTCCATCATCATGTAGCGCAGCCCGGTCGCCGTTACGAGATCCACGATCTTCTTGCAGTCTTCAATGCTCGTTGCCATCGGCACTGTACAGGCCACGTGTTTGCCGGCTTTCAGAGCTTTGATTGACTGAGAAGCATGGTCAGGAATAGGCGTGTTGATGTGAACTGCATCAACATGAGGATCTCTTAGGAGATCGTCATAGTTGCTATAGCGCTTCTCAATTCTGAACGCTTTCCCCAGTGCATCGAGCTTGGCTTCGGTTCTCTGACAAATTGCGTAGAGATGAGCATTCGGGTGATTTTGGTAGATCGGAATGAACTCTGCACCGAAACCTAGACCAACTAGAGCGACGTTGACCCTGTTTTGCATGATTCCTCTGAAGAGTACCCTGGAAAGCGCAGACGGATTACCAAGCCTCTGAATGACGTCTGCTCAATCCGGAGCATAACAGTATTAGGTAGAAGCTCGTAGATTATTCAAGGTGCGCGATTAGGCCTCCTGTTGTTTAGACCGCCTCTTCGATTACCCGCCCGAGTCATGGTCGCGTCGGGTGAACGGCGCCCCCCGGTCGATCCGCAGCAGGGTTCGGAAGCCATCGTGCTCCGGAAGCGTTTGTCGATGACCATCATCAAAACTGAATCGTCACCGCTTCAACCTGATCGCCAAAATGCCGGTCTACCCATCCGACAAACGCTGCCAGTAGTTGCCAATCGGGGGACCTCACTTTGGCTGTGACGATCTCCGATCGCCCCCGTTCCAGTGTGATCCAGCCCTTAAATCGTACATGTTTCCATTTCGCTTTGTTCGCCGTCTTGGTTCCCACCCTGCTGAAAGCTCCAGCCCGCCGCTTTCGAATTTCGGCCTCCTTCTTGACCATCGCTCCATAGAGCGGCTTCCGATCCAATGGCGTGATTTGTACCAGCTTCATCATGGTTGATCCTCATCTCCCATCGCTGAGTAGAGTAGCTCGGCGTCCAACAGGCATTTCTGTCCAATTGAATATTATCTTACGCGAGTATCGTATTCTGTACGGAATCCAAAAATATGCATGCAGAAAAACTGTTAGTTCCCAATGGCGATTTTAGAGGTGCGCTTGGCCTTCCTGCGACGCTCCCCGATGCTGCCCTTGGAC
>DATBLQ010000067.1:0-7556 GCA_036555325.1 Aestuariivirgaceae bacterium | reverse complement strand
CCGGAATGGTCGTCATGGGTGCCTACGGTCATTCGCGCCTCCGCGAATATGTGCTGGGAGGGGCCACGAGAACTGCACTGTCGACCATGAGCGTTCCGCTACTGATGTCGCATTGACGTTATGATGATACGCGAGCGCGTTACGACCAGAAGCAGACCGGTCGCATAATACCCTACCGATTCTCTATGATCGAAGAGTAAAGTGTGGCACTACTGCTAGCGTTTCGGATCTCTTTTACCGTGCTTTTGTCCCGCAATTTGCGTGCAACGGCCGCCAGCGCATTTAGCTGCTCGCCGTGGGAACCTTCGGGTAAAAGAAGAAAAAACACGACATCGACCGGCGCTCCATCGATCGCATCAAAAGCAATCGGTTTTCTAAGGCGGGCGAGAATTCCATAGGGTCTATTCAATCCTGCAATTCGTGAATGGGGGATTGCCACGCCCTCCCCCATGCCCGTTGACCCTAACCCCTCCCGTTTCAGAATTTCTCCAGCCACCACCTTCGTATCCAACTTGAGGGCAGCTGCAGCTCGTACCGATAGATCATTCAGCAGCTGGGCTTTGTCATTTGCTCGCAAGTCGACATCTACATCTGACGGCGACAGGAAGTCTTTTATTTCCATTGGCTAGACTGGCTCCTGCTCGCGCAATCGGTAACCGATGCCGGTTTCAGTTAGGAGGTATTTTGGCTGCTCGGGATCATCCTCGATTTTTTGCCTAAGCTGGCGCACATAGACCCTCAAGTATTGGGGGTCGGTCATGTCAGTCCAAAGTTGCTTGATCAAAAAACCGTGGGTCAACACCTTGCCGGCGTTTTGGACCAGAACGCGGAGCAGCTCGTATTCCTTGGGTGACAACCTCACTTCGTTGTCATGCAGTTTGACAATACGTCTTACCAAATCAACTGATAGATTACCTGCCCGGAAGATCGGCCGCTCACCGTGAATCTGCAGCTTATGGCGCAGGGCAGCCCGCACTCTGGCGAAGAGTTCGTTCATGCCAAAAGGCTTGGTAACGTAATCATCTGCCCCAAGATCGAGTGCCTGGACCTTGCCCAACTCATCCTCGCGACTTGAAAGAACGATGACTGGCACAGTTTCGTCCCTATCCCGAATCATTCGCAAAAGCTCCAGCCCCGCAATATCCGGGAGTCCGAGATCAAGTATGATGAGGCTGGGGTTCTCTTCAAGCAGGCGTAAGGCAGTTGCTCCGTTGGACGCCTCAATAACCTGATAACCCTGGGTGCTTAAGCCCATGCGCAGAAGCTTGCGAATGGGCGGTTCGTCGTCGATTACCAGCACTTTGAGTATACCGACCTTCATGGGGCAGCACCTACCCGTTTCGATTTTGCCGGCACTGGCAGCTTGATCGTGAAAACAGCGCCCCTGCGGTCCGAGCGATTGGCGGCAGCGATTGTCCCATACATGGCTTCCATAAAACCGCGAGAGATCGCCAGCCCCAGGCCGGTGCCCGCGCGTACCTGATCGGACTTCTGAACGCGGTGAAACTTATCAAAGATATGCTCTAACTCGTCGGGCGGAATACCATCGCCTTCGTCGATGAGCTGGATGTACAAAGCGTCCGCATCACGCCAGCTGCGAATTGTAACTGTGGACCCCGGCGGAGCATACTTTGCAGCGTTGTCGAGAAGATTGAACAGAACTTGCTCGAAAAGTACGGCATCAACGTCCACCAGCAGGTCTGGCGCTAGCTGCAGTTCAATCTTGTGCGCTGAAAGTATCTTGTCCGCACGTCTGAGTGCACTGCCGATAATCTCTCCAAGATCATGAAGAGCCATGTTCGGCAAGACGGCACCTGATTCCAGCTTCGTCATATCCAGCAAGTTCGCGATGAATTGATTGAGTCGTTCCGATTCCTCAATCACGGTAGCCAAGAGATCCGTCCTTTCATCCTTCGACAATTTGGTTGATAGATCGCGCAAAGTGCTGGCTGCCCCGATAACAACTGCGAGAGGTGTCTTGAGGTCGTGGGAGATCGAGGTGAGAAGGGCTGAGCGCAAACGTTCAGTCTCCATTGTGCGGCTCACACGAGCCATGTCCTCGACGAGGTGCACGCGTTCGATTGCCAGCGCCCCCTGATCGATCAGGGCGTCAAGCAATCGCCGCACATCGGGGGTGAGCATGGGACCCGGCTCCTCACGGTCAATGCCCAAAACACCGACGAGACCGCGACCAGTGCGCATGGGTAGAAACAGTCGCTTAGCACCTGGGAGCGTATCCGAGCCGCGTCCCGCAACGCGGTTGTTTTGCCAAGCCCATTTCGCAGCAGCAAGATCAGCATCATCCAGAACGTCTTCCGGTGGATAGCCCGCTTTCACTGCAATTGAGCCATTGTCTGGCAGGAGCAGCACAACTCGAACCTTGAGCATGAGAGCCGTCTGATAGGCGGTTGCCCAGAGGACATCATCGAGAGTGCCGGCTCCAGCTAGTTTTCGGCTAAAGGAGAACAGGGATTCGCTCGTGCGCACCCGAGTCATCGCTGCAACAGCATAAGTGCGGGCTCGCGCTGCAACATTGGACACCGCGATCGCCACTATCGTAAAAAACACTACCGCTATGACATTCTTCGTGTCCGAAATCGCGAAAGTAAAATAGGGCTCGGTGAAGAACAGATTGTATGAAAGTGCCGACACGACGCTGGCAAAAAGCGAGGGCCACAGGCCGTAGCGCACCGCAATCGCAACAATTCCAATCAGAAACAGGAGATCAATGTTCTCGATACCCAGCCATTCCCACAGCGTCATGCCAGAGGCAGCTGCGGAAGCGACGGCCAGAAGCGCGAACGCATAGGGACGAATATCGAAGGGCTGAGTCTTCTGGCCTGGCGTTACCGTCTTCTTGGGAATGAGGTCGACCGCCAGTTCCTCGCCTGCAATGACGTGAACGCTGATGTTCCCGGCTCGGCGCACGAGGTCGTGCACTACCGAACCATGCAGTATCTCGAACCAACGCGAACGGCTCGATTTTCCTATGATAATTTGCGTGATGTTGTTTGACTGGGCATAGGCAATCACATCGTCAGCTATTCTTTGGTCACCTCCCGGAATGGTCATCGGCTCGCCGCCAAGCGCCTGTACCAAGCGAAGAGTGTCCGCTATGCGATCCCGCTCCTCTTCCGAAAGCTGAAGGCTGCGGCGCGTCTCGACGTACAATGCCGTCCACGACGCATGCAGACGGTCGGCCATACGTCTGGTGAAGCGCACAAGTCCAGCCGCACGCGGATCTTCATTGAGACAGACCAGAAGACGTTCCCCTGCCGCCCAAGGGCCAGGAATTGCCTTCGCTTGCAATTCGGTAAGCAGCTGCTCGTCTACCCGCTCGGCAGTGCGGCGCAGGGCAAGCTCGCGCAGCGCGGTCAGGTTGGCGGGTGAGAAAAAGTGTTCCAGTGCACGTTGAGCCTGCGAAGGAACATAGACCTTACCCTCCTTGAGCCGCTGAATCAGATCCTCGGGCGTGAGATCGGCCAGTTCGATGGAATCAGCACGATCGAAGACCGTATCAGGAACGGTTTCGCGAACCCGTACATGGGTTATTTGGGCAACAATATCGTTAAGGCTTTCAATGTGTTGGATGTTGACGGTGGTATAGACGTCAATACCTTGCTGCAGCAACTCCTCCACATCGAGATAGCGCTTGGGATGGCGACTGCCTTGCGCGTTCGTGTGAGCGAGCTCATCGACAAGGGCGATCTGCGGGCGGCGAGCGATGATGGCATCGAGATCCATCTCCTCAATCCATCGACCCTTATGGTCGATCCGTCGTCGGGGAATGATTTCCAGCCCTTGCAAAAGCGCTTCCGTCTCTTTTCTGCCATGTGCCTCCACCACGCCTACGACGATGTCATACCCATCGCGCTTGCGCGCCCGGGCAGTCTCAAGCATCGCATAAGTTTTGCCAACACCAGGTGCCGCGCCAACAAAAATTCTTAGCTTACCGACATGAGCATCTTCCCGTCTCGCAGCTTCAAGAAGGGCTTCGGGCGAGGGTCGTTTCTCTCGACTGGCTAGTTGTTTTGGCATCGCTTAAAGTAGGAGGTGTTTGCCTTTCATCACTGCCACCCATTCTAGCGTGCCGGAGCGCTGTTTAGCGAGATAGCACCTCTACCACGATAGGTGTGACTATTACGCTACGGGACGGCAATGCGGTCCAGTGCCAGATTCAACATGAGCACATTCACGCGAGGTTCGCCAAGAATTCCGAGGACGCGGCCTTGGGTATTCTCATTGATCAGCTGGCGCAAACGATCCTCAGGAATCTGGCGGGAGCTCGCCACCCGAGGCACCTGAAAGAACGCAGCGGCCGGCGATATGTGAGGGTCGAGCCCGCTCCCCGAGGCCGTCACCAGATCGGTCGGGACATTCGCATTGGGGTTCTCGCTCTTTCGTTTGTCGACATCGCCCTGCAACCGCGTGATAAGAGCCTTGCTTGTCGGCCCGAAATTCGAGCCGGAAGTGGCGGCAGCATTATAGGGGTCGGGACCAGTTGCCGACGGTCGAGCGTGAAAATACCGGTCACTGGCGAAGCTCTGTCCCATCAATTCAGAGCCAACCACGATGCCATCACGCGTAATAAGGCTGCCGTTGGCCTGATGCGGGAACAGCACTTGGGCAATGCCAGTAACTGCAAATGGATAAAGTAGACCGGTGATGATCGTGAACAACACAATCAGGACAAGCGCTGAGCGGAGCTGGTTGAGCATCACTCTTTCCTTAAGCGAGTTGAAGGGCCGAAACGGCAAGGTCCACAGCCTTGATGCCGATGAAGGGAACGATGATACCGCCCAGTCCGTAAACCAGGAGGTTGCGCAATAGCAATGGCCCGGCCCCAATTGGACGATAGGCGACTCCCTTCAGAGCTAACGGGATAAGCGCAATTATTATCAGTGCGTTGAAGATGATTGCCGAAAGAATCGCGCTTTGCGGGGTCGACAGGTTCATGATGTTGAGCGCCTGCAGTTGCGGGTAGAAAGCCAGAAACATGGCTGGAATAATGGCGAAGTATTTGGCCACGTCATTGGCAATCGAGAAGGTGGTGAGAGCGCCGCGGGTCATGAGCAGCTGTTTGCCGATCTCAACGATCTCGATGAGCTTGGTCGGATTGGAATCGAGATCCACCATATTGCCGGCTTCGCGCGCCGCCTGAGTGCCGGTGTTCATAGCCACGCCAACGTCGGCTTGCGCAAGCGCCGGCGCATCATTGGTGCCATCCCCGCACATCGCTACAAGTCTGCCCTTCGCCTGTTCATCGCGAATAAGCTTCAGCTTATGCTCCGGGGTGGCCTGCGCGAGGAAGTCATCAACTCCGGCCTCAGCTGCAATGGCGGCGGCCGTAACGGGATTATCGCCCGTAATCATCACCGTACGGATTCCCATGCGCCGAAGCTCGGCGAAACGCTCTCGAATTCTGCCTTTCACAATATCCTTGAGGTGAACGACGCCAAGCAACTTGCCGTCCTTGGCTACCGCCAACGGGGTGCCACCGGATTTTGAAATTTCCTCGGCAAGAGCATGCACCTCACGAACAGCCTCAGTACTAACCAGCGGCGATGCAGTTGATACAGTCTTAGCTGTCTGGTCATTGAGAAAGCTGACTATCGCATCGACGGCACCCTTTCTGATCCAGGACTTGCCGATTTCTACGCCGCTCATGCGGGTCTGCGCCGCAAACGGGATAAATGTTGCACGGAGTTCGGACAGGTCTCTGCCCCTGATGGCATATTTGTTCTTGGCAAGCACCACGATACTTCGCCCTTCGGGTGTCTCATCGGCCAACGAAGCCAGTTGCGCCGCGTCCGCCAATTCCTGTTCGCTTACACCGCGCAGCGGCTTAAACTCGGTAGCTTGGCGATCACCCAAGGTAATGGTTCCCGTTTTGTCGAGCAGGAGCGTATCGACGTCGCCTGCTGCCTCGACTGCTCGTCCAGACGTGGCCAGCACATTAAAACGGACGAGCCGGTCCATACCCGCTATGCCGATGGCCGAGAGAAGTGCGCCAATCGTGGTCGGTATAAGAGTGACAAAAAGCGCTACCACCACCACAATGGGAACAACTCCTCCAGCATATGCAACAAAGCTTGGGATAGTGGCGGTGGCAAAGACAAAGATGAGGGTCATCCCAGCAAGAAGGATATTGAGGGCGATCTCGTTAGGCGTTTTCTGACGCCGAGCGCCTTCGACCAAAGCAATCATCCGGTCGAGAAATGATGAGCCTTTGGATGAGGTAATGCGCACGACGATCTTGTCGGAAATGACAGTGGTTCCGCCGGTAACGGCTGACCGGTCGCCCCCGGCCTCTCTGATGACAGGAGCAGATTCTCCGGTAATTGCCGCCTCATTGACGGATGCCATTCCCTCGATCACCTCCCCATCGCCAGGAACAATGTCACCCGCTTCAACAACAACGACATCACCGGGCTCAAGATCTTCGGCCGGTACTCCTTCGTATACTTCATAGTTGTCGGGCAGAACGACTCGCTTGGCCCTGGTTTCTGTTCTCATCTGTCGAAGGAAGTCGGCCTGTGCCTTGCCACGACCTTCAGCAACCGCTTCGGCGAAATTGGCAAACAGCACTGTCAGCCACAGCCAAAACACGATTTGAAAGGTAAAGCCTAGAGTGTCACTCCCTATTGCCAGATCACGAAGCAAGATAACCGTGGTGAGGGCTGCCACAACCTCCACGACGAACATGACGGGGTTCTTCATCATTGACCGGGGCTTGAGCTTCACGAACGCTGCGCGGATAGCGGGTCCAATGATCTTGGGATCCGTCAGGGTGGAGACCGGCGTGCGTTTACGGAGTTTGGACGTGTCCATTGCGGTAGCTCCAGAGGAATCAGAACAAAGTCTTCGCCAGCATTGCGTAATGCTCAGCGATCGGCCCAAGGGCAAGCGCTGGGAAAAAGGTGAGGCCGCCGATAATGATGATTACGCCGACCAACAAGCCAACGAACAGGCCACCATGCGTCGGAAAGGTGCCGGCAGAAGGCGGAACAACCTTTTTAGCGACGAGCGAGCCCGCTATCGCCATCATCGGAATGATCACGAAGTAGCGACCGACCAGCATGGCGATGCCGCCGGTTGTATTGTACCAGAGCGTGTTGCCCGTGAAGCCGGCAAAAGCGGATCCGTTGTTAGCTGTCTGCGACGTATAGAGATAGAGGACCTCGCTGAATCCATGAGGACCAGGGTCCTGAATGCTGGAAAGGCCAAAAGGCGCCACAACGGAAACAGCGGTGAAAGCGAGCATCGATAAGGGAAGGATCAGTATGGCGAGCATCGCCATCTTGACCTCTTTCGCCTCGATTTTCTTACCGAGATATTCAGGCGTACGGCCGACCATGAGCCCAGCAACGAACACCGCCACGATGACCATGAGCAATATGCCATAGAGGCCCGAGCCGACACCGCCATAGATAATCTCGCCCAGCTCCATCATGATAATCGGAATCATGCCTCCCAGCGGTGTGAAGCTGTCATGCATCGCGTTGACCGACCCATTGGAAGCGGCCGTCGTTGCAACCGCCCAAAGGCTTGAGTTC
>DATBLQ010000036.1:0-17103 GCA_036555325.1 Aestuariivirgaceae bacterium | reverse complement strand
CTGGGCGAAGGCTATGTCACCATGGGCAAGATCGATCTCGCCAAGCAGCAGCTGACCGAAATCAAGCGTATCTGCGGCACCTCCTGCGAGGAATACGTCGATCTCAACGAGGCGATCGATACCGCCGTCAAGCAGGCAGGCAGCCAGTAACGTCTCACCACTCATCTGAGAAGCTCGGATTGCCCGCCAACACTTCACGCCTTGCAACTGTTGCTTGAACTGAGAGACTTAAGCCATGCACTCCGCTGAGCTCAAGGCGCGACAGGCGCCGTTGAAGGATCGCTATCGGGAAAAACCTGCCGCCGCTCTCATCACCCTTAAAGCCGAAGGCCGGCTGGGAGAAAACGTCACGTGCTCGATCGCTACCTCCAAGGCTTTGGTCGAGGCAGGGCTGCATCCGGCAACGGGCGGGAGCGGCCATCACGCCTGTTCGGGTGATATGCTTCTCGAAGCACTGGTCGCATGCGCCGGAGTGACCATCAACGCCGTGGCGACTGCACTTGGCTTCGAGTTGCGCGGCGCTACGGTGCGCGCCGAAGGTGATTTGGATTTCCGCGGAACGCTCGGTGTCGCCAAGGACGTGCCCGTCGGATTTCGCGACATCCGTCTCTCCTTCGATATCGATGCCGATTTGAACGATGAGCAGCGCGCCACTCTGCTAAAGCTCACCGAAAGGTATTGCGTCGTCTACCAGACGCTCCGCCATCCGCCGGAGGTCAGGATCATTTAGCGGTGATGCAAGCGTCCCTCTCGTCGCTTCTTCCTCACCCCAGCCGGGTCGGCTGCTGACACCTCCTGTCAGCAACACATCTTCCCCTCTCCTTTTTGGGCGCCTATATACGCGCAATGGGCCACTCACGACAGCATGGTGGGTTTTCCGAAGCGCCGCAGCCGCCACTCGAGGGAACTCCTTCGACCGACGTTTTTCGCCAGCGACCAGACCCGCGCGCCGGCATTATTGGTCCGCGCGAGGGCCTGGAGCACTTGCGTCCCGAGCTGACGCCGATACCGAACTTCTCGCCCCATCGCCCGCCGCGGCCGGAAAAAAGCGAGGGAGGCCGCAGCCTTTCCCTCGTTTCCGACTATGCACCGCAAGGGGATCAGCCGCAGGCCATCGCCGAACTCGTCGCCGCTGTCAAAGCGCAGGAACGCGATCAGGTGCTTCTGGGCGTCACCGGCTCGGGCAAGACCTTCACCATGGCAAAGGTGATCGAGGCCACCCAGCGCCCAGCTCTCGTGCTTGCACCGAACAAGACGCTCGCAGCCCAGCTCTATGGCGAGTTCAAGAGCTTTTTTCCAGGCAACGCAGTGGAATATTTTGTTTCCTACTACGACTACTATCAGCCCGAGGCCTATGTTCCCCGCACCGACACCTACATCGAGAAGGAAAGCTCGATCAACGAGCAAATCGACCGTATGCGCCACTCGGCCACGCGCGCCCTGCTCGAACGCGATGACGTGATCGTCGTTGCTTCCGTCTCCTGCATCTATGGCATCGGCGATGTCGAGACCTATTCTTCTATGACCTTTTCCGTGAAGCGCGGCGAACGCATTGATCAGCGCCAGCTTCTGGCGGACTTGGTCGCTCTTCACTACCGCCGCAACGACCAGAACTTCATTCGCGGCTCGTTTCGCGTCCGCGGCGACACGGTCGAGCTTTTTCCCTCCCATCTCGAGGATCGCTCGTGGCGAATATGCTTCTTCGGTGATGAGATCGAATCTATCGTCGAGTTCGATCCTCTCACCGGCCAGAAGACTGCTGAACTTCAGGTCGTGAAGGTTTACGCCAATTCACACTATGTCACGCCGAAACCCACCCTCGAGCAGGCTGTGCGCGGCATCCGCGAAGAATTGCTCTTCAGGCTCGATGAGTTCAATCGTGCCGGCCGCATTCTTGAAGCTCAACGTCTTGAGCAGCGCACCTTGTTTGATATCGAGATGATGATGGCCACCGGTTCTTGCGCCGGCATCGAAAACTATTCGCGTTATCTGACCGGTCGCAGGCCCGGTGAGCCACCCCCCACCCTGTTCGAGTATCTACCCGACAACGCCTTGGTATTCGTCGACGAAAGCCACGTGACCATCCCTCAGATCGGCGGCATGTTCCGGGGCGATTTCAATCGCAAGGCCACGCTTGCAGAATTCGGTTTTCGTCTTCCCTCCGCCATTGATAACCGGCCTCTTCGGTTCGAGGAGTGGGATGCCATGCGTCCTCAGACGGTCTGCGTGTCGGCCACGCCCGGTGGTTGGGAAATGGAACGTACCGGTGGTGTCTTTGTCGAACAGGTCATCCGTCCTACCGGTCTCATCGATCCGCCGGTGATCATCAGGCCGGTGAAGAATCAGGTTGACGATCTCGTCGCTGAGTGCCGGGAAGTGGCGAAACAAGGTTATCGCGTGCTCGTTACCACCCTGACCAAGCGCATGGCCGAAGACCTAACCGAATACATGCACGAACAGGGCATTCGCGTGCGTTATATGCACTCTGATATCGAGACGCTCGAGCGCATCGAGATCATCCGCGACCTGCGGCTTGGGGTTTTCGACGTGCTGGTTGGCATCAATCTTTTACGCGAAGGCCTCGATATCCCAGAGTGCGCCCTCGTTGCCATTCTTGACGCCGACAAGGAAGGCTTCCTGCGTTCCGAAACATCGCTGATCCAGACCATCGGGCGTGCGGCGCGAAATATCGATGGGCGTGTGATTCTGTACGCTGATCAAATCACCGGTTCGATGCAGCGCGCCATCGCCGAAACCAATCGCCGCCGTGAAAAGCAGCAGGATTTCAACGACGCCAATGGCATCACCCCGGAAAGCGTTAGGAAGGGCATCGGCGACATTCTTTCTTCCGTCTACGAACGCGACCATGTGCTGGTGGATGCCGGGCTTGCCGAGGAAGGGACCCCGCTCATTGGACACAATCTCGAGGCCGTCCTGGAAGACATGGAGCATCGCATGCGTGATGCTGCCGCCAATCTGGAGTTCGAGGAAGCAGCACGTCTCCGCGACGAGATTAAGCGGCTGCGCGAGGTCGAACTCGCCGTGATGGACGATCCCCTGGCTCGAACCCTTCCCTCCCCGATCGCCGCTGGGGCCGCGGAAAGCGCCGGCGGTGAAGGCACATCCCTTAGACCTGCAACCGCCAACTGGCCGAATCCCAAGCCCATCAGGCGCTCCGGTTCTAAGGGCGGCAAGCCCGGCACCCGCACCTTCAAGAAAAAGGGGCGTTAGCGAGTCTGTAGGCGACGGGCGCCCTTCAACAACCGGTTGACTTGGAGTCTCGCCGTTTCTAGCCTTGCGAATCAGCGGCGACAGAGGGGCCTGCTTATGCGCGTTCTCCTATTGCGTCTTGCCCTCGTCCTGGGCGCGGCGCTGCTCGCGTGCTGTGCAGCCAAGGGGCCGCAATTCGAACGCTCCTCGGCACTCAGCAGCGAAGTCGGAGTGATATACGTCTATCGCCCCCTTACGTTGGCGGTTGGCCAGGGCGAAGACCCTTACGTTACTATTGCCGGCGAGCGAATGGGCAGGCTCAAGGCTGGCGGCTATTTCAAGAAAATCGTTCCGATCGGGGAGCATAAGGTAACCGTGCAGCAGTCGGTATTCCTCCTGCCCACCTGGCCTGAAAGTGTGGAAGTGGCCGTCGGATCCGCCTCCGGAGCTTATGTTAAGGTGGATCAGCGTTTCACCGGCTTCGCATTCGATAGCGGGACCACTGCCACTCAGCAAGTTTTCATTGAAGAAGTGACAGGCACGACCGGCCAGTCGGAAATTCTCAGCATGCGGGAGAACAGCTGAAAAGCTTTCTTAGTTGGGACGATAGATACCGCAGCCGAAAATATATCCGTCCACTCGTTTCACCCAGCTCATCTTTGGTTCGATTTTTCCGCTCGCTGGATTCTTGATCTTGTACTGCACCCAGGTGCCATGCGCGGAGGCAAGTTCGAGGATGTCCCGCCCGTAGGGATTTCCATCGACATCGACAATGCTCGCCACATCCAGCCCCACCCGCGCGATATTTGCCGCATTGGCCACGCTCCTACCGTTGGGGCCCACCATGAAAATATAAAGCTCCCCATCGCGGAACGCTGGATCAGCGGCATTGACCGACGCGATGACCGCTTCCGCACCTTCGGACTTGAACATCGAAATCGCTCTTTCCACCATTGCCTGTGCATCTTCCTCGGTATGAAGTTCCGCGCTCTCCACGCGGCGGAGGGTGCAGGCCGCAACCACGAACACGCCCGCGCCAATGATGTCTCTGCGATTCATTTCTGCCGACCTCTCGATTCTCTGCCTACAATCGCAGGTAAATATTTCACTGGTATTAACACGCAGAGATGGTCTATAGTATGATGTGGATGCTTCTTTAAGCAACCTCCACCTTGCCTTTTTTAGGTTTTTCGACCATAGGAAAAGCGCCGGTGCGCTCCATGGTGGAGCGTGCCCGCCGGCTTGTGGCAAGGTACATCTGACCTTCTGGGCAGCTGCCTTTTCCCGATTGTCTGGCTTGCGGAATCTGTGGCGCGGATTCCACTCACCGGTTTTGTTGCGCCAACGGAAAAAGGAATACACATGCGCCAGAATGGCACTGTGAAGTTTTTCAACACTGCAAAAGGCTTTGGCTTTATCACACCCGAAGGCGGCTCGAAGGACGTTTTCGTCCATATCACCGCCCTTGAACGAGCTGGCATTCGTTCCTTGAACGAAGGCCAGAAGGTGACTTTCGAGACTGAGAACGACAAGCGTGGCCGCGGCCCCCAGGCCGTGAACGTACAGCTCGCGTAAATCATTTCGAAGGACATTCCTAACGCCGCTCCCGGCCGGAGCGGCGTTTTGATTTCTCCTGAACAGGCCGCGCGAGCCCCCTCCTTCTCGCGCCGCTAGACCAAGAACGGATTGCTCCGTCGCTCCCGGCCAACCGTCGAAGGATTGCCGTGGCCGCAAAGAAAGGCAACGTCATCGCCCATCGGAACGATCTGTTCACGGATCGATTTGATGAGGATTGCATGGTCGCCTCGAGGGAAATCCGTGCGGCCGACGGAGCCCTGAAAGATTACATCGCCCACGATTGCCAGTCGGTTGGACGCATCGAAAAACACCACATGCCCCGGCGTGTGCCCCGGACATTCGCGCACCTCGAACGTCAACCCGCCGATTTTGACATTCTCACCATGGTGCAGATATCGCGAAGGCTTGCAATTGCGCGCTCCGCTCATTCCGTAATTCTGCCCGGATAGTGCGAGTGACTGCAGCAAAAAGTCATCCTCCTCGTTCGGCCCCACGATAGGAACGTTCAGCTTTTCTGCCAATTCTTCCGCACCGCCGGCGTGATCGATATGCCCGTGGGTCAAGAGAATTTGAACCGGTGTCACGCCTTCTCTTCTGACTGCCTCTACGACCCGGTCAATATCTCCGCCGGGATCGATCACCGCAGCTTCCTTGGTCTCGCTATCCCAGATGAGGCAGCAATTCTGCTGAAAGGGGGTGACGGGAATGATTATCGCTTGAGGCTTCGGCATGGCTCCGCGAGCATGCACGCGCGCCTCTGATCGAACAATAGGCTTAGGTTCAATTGTTCGACGTGGCTTTCTTCTTCAATCCGGGCAGTGCGACAACGGTCCGTTTCTGACGCTTGAGCACCTGCTTGATGAACGGATGAGCCACCAACCGTTCCTGCTCTGCGGCATCGAAGGCGATGTGCCGCGCATCGCAACGCTGTGCCACCTGTTCGACAATGTTCAGGCCCTGCGCCTCGGCCTCCGCGCAGGTCCGGGCCTTAACCCGATTCACCCGCGACTCCGCTTCGGCAGCACATTTCAGCCAGATGCTACGATGCGTTTCCTCGTGCCTCTTCGCAAACTCGTAAAAGCGGCTGAAGCTTTTCTTCAGCGCTGGGTCAATACCGGCCGACTTCCTGAGCTGCGGCAGTCGGATGGTAAACGTCATATTCACCTTGAAATTTTCGATATGACAACCATCCTTGCCTTGAATGGTGTTCGCCGAAACTTGCGGCTCCATTCTGGTCGAGGCGTAAGCTTTGCCGCCGCCCACATGCGGCCCTTTGCGGAGCATTGCCTTATAAAGGCCCTCAGCCGATTCGCCGGCAATGAGATAGTGCGTATAGTTGGTGATCGGCTTCCCATGCGCCGGAGCAACCAGAACTATTGAAATCAGGGCCAAAATTGGACCTGCCAACCGAGCATATGTGGCCATCCTACGAAATCCCCGCTCTGGATCGTCGCAAAAAAGCCTAACGGCATCGCTAGCTCGATGCAACAGCGCAAGTATGAAAAATAGAACTTTCTCATCGGCGCCCGCGATCTGGCGCTACGCGGCCCTCGCCGCTCTCGCAGTGTTGCTCGTAGCTTGTGCTGCAGCGCGCCCCCTGGAGCTTGAGGACGTTCGCACCGAGACACCGGTCGGTGCGGTAGACTTGTTTGATTCGACCGGCCACCCCATCAACTCCCAGCTGCCGGCGCAGGCAGGCGTTAAGCCTGAGCTTGACATCTTGGTATTGTCGGGGGGCGGCGCCGATGGAGCCTTTGGGGCGGGAGTGTTGGTCGGCTGGTCTGAGACGGCCACGCGGCCGCGTTTCGACATCGTCACCGGCGTTTCGACCGGCGCGCTCATGGCAACCCTCGTGTTCATCGGCCCCGAATATGATGCGACACTTCAGGAAGCCTACACGGAGGTCAGTTCCGACGACATTTACAAGAAGAGGGGACTGAAGGGGGTCTTTTCCGACAGTCTGCTCGACTACACCCCGCTTAAGGAAAAAATCGAAAAGCTTATCACCGAGGAGCTCCTGGATAAGGTTGCCGCAGAGCACCATGCCGGCCGCAGGCTCTACGTGGCGACAACCAATCTGGATTCCGGCGATGTCGTTGTTTGGGACATGGGCTTCATCGCGGCGTCCAGCCATCCGCGCCGGGTGAAAATATACCAGCAGGTGCTTCTGGCTTCGGCTGCCGTGCCGGGTCTGTTCAAGCCGGTCTATATCAGGCCGTCTGAATCGTCCAAGGCCCGCCAGATGCATGTCGATGGGGGTGTGAAGGCGCCGGTCCTGTTGCGGGCGTTCATGCTCCACCAGCCTGCCACAAAGCGTAACGTCTACGTCATCGTGAACAGTCAGATGAAACTTCTCAATGCCGATAAGGCAGTCGAACCCGAGGTGCTCGATATTTCACGCAAGTCGATTACCGAGCTGCTGCGGGGCCTTCTCCATCGGACCGTCTATCAGGCCTATGTCACCGCCCGGCAAGCCAGGGCCTCTTTCAGTCTAATTTCCATTCCCGATCGTGCTCCGGCGGCGGTCGACGGGTTGACCTTCGATCCAAACGTGATGAAGCGGCAATTTGAGATCGGACGCGATTTTGGCCGCTCCGGCGGCGGTTGGATGAGCGAGCCGCCTCGGCTCGAAGACTTGGAGCGGATCAACGGCTAGCCCTTGCTTCGGGAACTTGCGAACCGCTCTTCGGCCGCTAATATTCCAAGGCGCTCTTCATCGCCGGATGCAGCAGAATGCGCCAGAACGGCATCGTGAAGTTCTTCAATACTGCGAGGGGCTATGGCTTCATCGCCCCTGAGGGAGGAGGCAAGGACGTGTTTGTTCACATAACTGCCGTTCAGCGCGCGGGAATTCCCGAACTTGTCGAAGGCACCAAATTGAGCTTCGAAGTCCAGCCGGATAACCGCGGCCGCGGGCCTCAGGCGATCAATCTCCAGCTTACCTCGAACGGCAATTAAACTATCTGAGCCTCCTCAGCACCGCTCAGTTGGGAACTATGAACCGGCTGAAAACCTGTGCTAGAATTGGTCAATGCTACGCTATTCGTCTTCGCTTGCGACGATTGCCGCGATTATGATTGCTTCGGCGTCCGCCGCTGCCGGGAAGGACTGCACCTGTCGCTATTTCAGCCAGCGCATCGAGATTGGCGGCGTCGCCTGCATCAACGGCAAGCTTGCGCAGTGCCTTATGTTTCTGAATAACCCGTCCTGGAAATTCATCGGAGATACCTGCCCCCAGAGCCGCAACTTCACAACGCCGCCGGTGCAGTCCGCACCACTAAAGCTCGCGGCGCGTTGAAATCGGCTTCCTCGACTCTCGCGAAACTATCGGCCGTTCTCGCCGTTGTCTTCAGCTCAACATTCGCCCTTGGCGCGAATACGCCCGTCGAGCACTTTGTGCTTGCTCTTTCGTGGTCGCCGACCTTTTGCACTTCCCCCGATGCGACTCGCGAGGCCATGCAGTGCGGGAGAAAGCGCCGTTACGCCTTCATCGTGCACGGCTTGTGGCCGCAAGCTGGCAAGAACCGGCCCGAATACTGCCCGACTGAAGAAACCTGGGTTCCGGAGGAGCAGATCGATGAGCTGCTGACGATCATGCCTTCGAAGCGCCTGATCATCCGTCAATGGAAAAAGCACGGTGCTTGCTCGTCTCTGCGCATGGAGCAGTATTTCGATCTCCTCCAGGCGCTGTTTGCCCAGCTGAGAATTCCTGACGCCTATCGCGCCCCCGCCCGTCCGATCATCATCAGCCCACGCACGCTGGTTTCCGATTTCATCGCGTCGAACCCCGGGCTGGATTGGGACATGATCGCTCTCGTCTGCGCTCCCGGAAAAAAACCCGCTCCTCTTGCCGAGGTACGCATCTGTTATTCCCCGGTTGGTCGTTTCACGCAATGCAGCCCGCAGGAAAGGACCAATTGCAAGGCGAAGACTCTGGTGCTACCTCCAGTCACGCTCCAATAGCGGATAGGATGATGAGACGGGCGCTGCTCCTGCAACATATGGACAGTGATAGTCCAGGGCGCTTTGGCGACTTCCTGCGTGCCGACGGATTCGCAATTGATGCCGTCCCAATCCATCGCGGCGAAGTGGTTCCACCTCTGACATCCTATGACTTCATGTATGTGTTGGGCGGCCCGATGGATGTTTGGGAGGAACAGAAGCATCCCTGGCTGATCGACGAAAAATCTGCAATTCGCGAATGGGTTGAAAAGCGCGCCAAACCTTTTTTGGGCGTGTGTCTTGGTCATCAGCTCCTTGCAGAGGCCCTTGGCGGAAAGGTGGGACTCGCCGCGGTGGAAGAAGTCGGAGTCTTTGATGTGTCGCTCAACGCGGGAACGCCTGCCCACCTCATCGCATCGGGCCTGCCCGCATCTGCCAAGGTAACTCAATGGCATCATGCCGAGATCAAGACGCTGCCCCGCCATGCAACCGTTTTCGCTTCGTCCGCCACCACCGCCGTTCAGGCAATGACGGTGGGAGACTGTGCTCTTGGCCTTCAGTTTCACGCCGAATGGAAAACTGAGTTCATAGCATCGTGGTCGTCGCTTCCCTCCTATGTCGCCGCCATGGAAAAAGTGTTGGGACCAGGCGCCCACGCCAATTTCGTTGTTGATGCGGAAGCCATTATGCCTGCCTACCACCTCTTCGCCCGCAAGCTTTACGACAACCTGATGCGCATGGCATCGCTGCGGATCCCGGCTTAGGCTTGAGCAAGTCGGAACGTTATCGACGAGTGGCGATGATCTGGAACACCAGCGCCGACATGATCACTGCCCCGCCAATGAGTGTTGCCGCCGCCGGCACCTCCCCGAACGCAAGCCACACCCAGATCGGCGCCACCATGGGTTCGGCGAGCGCCAAAAGAGCGAGCTCTGCCGCCGGTACGCTTCTCGAGCCCTTCGTGAACAAAGCCAGACCGAGCGCGAGCTGGATGAGGCCCATGCCGATGATGATCAGCAGGTTCCGCCACCCCACCCCTAGACTCTGCCACCCGGCCCCCTCGCGCAGGGAATTGGGCAGCAACAGAATCAAGCCGCTGAACAGAATGAGAAAGACGGCGTTCCAGACGATGCTTGCCGTCATGTCGGTTTTCTGCCCCCAACGCAAGAGCACGCTGTAGCAGGAAAAGGCGAAAGCGGAATAGAGTGCCAGTACGTTGCCGTTGAACCCGCCGCCCTCCGCACCCCCGAGCATCACACCGAGCCCGAAAAGCGCGACCACCATCGCCATCCAGGTTGCGTTTCTGACCCGCTCGCCCAGGATCCACCAGCCGAGCACCGCCGCGGTGAAAGGTGAAATCCCGACCATGAAGATCGCCTGCGCCACTGTCGTGTAGAACAACGACATGACAAAGGTGAGGCCGGCTGCCCCCAGCGCTATCCCGGCGGCGGCGCCATTGACACCGGCATCGCGAAAGATGCGCGGCAGCCGCGAGCGGTAGCGGAGTGCCATGAAGCCACCGATAGCGGCGAGTGCCACCCATGACCGGTAAAAAATGATCTGCCAGGCATCGATATTGCTCGTGCTGCGAACGAATAACCCGCCGAGGCTCCAACAACAGGCCCCGAGAAGCACCAGAATATATCCGACGCCGGATCGCCTTCGCCTCGCCATGCCGCCCTCCGCGCTCGGCATGTGCAGCCTTCCGGCATCGTGTTGAGTTCTCGCCTCTGACTTCGCATTTGTCATGTGCGCTGCTGGGCAACGAGCCGCCGGCGCGCATTGAGACCAAGATAGACCACAAAGATAATCGCAAGCGAATATGGCAGTGCATCGGGGCCGAACCCGTCCATTGCCCAGCCGCACACCACTGCACCGATGAGCGCACCGAGACCCCAGACGGTAGCAAAGGCAGCGGTGCCGCCGACGAGATCCGTTCCTTTGAACTGATCGCCGAGAAGGGCAAGCCCGACGGTATAGATTCCAAAGCCCGCCGCTCCGACCAGCAGCAAAAGCGGCCACACGAACGGCCCGCCGATCACCAACGGCAATAGAAGCATCGATAGAATCGCCAGCCCAAAACAGACCTTGATTGTTCCCTCTTTCGACGTGCGATCGGCGATGAGGCCGATGGGAATCTGAAAGAACACGTTGCCGAGCGCGAGGGCGGTAATGAGGAGCGCCGCTGTTTCGACGCTATACCCGTATCGCACGCCGTACACCGAGAGGAATGACAGCATCGCTCCATCGAAGATAGCATGGATGCAAATTGCCATGAGCAGCATGGGTGCCTTTGGCGCGAAATCTATGATGGAGACATGCTCCTCCTGCTCGTCCGTATCCCGGGCAGCATTTTCATCCACCATGGAAATTGGAAGCGTGGCGAGCGCCATCACGACGGCGCCGGCGATGAACGGTGCGAAACCTTCGATGCCGAGATACTTGATTACCAACGGTCCGAGCCCGAAGCTCGCCGAGATGACCGTGGCATAGATTCCAACGACTCGCGCCCGGTATTTGCCCTCTGCGAAGCGCACCACCCACGCTTCACTCAGCGCAAAGAGTGTAGCAACGAACATTCCCTGAGCCAGACGCAGCACGAACCAGGCATGGACATCGGGAATTGCCGGATAGGATAGGATCACTGCCGACGCAAGAATTGCCATGACCAGGGTAACGCGCCGCGAGCCGAACTTGTGCGCAAGCTTCGGAATGATGAATCCCGCCAACAGTATCCCCACCGGTGCCATGGCCGAATTGAGCCCGATGATGCTCGCGCTAACACCCCATTTTTCCATCTTCAATGCCAGGAGAGGAAACATTTCGCCGAGTGAGAAGCTGAAGACCGCCACCGTCGCACAGGCAGCGATGAGATTTCGCCAGTGCATGGTTGTTGCTTTCACCTCGCCCTCCTCACCAGCCGGCCGCCCGAGGCGAACAGCAAAATCAGGAGCGCCGCATAGAGCGCCACCAGGAACGCCGGCAAAGCATGAATGCCGAAAGCGTCGACCGCAGCCCCCACGATCGGCGGCCCAGTGATCCCGCCCACGCCCCAGATCGCGGCAAACGCCGCCGCACCGGCAATCAGTTCCGCCCCCTTGAATTCATCGCCCAGAATTGCCAGCGCGGCCGTGTAGATGGCATAGGCCGCGGTTCCCATGATGAAGGCCACGGGCCAGATCAGAAAGCTGTGAACTGCAAGGGGCAACATCCCCGCCATGAGCATGGTTGTGGCGCCTGCAAGCCACATGATAGTCGTTCGGCGCCAGCGATCGGCGAGGATGCCGATCGGGTATTGCAGCACCGCATTGCCTGCAATCGACACGCCGAGTGTCCAGCTTGCAGTATTCAGTTCAAGACCGTTGCGCAGTCCATAGATGATGAAGAACGCCAGCATGACCGCGTCGAACACCGTCATCGTCAGCACCGCGAACAACAACAGCGGGGCACGCCGCACGAACCTTGCCACGCTGTGCGAGGCCTCCGGCTGGAATTCGCCTTCCTGGAGCCTTACGAACATCAGCGGAAAGGCTGCAATGAGCACCATGGCGGTGCCGATCAGCCATGGGGTAATGCTTCGCACGTCAAAATAAGGAATGATCAGCGGTCCTGCCGCGAAGGTGATCGATACCACGCTGGTGTAAAGTCCCGTTATGCGGCCCCTTTTCGGTCCTTCGGCGAAATGCACGATCCACGCTTCGCTCAACGTATAAAGCGTGCCGGCAATGACGCCGAAGGCGAAGCGCAACGCGAACCAAGCAGGAAGGCTGGGAAACAGGTAGAATGATATCAGCAGTCCCGCCATTCCGAAGATCGTGAGATGACCAAGCCGACGCGCTCCCACAATTCGCACCGCGGCGGGAATGAACGGGCCGGCAATGATGATGCCGAGCGGCGACATCGCCGAATTGAGCCCGATTATCCATGCCGGCACACCGCGCTGCTCGAGCAGCAGCGACAGTAATGGAAATGTGAGGCCAAAAGCGATGTCGCACACCGCAATTGTTGCTATGGCGGCAACGAGATTTCCTCGCCGGGAGCGAAATGGCTGTGCAGCAACCCGCGACATGGGCCGAGGCTGTACCTGCCCCGCCGCTGAGTGTCTAGGCGCCCCACCGCAGAGCTGACCTGCTTTGCTACGGCCACTTCACCTCCGGCGGCAGGGAGGAGAGGATTGCCTCGATGTTGCCGCCGGTTTTTAGTCCGAAAAGGGTGCCGCGATCATAAAGAAGGTTGAATTCCACATACCGGCCGCGGCGCACCAATTGTTCCTCGCGCTCCTGCATGCTCCAGGCCATTTGCATGTTGCGCCGGACGAGTCGCGGATAAATCTCAAGAAAGGCGCGGCCCACATTGCGCGTAAAATCGAAGTCTGCCGTCCACTCGCCAGTATTGTGATAGTCGTAGAATATGCCGCCTATGCCGCGCAGCTCCTGCCGATGCGGCAAGTAGAAATATTCATCGCACCATTTTCTAAACTTGTTGTAGTCTGCTCCCCTGCTCTCTTGGCACGCCCGCCGCATGGCAGCGTGAAAGTCTCGGCTGTCCGGATCCTCTTGCGTCCGACGTCGTGCCAAAACCGGCGTCAGATCGGCCCCTCCGCCAAACCACCATTTCGACGTCACGATCAAACGCGTATTCATGTGAGCGGCCGGCACATGCGGATTCCATGGATGCGCTATGAGTGAAATGCCCGAAGCCCAGAAACGGGGATCTTCTTCGGCGCCGGGTATCTGGTGGCGGAATTCTTGGCTGAATTGTCCCTGCACCGTTGATGTGTGAACTCCGATCTTTTCGAATACCCGACCCCTCATCATCGACATCGTTCCGCCACCGGCTTCCTCTGCCGTATCGCTTCGCCGCCACTCGCTGGGTTTGAACCTGCCGGCCTCACCCGCAGCGCCCTCAAGCTCATTCTCCAACGCCTCGCAGCTCCCGCACAACTGATCGCGCAAGGTTTCGAACCACGCCTTGGCCTGCCCCTTCTGTTGATCGAGCACTGTGGTCATTTAAGCTCAAGCTCCCGTGTCTGTCGCAGAGCCTCCCCTAAAACCATTGCGCACGCAATTGCGACATTGAGCGACCGCATGCCCGATCGCATCGGTATCGTGATACTTTCATCGACGCGCTCATGAACCGTCTCGGGAACGCCACTCGACTCCCGGCCAAGCAGAATGATATCGCCCGTACGGAAAGCGAAACTCGTATAGGCGAGTGTCGCTTGCGTCGTGAGCAGCACCTGCCGTCGTCCGGCCATTGTTGAACAAAATGCCTCGTAGGAGACGTGGCGCAGAATCCTGACATGATCCAGATAGTCGAGACCAGCGCGGCGCAGGCTTCGATCGTCGAACGCGAAACCTGCCGGTTCGATGATGTGAACCGCAATCCCGAGACACGCGCCAAGCCTCAGAATCGTGCCGACGTTTGGTGCGATGTCGGGTTGATAGAGAGCGATTTCGGTCATGGGGCTTTCCCTCCGAAGTGGAGAGACAATCCGAACGATAGTGAGCGTTAAGCGCCGGGGCAAACATCTCTTCTATGCCAAGCGCGGTAAAACCCCGCGCTTTCGCCTGGGAAGCACGGGTTGGGAGCAGCGCCCGCTCGACAATCCTGCGACACTTGATGGCTAGACTTTCCCATTCCCCGATGCCAAAACGCGAGTGGATCCGCGGGGAAAAACCCCCTGGATTCGCAACAGGATTGCTCACCGCATGTCGTCTACCACCGACACCGTAGAAGCCAGCCGGCGCGACTTCATCTTCATCGCTACCGGCGCGATGACGGCCATTGGCGCCGCCGGTGCCATCTGGCCGTTCGTTGCCCAGATGAATCCAGATGCGTCGGTCCTCGCCCTCTCCACAGTCGAAGTTGACATCTCCCCCATTGCGGAGGGCCAGGGTATTACCGTGAAGTGGCGGGGAAATCCGGTCTTTGTCAGGCATAGAACGCCGAAGGAAATCGAGGAGGCGAGGTCGGTGCCGGTCGAGGACCTGCCTGATCCCTACGCCCGCAATGCCAATCTGCCCGAAAGTGCGCCAGCCACGGATGAGAACCGTGCGGCCAAGGACAAACCCCAGTACATTCTGATGATGGGTGTATGCACACATCTGGGGTGCGTGCCCTTGGGCGACGCCGGTGACTATGATGGTTGGTTCTGCCCCTGTCACGGCTCCCACTACGACACTGCGGGTCGCATCCGGAAGGGTCCTGCGCCGGAGAATCTGCCGATTCCGAAGTTCGAACTCGTTTCAGACACCCTCATCAGGGTTGGCTAGGCAAAACGATGAGCGCACCCTCAACCTATCAGCCCAAGAGCGCTCTCGGACGCTGGTTCGAAGAGCGGCTGCCGCTCAATGGCTTCGTCCGTACACATCTCCTTGATTATCCTACGCCCAAAAATCTGAACTACTGGTGGACCTTTGGCGGCATCCTTACCACGATGCTGGTGGTCCAGATTATCTCGGGCGTCACCCTGGTCATGCACTACACGCCCCACACGAGCATGGCGTTCGATTCTGTCGAGCACATCATGCGCGACGTGAACTACGGATGGCTTCTCCGCTATGTTCACTCGAACGGCGCGTCCATGTTCTTCATCGCCGTTTATATCCACATCCTGCGCGGCATGTACTTTGGCTCCTACAAGGCGCCGCGAGAAGTGCTGTGGATGATCGGAGTTCTCATTTATCTCGTCATGATGGCCACGGGCTTCATGGGCTATGTTCTGCCCTGGGGCCAGATGAGCTTCTGGGGAGCGAAGGTCATCACCAATCTGTTCAGTGCGTTTCCATTTATCGGCGAACCGTTGGTGACCTGGCTATGGGGCGGTTTCACAGTCGACAATCCAACCCTCGCCCGCTTCTTCTCTCTCCACTACCTCTTGCCCTTCGTGCTCGTCGGACTTGTAGGTCTGCACATTTGGGCCCTGCACGTGCCAGGCAACAGCAATCCGCTCGGCATCAGTGTGCGATCGAACCAGGACACCGTGCCCTTCCATCCCTATTATACCTTCAAGGACGGTTTCGCGATCCTCGTGTTCCTGCTGTTCTTTTCCTTTTTCGTTTTTTACGCGCCCAACTATCTGGGTCACGCCATCAATTACGAGCCTGCCAACCCGCTGTCGACGCCGGCCCATATCGTTCCCGAATGGTACTATCTGCCCTTTTACGCAATTCTGCGCGGCATTCCCCACAAGCTCCTGGGCGTCATCGCCATGTTCAGTTCGATCTTCCTGCTCTTTGCTCTGCCCTGGCTCGATACCTCGCGCGTGCGGTCCGGTACCTATCGCCCGATCTTCAAGCAGTTTTTCTGGCTGTTCGTGCTGGTCTGTCTCGGCCTCGGCTATTTGGGATCGCAGCCGCCGGAGGGTGGTTATGTCATCGCCGCGCGCATACTCACTGCCTATTATTTTCTACACTTCCTCGTCATTCTTCCGCTCATCGGGCTTCTGGAGAAACCGAGACCTTTGCCGTCTTCGATCTCCGAGGCCGTTCTGGCGAAAAAGTCCCCCCAACTTGAGGCACAGCCGGCCGAGTGAGCGCAACCATCATGAATGGAAAATACATCTTAGCCTTTGCTGTTGCGCTCCTCGCCTCGGGCTTCAGCGCTCAGGCGCCTGCCGCCGAAGGCCCGAGGACTGCAAAGGACATCTCCTATTCCTTCGAGGGCCCGCTGGGAAAATTCAGCCGCGGTCAGCTGCAGCGCGGCTACAAGGTCTACAAGGAAGTCTGCGCGAATTGTCATGCGATGCGTCTCATGTATTTCCGCAATCTCGCCGAACCCGGGGGACCTGAATTCAGTGAAGAACAGGTGAAGTCGCTGGCCGCTACCTTTCAGGTCCAGGATGGCCCGGATGCTTCGGGAGAAATGTTCACCCGTCCTGCCCTGCCCTCTGACAGGTTCCCCTCGCCTTTCGCCAATGAGCAGGCGGCTCGTGCGGCCAACGGTGGTGCTCTTCCTACCGATCTGTCGCTGATCACCAAGGCCCGTGCCGGATACAACACCTTCAAGCAATTGTTCGGCGGCAGCGGTGGTCCTGAATATGTCTATTCCATCCTGACGGGTTACGAGCCCGAGCCGTCCGAGCTCGCCGCTGAGAAGCCCGAGGGCCGCTTCTACAATCCCTATTTCGCCGCCGGTCATTGGATTGGTATGCCCCCGCCGCTGTCGGACAGCCAGGTGACCTTCGACGACGGTGCCGACAACACCGTCCAGGCCATGTCGCGCGATGTCTCCGCCTTTCTCGCCTGGGCAGCCGAACCAAAGATGGAAGAGAGAAAGCGCATAGGCCTGCAGGTATTCATCTATCTGATCGTGCTCTCCGTGCTGGTCTACATATGCAAGGAGCGCATCTGGTCGCGCGTCGACCACTGA
>DATBLQ010000012.1:0-27850 GCA_036555325.1 Aestuariivirgaceae bacterium | reverse complement strand
GAGATCTACTTTCACCGCAACAGCGTACTGGATAGGGGTTTCTCTCGGTTAAACGTGGGCTCCGCCGTCACCTATGTCCAGGAAATGGGCGAGAAGGGAGCTCAGGCGAGCACGGTAAAACTGCTTGGCAAGCATAAACTGCGAGCTGTCTAATCTCTATGTTTTTGATGCAAATCAAAACACCGAATTTTTAGCGGAATCGGCAACGGGGTGGGAAGATGCAGCGCAACAGGCAGTTACAAACGCCGCGAGAACACTTCGCAATGTTCGTTCTATCTACATCGACAATTTCGAGGCAACAGTCGATCAGGGAAAAATCAAGAGCTATCGCATAAATGCGAAAATTTCCTTTCTGCTCGATGAGAGCTAACTTTAACTCCGGCCGGAGATTGAAAAGTCTTGAGTTCTCAAGACCGGATCGGGGCTATCATGGACGACACCAGGAAAACAGAAGCCAAAGTCGAGGGTGCAAAAGAAAGAGATAGGCGCGTGCGTCTAGAGAAGGCCCTTGAAGAGGGCTTGGAAGAGACATTTCCAGCCTCTGACGCTGTGGCAGTGACCCAACCGGTCCCCAACGGTAGGGATACTCTACAGAGAAGCCGAAAGTGATAGTCTTTAGATGAAAAGTAGGTCGAACGGTGCGTTTCTTTCTGTGTGGCGACGTGATGACCGGGCGCGGCGTCGACCAAATTATGGCCCACCCGTGTAGTCCCGTCCTGCATGAAGCCTACTTACACTCAGCCCTGGACTATGTTCACCTTGCCGAGGAAGCAAGCGGAACGATTCCGCGGCATGTGGATGGTTCATATATCTGGGGTGCGGCATTGGAAGAATGGAAACGCACCCGGCCGGATGTTCGCATCATAAATCTTGAAACAAGTGTTACGCGCAATAATGAGTTTTTTCCAAAAGGCATTAACTATCGAATGAGCCCTGAGAATGCTGATTGCCTAACCGCAGCGAGCATAGACTGTTGTGTGCTTGCGAACAATCACGTTATTGATTGGGGCTATGTCGGTCTGCTCGACACATTGGCGACTCTAGAAGGTTTGCATATCAAGACGGCGGGCGCTGGCAGAAATCTTACCGAGGCTGCCGCGCCAGCGGTTTTGCATATTGTCGGCGACCGCGTGCTGGTCTTTGCCTTCGCCCTACCGACGAGCGGCACGCCTCGTAACTGGGCGGCCGAAGGTGGGGCTCCAGGGGTCAACCTTCTTGCCGATCTTACCGAGACAAGCGCTCTTCGGGTAGCCGAACACATCGCGCTTTTTAAAGAGCCTGGTGACATGGTTATTGTCTCGGTCCATTGGGGACCCAATTGGGGCTATCAAATTCCGGACGATCAACAACGATTCGCACACATGCTCATCGATAGATGTGATGTTTCGATTATACATGGACATTCATCGCATCACGCGAAGGCGATAGAGGTTTATCGCAATCGCCTGATACTCTATGGTTGCGGAGACTTCGTAAATGACTACGAAGGAATCGGCGACTACGAGGAATATCGCGACGATCTGGCCTTAATGTATTTTGTCGATGTTGATGTCGGCTGTAAGGACATCACCGCGCTGGAAATCGTTCCCCTCGAGATCAAACGGTTCCGGCTCAGCCGGCCAGTGAAGAACCGTATTGATCGGATGCAACGTATTCTAAGTAAAGAAAGTGCGAAGTTTGGGATCCACATCAGTTCATTTGTGGAGGGGAAATTTGTCCTGTCATGGTGAGCAATAAGCTGCGGAACGAACTAAAACAGCTATTAGCTATCGAGATATCCACCAGCATAGACGTGGACTGTCGAGCAGCTACAGAAAGCTCCTATAAGCGTTCCAAAGCCTTTGCAGCAGATGTGGCGTGCTCAAGGACTCAGCATGCTGTCGTAAACGTTTTCGTTGAGTTGACAAATCGAAGTAGGAATAGCGTTCAACTAAAAGTAGTTCCCAGTGTCTTAATTTTGGAATTGGAAGCGTGCATTGTTGACCTAGATCAAAAAGTTGGTGAACGAATTGTCTAACTTGAGACCAGGATGTACGAAGCTATACTTCGCCAGCATGTTCGTGATGAACTCGAGTTTGAGCCCCGCATTGATGCCACCCATATTAATGTGGCCGCGGATAATGGTGTTGCCGCTCTGTCTGGCTATGTGACCAGTTATGCTGAAAAGCAGGCTGCTATAGCAGCCGCCCGTCGCGTCAAAGGGGTACGTGCAATTGTCGATGAAATCGATGTTCGACTTCCTTCTGACAAGAAGGTAGCGGATAAACTTATAGCCAAAAGAGCTATCGATGTTTTAGCGTGGGACCCAATGGTCCCCAGTAGTGCCGTTCAGGTGTTGGTTCACGAGGGGTGGATCACACTCACGGGTAACGTAGAGTGGAATTACCAGAAGCAGGCTGCCGAAAACGATGTTCTAAAGCTGTCGGGCGTGCTTGGCGTTACCAACGAAATCAGAATAGTTCCAGAAATCGAGGCGGTGGAGGTCAAGAACAAGATCGAGAAGGCATTGAGGCGGCACGCTGGCGTGGAGGCTAACGCAATACAAGTTACAATTGTTGATAAGGACACCGTGGTTCTCGAGGGTGAGGTGGACAATTGGGAAGAACAGAATGCAGTGGAAAATGCTGCGTGGTCGGCACCGGGAGTTAAATTGGTCGATGACCGGCTCAGGGTGTTACGTCAGCCCCTTACCTGATTGCATCGCGTAATGAGTACACAGTCAATGTTACGGCCGTGGGTCGAAAAAGCCCGCCTTCTCGTTGTATTATTGTCAGCTTGTATGGCAGGTGTGGTTGGCCAGGGATCAGAAAGGTCATTTCTTCCAGCGGGCGCGGACCTCCGTGCAGGCCAATTCTGTTCGGCTCATGATTACTTCAGGTAGACCCATTTCACTGTCGCATGGACGCGCCACTGCAATTCCTGTCCCTTTCGGAAATGCAGATTCGATCCACCAGTAAATCAGTCCAATTTTGTATCTTGTCACGATAATGGCCAAACTTGAACTTAACCCTGTTTGGAAAATTTATTCCCTGAGGCAACGCGCCTAGCGCTCGAACGATAAATTGACCATTGGCATATACATCATACCTAGTACCTCCTGATCCACCAGCTTGAACAAAATAAGTCATTTCAACCCAATCATCCTTAGGATCGGGAAGATTTTCTATTGCATACCTACTAGTTGCGAATAGTCGCAGTTTGAGTTGCTTCGCATTGCAGAGCTTACCTTCAGTGTCGAGACACTTTAAGGGAGCAACTTCCTTCAACCGGGCTGAGGGCAAAACACTTGCCAGCACTGTTGTTTTGTTTGGGTCACCTGGCGCTGAGGCTATCATACACCGACAGAAGCCGTCTTCGACAGTTACATGCAGTATTCCATTATCAAACCGCTGAGCGAGAAACGGACTGTCGTTTGCATCGCATTTCATCTCTGTATACTTCCATTGGGCAACAACCCAGCGCACTGAACCGCAACCGGGAATTTTGTCGCCATCGGCGCCAACCAGCTTGAATGTAATGGTATACCAGTGAGGTGCTTCCGCTGGATGGAAGGTTACCCGAGGGCGAAGCTCATTGCGTTGGTAAACGATCAAACCATTCCGCACCTCTGGCATGGGACATTCCAATTTTTGTTCTCTCTTCTTTTGCGAGGTAATGAGGCTTGGCGCTAACGGCTCTTCCTCTGGACAGGCTGTAGAAGGATCAGTGTGTTCTCGAATGCCGTCAATGCGGTTCTGCAGGTAAGTCCGCTTGCCGTCGGGCTCTGTCATGAACATTAACAATGCGCGATCCGCTTGCCTGTCATCCCATTGCTTGAATGTGAAATACTTGTTGTCGAAGTCATCTAATATCTCAGTCGCCAGCGCCGATGTTGCAGGAAAGGTAATGGTCGCTAGCAAGAATAAGGTCAATAGAAGCAGCAGGGGCCCGACCCTGTTATTTTGACATGGGGTTGGCCGTTCGCACTCATCACCTGCCCAACCTAACAAGAGTTTCTGTGCCATAGAATACTTTCACGTTAGACGATTACTAAGTTTCCAGATGGTGCAAGACTGCATTATTCTCCTGCGACCGCGTTAGCTCTCTTGTTGCCATGGACGCTAGTCGCCATTCAGACTCAAGCTCCGCTTTGTAAGGCGGAGAAAGCAGATTAAAACTATGTCCGCACACAGCACAGTCATACCTCGATTTGTCGCAAAGACGAGACAATCCCACAAATTCCACGACACGACACTTGGGACACCTAAGAGTGACCAAAAGCTTTCAACGACCGACACAGATGTGACTCCAATCGCGCAAAGGCGACTTCAATCATATTGCCACTGGTAAAGCATTGACCTGAATCAAAAAGAGCTATCCGTTACAGCCCACGCATCCTTCCAATAATTCTGATATCGAGCCACCGAAGTGCAGCCTCTTGATAGCCTCAGCAAACAGCGGCGCGGCGCTAACGATCTCGATATGCTGTTCAACAAAAATCGGGTCAAGACGAAATGGCGGCACTGTGTCAGAAACGATTGTGCGTAGGAGCGGAGCGGCGGCCAATGTCTTCTGGGCGTCGCCAGTGAACAATCCATGAGCAGCCACAGCAATAACCTCTTTTGCGCCTTGCTCAAGGCTTGCCCGAGCCGCGCGCGCCATGGTTCCACCGCTTGCAATCAAGTCGTCGATGACAAGAACTAACGAGTCCTTCACGTCTCCGACCAGCAAGTCGCCGCTGACCACGCCCCCACTTCTGCGCTTTTCGATAAAAGCCTGAGCAATTGGACGACCGCTCAGCTTCTCGAGAGTTTCGCGGAAGAGCTGGGCACGCTTCACTCCGCCCGGATCAGGCGAAGCAACAACCAGTGGATTTGTCGATAAGTCAGTGAGCAGGTACTGGCAGAATAGTCTGCGCGTGTCCAAATGTATGGTTGTGCATCGGAACGCATTTTGAAAGGCAACGATATTGTGCACATCAAGCGTCACAACGCAGTTGGTGCCTACGGCTTCGAAGAGCCGCGCGATATATTGGCTGGTGACGGGATCTCGAGATTTAGTCTGCCGATCCTTGCGGGAGTAAGCCAGATAGGGGACGATAGCAGTCGTGCGTGCTGCACCATTCTCGCGCATGGTGGCAAGCAGAAACAGCAAGCGACATAATTTGTCGTGTGTGCTTTCAGTGGGACCACCATGTAGGCTCTGGAATACATACACGTCGCGGCCGCGAACACTGACAAGCGGCCGCGTCTTTTGCTCACCATCCTCAAACTCCCGCTCCTCGAGCGACGCCATTTCCGTACCGAGGCAAACTGCCACTTGGTTAGCCAATGCGGCCGATGATTTTGGAGCAAATAAAATCATTCACTTAGCGCCTCTGCCACCCATAAAATGGAAAGGAGGTTTATAGCTAGGCAGCATGATAGCTTAGATGGAGGGCACATTATTGACTTAGATTAAATTGGCTTCCGATGGTGTGTTCCATAAAGGCCCAATGTCAGGGATCGAACAGGTACTTCCATTGGTCGATGAGCCCTCGCTTGAGGCAAAAGTTGCATTTCTGACGAGTACGTCGGCTTATCCTCATCACCCTAGCAGTGTCGAATCCGTCGAGACGCATATGGCTTGGGTGTTTCTCGCGGAGGACCTGGTGTTCAAGCTAAAAAAGCCCGTGCGTTATCCATATCTGGATTTCAGCACCGTCGATCGAAGGGAATTTGCCTGCCGTGAGGAGGTGCGTCTCAACGGCCGCCTGGCACCCGATGTCTATCTTGGTGCCGTTCCCCTAACTTCGGACGAGCACGGGCAATTGCAGCTGGGCGGAAGCGGTGAAACTTTGGACTGGTTGGTTAAGATGAAACGACTTCCGTCGGATCGTATGCTCGAGACGATGATTGCTAGGGGTCTCGGGCCAGAAGACCTGACTGCGGTAACGGACTTGCTGATGCATTTCTATGGGCATGCTCGCCGCGAAGTCATTCAGCCAGATGAGTTCTGGCGGCGCTTCGTGCAGGAGTATGAAGCGAACGCGCAAGTTTTATCAGATCGGCGATTTGAGCTCGATCGCAATACAACCGATACAACTTTGAGTCTTATGAAGCAGACCTTATGCAATTTGCGTCCTGAAATCGAAACCAGGGCGGCCGGAGGTCACATCGTCGAGGGCCACGGCGACCTCAGACCTGAGCATATTTTTCTTACCACTCCACCGGCAATCATAGATTGCCTTGAATTCAATCGCGACCTTCGTCTTGTCGATCCATTTGATGAAATTACATTTCTGGGTTTGGAATGCGAACGCCTTGGAGCCTTGTGGATCGAAAGTCTTATCATGACCAGACTTAGGGCAGAGCTTTCACCAGGACCCTCTTCCCAAATCATCGCCTTCTATCGTGCTGCCCGAGCACTATTGAGAGCCCGACTAGCACTTGCTCATCTTACGGAGCCGAACCCGCGCCTACCGCAAAAATGGGAGCCCCGTGCCCGTGCTTATATAACCATTGCGTTCGCTGCCTCAAAATCCTGTTCGATGGGCACAGGGTAGCACAATGCCCTACGCAACCAACGCTGATTTGCCAGATAATGTGCGCTTGCATCTCCCCTCGCATGCCCAAGACATCTATCGTGAAGCTTTCAACAACTCGTTCAGCAAATACGTGGGCGATCCCCGGCGTGAGGAAATAGCTCATCGAATCGCATGGGCAGCCGTGAAGCGGAGCTATGTCAAAGCCGGAGATATTTGGGTGTCGCGCTAATAGCGGTTTTCTATACACTTGATCCACATCAAAACAATGTAGAGGAAGTCGGTCAATTTCATCGACTAAAGGCACGTCCGAGAGGGAGCCCTATGGGAGAGTGTCAACTGGAACTTATCGAGCATTTCGGGCGACCCGAGGCGCGACGAAGTGTTCCATGACGTTCAAGGATGGCGTTAGTTTGAGCACCAAGAAGCGTGATATAGAAACTGATGTAGAGCCAAAGCAGCATGACAACCACCGCGCCTAGCGATCCATAGGTCCTGCTGTAATTGGCGATATTGCTCACGTAAAGCGAGAATGAAGCCGTTGCTGCCAAGCATAACGCTGTTGCGGAAAGCGAACCGATGCTGACCAACTGCCACGCGGCCTTTTTTCGACTAGGCCCATAGCAGTAGAGGAGTTCGATGAGCAGCAAGGTCAAAATGGCTAGGAACGGCCACCGCCCAATGTAAACGATGAGCTCGAACTCCCTTGAAAAGCCCGCCAGTGCGAACAAGATCGGCACGTAGATGAGGGCAAACAGCATGATGACGCCTCCGGTTATGCCGGCAATGCTGAAGGTCAAGACGCTTATATAATAATACAGCGGGCTACGGCGTTCGCGCTCACCATAGGCGATGTTGAGGGAAGCAAAGATCGCCTGAACGCCAGCATTGGTGCTCCAGAGGGCAAGTAACAGGCTCAAGGCAAAATTCCAGCCGAGTAGGTGGGTGGATGATCCGGCGATATAGCGAATCTGATCAATAACGATGTCATAGGCCTGAGGCGGCAATATTGCTGAAAGAACCCCAAACGTACGCTCCACCTCGGTCGGAACGGCCGTCAGGCCATACAGAGAGATCACTGCAGACAGCGCGGGGAAGATCGCGAAAAAAGCATAAAATGCACAGCCTGCCGCCACGACCGAAAGATGATCATGGCGGCTCTTGCGCCACACACGAGCGACTACTTGCCGCCAAACGGCGTGCCAATCATCATTAGGTGGCTTGCTATTCATGCTCAGCTTGAGTGTATGTCCGAAATATCGACGTCCCAGAAGATACCTGTTAGTGCACGCTCGCCCAAATTGCACGTTGGCTGGCGAGGGTCATCAACGATGGAAGAGTTCAGCTCGAATCTCATCGTCCCTCTTTGATTGAGGCAAAACCTGGCGGGACCCGTACGCCCTGCGGGCCCAGATGCCGCAGCACCAAGAGACGCTGAGAGCCAGCTGGTCGCGCCCCACGTCGTCAAGCCAAATCACCTCCTGTGTTGCTTTCATCTGCAGTCCACCGACGCCAACAGCCAATAAGATAGCTTAGAGAACCTCAGGAGCGGCTTGATGCAAATCAATGCCTGGCGGGGCAGGACTTGCATTTTTACCAAGAGGTGTGGGGTTATGAGGTTCACAGCGAGCAGTATTTACCGCGATCCGCGACTTCCTAACGCGGAGGAAATCAAGAACACGACGCAGCCGTGGAGGAGTGAAGGTTCCGCAGCTGGAAATTCGCGGCTAGGTGCGGCAGAAGGCGCGGACAAGCAATCCAGTGTGCCATTCTGCAGGCGACGGCCAACCCGGTGAGATCATGAGTCAACTCTCATTCAGCGATGAATTCAGACATTTTGATGGTAATTGCATCCGGTTTCACGGCTATGACGGCGTCCGTCCGATCCTCTGCGGTGTTACCGCAGAAGCCTTGAAGCGCTGCGATCTCCATCTGCCTCACACCGGTCTTATCCCCGCGGAAGAGTTTCTCCAGGCCTTCGACCGGCTCATCCTAAAGATCCACGACAGCGCACGAGCCAAGTATGCCGAGGGCAAATTCGAGCGCGATGGCGAGATCAAGATTCTCGTCAAGCGGCATGATCTGCTGAACCGGTGATTTCGGCATTGCTGGTTTCCAAGAAGAGGGCCACTGCCTTTTCGGGAGTGGATGAAATTCGGACCGAACACATTTCTCTCACCTCCTATGTGCGTCAACTCTCGCGTGGGTTTGCCAGGCGTGCCCAAATATTGTTCTATACGAAAGTCATTAGTTCGACCCGAGCATTCGAGAGACGCTGATATAGATTGCGTTGGCGAACCAGAGGCCACCAATCATAAAGAAATATCTCTAAGGGGCGCCAATTTGCGACCCATCCTAGAATGATGAGACTTTCCTCGATAAGCCCGGCAAAGGGCGTTGGTGTTAAGCGGTGCGCAGCTGTTTGGCTCAGAATAACGCAGAAGGCGAGCACGCCTAACCCAATCATCAGAGCCTGCCGACCGATCCGGAAGAGCTCCTTGAGTTCGTGCGTAACGATCTGGGCGCGATAGGTGAAGTAGCGTGTCAGGGCATGTGATAAATCCTGAGCCTCTGGTTTCAAAGCTTCCATGCTAGGCAGATGAACCACGATTCTGATGGGCTGGTTTTGAGGCAACTCTCTCGCCCAGCTAACGATGAACTCCTCGGCGTCCCTGTCCAAGTCCTTTTCTCGAAACGGAAAGGGATCCAAGCTGTGAAAGAGCTGCGAGATTCTATCAATCCGGATCTCAATTGTGTTTGTGAGAGTCACGTTCAACGTTTCCAGGTCGAATACCAAGTCTGCGCATCGAATTCCCCTTCAACAACCACGCTAGTGACGCCATTCGACAGCGGCGCAAGGATTCCGTAGCTCGTCCCGGTCACCCAGCCGGGATCGGCCGTGCACCAGTAGATGTCGTCCTCGTGGAGGTCGAGCGCGTAGCGTCCAGTAACGTGATGCGCCACGAGCGCTTGAGGAGCAGGTGCGGTTATCGCGCATACTTGTAAGAGTTAGCACTCCGGCTGTCGGCTCTGGGAAAGGGTAAGCGCCAAGAGAACGTCCCTGAAACTCACTCGCCGCTCCAACGCGCCGCGTCATTCGCAGGCCATGACGACGACTTTTGCCCACCATCTGCCTCGATAGCGATCCGACGCGTTGACTTTCACGCCGTGCGCCAAGATAACTTACATCGCCATTTCTGATTCAGGCACACGCTCCTTCTTTTCCTCCGGGATTTCAGTCATGGTAGCTTCAATCAGCAAAGAAATGCTTGCTATCGTAGTGGCTTTCCGCTGCTGCGCCCTCCACTGCCCACAGCAAGCTTGCTCCGACAGCAAGGGAGATTGTTAACGGCCACCGCGCACGGCCCTGCTGTTCTTCCACGCTGTTAGAGACCATTTCCGCACTTTCCTTGTGAGGCGAGACCGCAAAAATAGCTGATCAGCGATATCGAATTTTTGATCCAAATCAATATGTTTGGTCTTCTGCGCGTCTGATCTCCTGTTTCCTTATGGAGCGGATTTGCGCAATGGGGCACTTCTCGCGCCAATGTCATTGTGACAGGAGCATTCAAATGCGTGCAATGGTACTGCAAAAGGTTGTGTCTCCCCTCGTGATGATAGAGAGCGCCGATCCAGAACCTGCAGCGGGGCATATTCGTCTGCGAATCTCCGCCTGCGGCGTGTGTCGCACCGATCTTCATGTGGTTGATGGCGAGCTGCCCAATCCCAAGCTGCCGCTCGTGCCCGGACATGAGATTGTCGGCTATGTCGACAAACTGGGCCCGGGCGTAACCGCGTTCACTGAAGGCGACCGGGTGGGCGTCCCCTGGCTGGCCCGCACATGTGGTATCTGCCGTTACTGCCTTGAAGGACAAGAGAATCTCTGCGATCAGCCGCAGTTTACCGGCTACACCATAGATGGTGGTTACGCGAGCTACACGATCGCCGATGCCCGATTCGTCTTCAGACTCACCACAAACGCCACCGACCCTGAGGCCGCGCCCTTCCTCTGTGCAGGCCTGATCGGCTGGCGCTCGCTGCGGATGGCGGGCACGGGCAATCGCCTCGGCATGTATGGCTTTGGTGCGGCCGCCCATCTCATTGCCCAAATCGCCAAGGCGCAAGGTCGCGAGGTCTATGCTTTCGTCCGGCCCGGCGATAGCGCCGCGAAGGCATTTGCTCTCTTACACGGGGCCACATGGGCAGGCAGCTCCGAGGAATCCCCGCCGCAGCCTCTCGATGCTGTGATCATCTACGCACCGGTAGGAGCACTCGTTCCAATCGCCCTGCGCGCCGTCCGCAAAGGCGGCAGGGTGGTCTGTGCCGGCATTCACATGAGCGATATCCCAACCTTCCCCTATCGCCTGCTCTGGGAGGAACGTCAGATTCTGTCGGTTGCCAATCTGACGAGACAGGACGGTCTCGACTTTTTTGCAGCCCTGAGCACGCTCAAGATCTCATCCGAGGTAACGACCTACCCGCTCAACCTCGCCAATTTGGCTTTGGACGACCTTCGAGAAGGCCGGTTGCAAGGCGCTGCCGTGCTGATTCCATCGCAGTCTGTCAGCAGCAATCTATCTGAGAACAGGCCAGTCACGCCATGATCCCAAGAGAATATCAGCCTATGCTGGCTACCCTCATAGCTCGGCCTTTCGACGACAAGGATTGGATTTTTGAGACCAAATGGGATGGATTTCGGGTCATTGCCGTCTTGAAACGCGGCAAACCGACGCTGTTTTCCCGCAATGGCAAGGACGTGACAAGCCGTTATCCCTCGATCACAAAAGCCCTGATTAAAATCGGCCATGATGCCGTCATTGATGGCGAGCTCGTCGCCCTCGACAGCAAAGGAAAATCGCGATTTCAGCTGCTACAAAATGTACTGAATACTGCAGCGCCTCTCGTCTATTGCGTCTTCGACTTGCTGTTTCTCGACGGCAAGGATTTGCGCAAAAAACCTCTTTTGGCACGAAAGGAGGCACTTGCAGCCGTTGTCCCAAAGACACCAAACATTCGCTACAGCGCTCACCGATGGGAGCACGGCACGAGATTTCTTGAGCAAGCCAAAAAGCAGAAGCTTGAAGGGATTATGGCCAAGCGTGCCGCCGGCCTCTATCACTCGGGTCAGCGCACCCGTGAGTGGCTGAAAATAAAGACTGTGGAAAGACAGGAAGTCGTGATTGTTGGGTTCACGGAGCCGCGCGGGTCGAGAAAATATTTCGGTGCACTCGTACTTGCTGTGCGCGAAGGAGAGCATTGGAGATACGTGGGCCGGGCCGGAACGGGTTTCAACACGGAATCGCTCAGGGAGATTCATGCGAAGCTGCTGCCCCTTACGATACGGCAGAAGCCCGTGGATGGCCCCGTTCCCGACGAGAAGCATACGACTTGGGTAAGACCGGAGCTTGTTGGCGAAGTGAAATTTACTGAATGGACGACAGCTGGAGAAATGCGTCACCCCGCCTTTGCCGGATTGCGTGAAGACAAGCGGGCAATCGAGGTGGTTCGCGAGAGTGACACAAGAGGGGGAAAGGCTGAGCCCGACGTCCACAAACACCATTGAGGCTCGGAACGGTCTCGCAACTCTCTCATGGTCCCGTCCCTGCTGCATGCCACCTCAAGTCACAGGATCACTATTTTGGAACCCAGCTCCCGCCGGCCTTGGCATAGCTTCGCTTCACGGCCGCCCATGCAACGCGATGAGCTATCTCCTCGCGCCGAGGATTGCCCTCGTACCTGCTGAAAGAATGGTTGAATGCCTCGCGGTAAATATCCTGAGCGTGCGCAGGAAGATGCAAGCGCACATTGTCAGGCAGGTCGGCATTGGTCTGGTAGGGCATGGTGAAGATCCTTGATGAGCTGCCCAATATCTTGGTAGAGGCCGGTGCGTTGTGGCGTATATTATAAGTTTGGAGAAGAAGCCCCTAACGTACACTAATTTTCAGGGCCGTTTGTGGGTGGCGGAGCCCGACCTCTTGCATGCGGATTGCAACTTTTGACGTTCAGGAATCTCCGCCTTCGCCATCCTGCAGGGCGCGCACGCCTCGATGTGCTGTCCGTCTTACCATTGGGCCGCATCCGAAAATTGGCGGTGAGGTTTATGATCACCTGTTCAGTAAAATCGTGAAGAAAACGAACCAGATCATGGGTATCGACAAAGCCATGACGGAAGGTGTGTCCACCGCCGTTCTGTTGCAGTTGATTAAGTTTACATCGGCGGAAGTTGAGCGCGAGTTTGACATTGGTCTCACATACGATCTCCCTCTCCTGAAAGGGCGTCGGCTACCTGTCCGTGCGACGCTGGCGCGATTAAGGCCTCTCGCCCAGCAACCAAACAGTGCCCTCATTGTTGGGTTGGGCGGCGATCTCGATCATTGGTCGGTAGCTTTGTCGGTAGGTCAAGGATTCCTAAAGCTATTCGATAGCAACGGCACGTCCCACATCTGGGTAAGTCGTATTCGGATGTCCCATGAAAAGCGTCTTCGCGCAGCTGTAGAATGTGTGATTGGCAGGGGCTCCGTCATCCACCTCTCGCGAGCTGCATCATAACCCTCCACGGGCACGACTGATTCACGGGATCAAGCATGACGGCTTCCGGTAAGGGCTCTGAGCCTTCGTTGAAACTCTTTGACCTCTGCTATGCAGGCGGCGGTGCGCTCCAGAACTTCACGGATATGCTCGAGTGTCATCTCGTGCGTGTTCGCGAGAGAGCTTTTCGACCGCCGCGTCGAGCTTCAGCTTGCAGACACCGTCTGTCAGATCAAGTCTTAACTATTACACCTTATGAAATCCCAAGCGAAGTGAGAATCGCTCGAATGATCTCATCATCCGGCAAGCTGGTTTGCGCATAGTCCAGCACCCGCTGTGCTATCTCATTGCGCAGAGCTTGCCAATCCATTGCTGCATTTACTTCAATGCTGCTGTTTGCCCGCAACCATGCCTGATTGAATATGTTTTGAAGTGCGCACAGCTGCTCCGGATCAATCGCACCTAACTCTATCCGCATTGCACTTACCTCAAAGTAATCGCGACTACTGTGTATGCTCAAATCTTGTTCGCTGTGAGAAACAAAGCAGTTCGGGTTCTTACAAATTTGTAAGCATTAGGCAAACTTTGGATGCGCCAGCGGTATCGCTCCTTCATTATTTAGCTCCGAAAAGTCCTTTGAAATCAATAAGGCGAGACGTAACTGCAAACACCACAAGCACAATGATTAGCAGTGTAATGGCAAGCATTGATCCGATCCCCCACCGGAGAGAGTAGATTATCTGCAAGCTCACGTACTCCGCTATCATGATGGTCTTGCCACCGCCGAGAATGAGCGGGCTCCAAGACCCCGAGCGGCCGCAACTAGTTTGGGATCGATGCTTCGTGTGGTCAACAGCTTCTTGAAAGACGGCACGTTGCCGGGGAGTAAGTGGACATTAGAGGAGAAGCAGTGGCGGTAAAATAAAATACCAGGTTTTGAGGGTTTGAACGAGCTCACAGATCAGCCTCTGCAAGGTAGGTGGAGCGCTAAGGAGAACTAAGGCCTTCTGCACGAGCAAGCCATTTCCAGTGCCGGATTTCTGGCATGTCATCACCATGTTCGCGAATGTAATGATGATGTTCCGTCAGCTTATTATGGATGATTTCAGTAACGCCCGCGGCTCGCGACTTAAGTTTTGGAACTCGTTTAATTACGGCTTCCGCCAAGTGGAAGCGGTCAATTGCGTTCAGAACCGCCATATCGAAGGGAGTAGTCGTGGTACCTTCTTCCTTGTAGCCATGAACGTGAAAGTTCCGGTGGTTGGCTCGACGGTAGGTCAGCTGATGTATTAGAGAAGGGTAGCCATGGAAAGCAAAAATAACCGGTTTGTTGGTAGTAAATAGCGCGTCGAATTTGCTGTCGTTCAAACCGTGTGGATGCTGACTATCTGCCTGCAACACCATCAGATCAATAACATTAATGAGCCGAATTTTGAGATCGGGAAAGTGCTGCCTGAGGATCATGACGGCGGCAAGTGCCTCCATGGTCGGCACATCGCCGGCGCATGCTATCACAACGTCCGGCGCACCGTCCTGGTCGCTGCTGGCCCATTCCCAAACGCCAATTCCTGTTGCGCAATGTCGAAGGGCGGCATCCATGTCGAGCCATTGCGGTGCTGGCTGCTTGCCAGCCACGATAACATTGATGTAATTGCGGCTCCGCAAGCAGTGATCAGTAACCGAGAGCAACGTATTGGCGTCCGGTGGCAGGTAAACGCGTATGATGTCAGCTTTCTTGTTCGCCACGTGATTGATGAAGCCGGGGTCCTGATGGCTGAACCCATTGTGATCCTGCCGCCATACATGCGACGACAACAAGTAAGTCAATGAGGCTATAGGTCTTCGCCACGGAATCTCTCGTGACACCTTCAGCCATTTGGCGTGCTGATTGAACATGGAGTCAACAATGTGAATGAACGCCTCGTAGCACGAGAAGAACCCATGACGGCCGGTGAGTAAATACCCTTCCAACCATCCCTGGCAAAGATGTTCGCTCAAGATTTCCAACACCCGGCCGTCAGGAGAAAGTTGGACGTCACCTTCCTCAATGTCCCCGGTGAATGCACGGTCAGTCACTTCAAACAACGCCGTCAGGCGATTCGATGCCGTTTCATCAGGGCCGAAAACGCGGAAATTTCGTTCCGACATGTTCAGCTTCATGACGTCGCGCAAAAACATACCTGCCACGCGGGTTGCCTCGGCCTCAGTCGAACCTGGACTGGGAACCTTGACCGCATAGTCTCGGAAATCCGGCAAATTCAGGTCCCGCAAACGCAAACCACCATTGGCATGCGGGTTCGCACCCATTCGGCGATCTCCCTCGGGCGCCAATTCGGCGAGTTCGGACCGCAGCTTGCCTGCTTCGTCGAATAATTCCTCTGGCCGATAGCTCTTCATCCACTTTTCCAGCAGCCCGAGATGCTCTGGATTTCCGGCCAAATTCGCCAAAGGAACCTGATGTGAACGCCAGGAACCTTCGGTTTTCAGTCCGTCCACTTCTGCGGGTCCGGTCCAGCCTTTCGGCGTTCGCAGAATAATCATCGGCCAGGCGGGACGTTTCTTGAAACCTCTGCTGCGTGTTTCCGATTGGATCTGCCGGATTTCCTCCACAACGCGGTCAAGCGCCGCTGCCATTTGTTGATGAACTGCATAAGGTTCATCTCCTTCAACAAAATATGGCATATAACCATAGCCGCGGAAAAGTGCTGCTAGCTCCTCGTGGCTGATGCGAGCCAAAACCGTGGGGCTTGCAATCTTAAATCCATTCAAATGCAGGATCGGCAGGACCGCACCGTCTCGGGCAGGATTGAGAAACTTGTTCGAATGCCAGCTGGTGGCCAAGGCTCCGGTTTCCGCTTCGCCGTCACCGACCACACAGGCCACCAACAGTTCGGGATTGTCGAAGGCTGCCCCATAAGCGTGCATCAAGCAGTAACCGAGCTCGCCACCTTCGTTTATCGAGCCGGGCGTTTCGGCCGAGGCGTGGCTCGGAATACCGCCTGGAAAGGAGAACTGAGTGAACAGTCTCTTTAGGCCTTCTTCGTCTTGCGACACCCGCGGATAGAATTCGCTGTAGGTTCCTTCCAAATAGGTGTTGGCCACCACTCCGGGGCCGCCGTGTCCCGGGCCGGTGACATAGATCATATCCAGATCATACTGTTTGATGATGCGATTGAGATGAACATAGATGAAGTTCAGCCCAGGCGTCGTGCCCCAATGACCAAGCAATCGCGGCTTCACATGATCTAGTTTCAGCGGCTCTTTGAGCAGCGGATTGTCATAGAGGTAAATCTGCCCTACCGACAAATAATTGGCCGCTCGCCAGTAGGCATTCATTTTCTCAAGCAGTTCCGATGAAAGCGGCTGTTTCATAAGCCTCACCGCTGTTCCGATGTATGTTGTCCCATCGCTAGTATAGCCGCAGTACAAACTCGCCTCCATAAGTCGCTCATCGCGTTAAACTGCCAGCAGGCAAGAATCGAAGCTATTTTGTCGTTTTCCTCTAACAAACGCCTGTATCAATAATGACGTCGACGATAATATGACCTCAGCATGTCACGGCTTCCCGAGATGTCATTGCGGTGGATCAAGGAACACAATGAACGAACGACGACAGTTCCGCCAATTCGCCCACGAGGCAGGTGCCACTATCCTGGTGATTAATAGCGGCTCGTCGAGCGTAAAGTTTGCGCTATTTACCGCGCAGGAGCTATCACGCCTATGGTCGGGAGCAATCGACCGTATCGGCCTGCAGAACAGCTATTTTCACGCCACTGATGCAAACGGTGCTCAGATAATCGACGACGTGATGGATATTGACAATCACCAAGCGGCGCTGAGTCAACTGTTGGATACGATCGAACAGCGTCGATCGGCTGCGCGTTTGGCCGCGGTCGGACATCGGATCGTTCATGGCGGTCCAGAGTTCGAGTCCCCAGTCATTGTTACAGACGAGGTGGAGGTGCGGCTACGCATGCTCATTCCGCTCGCGCCGCTCCATCAGCCACATAACGTCGCCGGCATTGCCGCTGTTCGCAGCGCTCGTCCAGACCTGCCACAGGTCGCCTGCTTCGACACAGCATTTCACCGCAGCATACCCTCACTTGCGACCCTCACTGCCCTGCCGCGCAAATTCTATAAGGAGGGCATGAGGCGCTATGGCTTTCACGGTCTGTCCTATGAATACATAGTAGATAGGCTCCGCCGCGACGCCAATGATATTGAGAGCGAGCGGATCATCATCGCCCATCTCGGAAATGGTGCCTCGATGTGCGCGCTGAAAGAAGGGCGCAGTGTCGAAACCACCATGGGTTTCAGTACCCTTGCGGGTCTCCCGATGGGAACCCGGTGCGGTGATCTCGATCCTGGGATCGTACTTTACCTTCTTACCGAAAAGGCAATGAGCGTCCAGCGTATCCAGCATCTCCTATACGAAGAATCCGGTCTGCTCGGGCTCTCAGCTATAAGCCCCAGTATGCAGGATTTGCTGGCGCAGCTTTCCGAACCAACAGCTTTCCAAGCAGTTGAGTATTATTGCTATCAGGCGCGCCGGCATCTGGGGGCACTAACCGCAGGGCTCGGCGGTCTGGACCGCTTGGTTTTTACTGGCGGCATCGGTGCAAACGCTCCCGTAATCCGCGAGAAAATCTGCAGAGGTCTAGGGTACCTGGGAATCCATATCGACACCGAGCGCAATTCGGATGGTGATCGAGTCATATCGGCCGCCGCCAGCGCCGTGACCGTCGAAGCGTTTCAGACCGATGAGGAACTGATGATCGCGCGGCACGTCCAACATGTTCTGTGGTCCCAGAGTATTGGCACATGAAAATAGCAACCATAGACGTTAAGGGGTTTGCCTTTCCCAATCGGTGCGTTCACCCAATGGACTTCGCCCCTTAGAGGGAGCAGTGGACGTTCCTGGCCCTGAATGGTACCCCTTGCTAAGACCGGTTCCCACTTTCTCTCAGGTTGCCGAAGAAGTTATAGGCCAATTCGCGAACCGGTCTTAGCTGGGGAGTATCTAATAGCTCCTCGTACCGGCCAAAAACGACAACACTGCTCAATCCTGTGGGCTCTTGATTTCATCCACTTCCAAACAAACAAACGGATTGGATTGCATCCAGTTGATCTTCTAACTAGGCGTGGAAAGACTGTAGATGTAACGCATCGAGGTCCTCCTGATAATTTGGGCCGCCGCCAAACTCCGATTCTGGACGACGTCGTGATCACAGGCCGAAAGGATAAGTGTCGGGCAAACCCGCGAGATCCTGGGTCTCGAATGGTGAAACCGCGGAAGTCTCATCAAACCAGATATACTCATCGAACTGTTCTGGTAGTACTGCTTGGAAGTAGTGACTGGCCAATTCCGTGTCCGGGCGATAGATAACACCGATTGCCCGTTCAAGCCGCGGCTTCATGAGTGCTTTCCGTACTTCCTGGGAACACTTTTTGCGCATCGGCAAGAGAAAACGCGCCACTTCAGTGTTGTGACACAGTCTCTCATAGCTCTCCATGTGCGAGGGGCAAACAACCTTGATTTCCATTGGCCCGTCCCAGTCAGATGCAGCTGCAACGCTACCAGAATGTGTTCCAAATCCGACCGAATAGCTTTTGTCACCAAATTCTCTTCGGCATAGCTCACCAATATTGGTTTCCCCACGCGCCGACATCTCGGTTGCTGCAGCGTTTCCAACATGAGAATTGTGTGCCCAGACGATTGCCTTGCTGTTAGGCCCATGAAAGGCTAACAAGCCGCGCAAGGTTTCGAACATGTGAGTATCCCGCAAGTTCCATGAAGCACGGGAGCCGTAGTACATAATGCGGTAATAGCGTTCCGCGCTGGCAACCAAGCGCGCATTGTAAACGGCATCGATAAACTGTTCTCCATCCTGCGCGATGTAAAAGTTCTGCTTGGTAAGAATATCTCTCAACATGTGAACGACATCCTTCTCACACGTCTTGTAGGTACCCGTAATCGCCGCATGACCATAGGCTGCAGGATCGGTTTGCCAGGGCGTGAGACAGCCGTACCGGTTACGCGCACTCTGGGCCGTGTCGGGATCGATGCGGTCGAGGTAGCGCAACACCTCGCGGATCGACGTATACAAACTGTATAGATCGAGTCCATAAAAGGCAGTGCGCCTGTTTTGAGATTTATCCGCATTGTTATTGCGCAACCAGTCGACGAAGGCGCGCACTTCATTGTTGCGCCACATCCACTGCGGAAAGCGTGCAAACGCCATCCATTCGCCGGGGGTATACTCAAAATGCCGTACATAATGGTCCACGCGCGCCGCATCCGGCCAGTCACCTTCTATGGCGACGAAGCTAAATCCTTTCTTCGTGATGAGCTCCTGCGAGATATGCTCACGCATCCGATAGAATTCCGAAGTTCCATGGGTCGCCTCTCCTAGAAGAACGATCCTCGCATCGCCAATGCGACGCATGAGTGAAGCGAGATCGACAGCCTCAATAGAGGCGAATGGCGTGCTAGCCGAGGCTATTGCACTTGCGATATCGCCATTTGGCAGGTGCGGCTTTCCCCTAGGCCGCGCTGGCACAACCTCACGCTCTCCCTCTATCCAGCCTTCTTTGCCAATCAATGGAACGAAGCGGACATCCGCGATGTCCTCCGTCTTGAATTCATTTTCAGAGAGTCGAGTCACTCGGACCAACTCCTGGGCGCGCAAATCTTTGCCGATTGGAATCACCAATCGACCACCGATTTTCAGTTGCTGCTTAAGTGAATCAGGCACTGCCGGTCCGCCTGCGGCAACAATAATTGCATCGTAGGGTGCGTGTTCGAGCCAACCCTGCGTTCCATCGCCATGCCGAACATGCACATTGTTATAACCAAGATCGGCGATGGCGGCAGCCGCTTTTTCAGCAAGTTGGCCAATACGTTCGACAGTGTAAACTTCACCTGCGATGCGCGAAATAACCCCAGCCGCATAACCAGATCCCGCACCGATCTCGAGAACGATTTCTCCACCATGGAGATCCAAGGCTTCGATCATAAAGGCTACGATATATGGTTGGGATATCGTCTGTTCGGCCTCGATCGGAAGCGGCGAGTCCTCATAGGCAAACTCGCTCAGCGATTCGGGAAGGAAGGCTTCTCGAGGTACCATGCGCATTGCCTCAAGGACGAGCGGAGAGCGGATACCACGTGAAATGATTTGCTGTTGCACCATATCCCGTCGAAGTGCTTCAAAGTGTGTCATCTCACGTCCGATCAAGATTTGCCAAAATAGCAATGCACCTTCCTGCGAAAGTCGGTATCAGATTGCGCGCATTCGATGTTTTCCCAGCAGCCTCACCGTGCTTGCCTGGGGTCCTTTCTCGCCTACTTCCTCGGCAAAGGCGACCTGAGTTCCCACTTTGAGGCGGTGGAACCCCCCGTTCAACACGCTGTTGCGGTGAAAATAGATCTCGCGTCCATCACTCGATTCAATGAATCCGAAGTTACCTACTTGATCGAGGCGCACGACCGTTCCTGTGGGCCGGGTTTCGTGGAGCTTCACTTGGTGTTGCAGGCGGCGAACTTGGTCCTGAAGCTGCCTGCGCGCCCGTTTGAAGGCATCATTAAGGGCGAAGTTTAGGTCTGAGTGCCGTTCGTCCGCTTGCGCAGTGCGTCCAACATTCACCTCCCTGCCCTCCGGCAGTGCCAAATGAATATTGACTTCATAAAGCCCGCCAGTGCGCTGATGACCTCCAGGCCCCTTCAGCACGACTCGGCATGCCGTTACACGACCGTATCGCTGCTCAAGCTCGGCTATATGCAAGGCAATGGTCGCCTGAATTGCCGAACTCCCAACTATGCCCTGAAAATCGATTTCAATGGGTGTCTGCATAAACTCACTTTCCTTTCGCTGCTGCCCACACCATCGACTGCCCGTTTCACGACTTTTTCGCGCTTAGATAAATGCATTTTCCGCACTGTTTCATGCCAAATGCTGCGAATTTGTTCGCGCAGGCAATCGCGCGCTTTCTCGATCTGACCTTGATTAACGTGCCGCGATAGGATCTGGAACGCGACTCGTTCACCTTAAGGACATTGATCCGATCGTGCTGAATTGGTTTTGATTTACATCAAAGCGAAAGCGCTCCAACTCGCCCAGAGTTTGTATCTTACTCTAAGGGAGAGCAGTTATGGACGATAAAAGGCTGCGACAGGATATATTGGATGAATTGGATTTCGAACCAAGCATCGATGCGGCGAACATCGGAGTTGCTGTGGACGAAGGTGTCGTCACCTTGACAGGCCACGTAGCGAGTTACGCCCAGAAGACCGCCGCAGAAGAGGCAGTTCGGCGCGTAAAGGGCGTGCTCGCACTAGCCAACGAGGTCGAAATTCGATACCCCGGTGATAAAAAGACCTCCGATGGTGAAATTGCCAAGCGCGCTCTAAGTATTCTCAAATGGAATGAGGTGGTCCCAAAGGAGGGAATCCAGATAAGCGTTGAGAGAGGATGGGTCATTCTGACTGGGCAAGTAACCTGGCAATTCCAAAGAAAAGCCGCTGAGGAGGCTGTCAGAAAACTAAGTGGAGTCCTAGGTGTAATTAACGACATTGAGATTAAGCCGGCTGTATCTGCGTATGACGTTAAGGAAAAGATTGAAAGTGCGCTGACACGACATGCGGAAATCGAAGCTCAGGAGATCAAGGTTACGGTCCGCGATGGGAATAAGGTATTGCTCGAAGGTAAGGTCGATAATTTAGATGAGCGTATGGCCGTCGAGAATGCCGCGTGGTCAGTGGCCGGTGTCAAGTCGGTTGACGACCGCCTGACGATCACGCCATTGTTCCAGGAAGAGTACTGAAGCGCTATCCTCGCCGCCAGTCGGAATTTCAACAGATATCCGGCTGGCGGCTGTTATTTGGCGATCTATTCTGTGTTTGCAGCAAATCTGTGGTGTAATCCGGCGTCTGGTTGTTTCGTCAATTTTTGTGCAGTTTAGGTCTTCGCCAGATGACGTCAACGCTTTGCAGTCAAGCTGAGGTAGTTGGATTCCTCAGTGATCCCAAGAATTATTCTGGAAAACCCAAGACAGTAGATCGCATCGATACGCATGGAGCGATGGTTTTTTTGGCAGCGATGAGGTACCCCACATGGATTTTTCCAAGCAGAAAAGCTGTTAGGTGTGAGAAAATAAAATCGTTGCGAAGATGTCCTACACGACACTGATGCTTTATGTGAACGCTGATTCCAAACCGGAACAGTTGCTTCGGCTCGCCACAGGTCTTGCAAACAAATTTGATGCAACCCTGATCGGCATGTCAGCCCTTGCCGTCAGGCCACCATTTGTGGCTGACGAGGTCGTCGTCGAAGGAGTATCGGAAGTCGATATAAGAAAAAAACTCTCCAAAAGGGAGAAGTGGTTTCACAAGATTGTTGGCACTGGGCGCCCAAACATCGAATGGCGATCAATCATAGCTTCTCCAACAGACGCGCTGGCGCGAGAAGCACGAAGCGCCGACCTTATTGTCATTGCTCAGGATCCTGAGATAAGAGACGTTTACAGTGCGCTTGATCCCGCCAGAGTCATTCTAAAAGCAGGCCGTCCTGTGCTCGTTGTTCCAGCAGGAGTAGGTTCATTGCGGGCAGATCATGTGGTGATTGGTTGGAAGGAGACGCGCGAAGCGCGTAGGGCTGTCCAAGATGCGCTCCCTTTCCTGCATGAGGCTGTGCGGGTAAATATCGTAGAATACTGTTCCGCAGATAAGAAAGAGGCAACTTGGCAGCATGTTGATGATGTCGCGCGCTTCTTGAGTCGACACGAGATCGACGCAGATGCTGAGGTCTTTGTCACTTCCCAAGACTCAGACAGCACGCAGCTCACTCAGTACGCGACGGATAGGGGCGCTGATTTGCTGGTAACTGGCGCTTATGGGCATAGCCGCCTTGGCGAATGGATCTTTGGCGGCATGACCCGAGATCTGCTCATGTCCAGTCCATTCTGCTGTCTCATGTCGCATTAAATTTCCTTTGTTGATAATCGTTGCAGATGGAGATTGAGTTGTGAATGCGCGCGGTCAACGGTGAATCTTTTTACTGGGCCCAGGATGTTTCCGCACTGGCGGCAGCTCTGAAGTCTGGCCCACAGGGTCTGTCATCCAATGAAGCCACTGCGCAGCTTGCCCTTATCGGCCCTAACAGTGTTGAAGACTCCTCACATCTGAGCGCATTTCGTCTTTTCCTAAGTCAGTTTGAGAGCCCGCTTGTCCTTATCTTGGTTTTTGCAGCGGCAATTTCCTTGGGTTTACGCCATTGGTTAGACGCCAGCATCATTCTGGCGATTGTCCTCGGCAGTTCGCTCCTAAGCTTTTTTCAGGAATACAGAGCCTCTACCGCTGTCGCGGAGTTGAAGAAACGCCTCGCGCTGACGTGCCGCGTGGTTCGCGACGGAGTGGAGCAGGCGGTTTCAGTCAGCACGATTGTGCCTGGCGACATCATCCTTCTTTCAGCCGGCAATCTGATCCCGGCCGACGGTCTCGTGATCGAGGCGCAGGATTTTCTTGTCAGCGAAGCGAGTATGACTGGTGAGTCGTTCCCTGTCGAGAAACGGCCTGGGATCATTTCGACGGGTGCGCCCATCGCGGCCCGAACCAATGCCGTCTTTCTCGGTACATCGGTTCGCAGCGGTACCGCGAGAATCCTCGCCGTGAAGACTGGCCGTCGGACCGAGTTCGGAGCCATTGCGGCGCGACTTAGAGCCCGTCCGCCCCAGACCGACTTCGCACGCGGGGTGCGGCAATTCGGCTATCTGCTCATCCGCGTGATGGTGGTCATCGTTCTGTTCGTGCTGACGGTAAACCTGCTTCTCGACCGCCCGGTGATCGAGTCGTTGCTGTTCGCGGTGGCGCTGGCGGTAGGGCTGTCGCCGGAGTTGTTGCCAGCGATCATCAGTGTGACTCTGTCCGCTGGGGCGCGGGCCATGAGCAAGCGTGGGGTCATCGTCCGCCGCCTCGATGCCATCGAGAACCTCGGCAGCATGGACATTCTGTGCACCGACAAGACGGGTACGCTGTCCAAAGGTACCATTGTTCTGCGCGATGTCCTTGACGCCGGAAACCGCCCTTCGGATGAGGTGCGAAGGCTCGCCTTTCTCAATGCTGCCTTTGAGACCGGCATCGAGAACCCGCTTGATGCCGCGATCGTAGCTGCGGGCAGGAGTGCGAGGCTGACGACACGAGGCCTCTCCAAAATAGACGAAATCCCCTACGACTTCTTGCGCCGTTGTCTCACCATCGTCGTCGCCGAGGACGATGCACCGTCCCAGCACCTCTTCATCACCAAGGGGGCGTTCAGTAACGTGCTCGACATCTGCGCGTCGCTTGACCGTGATGGTGTTGAGGTTCCGCTGGATGCTGGGCTGCGAACGGAACTTGAAGCGGTTTTCAAGACGAAGGGCACCGAAGGCTTCCGCGTACTGGCCGTTGCCACCCGCAAGGTCCCGGCGAAAAAGGATTATGACCGCGAAGACGAACGAGACATGACGTTTCGTGGGTTTCTCGTCTTCTATGACCCGCCCAAAGCAGATGCACGGAAAACGATTCAAGATCTTGCCCGGCTTGGTATCCAGATCAAGGTGGTCAGCGGCGACAATCGCTATGTGACGGCACACCTTGCGGAGGCCGTCGGCCTTGATGCAAAATCAATGCTTACCGGCGAAAATCTGGCGACACTCAAGGATGAGGCTTTGTGGCATCTCGCGCCACGCACCGATCTCTTCGTTGAAATTGATCCACAACAGAAGGAGCGGATTGTCCGCGCCTTGCAGCGAACCGGACATGCTGTGGGCTACCTTGGCGATGGCATCAACGATGCACCGGCCTTGCATGCAGCCGACATCGGCATCTCGGTTGAGGAGGCCGTGGATGTCGCCCGCGAAAGTGCTGATATCATCTTGCTGAGCCGCGATCTGGATGTCCTGCGCTCGGGCGTGGAAGACGGCAGACGGACATTCGCCAATACGTTGAAATACATCTCGATTACCACCAGCGCGAACTTCGGTAATATGGTGAGCATGGCCCTGGCGACGCCTCTGTTACCGTTCCTGCCGCTTGCCGCCAAACAGATATTGCTGAACAATTTTCTTTCAGACGTGCCATCGATTGCGATCTCTAGCGACAATGTTGATCCAGAACGGGTGTCACGGCCGCGGCGCTGGAGCATCAAAGACATCCAGAAGTTCATGGTGGTCTTTGGGCTGATCAGTTCGGTCTTCGATCTGTTGACTTTCGCCGTCCTGTTGCTCGTGGTTCATGCGAATGAGGCGACGTTCCAAACTTCGTGGTTCATGATTTCGCTACTGACCGAACTCGTGGTCGTCCTTGTGCTGCGAACCCATAAGCCGGCTTTTCGAAGTAGCCCCAGTCAATTGTTGTTGTGGTCAACGCTCGCTGTAGCTGCCACGACCTTCACCATCCCGTTCCTTCCAGCACTCAGTTCACTCTTTGGCTTCGTGCCGGTCTCAGCACTTCAGATGAGTGCCATCATCGCCATCGTTGTTGGCTATGTCGTAGCGACGGAAGTGACGAAAGTATGGTTCTTCCGGTCGGACCGAGCCGCGGACGTATGGCGTTGCCGTTGACTGAGGGGGGTGGCGCCCGGATGCATATGTTATAGAGTTCGGCCAAGAGAGACTAGCTGTGAGAATTCAAGTATGGGGAAAATTGCTTCTGTAACGGCAATCGTCTTTATCTGACTTACTGCATTCGTGCCTATCAGTTCTGCTGAACTAGGCTACTCGCAAAGAGGCCACGCTATCGATTTGAAGGCGTAAGTCCGATAAGTCAGGCGCGTCGGGCGGTAGAACCAACCGCCATGATGTCTCGTGGGTCCTTGATCTCGATCAACCCCGCTTGGGAAAGCATCGTTAGACTGAGGCGCGCGATGCGGACAGGAAAGAAATCGGGAACAAGCATGGAAGAAGCCCTGGTGAAGCTGTTGTGACTTGAGAACGTGGACCGATGGCGTGCGTTGGCGGCAAGAAGGCGTCTCTCGGCGAAATGTTGCGCAACCTGAGCTCGCTGGGCGTGCGTGTGCCACCTGGTTTTGTAACGACGGCTTCTGCCTATTGGGAGTTCGTCAGGAGCAACAAGCTCGACCAGGACATAGGTGACGCGCTGGCCGGACTCTCACGCCGCCACGCGCCGCTTGCCGAAGTCGGCGAGACCAAAAGGCGCGGGGCGCCGGCCGAGGAGACGGACGCGGGCAGGAGGTGGGGTGAGTGCGATGGGCTAGGGGAATTCCCTTAAGGTGTTTATCCGAATTTCAGTTTCCAATTGACTGGTTATGGTCGGAGCCGTTGAGGTTAGACTACAGGACATTGAGCAATGTTTAAGGGAATCGTCACCGCCGCATTTGGTTTTGGGGTCATCATGACTGTCGTCTTCATGGCTTCGCAGCCAACCCCCATGGCCAGCGCCATTGCGCCGAACACTACCGTTGTCAAAAAGAACCTGGTGTTCCCACTCAAGGGAGAAATAACCATCGAACCCTGTGCTCTTTCCTACTGCGCAGACGTTTAGTGTCCGATCTGAGGTAGGAGTGAGAAACATGCAAGGGCCCGCCAAATTTTTGTTGTTGCTCACCCTCCTGGGTGGGGTTCTCGTAACAGCTCATTCAGGAGCGGCACTTCGGCTCCTTCGAGCGATCATTCCGGTTGCCGGAAGGTATTGATATCGACAAGATAGACGCCACTTTCAAGAAAGGTCTTCTAAGGGTCACTCTGCCGAAAACAGCTGAGGCCCGAGAATCCGCAAAGAAGATCGAGGTCAAGTCGAGTTGAACCCGCACTGCATGTGCCAGTCTCTAACAATCCAGTGGCGGCTGGCACTTGCCATTCACAGATCATGGTGTCTTACCAGGGTCGGGACCGACACAGCGCCAAATTGATAACGTAATGTCGGACGGTCCTCATTGCTTCCAATAGGGAGACAATCAATGGTCTACAAAACGGTGCTTGTTTCGCTGAACGAGATTGACCGGCTAACTGGCCTGATCGAGTTCAGCGCCGAGTTGGCCGCGGCGTACAGTGCCCACATCGTTGGGTTGTATGTAATACCCGGCCCAGCAGTCTATCCGGCCGTGGGGCCTTACGCTGTGCCAGAGCTGATTGACGTTTTCACCAAGTACTTTGCAGAACAATCCAAGAATGTGCGAGATAAGTTTGAACATGTCATGAGCCAGAACGGCTTATCCTTCGAGTGGTTGGAAATCAGGGCAACCGTTCCGGAAGTTTCCAGGACTGTGAGTGAAGTCGGCCGGATTGCGGATCTTGTCATCGTCAGCGAAATCGATCGCCAAGCCGACATAGGAGTCGAGGTCGAGTTTGTCGCCAATGTCGTCATGGACGTTGGTCGGCCAGTGTTCATCCTGCCTCGCCGGGCGAGGAACAAGTTTAAGATCGATCAGATTGTCTGCGGATACAATGGATCAAAAGAGGCGGCCCGGGCGATCCACGATGCATTGCCTCTACTCAAACAGGCGGCGGACGTGCGACTCATATGGGTGGATCCTTCAAAGTCATATGGAGCCGCAGGCACGTTGCCCGGCACCGACATGGCAGAAAGCCTTGCTCGCCACGATGTGAAAGTCACGGCCGAGTCCATGCCTACCACCGGGCTCGATGCGGCTGAAGCACTGTTGACCCGCGCCCGTGATCTCGATGCCGGAATGGTCGTCATGGGTGCCTACGGTCATTCGCGCCTCCGCGAATATGTGCTGGGAGGGGCCACGAGAACTGCACTGTCGACCATGAGCGTTCCGCTACTGATGTCGCATTGACGTTATGATGATACGCGAGCGCGTT
>DATBLQ010000081.1:0-80321 GCA_036555325.1 Aestuariivirgaceae bacterium | reverse complement strand
CCTCGAAGGAATGGTGAGCTCCAACGTGACGCTGCGCGCCGAATATCGCTACACCAGTTACAATGAGGAGAATTGGGGAGTAGACGAGCTCGAAGTCGCCCCCTCTACCCATACAGGAACACTCGGCCTCGCCTGGATGTTCTGAGGTTTCGTAAATTCGCTACTTCCCCTTGCCGGGCCCGCCATACCAATGCGTGCCCGGCACTTTTTCAAGCTGCCTGACGATTTCTTCTTACTATCCGCTGGTTCCGCCGATGGTGCCGAAGGGCTAGCCCTTTGCAGATCCGTCGTTAGCAAGAAATGCAAGCGCGGTTCCCGTGAGCGTCTCAACACCTATGGGCAAGGCATCTTCGTCGATTGCAAACTTCGGATGATGCAAAGGGTATTTGGCGCCTTTCGCTTCATTCCTCACCCCCAATCGGAAATACACCGACGGTCGTTTTTCACTGTAAAAACCGAAATCGTCGGCGGCGCTCCAACCGGGCAACTGTACTACGCCCTCATGTCCCAAAAGTCGTCTTCCCGTGTCTTGCACAAGCGTGACCATATCGGCGTCATTTTCAACAGGCGGTTCGCCTTTGATGAGGTGCACCCTCGCACTGCCTCGATGAAGTTCGGCCACACTTGAAACGATTTGCTCGAGTCGCGAGTGAGCAATCCTTCTGATGGCCTTGTTTCCGGAACGCAGCGTGCCCTTGAGCTCAACGCGATCCGCTAAAATATTGTAGGAATGGCCGCCCGAAAAAGCCGTCACTGAAATTATCAGCGGCACAAGCGGGTCGTTCTCTCGCGCAACAAACTTCTGCAGTTCTCCGACAATTGAACAGCCTATCGCGATGGCATCGATACCTTCGTGCGGCCTTGCCGCATGGGCCGAGGAACCTTCCACAATGATATCGAACCCATCGGCAGCCAAGGTGTAGCTGCCCGGCGCAACGGCAATCTTGCCGGTCTCCAGATAAGGATCGACATGGATGCCGATTGCGGCATCGACGTCATCGAGATGACCTTCCTCGATCACGCGGCGGCCGCCGAGCGGCTCGGCTTCTTCGGCGGGCTGAAAAATAAACCGCACCGTGCCGCGAAAGGCCGGCCTGTGGCGATGAAGTGTCGCTGCCGCGGTGAGGACCATGGCGGTGTGTGCATCGTGGCCGCAGGCATGCATGATGCCAGGATTGGCGGAGGAGAATTCAACGCCTGAGTCTTCGAGGATCGGCAAGGCATCGATATCTGCGCGAATGGCTATTTTCCGATTAGACGGACCGGCGTTTCCGACAATATCGACTACCAGGCCAGTTCCCGCTGCAATGCGTGGTTCAGCCAACCCCGCTTTCACCAGCTTGGCGCGGATATACTCCTGCGTTCGCACCTCGGTGTTGGACAGTTCGGGATTGCGATGAAGGTGACGACGTATGTCGACCGCGTAGCCAATGAGATCTGGATCAATCAGTGGAGTCGTTTTATTTGACATGGATATCTCGTGGAAAATCCGTCAGACACTCTGCTCCGGTTTCGGTGACCAAGATTGTTTCTGAAATCTCCAGGCCCCAATCCTCCATCCACATGCCCAGAATACAGTGCAACGTATTGTTTGGCGCAAGCACGGTTATGTCTCCCGGCCTCAGGCTAATGGTATGCTCTCCCCAATCCGGAGGATAGCCAAGACCAATGGCATAGCCGATACGTGATTCCTTCTGCAGCCCGTACCGGGCGATTACTTTGTTCCAGACTGCATGGACCTGCTCACCTGTCGCCCCGGGTCGAATCGTATCGAGAACTGCGTCCATGCCCTCAAGAACAGCCTTCGCCGTCTCCCTCACGTTTTGCGAAAGCCGGCCGAGCTGGAGGGTCCGAGCGAGCCCTGCATGGTAATGCCGGCTGGCGCCGGCAAGTTCGAGGGCGACGGTCTCTGTTTCTTCGAACCGGCGATTTCCCCAGAGCACGTGCGGAGCGGAGGCGTTCTTGCCCGCGAGCACCGTGGGTGGAAGTGAGGTTATATCGCCGGCGAAGTCGGGGTGGCTGGCCACCTGAGCCTCATAAATTTTGCCGACCGCGTCGCATTCGCGAACGCCTGGCGCAATTATCTGATATGCGCAACGCATGGCCGCTTCGACCAGCCGTGCAGCATTGCGCATATGGGTGAGCTCGGCTTTTGACTTGCTGGCCCTGATCCAATTCACCATGAGATCCGCCTCGGTAACCCGTGCGTTGGGAAGTCCTGCCACGAGCCGCGCATGGGCCTTCGGCGAGTAATAGTAGCTCTCGAGTTCAACGCCTATCGAAGCTCGGCCCCAGCCTTGTGCGACCATCCATGACGCTATCCAGTCCATCGGGTGACAGTCGGTGCGCTGCACATAGTCTTCGGGAAAGCCGATGAGATGATCGGGGGCCATCCAGGCGGTGAGCTTTCCCCCGGCCGCATCCATGGCACGTCCGACCCAATAGGGCTCACCATCCATGGCCAGCACGACGATTTGCGGCGTATAGAATGACCACCCATCATAAGCTGTAAGATAGTGCTGATTGGCGATGTCGGTCACGATCAGCAGATCGAGGCCACGGCTTGCCATTTGCAATCTCACCTTTTGCAGGCGTGATTGATATTCGGCGCGATCGAATGGCATTGGAACCATTGGGCTTTATCCTCGGCCAGGTGTGGGTGAGAAATCAAGAGAATGAAAAAGATGGGTGCCACGATGGTTGCGCAATCGGGAACCTTTGCGACCTTAGGGAGTTGTTTGAGACTGATTTTCTACAGAGGTCGTATCTTTCATCAGCAATCCCCAGGAGCGCACCATGGCAATCGCCTCACTCAAGGATCTCTTCGTTCATTACCTCAGGGACATCTACTACGCAGAACGGCGGCTTGTGGATGAGCTGCCAAAGATGGCATCGCAGGCCGGGGGTGCGGAACTGCGCACTGCGTTTCAAAAGCATCTGACCGAGACCAAGGAGCATGTCGAACAATTGAAGCGGGTTTTCGCGTCTATCAAGCTACCGGCTAGCGGCGAGCAATGTGATGCGCTTGAGGGTATTTTGAAAGAATCCGACAAGGTGCTTTCGGAAATCGAAGACGACGCAACGCGCGACGTGGCGTTGATTGCGTCGGCGCAAGCAGTCGAGCACTATGAGATCAACCGCTACGGGAGCCTTATTACCTGGGCAGAGGATCTGGGTTTCATCGAAGCGGCAAAGGCGCTGCGCGATAATATGAAGCAAGAAAAGCAAGCCGATCGGCACCTCAGTGAGATTGCGGCAATGGGTGTGAACAAGAAGGCAGCGTAAGGCCTGTCGTCCATCCCTTGCTTGAATCTAGGACAAGCTCTCTCTAAAGTTTGGACGCCTTGGGGCCAATGGGCCCAATGCGGTTAGGAGCGGGCATGGCCTGCTCTTCCAACGGGAGGAAGCTAATGAGAAAACTTGTGTTGGCCGGTTGCTTGCTACCGGCCTTTGTCGTTCATGGCGCTGTCATGGCGCAGACGCCGGAATCGACCGACCCGATCAAGATCGTGCAGAACAATTGGACGAGCCAACTCGTCCTTTCAACCGTGGTCGGCGAACTCCTAAAGAAAAAAGGCTACAACGTCGAATACGTATCCTCGGATACCCAGCTGCAGTATCCCGCACTCGCTCGTGGCGATATGGACTTTCAAGTGGAGGTCTGGGAGGGCTCACAGCGAGACGGTTTTGAAAAAGCACTTGCGGAAGGGGCGGTCGACCTTGGGCCGCATGACGCCATCACGCGTGAAGAATGGTGGTATCCAAAATACGTGAGAGACGTTTGCCCGGGACTGCCGGATTGGAAGGCGCTCGATGCTTGCGCGGCGAAGTTTGCCACAGCCGAAACCGGCGACAAGGGTCGGTTTGTCGGCCCGCCGGCCGACTGGGGCAAGCACTACTCAGAGCGTATCCAGGCTCTCAAGATGAATTTCCAGGAAGTTCCGGTTGGACAGGCAGCGACGCTTTGGGCCGAGCTGCAGGCCGCTTACGACCGCAAGGAGCCTGTTGTTCTCTTCAACTGGACGCCGAACTTCATCGAAGCGAAGTTCGAGGGCGAATTCGTTGAATTCCCCGATTACGACAAAGCCTGCCATGATGATCCCAAATGGGGCTCCAACCCGGACGCAGTCTTTGACTGCGGTGCACCGAAGCAGGGTTATCTGAAAAAGGCCGGCTCTCCTAACCTGGAGAAAAAATGGCCCGGAGCGGCAGCCACGTTGAAGAAGGTCAATTTTACCAATCCGCAGATTGCGGCCGCAGCGGCCATGGTCGACGTCGAGGGCATGACCCCTGAAGATGCTGCCAAAAAATGGCTCGCGGAAAACGAGGCCGTCTGGAAAACTTGGCTCGAATAGCAAAGAGCTCCTGAACCCTGTTCCCGGGTGCAATGGAATATTGCGCCCGGCATTTTTATCACCCATCCTGACGATGTAGGGGCTACAGGCTAGCGAGCCGCTTCAGACTCCGATGAGCGACATCAAGATTTCCTGCCTGAACTTGTGGAAGATCTTCGGGCCTGATCCGCGTGGCTTTCTCAACCGCCATGGCGGAAATCCCTCGCTCGAGACGCTTGCGGCCGAGGGTTACATCGGGGCGGTCCGCGATGTATCGTTCGATGTGCGGGCGGGAGAAATCCTGATCATCATGGGTCTATCCGGGTCGGGTAAATCGACCCTCATCCGCGCGCTCACCCGCCTCAACGATCCTACGGCTGGGAGGATACTTTTCGATGGACGGGACCTTCTTAAGGTCAGCGGTCGCGAACTCATCGAACTGCGCCGCCACAAGATGGGAATGGTATTCCAGCACTTCGGTTTGCTTCCACATCGCAGCGTTCTATCCAATGTTGCTTTCCCGTTGGAGGTGAGGGGATCAAGTCGCGATGAGCGCGATGCGCGTGCCCGCGATATGATCCGGCTGGTTGGGCTTGAGGGACGAGAGGACTATTTCCCGCGTGAACTTTCGGGGGGTCAGCAGCAACGCGTAGGCATCGCGCGGTCTTTGGCAGTTGAACCGGACATCTGGTTTCTGGATGAACCGTTCTCAGCGCTCGACCCGCTTATACGTCGTGAAATGCAGGACGAATTCCTGCGGTTGCAGAAACTGCTGCAAAAGACGATCGTGTTCATTACTCACGATTTTGACGAGGCCATCAGGCTGGGAGACCGCATCGGCATCATGAAGGACGGCTGCCTGGTTCAGCTTGCAACGGCAGAGGAAATGCTCACGCAACCAGCCGATGAGTATGTGACCGAATTTACCAAGTATGCTCCGCGCGATCGTATCATCACAGTTCGTTCGATCATGGAGAAACCCAACGGAGCTCGAGGAAAACCAGTGCATTGCAGTGCGCGCATAGGAGATATTGCTGCTGAGGTGCTGGCGGCAGACGCTGCCCTGCCCGTCATCGACGAGAAGGGAAGAATCATCGGCGCGGTAACGCGCGAGCGGATGATTGCTGCATTGTTCCCGCCAGCGGAGTCATGAGCCTCGCCCTCCCCGCTCCTCATGGGCAGCGCGCTCCTGCATTGCAGTCGCCACAACAGCTATTTCTACTCCTCCTGGCGGTCATCGTATCTTGCCTTATCGCATCCACGTACCTGGCATGGGTCTCGGTGTGGCCGTCCGCCTGGGTTGTGCCTGCGCGACAATGGGTGACCGACTTTTTTGCCTGGCTGGGCAAGGACGCTGCGCTGGGCCCAATTGCCGTTGTCGACATAACTCGTTTCATTTCCTGGCTTCTGTCCCTTCCGCTGGGCCTGGTCGAAGCACTGCTGTATCGCGGCGTTCTGGCTTACGAATGGCCACCCCTGCCGTGGGTTGCGATCGTCGCGGGTACGGCGATTCTGGCGCACTGGATTGGCGGCACGCGCCTTGCGGTTTTCTGTGGCCTGGCTGCGCTATATCTTGCGATTTTCCAACTTTGGCCGGATGCAATGCAGACGCTCGCCATCGTCATGGTGGCGGTGCCGCTGGCGGCTGGAATCGGGCTTTTTCTCGGCATCTGGGCGACCAAGTCGAAGCGCGTCGAGGCCATCGTCACAGCGGCTTTCGATATCATGCAGGCAACGCCTCACATGGCCTATCTCGGGCCGGTCGTAGTTTTGTTCGGTTTTGGAAAAGTTCCGGCACTTCTGGCTACTTTGATCTTCGCCATGCCCCCCATGGCGCGCTGCGTCGTCCTTGGCATCGCCACCGTGCCGACGGAAGTGGTGGAGGCGGGTCGCATGGCGGGATGCACGCCGCGGCAGCTTCTGTGGAAGGTTCAGCTGCCCGCGGCCAAAAAGACATTGCTGCTGGGATTGAACCAGGTGGTCATGCAGACGCTTGCAATGGTTGTGATCGCATCACTCGTTGGCGCCTCGGGCCTTGGTCAAAAACTGCTTTTCTCACTTCAGCAGCTTTATATCGGCAAGGCCACTGAGCAAGGTATCGCAATCACATTGATCGCCGTCGTGCTCGATCGCATGACGCAGGCTTACGCTTATCGAGGAATCAGCCGGTTTCCAGCCGGCACATCCTGGTCATGGCGGCATCGTCATCTGCTGACGTTCATCGCGATACTGATACTCACAATTGTCGCAGCGCGATTCGTGCCGGCGTTGGCCGTGCTTCCGAAACAATTCACAGTTAGCTACGGACCCGTAATCGATACGACCGTTCGCTGGATATCGAAGAATTTCTACGAGTACATAAAACCTGCCCGTGATTGGATAACGGTTTTTCTGCTGCTGCCGTTGCGCGATTTCTACCTGTGGATGCCATGGACTATGGTCGTCGGTGTGATCGGCGTCCTGGGCTGGCATTTCGGCGGCTGGCGGCTTGCGGCCCTAACTGTTCTGCTGCTGCTCGCGATGTTGCTCACCGGTTACTGGGTGCCGCTCATGCTCACTGTCTATTTGGTGAGCGCGGCGACGGTGATTTCAATAATGATTGGCATCCCGATTGGGGTTTGGGCTTCGCGCAGCGAGCGAGTTGCCCGCGTCGTCTTGGCCGTTTGCGATACGCTGCAGACGTTTCCGAGTTTCATTTACCTGATTCCGGTCATCATGTTGCTGAAGGTCGGAGACCTCTCGAACATCGCGGCAATTCTGGGTTACGCGAGCGTGCCTGCCATTCGCTTCACCTATCTCGGCATCAGGCGAATTCCGGCAGTAATCATCGAAGCAGCGAACGCCGCAGGTGCTACACCATTGCAGCGGCTGTGGAAGGTGGAACTTCCTGTGGCGATGCCGGAAATCATGCTTGGCATAAACCAGACGATCATGATGGCGTTGGCGATGGTGGCGATTACTGCCCTGATCGGCTCGCGCGATCTTGGCCAGGAAATCTATAAAGCGCTGCCCGGCGCCGATACCGGTCGCGGCCTGCTTGCCGGGCTTGGGATCGCTTTCATCGGAATCATAGCCGACAGGCTGATCGGGGCTTGGGCTGCAAACCGCAAGAAGGAACTGGGGATGGCTTAGGCGTGGAACTCGCTGCCGTCCTCGATGATTGTAGTTGCAGCGTTAGAAACTGGGAGCCAAGACCATGACGAGCAGAGGCGATTGGGTGACATTGCCGATGCCCCGGCCGCCCGTCGATCCAGCTTTACCGGGAGATGGCGGCGCCGGCGGCATCACCGATCCCGACGGCAAGGAAGCGGGCGAGACGGAAACGGCTCGTAAAGACGACGACAACCGGCGCGAGGCGGAGGAAATCGAAGTCGGGGATCCAAGGGACGGACCGTAGCTTGCTCGCTTCGTTTGCCGAGGGTACTTTCCAAATTCGCAACAGAGACGGGTAGTTCAATGGCCCAAACGATCGTTCCCGCCAGGGAGGGCCGTGCGGTGTTCGTCCATAAAGGCCACCGCATACGAATTACGACGCCAAAGGGCGGGCAGGCAGCCGATTTCTTCGCCTATAACGCGGTAGACAGGGCTGAGTGGCTTTCGGCGCCACACACCTGGGTCACAACCTTCAGCATCAAGCCGCGACAAGGCGATAGCTTCATCTCAAGATTCCGTCGCCCCATGCTCACCATGACCAAGGATGGAGCGAACGGCGTGCACGACATGTTGCTGGCTGCCTGCGACCAGTTCCGCTACGAATTCTTTGGATACAAGGGCTCGCATCCCAGCTGCGCAGAGAATCTGGCTGTCGCCATGCGCCGGCTCGGTCATCAGATCGATGTCGTGCCGCAACCCATCAATTTTTTCACACACACTGTGGTCGAGCCGGACGGAAGGCTGGTTTCGCCTCCCAATCCAGTTCCGCCCGGGGCCTATGTGGAACTGGAGGCACTCATGGATCTGATCTGCGTGGTCTCATCTTGCCCGTTCGATCTGGCATTGGATCATTGGATGATCAATTCCGGCAGCGGACCGACAGAGCTTATCGTGGATGTCATGTGAAGGGCGACAATGCCGGGTGACATCGTCGCCCTCATGAGGTGCGGAAGGTTTCCCTGTCCTACGCGCGGGTGAGGTTGGTGCTCAAATGCCAGACACCCGTTACGCCAAGTGCTGCGATCAGCACTTTCACCAGGTCTCCGAGAATGAAGGGGGTAAAGCCCAAATCAATCACCGGCTTGTCCCAACCGATTACGCTGCCAAGCCACAGAATTCCCGGCACGTATATGAGCGCCAGCCCGATGAGACAGGCGATTATCGCCTTGCCCACATGGCGGCTCCATCCACGATCGGCCAACAGGCCGACTACGGCGGCGGCGAGCAGGTATCCGAAGAGATAGCCACCGGTAGGGCCGACCATGTACGGCAGCCCCAATCCTCTTTCCGGAGTTCCGGCGAAAACGGGCAGATAGGCGGCACCCTCGGCCAAATAAAGAAGGATGGTCGCAACAGCGAGGCGAACACCGAAAGCCAGCCCCAAAACGAGAACGACGAAGACCTGCATCGTCATTGGAACCGGATAAAACGGCACCTTCAGCTTGGCGGATATCGCCAAGAGCATGGTGCCAAGAACGACGAGCACGGCCTTTGTGAGCCAACTCGTTTGTGTCTGTGGCCAGATATTTGCCACCAGTGAACTTTGCATTTCCCACTCCTTTCAAAACAATCCCGCTCTATGCGAGCAGATTTCTCACTTGATTAAGCAACGCCGTTCGATCTTTTCTCGCCTGCAGTGCTCCTTTCAAATCAACTTTCACAAATCTTGTGGGGGTATTGGGTTGAAGCTGTCCGATCAGATCCATATCGGCGGAGACTACGGTGCCCACCATCATATACCCTCCTCCCGAGACAGCGTCGCGATGCAGGACGATCGGCTCGGTGCCTCCGGGCACTTGCACCGACCCATAGGGATAACAGGCATCGACAATGTTCGAGGGATCGGAGCCTGCGCCAAACGGTTGCTTGCGCGGAACGAATTCGAGAGGCCGCCCGCCGCGGAATCGATAACCGATGCGATCTGCTTCAGACGCCACCTTCCACGTGTCCTCAAAGAAGTTCCGTCCAGACTGTTCAGTTATGCGATGCCAATAAAGCCCTGGCAATGTTCGGAGCTCCACCTGTTGACCCGGCAGACGCCTGAGCTTCTCCGGCACGGATCGTCCGGCCTTCACCGGTTTCGCTTTACCAACCAATCCAAACTCATCGCCCGCCTGCAACTTCCGGCCCTCATGGCCACCGAGCGCCCCGAGCGCATAGGTGGAACGGCTTCCGAGAACCACGGGCACATCAATCCCGCCCGATATGGCAATATATGCGCGCGCTCCCTTCTTTAAGTAGTCGAAGCTTAGAGTTTGCCCTCGCTTTACAGCGAAGGATGTCCAGGTTGGCCGCAGCTCGCCATCCAGCTTGGGAGGCAGCTCAGCTCCAGTGACGGCAACCATGGCATCGGAGGTAAATTGGATCTGCGGCCCCATGAAAACGGCTTCGAGGACGGCTGCTCCTTCTTCATTGCCGACAAGCATGTTTGCGGTGCGCAACGCGTACCGGTCCATGCCGCCCGATATGGGAATGCCGATGCGGTAATATCCCGGCCGTCCAAGATCCTGCACAGTCGTCGATAGTCCGGCATTGAGGATCTTAATGGCCATCGAGCGCTCCATATAGTTTGCGGTTGTAGGCGTCAATATCCCGGTGAAATTCATCAAGCGAAAAGGTGATATTGCGCATGCGCGGAGCGAACTGACCCGCTTCAACCTGAGCTACCGCTTCATCATATTGCTCACGGGTGATGGGTTTCCATTTGACGATATCGCCAGGCTTGAACAGGCACATGAATTCCTTCAGATAGCTGATCTTCTGGTTTGGATCGTAGATGGGCATGGGCGTGATGCCGAACATCTGATATCCGCCAGCGCCTCTCACCGAATAGATGCACCCAAAGCAGCCGCCATGGCCCACAGTGAGCTTGGGCGTATCGGTTCTGGGACGCAGGTACTTAGGAACCTCGATTTGCCGCGATCGATCGACCATTTGATAGAGGAACGGCAGGCCGGCGACGAAACCCACCATCGACACGAACCAAGGCGAGCCCGAGTGCGCTTTCACGAAATCGGCAATCGAGGCGTGATTATTGATGCGCGCTGCGTATTCGATATCGGTACTTTTCGGGTCCTGATGGCGCTCCCGAAATCGCATGAGGGTTTCCCGTGTCCATGGGTCGTTGTAATAGACGGGGATTTCGATGATGCGCGTTTGCAGGGTCGAGTCAGATTTGGCGGCGGACACTTCGAGCTTCTTTATTTCGGCCAGCATGTCCTCGGGGCTGATCAAATCCGGATCGAACTTGATTTGCAATGAAGCGTTGGCCGGGCAGATTTCACTGACGCCCTTGAAATTGCTGTCGCGAACCGCATTGGTCATCGATAGGCCCTTGAAAAACGCTTCGAGCGACATCTCCTCGTCCACCTCGACGAAGATGTGATCCTCACCGCCAAAGGAGTACCGGGCTTCCTTCATTTTGCTCTCCACCATCACAGTCAGACCAGGGCGGAAGCATGCTTCGGCAGCCAACGCTCAAGCCACCCCGTGTCGAATTGACCCTTGCGCACAAGCGCATCGCGTACCAATGCCTCATGCAGCGGTTTCGTCGTCTTTATCCCCTGAATGACCAATTCCTTCAGAGCGCGCTCTAGACGTTCAAGCGCGCTTTTCCGGTCCTCATCCCAAACGATGAGTTTGCCGAGAAGCGAGTCGTAAAAAGGTGGAACGGAATAGCCGTTGTAGAGCATGCTGTCGAAGCGCACACCGTGGCCACCTGGAATACGCAAATCGCTGATCGTGCCTGGATGAGGAGCGAAATCCGATGCTGGGTCTTCCGCGTTGATGCGCACCTCGATAGCATGGCCGCGCATGCGAATGTCGTCCTGCTTAAAACGCAACGGTTCGCCCGCGGCAATCCTGATCATCTCGCGGACAAGGTCGATGCCGGTGATGAACTCCGTTACCGGGTGCTCCACCTGGATTCGCGTATTCATCTCAAGAAAGTAAAAGGCGCGGGATTTCTCGTCGTAAAGAAACTCGAGGGTACCGGCACCGCGATAACTTATCCGTTCCGCAAGGGCGACCGCCGCCTGCGACATGCGGTGCCGTATGGCGTCGTCTATCGAAGGGGACGGCGCCTCTTCCCAAACTTTCTGCCGACGGCGCTGGAGCGAACACTCCCTTTCGAAACAGTGGACCACTTTCCGGCCATCGCCCAGCACCTGCACTTCGATGTGGCGGGCATTTTCTATAAGCTTTTCGATGTAGAGGCTGCCGTCACCGAACGCTGCTTGCGCTTCGGCGCGAGCCTGGGGAACGAGCCGCTCGAATTCTGCCAAATCACGGGCCACCCGAATCCCCCGCCCGCCTCCTCCTGCGGCTGCCTTTATCATCACAGGAAACCCGATCCGTGTTATTACGGCGCGAGCCTCCTCAAGGGAGCCGATCGGTCCATCACTTCCGGGAACGGTAGGAACTCCAGCCTCATCAGCAACCCGCCGAGCGGCAACCTTGTTGCCGAGAAGCCGGATTGAGTCACCTGTCGGTCCCACGAAGACAAGCCCAGCGGCTTCGACGCGGTCAGCAAAGTCGCCATTCTCCGCCAGGAAGCCATAGCCAGGATGAATCGCGTCAGCCTGGGTTTTTCCGGCAGCTTCAAGAATAGCGTCGATCTTCAGATAAGATTTCGCAGCCGCTGGGGGACCGATCTCGACTGCCTCATCCGCCAAGCCAACGGCAAGGGAGGTCTTGTCAATCTGGCTATAGACCTGGACCGTGCGTAATCCGAGCTCTTTCGCTGCGCGAATGATTCGCACAGCGATTTCACCCCGGTTGGCGACGAGTAGCTTCTTGATGGCCATTGGCCTGGCTCAATCCTCGATCTCGGCCAATGGCTGGCCCGCCATAACGGCATCTTCATCGGCTGCCACGAACCTGACTATTTTCCCGGCAGCGTCGGCTTTCACCTCGTTGAAGGATTTCATTACCTCGATAAGCCCGACAATGTCGCCGATGGCGATTTTGTCACCCTCCTTCTTGTAGGGTGGCTGGTCGGGTGCAGGACGCCGGTAGAAGGTTCCCGGAAGCGGCGAGAGTAGATGTTTGACTGCCATGTCATCTCCCTATTTCGAGCATCGACCGCAAAACTCATGCCGCATGCAGGTAAGCCCTTACTGCATCGCGCACCGCCTTGGCTATTGCCACGGCGTTGGGCGTATCGGAGTGTACGCAGATCGCGTCGGCGCGCACGACCACGTCCTTGCCGCCTACGGATTTCACCTTGCCTTCCTTGATGGCGCGGATAGAGCGTTGCGCCGCAACTGCGGGGTCGACCGCTTCATGCTCGCGCGTGATGATGAGGTTTCCGTCATCATTGTAATCGAGATCGGTGTAGAACTCGGCTATGAAGCGATGGCCCCGCGCTATATAAACCTTTTCGTGCTGGGTATTGACCATTCCCATGAGGGGCACCTTGAAGACATCGGCCGCATCAGCGATGGCATTGGCAGTTTCCTCCATTCGCGCCGCCATACCGTAGAGCGCTCCATGGGGCTTTATGTGATTGAGTTCCAAACCCTCTGCTTCCAAGAAACCCTTGAGCGCGCCCACCTGATAGATGATGCAGTTGGCAAGCTCTTCCCGTCCAATTCGCATCTCTCGGCGCCCGAAGCCCTGCAAATCGGGTAGCGAGGGGTGGGCACCGACCTTCACTCCGTGGCGCTTGGCAAGCTGCACTGTCTTTCGCATGTGATTGAAATCGGATGCGTGAAAACCGCAGGCCACGTTGGCGACGGTGATCAGAGGCATGATGTTTTCATCATCCCCCATGCGGTAGAGGCCGAAAGCTTCTCCCATATCGCAATTAATGATTGTCATGATGTCTCTCCCAACACGCGACTTGCAACCTCGATGCGCCGGCCCCCTTCCATGCTCGAGCGGGCAATGCTTTCCATTACCGCGACATTGTGTATCGCTTCGGCGGGGCTTACACGGAATCTCGCCCTTCCGGCGCAGGCATCGGCGAATTCCTCCAGCTCCGCCAGCACCGTGTTCACACGAGAAAGCTGACGAGTTGCGGGGTCTTTTCCGGCTGCGTGAACGCGTAGCTCATTTGTATCGATCTGAGCGAAGACGTTAGCGCCGGTCCCGTAAACATTGCAGAAAACCGTCAACGGCGCTGCGCACATCGTGCCGAGGTAGGCGGTTGCACCGGACGACAGCTCCATCAACGCGCTGGTCGTATCCTCGACTTCAACGCTTAGCGCCCGCCGTTTTGCCAAAGCGACGACCGATTTCGCCCGGCCGCCAAGCCAAGTCATGAGATCGATTATGTGAACGCCCAAGCCGGCCAACCCACCGGCCGGGCTCTCGATCCGGTTGGCCCGCCAGTGGCTCTTGGTCCAATTCAGGGCGGATGGGGAGGAGAAGTTGCCCTCGATGTGAAGCAGGGTTCCGATCTCGCCCTGATCCAGCATTCGCCGCATCTCGATTGCCGCAGCGGAGAACCGCCGATTTTGGCCAACTGCCAGAACAACGCTTGCCTTGGCACATGTTTCGGCGGCCTGCTGTCCGCTTTCGGCTGTAATTGTGAACGGCTTCTCGACAAACACATGCTTGCCAGCTCTGGCAGCTGCCGCCACATGCTCGGCATGAAGCGAATGTGGCGTGGTGATGAGCACTGCGTCGATCGAGCCATCTGCCAGAAGGTCTTCAAGCGTCGAATGCGTCCGCGTTCCGTATTTCGCGGCATAAGCCTGCCGCTTGTCGTGAGACCGGGAAAAACAGGTGTCGATCCTGATCTTTTCAGATTTGCCCTGAATCGCGGCCGCGAGTTCGCCCGACCACCAACCAAGACCTATCGCGCCAGCTCTGATCATCAATCGCGCAGCTCCGCAATGAGCCGCAGCCGGAACTGGTCGGCCACCACCGCCAATATCAGAAGCACCCCTATCACGACAGTTTGCAGATAGCTGTCGATACGCGCGAGGTTCATTCCATTTTGCACGAGCCCGATGAAGATTGCACCCAGAACGACGCTGCCGAGGCGCCCTACTCCGCCTCTCAGGCTCACTCCGCCGATGACACAGGCTGCAATGGATTCAAGCGGCATCGAGGAACCGATGTTGGCTTCGCCGGTTTCCAGGCGGGCCGTCAGCATCAGCCCGGCAATGGAGGTTAAGGCAGCGCAGAGAACATAGGCCAGGAACAGCGTGCTGCGGGTGTTGATGCCCGATAGACGAGAGGCCTTGATATTGCCCCCTACAGCATAGAGATAGCGGCCGAAGCGCGTCCAGTTGAGGACAAAGTACATGATCACGACGAAAACTGCCGTGATGTAGATGGGCGCGGGTATCCCGAACAGCCGACCGAATCCAAACACCGCACCGAACGCACTTGGGATGCCATACACGGGTACACCACCGGTGAGATAGAGCGCGATGCCAAAGCCAACGGAGGCAAGGCCAAGCGTCATCATGAAGGGAGATACGTTAAACAGCGCCACCCCGGCTCCATTGATGATGCCGATCGACAGACCGGCGGCAAAACCCGCCGCCACTCCGAGCAGGATCGCCACCCAGGCCGCATCCGGGGAGGCGGCGGCGGCGCTCGACATCGCCAGGGCGCCGACGACCGAGGTTACGGCCAGAATGGTGCCGACCGACAGATCGAAGCCACCCGTGAGCAACGCAAGCATCTGCCCCATTGCCACCATGGTGAGATACGTCGATTGCCTGGCGACGTTAAGAAGATTGTTGACGGTAAGGAAATGCCCGGACAGGAGCGTGAACACAATAATGGCAATCACCAGGAGAAACGGCAGAACACCCAGCCGGACGAACGCTAACTTTACCCATCCAGAAATCGACTTCCTGCCTTCGCCGCTCACCGGCCCGACAGTGATACTCATCAGGCTGCCTCTCTTTCGAAGAAATGACGCAAGACTCCATCCTGCGTGATGCTGCTATCCTTCAACTGAGCTCGAAGTTCCCCACGATACATCACGTAGGTGCGGTTTGTGAGGTGGAGAATCTCGGGGAGGTCGGAGGAAATCAACAAGATGCCGGCGCCGGCTTCGCACAAATCGCGAATGAAGCCATAAATTGCAACGCGAGTTCCAACGTCAACGCCAACCGTTGGCTCATCAAAAATGAAGAGCTTCACTTCGCGGCTCAGTGCCTTGGCTATCATCACCTTTTGCTGGTTGCCGCCGGAAAAATGCTCAAGATCGCGTTCTAGATTGAGAGGGCGCAGCTCCACCTTCGAGGCCAGCTTCTGGGTCAATCTTCGTTCATCGCGGCGCTTCAAGAAAATCGGGCCGGAGTATTCAGGGGACGTGAGCGAGGGAAGGGCAATATTCTCACGGGCGCCCCGCATAAGCACTAGACCTTCCAAGCGGCGGTCTGCCGGAAGGTAAAACACCCCCCGCCGCAGCATCTCACGAACCGGCCTGCCGGTGACATCTTCGCCGAGGTAGGTCACCTTGCCGGATGCGACTTTCTCGAGCCCGAAGCATGCACGTGCGAGATCCGACTTCCCGGAGCCAACCAGTCCGGCGATTCCGACGATCTCTCCGGCGCCGACTTCCATGGAAACGTTGCGAACAGTGCGCGAGGCAAGGGTAAGATTTTCAACCTTCAGGAGGACCTCTGCCGGTTTGAAATTGATCTTGGGAAAAACCTGGGTGATTCGGCGGCCCGTCATCAGTTCGATAAGCTTGTCGTCATTGGCCGTTTTTGCGTCGAGCGTAGCGATCCGGTGTCCGTCGCGCAGAACCGTGATGCGATCTCCGATGCGCCTGATCTCGCCCATGCGATGGGTGATGTAGATTATGCCTACCTTCTGCCTCTTGGCCTGTTCGATCAGCGAGAACAACCGCTCCGTCTCACGCTCGGTGAGCGAAGCAGTCGGTTCGTCGAATATCAGAATGGAGGGCTGGCCACGAAAGGCTTTGGCGATCTCCACCATTTGCTGTTCGGCCCGCGAGAGGTAAGCGACCCGCTGATCGGGCTTCAGGGGAAAATTAAGCCGCTTCAAGATTTCCACTGCCCGGCGGTGAATTTCGGCTTTATCAAGAAATATCCCGTTGGTGACCTCGGCACCAAGGAACAGATTTTCCTCGACCGTCAACTGCGGAACCAGGGAAAACTCCTGGAACACTGCGCTGATGCCATGCTGGCGGGCTTCATAGACCGAACGAAATTGAATCTCCCTGCCATTGAAGATGATCGTTCCGGATGTGGGGTTCTCGACGCCAGAAACGAGAGAAATCAAGGTCGATTTTCCGGCTCCGTTTTCGCCGAATAGAACGTGCACCTCGCCTGCACGCAGATCGAAATCCACATCGACCAGCGCATCGACCCCAGGAAAGCGCTTGGATACATTCTTGAGAATCAAAATTTCCTCGGCCCCGGAACCCAAAGGCTCCGGAGCCGCGGAAATCTCATCTTGCCGAGGCGGCATGAGCGTCCCGACGAGGTTTAGTCCACCTTAAAGACTGGCTTGTAATCCGCCGGTGCCAAGGAAGACGGATAGTCAAAAGTTTCTATGTTGCTCTTATCGATGACATAGAGCGCCGGACCCACATGCTTAAGGAAATCCTTCCCCTCAAGAATGCGCACGGCCTGGTCTATCGCCACACGACCCTGGATCACCGCCGAGTCGGTCGGTGCGGCGAGAACGGCTCCCTTCTTGATGTTCTCGTAGACGCCCGGGGTGAAGTAATAGGCAACAACTTTCACCTTATCCTGCAGTCCGCGGTCGCGAAGGAGCTGAACAGCAGCCTCAGTGGTTGGCGACGTTCCGACAATATAGTTGATGTCAGGATGCGCCTCCATGACGTCCTCGACGAGCTTCAGCTGGATTTCCTTGCCCGTATCGCCATATTTCGTGTCGACGATTTCGATATCGGAGTCCTTCACGGCGTCGACGAACCCTTTGTTGCCGGCTTCAACCCATCCCGCCCCGGGCGGTCCGGGGAACCAGGCAACCTTGACTTTGCCCGATCCCTTTGGATGCATCTTGGCAATGTATTCGCCGGCCTTGTATCCCATTTCGCCGAACGACACGAGCGACTTGGCCGACAGATCGGGTGATGACATACCGTTGATGACGTCGATGACGGGAATGTTCTTGGCTCGAATTTCCTTAACCAGATTGTTGAGGCCGTCAAAGGAAATGGCGCCGATGATCACCGCCTGTGCGCCGTTGGCAACACAATCTTCGATCTGCGAAATTTGCTTGTTGAGATTTGTGTAACCGCCAGCTTCGAGTAGCGTCATGATGACACCCTGGCGTTGCGCCTCTTCGGCAACGCCGTAGTCAACGGCCATCCAGTAGGCATCTTTCATGTGCGGAAACGAAACGCAAAGGTTCCATTTCTGCGCGGCCTTCTCGACCGGAGCATAGTCTTTCTTCGATCGCGGGCTTTCCATGTTGAATGGCGGGTCCCACACTTCGACGGGAAATGGATACCAAGGTTTCTCCTCGGCCAAGGAACTCACAATAGGAAACGCCAGAAGCGAGGCCACCGCCACGCTTGCGAGACTTACGACACCTCTCATGTCTTTCCTCCCAGTTACGTTACATCCCACCCATCTGTTTTCCCGCCGGTAGGGTTGGCGGCAGGCTTGGAGAATGATGTTTCACATCAATGGTCTCCATTGTAAAGATCCGGTACTTCATCGCTACGGCGGATGCCGGAAAGGTATCCCTGGCCGCGGGAAATCTCAACGTGTCCCAATCGGCCATCACCGCCGCGGTCAAGGGTTGGAAGAGGTGCGGGGGCGCAAGCTTTTCGAGTGTTGTTCGAACGGGGGTTAGCTCACTTACGACGGCCATCAATTCAGCACGCGCGGCAGTCAACGGGGCGACCCATGCTAACGGTCGATGAGGCGGAAAGTCCGCTTGCACTACGCCAACTAGGGTCTGGGCGCGGTGGCGGCAAAGCTTGGCCGGGCTGCGAAAGCCTCACACCACGCGGCAAGAGAAGGATGCTGCTCCCTCCATTGCTGACCAAAGCGGAAACTGACGTATTCCAGAGCACACGCAGCAGCGATCCGATCGAGCCGAAGTTGATCTCCGCTTAAACGATCCAACGACGCAGCCAGAGCGGCCAGGGCCCGCGCTATTCGCATTTCAAGCTTGTCAATCACCGCCTCGGATCTTTCTTTTTCAGGCCGCAGAGTTTCCATGCGTCGCTGCAGCACCGCCTCCATCAACCCGTCGCAGAGGGAACAAGTGGTGAGGCATTGCCATTTCGCTTCCTGAGGCAATAGGTCCGGCCGCTCGGCCAATTCCATCAGATAGAGCGAAATCACCGTGCTGTCATATATCGCGGTGCCATCCGCCAGTTCGAGTGTCGGAATAAGCCTTAAGGGGTTGAGGGCGTCGAGAAACTCCGACTTGTAGACATCGATCTCAATCTCGTCGACGGCAAGACCTAATTCCCGATACAGAACCGAAACCTTGCGTCCAAAAGGCGATGTGGGTCCGTTGTAAAGTCGCATAGTCAACCACACAATTATGAGGGACTGCCAATACCAGTTTATAGTCCAATTCGGCCGCGCGGACAGCAGCGTGCCGGTGAAAGGCGTTTCCAGGGCGCATCACTAAAACCCAACCTTGTCGCCGCCCTTGAGTGACAACATCTCGCGCGCTTCGTCCGGCTGCGCAATTTCAAGACCGAGACCTTCGATGATCTGGCGCGCCCTGGTGACCTGCTCGGCATTGGACCGAGCAAGCTGGCCGGGTCCGATCCAAAGAGAATCCTCAAGCCCGACCCGGACATTTCCACCCATCGCGGCAGCCATAGCGACGATCGGCATCTGATTGCGGCCGGCGCCTAGCACCGACCATCGGTAATCGCCACCGAAAAGTCGATCGGCCGTTCTGCGCATGTGTGCGACATCTTCGGGATGGGGACCGATACCGCCCAAGATGCCGAATACGCTCTGCACGAAAAACGGAGGCTTGACTATGCCGCGGTCAGCGAAATGCGCGAGGGTGTAGAGATGGCCAATATCGTAGCATTCAATTTCAAAGCGGGTGCCGTTTTCCGCGCAGACGGTGAGAATGTACTCGATATCCTTGAAGGTGTTCCGAAAGATTCGTTCGCGCGATGTTTCGAGATACCCCTCCTCCCAGTCGTGCCTGAAAGACCGAAAGCGCTCCAACATCGGGTACAGACCAAAATTCATGGAACCCATGTTGAGGGATGCGACCTCCGGCTTGAAGACGGCCGCCGGGCGGACGCGGTCTTCGATGGTCATCGTTGCCGCCCCGCCGGTGGTAATGTTGACGATACAATTGGAACGCTGCTTGATCACCTTCAGGAAAGGCAGGAAAGCTTCCGGAGACTGGTCGGGCCTCCCGTCTTGAGGGTTGCGGGCATGCAGGTGAATGATGGCCGCACCAGCCTCGGCGGCGCCGATGGCCGCCTCGGCGATTTCTTGAGGCGTGACCGGCAGATGCGGTGACATGGACGGGGTGTGAATAGAACCCGTCACCGCGCAGGTGATGATGGTTTTTCGTTTGGCGGCCATCGGCGATGTTATGGCTTGGCTAGCTCGGCGATCAGCCTGTTTACTTCGCCCGCTGCTTCCATGTGCGGCATGTGACTTGCCTGCGGAATAATCCGAACCTTCACATTGCCACCCAAGCCTTCCGCGTGTTTCGCTGGAATGATCTGGTCTTGCGCCCCGAAGATGACCTGCACGGGAGCCTTTGCGGCGGCGAGCTGCTCGCGCAGAACGGCGCTCTGCTTTCCGCCGGCAAATGCACCTGCAGCAATGGTGCGAAGAACCTTGTCCACGCCATCCATGCGCTTGTACTTGAGAACATCGTTGATCATGTCTCGGCTGACAAGTTGCGGATCGGCGAACAATTTCTCCAGTTCCGGTTTAAGGTCCCTTCGGCCCGTTGCTCCAATAAAAGCCTCGACATAGGGCATATTGATATCGGGACCGAGGCCAGCGCTCGAAATGAGGGTCAGTGAAGCGACCTTCTCGGGATGGCCAGCCGCCAGCTGCAGCACAATCGCCCCGCCCAGCGATTGGCCCACAAGGTGGGCTCTTGCGACCTGCAGGGCATCCATGAAGCCGGCCGTGGCCTTGGCAAATTCAGCGACTGTTCCCTCCGCTACCAATTTGTCGGACTGACCATGGCCCGGCAGATCGAAGGCATAGACGGTATGGGTTTGGGCAAGCTGCGGCTGGTTGAACATCCATGTATTCAGATCAGCTCCGAACCCATGAACCAGGATAATCGGTACACCTGCGGCGTCGCCGAGTTTGAGATAGTTGATTTTCCGCCCGCCCACATCGATGGTCTGACTGCCGGCTTCCTCGGCGCTGGACTCCTTCGCCGCCGTGGCGAATTCCTGCTCAAACCGGTTGATGAAGGCATCGACATCGCCGCTGGTCGTGGTGCCCTCACCTACGACCGCGATGAGCGCACCGACCGGAAGAGTTGTCCCTTCCTGCGCCACGCGTCGAAGCACTCGCCCGGTAACAGACGACTCCATCGCGTTGGCGATCTTGCTCGTTTCGATGTCGCAGATTTCTTGACCGGACTTGATTTCGGCACCTTCAGCGATGTGCCATTTGGCGAGCATGCCTTCCGACATGGCAAGTCCCCATTTGGGCATTACCACAGCCTTCAGAGTGTCGCTCATGCGGCAGCTTTCTGCCTGATCTTGCGTACCGCCGCTGAGATCTTGTCGGCGCTCGGGAGGTAGAGGTCTTCAAGAGCCGGAGAGAAGGGGACCGGCGTGTGCGGCGCCGTCACCATCTGGATCGGGGCCTTCAACGCGTCGAAAGCTTCCTGCGCGACGAGGGCGGCAATATCGGTGGCCATCGAGCAGCGCGGATGGGACTCGTCCACAACGACAAGCCGGCCGGTGTTTTCGACGCTGTCCAGGATGGTATCGACATCAAGGGGGGACGTCGTGCGTGGATCGATGACATCACAGGTGATCTTGTCCTTGGCCAAGGCGTCGGCCGCCTGCATGGCCAGCATCACCATCCGGCCGAGAGCGACAATCGTCACATCCTTGCCCTCGCGCAACAGATTCGCCTCGCCGAAAGGAATAGTGTAGGCGCCTTCGGGCACTTCTTCTTCCACGTCGTAAAGCATCTTGTGCTCGAAAAACATGACTGGATCATCCTCGCGGATTGCCTGTATCAGGAGGCCCTTTGCCTCATACGGTGACGACGGCACGGCGCATTTCAGCCCAGGTATGTGGGTAAAGACGCTGTACAGAATTTGCGAATGCTGGGCGGCAGCCCGATACCCTCCTCCGATCATGCAGCGGATCACCACAGGTGTTGTGGCTTTCCCGCCAAACATGTAACGGAACTTAGCCGCCTGATTGAAAATCTGGTCGAAGCAGACGCCCATGAAGTCGACGAACATGAGTTCGGCCACGGGCCGCAAACCAGACGCGGCTGCGCCGACCGCCGCACCTATGAAGCCTGATTCACTGATCGGCGTGTCAAGCACTTGATCGGGGAAGCGCTTCGACAGTCCCTTGGTGACGCCAAATGGCCCGCCCCAGGCGTCGGTTTCGCCGGGAGAGCCGGTGCCGCCGGAAACATCCTCACCCATGACGATGACGCGTGAGTCGCGTTCCATTTCCAGGGCGAGAGCTTCGTTGACTGCATTCCTGAAAGAAAGTTTCCTGGCCATAGCTACTCTCCCTCAATAGGAAACATAGACGTCGGTGTGCAATTCCGCGGCCGTCGGATAAGGTGCGGCCTTGGCTTTCATTACCGCGTTTTCGATGAGCCCAGTCACCTCGTCATCGATTTCGGCGAACTGACGTTCATCGAGGAGCTGTGTTTCGGTTACCCGCGAACGGAACAGCTTGAGGCAATCCTTCTCCTGGCGAAGTCGCTTTACTTCGTCCTTGCCGCGATAGGTCTGCGCATCCCCCTCGAAATGCCCGTAGTAGCGATTAAGTTTAAACTCGAGCAGCGAGGGCCCCTCGCCTTCCCGAGCTCGGTCTATTGCCTCCTTGGCAGCCTCATAAACGGCAAAGAAGTCATGTCCGTTGACGATTTTGCCCGGCATACCGAAGGCATCCGCACGTTTGGCAATATCGCCTGACGCGACGGACCAGCTGCTGGCAGTGGACTCCGCGTACCCATTGTTCTCAAAAATGAAGATCGCCGGAAGCTTCCACACGGCCGCCAAATTCATGGCTTCGAAAGTGGTGCCCTGGTTCGACCCTCCATCACCCACAAAGGCGATGGCGACTCCGCCCGTTTTGAGATGCTTCGCTGACAGGGCGGCACCACACACTAGGGGCGGACCGCCCCCGACGATCCCATTGGCGCCCATCATTCCCTTGTCGAGGTCGGCGATATGCATGGATCCGCCTTTGCCTTTGCATAGACCGCCCTGCTTGCCGAAGATTTCCAGCATCATCGCGTCAACATCGCAACCTTTGGCAATCGAATGTCCGTGCCCGCGGTGCGTGCTGGCGATATAATCGACATCCTCCTTAAGCTGTTGGCAGACGCCGACCGCACTTGCCTCCTCACCGGCGTAGAGATGAACGAATCCCGGAAACTCGCCATTGCCAAATTCCACGTGCAGCCGTTCCTCAAACTCGCGGATGGTCTTCATCCGCCGATAGGCCTGCAGCAATTCTTCTCTGCTGAGTTGTAACATGTGTGACTCTCCCAAACTGCTCGTGGCAGAAGCAAAGATCCGCCGGCGGGACACCAGATTAGCGACATTCGGACTGAATGAAAACTCGCCTTGATGCCAAGTTCAGGGGACGAGGTGACAGCCAGCCTGTCTCCGGCCGGCCAAGTAATCGTCTATGATCTGCCGAAGCCTAACGGGTCCGAAGCTGGGAAAGTGGCCACCGTGCACAATGCTCGCTTTGAGCCCATGAAGCTGTCGCAAAGTGGCGGCATAGTCTTCCGGGTTGGAATGATAGGCGTCGTCGATCAGCGGGCCGTCATAGACGATGTCGCCCGAGAGGAAAATACCGGTGCGCGTCTCGAGTAGGCCTATCCCGCCCGGCGAATGCCCCGGAGTGTGCACGACCTCGAACGCACGATCTCCGAGATCGATCGTTGCGCCGTGATCGAGAAGGAGGCTGGCGGGCGCAGCTTTCACCCGATATTTCGACGCGTCCCAGGCAGGCGGCAACCGGTCGAACATGCCGTCGGTGGCGTATTTGTCGGCCAGTGTCCATTCATTGCGTGGGTCGGCCAGGATGCTCGCTTCTGCCCGGTGCACGCGTCGATCGCTGAACTCATGGTGGCTTCCAATGTGGTCAAAATGCGTGTGGCTCGCCACGCAAATAAGAGGCCGCTCACTCAGCAGTGCCACGTTTGCGCGAAGACTTACATGGCCAAGACCCGAATCGAACAGCAGGTCGCGATCGCGACCGCGTACATGCCACATGTTGCAGCGGTAGAAGGGCTTAATCCAAGGTTCGTGGATCAGCGTGACGCCGTCTGCCATCTTGATGGTTTCATACCAACTTTCTTCCGAAACCTGGATCAGAGGCAAATCGGGTTCCCTCAGTTTCGTAGCAAAATGAGATCTGCGGGCTTGCAGTAAATGTCGGCACGCGCGCCAACCGTGACTTGCTCATCAGTGCCGACACGAATCACAAGCTCGACCGGCGGGACGCTTTCGCTCACTGCGGTCACGCGTTTGAAACTGCCCTGGAAAACCAGATCGGTCACCAGCGCTCGCCCCAGGTGCAGCCAGGCATCGCGCGTGCTCCGCAGTGTAAGTCGTTCCGGCCGGATGGCGAGGGCAACGTGCTCTCCCTGCGCTGCCCTTCCGGGCAGGGTGAGACGTCCGAGGGACGTCGCGATAATCAACTGGTCGCCATCGACCTCAACTACTTTTCCCTCCAGCAAAGTACTTTCTCCCATGAAGCTTGCGCTGAAACGGGTGCGGGGGCGAGAGTAGACCTTCTCGGGCGCCCCCCAATCCACAATGCGGCCCTGGTTCATCACCACGACCTCATCGGCAAGCGCCATGGCCTCTTCCTGATCATGGGTTACGTGGAGGAAGGCAGTGCCAACTCGTTTTTGGATCGACTTGAGCTCATCTTGCATTTGCCGGCGAAGCTTCAAATCAAGAGCGCCGAGAGGCTCGTCCAGCAGCAGCACTTGCGGTTCCACGACCAAAGCGCGGGCAAGTGCCACTCTTTGCCTTTGGCCGCCGGAAAGCTGGTGGGGCCTTTTTTCTGCCATGTGCTCAAGGCCGACCAAACCGAGCATCTCAATGGCGGCCGCACGGCGAGTGCGCCGGCGTATGCCGCGCATTCTCAAACCGAACGCCACATTGGCAGCAACCGACATGTGGGGAAACAAGGCATAATCCTGGAACACGGTTGTCGTGGGCCGCTGGGCGGGAGGCATATGGGTGCAATCTACCCCAGCGATCAGGATTTGCCCCTCGGTTGGTATCAGGAATCCTCCGACAATCGACAAAAGAGTCGTCTTGCCAGAGCCCGATGGTCCGAGCAGTACGGTGAATCTGCCGGCGGCTATGTTCAACGAGACATCGTCAAGCACGCTCACCGTGCCGAAACGGTGGGAGACATTGCGGATAACGGCGAGCGGTTCAGTCATGACTTCCGTCTTCGCAGCACCACCAGCTCGAGAACCAGCACCATTATCACCGAGATGCCAAATACCACCGACCCGATGGCATTGGTTTTAGGACTCAAGCCCGAGCGCAGAAGGCTCCAGATTTCCACCGGCAAAGTGGTATCGAAGCGGGTCAGCAGGAAGGCGATCACAAACTCGTCCCAGGAAAATGTCATTGACAGGAAGAAACTGGCAAACAGCGCGGGCCATAGGATTGGTGCGGTGATGAGTATCAATACCTGCCAATCGTTGGCACCCAAATCGCGTGCGGCGCGTTCAATATTTACCTGGTGCTCGCCAAACTGGCTGTAGATGATTGCAAAGCACAGAGGAAGATTGATCACCACATGACCGATGGCAGCGGCAGTGAGCGATTTTGGCACACCGGTGCCATTGAACAGGATAAGCAACCCCATTCCTATGATGAGGTAGCTGACCGACAGCGGCGCGGTAATCAATCCGCGGAAGAAGGCAGTTCCGCGTAGTCTGTATCGCGCAAATCCATACGCAGCTAGAAAGCCGAGCAAGACCGAAACAATCGAAGATGAAACGGCGACCAGCAGCGAATTGACAAGCGCCGAGGTGAGCCGCTCATCGCCAAGCGCTGCCCGATACCACCGCAGCGACGGCCCGTTGAACGGCGGAACCGGAAAGAGTGACCCCTGGAACGAAAAGAGCACAAGGACGATAACGGGGAAAAAGATAAAGGCGTAAAGCAAGAGTGCATAAGTAACCGTCGCCGCTCGGCCAAGCTTTTGCATGCTAACTTCTCTCGAGCTTGAGCCAGCGCGCAGCGGCAATATAGGCAATGCTCACCGCGAGCATGAGGATCAAGGACAGCGCGGAGGCGAGAGGAAAATCACCGCGCCTGCCGATCTGGAGCATAATGAGTTGCGGCATGAGCAGTTCATTGTTGCCTCCCAAGATCTGGGGAGTGATGTAGTCTCCGATGGCAAGGACAAAGGTAAGAAACGCACCGACCGTGATTCCCGGCAACGTCAATGGCAGGATGACATGTATGAATGTCTGCAGGCGGCTGGCGCCGAGATCGGCCGCTGCGTGCCGATAGCTCGCCGGAAGCTGCTTGAGGCTGGCGTAAATCGTGAGGGTCAGCAGCATGACGAAAAAATGCACAAATCCCAAAACGGTGGCAAACCGAGTATTGGCGAGTTGTACCGGCTGATCCAGCAGCCTGACGGACAGAAGGGCATTGTTTACTATGCCCCGTTCGGCCAAGACCAGGAGCCAGCTGTAGGATCTCACGACGTACGAGGTCCAAAACGGCAGGATGGCCAAGGTCAAGGCAAGGCGTTGCCAGCGTTCCGGGATTCGTTCGGCGAGAATCCAAGCGAGGGGATAGGCGAGCAGGATTGAGACAAGGGTAACGACGGCCGTGACCTCAAGGGAGTTGATCATTGCCTGGTAGTAGCTGGGATTGTCGAAAAACTGCGAATAGTTGGAAAAGCTAAGGCTGCGGTCCAGTCCGCCTGGAGAAAGCCGCCACAGGCTCACCAACCCCATTGCGAGGAACGGAAGTAGAAAGAACGCTATTGTCCACAACAATGCCGGGCCGGCAAAAAGCCACGGCTTCAGGCGAGTTGCAGATGAGTGTCGTACCGATTCGCCTCGCGACATCCTTCATTGAGCTTGCAGCATTTCAGTCCAAATGTCCTGCATCTTCTTGTCTAGATCGGCGTCTGGAGCCGGATAGGGCTGCGCGCGGGCGAGAAATTGCTTCTGTTCATCGAAGCGCAGGATCTTTTTTTGTTCATCAGAAAGCGCGGCTTTCTGATTTGCCGGCATGCCCCAATAGCAGGACGATGTTGCCAGTCGCGCCTGGCCGTCCGGGCTCATGATATATTGAATGAACTTGAGCGCCAGATCCTTGTTGTTGCTGGCCGAAAACATGGCAAGCGATTGCGACCAGAGAATTCCACCTTCTTTGGGAATTGAGAAATCGAGAGCGGGATTTTCCTTGGCAAGACCCGCTGTCACCCATTCTCCGCCACCGACCAGTACATCCACCTCACCGGTCGCCAACGCGGTTTGACTGGCTGTCACCTCGCCCACCAGTTTTGAGTTCGCTTTCCACTTCAGCAGAACTTCCCTGATCGCCGGAAGATCATCGGCGGTCAGCTCCGCCGTCTTTTTTCCGGTCGCCAAAGCCGCCATGCCGATCACGGGCAGATAATAATCGTAAATGGCGATGCGGCCCTTGTACTTCTCAGAGGACAAGGACGCCAAGCTTTGCATGTCGTTCGGATCGACCTTCTGATTGTTATAGCCGATGGTGTTGTAACCGAACTTCTCGGTAATTCCGTATCGCTTGCCGTCGACCTTGGTGTGGTTGTCCATGGTTACTTCCGGAAAGACATCGGCAAGCGGAAGCTGATCTTCCGGCAAGGGCTCGAAAAGACCCTTTTCCACCCCGCGCCGCACATCGATCGAGTCGATCACCATTACGTCCCAATCGCCCGGGTTCGATTGTTCGACTATTGCTAGGCCGGCACCCGTTCCTTCGAACTCCTTTACATTAACCTTCACCGCATTGGCGTCTTCAAAGGGCTTGAGCACGGCAGGATCGGAGTGATCGCACCAGACGAGCGCATTGAGTTCCTGTGCCTCGCCCTTGGGAATTGGCACAAGAAAGAAACCAACGACGGCCAGCAGCGCACAAAACTTGATGTGGGGCGAAGTCATGGGCCAGCTCCTATCAGAGGGGGACTGGGGAAATTGTACCAATTCCAAAAACGAGTCAATTTGACTTCGCCTCACGACGAGTTGGCAGATTAGTGGGTGCACTTGTCATACAAGTAGTGCTAAGTTTGAATTGCTAGATTTGTCCATGAGGGAGGAAACAAATGGACTTAGTGCGTAAATTCAAACAAGGAGCCCTTGCCGGCGCTGTGCTTATATCGTTCAGCGTTTCGGCGGCGTTTGCCGCGGGGCCGGAAGTCGTGGCTGGCCCTGGCGCGGAACCGGATTGCTTCAAGCCGTGGACCGCTGAGACCAAGCATTTCAAATTTCCCGCCAAACAAGGGCCTTACAGGATCGCGCTGGCCAATGGTTTCATTGGCAATACATGGCGAATCCAGATGATTCAGACTGCCAAAGCCTATGCGGCGCAACCCGAAGTCGCAGCAAAGTTGAAGGAATTCAAAGTCGTCTCGACCGGGGAAGACCTTGCAGCCCAAATAGCCGCGGTCGATAACTTCATCAATTCAGGATATGACGCGGTCATCGTGAATGCCCAGAATCCTGCCGCCTTCGGACCGGTCATCAAGCGCGCCAACGCGGCGGGCGTCGTGCTCGTTGCGTTCGACAACACACTTGATACCGACGAAGCGATCAACGTGAACGTCGATCAGAAGGGCCTGGGGATTTTGTGGGCCAATTGGCTGGTGAAGAACATTCCGGACAAGAAGGGAAAGATCCTCGAAGTCCGAGGCGTGTCCGGCACCTCGGTTGATCGCGACCGGCACGAAGGAATCCACGAGGTTCTCAAAGCGTCAGGGGGTGATTGGGAAGTCGTGGAGGTGATCGGCAAATGGGATGATGGAACCGCTCAAAAGGTCACTGCCGACGCTGTCGCCGTGCATAAGAAATTCGATGGGGTGACGGTTCAGGGAGGCTCAACGGGAACGATTCGCGCCTTGATCGATGCCGGCCATCCCTTTGTGCCAGTGGGCGGCGAGACGGAAAACGGCTTCCGCAAATATTGCGGCGCCCATTCGAAGGATGGCCTGAAGTGCTCGTCCGCGGGTACCGGTCCTGCACAGGTCGCCGTTGCGATCAAAACCGCAATTGCGGCTCTCGAAGGTCAGGTGATTCCTCAGTCGATAGCGTTGCCGCTTGCTATCGTGGAAGACCCCGATTTCCAGGACGGCCGGGACTTTTACGCCGACCAGTCAGACAACTTCTTCGTAGGCAATGCCTTCCCATCCTGCGGTATCAATTTTACCGCCCAGGAAATCATGGGGCAGACGAAGGAAGACCAGTAAGCCAACCAGTTAAATGGCGCCGCGGCACGTTCCCGCGGCGCCTGTTGCCGGAGGGGTTGGGATGGATACAGCGGTGGCTCCGTTGTTCCGCATGCAGGGAATCTCGAAACGCTACGGCGGAGTCAAGGCGCTCGACGACGCCCGACTAGAATGCCATCGCGGCAGAATCCATGCCGTGCTCGGCGAAAATGGCGCTGGCAAATCGACGCTGATCAAGATCATGTCGGGTGTCGTTCTCCCGGATTCAGGAACCATGGAGATCGACGGAACCCCCGCTGTCTTTCGCACGCCTGCCGATGCGACGAAAGCCGGCATCGCGTGCATCTATCAGGAATTATCGCTGCTGCCGGATCTTACGGTGGCCGACAATATCTCCATCATCAATCCTCCGAAGAAATTTGGGCTGATCGACCACCAGAGGCAGCGGCGCATTGCCGAGAAGGCGCTCGCACGCGCCGGCGCATCCGATATTCACCCCCTTGCGCGCGTTAAGGACCTGCCCCTGTCGCGGCGCCAGATGATCGAGATTGCCAAGGCACTGGCCCGCGATCCTCGAATTTTGATCCTGGACGAGGCCACATCTGCTCTCACCGCCGGCGATGTGGCTACCGTTTTCACTGTCCTGAGGCAGTTGCGCGCGGACGGGCTCGCCATCGTCTACATCTCGCATCGGATGCATGAAATCGCTCAACTCGCCAACGACTGCACCGTTTATCGCAACGGGCGCCATGTAGGGACATTCGAGGCCGGTACGAAGAGTGATGAAGCAATCGTCGAGATGATGATTGGCCGAGAATACAAAAGTGTCTTTCCGCCCAGAACTGCAACGAAAGCACCACTCAAAACCGTGCTGGGCGTGCGCAACCTCTCCTGGGCCAACCGTTTGCGCGACATCAATCTCGAGTTGGGGCAAGGCGAAATAGTGGGATTGGGTGGTTTGGATGGCCAGGGCCAGCGCGAGTTGCTATTGGCACTGTTCGGCGTGCTGGTTGGTGTTTCCGGCACGATCGAGATCGACGGCAAACCGACGACACTCAAGAGTCCCCGCTCGGCCAAGTCGGCACGGGTCGGCATTGCCCTCATCCCGGAGGACCGCAAGACCGAAGGCCTGATGCTCCCAATGTCGGTGCGCGACAATCTTTCCTTTGCCGCACTTGATCACTTCACCCGATTTGGCATCGTCGACCAAGGGAAGGAACGCCGTCTCGTGGGCGATATGATAAAGCTGCTGCAGATAAAGGCCCCCGACACGGGGGTTCCGGCAAACGCGCTGTCCGGAGGTAACCAGCAAAAACTCATCATAGCCAAATGGCTTATGAATGGCCCCCGGATCATGCTGCTCAACGATCCGACCCGGGGGATCGACGTGGGAACCAAGCAGGAGCTCTATCAGCTCATGCGTGGCCTTGCAGACCAGGGTGCGGCGCTGTTGTTCTATTCGACCGACTACGATGAGCTGATTGGCCTGTGCGATCGTGTCGCGGTCATGTACGACGGCCGGTTCACGCGAATTCTGGAAGGCGCCCAGATCAATGAAAAAAGCCTGCTGGCGAGTGCGCTAAATCTCGAATCGACCGACGGCGCACGCGCCGAAGCAGCGGCGCTTCTCGTATGATTCCGACGCGTCATTTCTTCGCCGAACACAAGGGAACGATCGTTGCCCTGATCACTGCCATCGTTTTCTTTGCCATCTACGTCTTGAATCATCCCGTTGGCCTGACAGCGGGCGTCGCCACCACTGCCGCGAACAAGGGAGTTCTTCTAGCGCTCGTCGCTATGGCACAAACCCTCCCGGTGCTGACAGCTGGCCTCGACCTGTCGGTCGGGATGGTTTTCGTTCTATCAAACTGCCTTGCCTCAGCACTGGTGGTGGGCTCGCCGCTGGAAACTGCGGCCGGTCTTGTTGCGGTGTTGTTCGCGGGAATTTTCTGCGGCCTGCTCAACGGCATCATCATCGTTTACGGGCGTCTTCAGCCGATCATCACCACTCTCGCGACGGGGGCCATCTACTATGGGCTTGCGCTCAGCCTTCGTCCGGTGCCCGGGGGTGACGTCAATCCTGCTGTTGCGGATGCCTTAACGGGGCAACTTCCTTTTGGGATCCCGGCCTCCCTGGCGGTCATTATCGCGGTCGTCGTTCTGATTTGGCTGCCTTATCGCCGGTCGGTTCTCGGACGAGCTGCCTACGCCGTCGGCTCCTCGGAGACGGCTGCCTTCATGTCGGGGGTTCCAATCAACAGGGCCAAACTTCTCGCCTACGCACTGTCGGGCCTGCTGGCCGCCATTGCCGGCCTGATGCTCACCTTCATCACCTATTCGGGTGAAGCATCGGCAGCCATCGGGGGCACTTATACGCTCAATTCGATTGCCGCCGTAGTGATAGGAGGCACGTCGCTTTTCGGCGGGTCCGGGAGTGCGGTCGGGTCAATTTTCGGGGCGTTCGTGCTGCGTACCATCGGCGATCTGCTGTTCGTCTTCGATCTTGAACCGTTCTGGCAACCGCTGGTGCAAGGGGTGATCCTTCTCGCCGCGGTGAGCCTCGGCGCCTTCCGGCTGTTGCGGATGCGCAATCGGCTGGAGGTCTTCTCATGAGCAAAAACCGATGATCGCCAAGATGCCTGCCATCGCGCGCCGTTTCGACCCGGCGGTCGCCGCGGCGTTCGGCTGCATCATCGCCCTGCTCTTGCTCGGCAGCCTCTATTCGAGGAGCTTTCTGTCGCCTGAGTATTTGCTGCAACAGCTGCAGGTTGCCTCGTTCCTGGGTCTTGTTGCCACGGGAATGATGATCGTGATCCTGCTCGGCCACATAGACCTGTCGGTGCCGTGGGTCATCACAGCAGGCGCCATGATGTCGACTGCTGCCGCCGAATGGGGGTATGGCGAGATCCTCGCAATACCTTTCGGCATACTCTGCGGGGCGGCTTTCGGTCTGATCAACGGCGTGGGCGTTGCGTATCTGCGCATTCCATCGATGATTTTTACCCTCGGCATCAACGCGGTGGCGCAAGGGCTGATGGTCTTGCGCACCGGAGGATTTGCCCCGCAGGACCATGCCACTCAGTTCATGCACTTTATCGCCACCGGCCGCAGCCTCTTCGGGATACCCAACGCGCTTCTTGTCTGGCTCGCGGTGGGAGCGGCGGCGGTTTTCCTGCTCTCGCGCACCAGCTTCGGCCGTTCGGTCTATGCCATCGGGAACAGCGAGCTGGCAGCGTATTTGTCGGGCGCAGATACCCGCCGGACGTTGCTGCTGGCGTTCACCCTGTGCGGTGCGCTGGCAGGATTTGCGGGCGTTCTGCTCGCCGGATATTCGGCAAAGGCCTATCAGGCGATGGGCGATCCTTACCTTCTGCCGGCGATTGCCGCCGTCGTCCTCGGAGGCACGAACATCTTGGGCGGTCGGGGGACATATCTCGGCACGGTGGCCGGCGTGGTGCTCATTACGCTACTGCAATCGATACTCTCGGTCATGCAAATCCCCGAGTCCGGCCGGCAGATCATCTACGGGATCGTCATTATCGCAATGTTGCTGCTCTACGGCCGCCAGCGCATTCCCGGAAAGTAAACGAACTCTATTTCGACAGGTAGACATCTTTGATTTCGGTCGCAATCGTATCGAACACATCTTCCAATGTCGCATTGTCCGGAGCGTGGAAGTATTTTTCCGAATCCGTGGCGCAATCCTCCATCAACGTCTTCGCACTATTGGTGAGAGAGGTTCCGAAGGTAATTGTATAAACCGTGACCGGGTGGTCGGCGTCGCCGGTTGCCGATTTTACTTCGTCGCACGCGGCCGTGGTTCTCAAATTGAGGATATTGTCCAGAGCGGCGTCGGTTGTGGGAGTTGAACTCAGACCGAGCCTGGTCGCCACCTGGGACGCATAGCCATAGCCACCGTAGTAGGAATTGTTCATGTTGCTGAGTACGTTGCCCCAATCGTTGTCGCCGTCGGTCATGATAATCATGATCTTGTTCCAGTCGTCATCGTCGTAATCTGCGCCTTCCGTGAAGGGCGCCGTCGGCGATAGCACGCGCAGGCCCCAGCCAATGCCGGAGGCGATGTTGGTGCCGCCAATAGCAACCATGTCGTCCAGCGCATCGGTTACGGTTTGTTTGGTTCCGGTCAGGGGAGTCAACGCAGCCGTCCCGCAGAGGTAACCTGGTCCCTTGGGAACCGTTCCCGAGCCAGCGCTAACCGACGCTCCAACATATTTTTCGTATCGGCGCTGCCGGTTACTGAGGGAGGTGCTCTTTTTGGTGCTTGTGCTGACAGTTTCAGAGGCGAGCCAATCGGACATGTAGGAGTTGACGAACCCGCCGCCGTAACCGGACATGCTTGAGGCATTATTGGTATCGCTCGGCTCATCAGGCGCAAAGTAAATGGGAAACAGCGTATCCGGGTTACTGACGTCGGGAGTGGTGTCGTCGATGTCGTAGTCGATGCCGGTCGCAACTTTCCGCTGCTCGACGCAACCGTTCCAGCTGCTGCTGTCCAACTGATTCCAGGCCCAGCTGTTGTGCTTGCTCGAGTCGGAAAAATTCAAATGAGAGATGGCATTGAGACCGTTGTGGTCGAGCCAAGTTTCACTCGTATATTGCGGCCCGACGTTCACTGAAACGGCGAACGGCACGACGCCCATTTTCAAGGTTTCGGACTGCGTCTCGTCCCCGAACAGGATGTCGGTCAAGTCCGTAGCAGCCTCCTTCAGCGCTGCCAATTTGCCGTTGCTGGCCATCGATCCGGTATTATCCAGAACGAGGACGACTTCCGTATTGGTAACCGCTCTCGTTACCTCCGTGAAAGCCGTAAGCGTCATTGTCTCGATTGACGCAATCTGCATCAGTGTTGTGGGCATGTCCCGGTTGGCGGAGATCGAGACCTTATCGTCGGTAATCGTTATCGTGAGATCCAGCTCGGCGATATCGACATCGCTCAAATTGGCGCTGATGTAGTTTCTGGCCAGTTCTTCCAGGTCTGCCTGATCGGTAAGGCTGGAGTTCGCAACGGCAAGCGCCGCCGCGTCGATGGCGTGATTTAAGGCCTGCTGCTGCTCCGAAGCGCGCACAAAGTCCACTGCCATGCCCGCACCAACAACGAGGAAAACGAGGCAAGTGGAGGCGATGATGGCGATGGAGCCGCATGTGTTTCGGTGAAATCGTCTGACTTGACGCATGGACCGAGCAAGAAAAGCGCCCGAAAAAACGCCGAAGGCCGTCATAATTTGCCCTTATAGATTGTTTGAGATTTTGATCGCGCGTGTAAATTGTGGTTGGACAGTGCCCTAAAATTCTGAAAATTCAGTTAGATAGTTCATCTTAGACAATTAAAGATTGTTTACATGCCTTTAATACAACTATTCATTGGCCGTGCCGATCTTTATGAGTTGGCCACCAGCGGCTCGGTGATCGGCCGGATCGTGGGTGACCATGAGCACGGGCAGCATCCTGAGACGCGCTTCGTTGAACACATACTGGCGGAACTGATCGCGAAGTTCGGGATCAAGTTTCGAGAATGGCTCATCGAGCAGGAGCGCGCGCGGTTCTGAAAGTAAAACACGAAGCAGCGACACCCTCGCCCGCTGGCCGCCGGAAAGGGTGGCTGGATCGCGTCCACCGAAACCCGACAGACCTGCCGTCGCCAATGCGCTTTCCACCGTTACGTTGCGTTCCGCCCTACCCATTCGCTCATCGATTGAAAACTTCAAGTTTCCCGCCACCGACAAATGCGGAAACAGAAGGTCGTCCTGGAACAGCAATCCGGTTTTTCTCAAGTGCGCCGGAAGTTCATCGATGCGCCGACTCCCCAGCCAAACCTCGCCTTCGGCCGAAAAGACTGGCGGCAGCAACCCCGATACACAGGCAAGGAGTGCGGATTTACCGGTTCCGCTAGGTCCCATGATGGTGATGATTTCACCCGGCCGGATGGAGAGCGAGAGGTTAAACAGCGTCTTTCCACCGATCGCAATGCGCAGGTCGCGGATCAGCAGTCCGCTCTCTTCTGTTCGCGGGGAAACGTTCATGTGGTGCGGACCCCTCTCCGATTTCGAAATACAATCAAGGGAACAAAAACGGCAACGAGGAATGCGCCGAGCGGAAGCAACGACTGCAGCATTGCCAGCACTGCCACCAACCGTCGATCGCCGCCCGATGCCAACGCCACGGCCTCGGTGGTGACGGTCGGAACACGCCCTGCTCCAACAAGCAATGTTGGCAGGTACTGCCCGACGCTGACCGCGAAGCCGACCGCAGCCGCAGTCAGCAAAGCTGCTAATAGCATGGGCAGGCGGACCCGAAACAGAGCCCGTCGCGGGGTCGCGCCCATTGCCATTGCCGTCTGCCTGTACCGGTCATCGAAATGTGCCCAAGGATCGCTCAACGACAAATAGACGTAGGGCAACACAAACACCAAGTGTGCGGCGATCACCGAGTAGATATTGGAATCTAAGTGGAGAGCGATCAGCAGGATTTGCATTCCCGGCAGAAAAGCAATCTGCGGAACGATCAGGGGAACGTATAGCAGATTCCGCATCCAGTCTTGGGTGTTTGTCCGACGATGTACGTCGCGCTCAAGCAGCGAGACCGTAAACGCCAGAGCAAGAAGAGAGGCCGCTCCGCCAATAATCAGCGCGTTGAACAGCGGCCACAAGAATTGGCGGCTATTGGTGTTCCAAGTGGCGGCTGTAAGGAAATCGGGAGCGACGTTCGGATATGGCCAGTTTCCGGCAAACGCCCAAAGCAGGATCGCGCCGGCGCTGAGGAGAATGAAAGTCAAAAGCAAAATGCCTACGGCATAGGCTGCGATGCTTATGGCTTTCGCCCCCTGTTTTCTGCTGCCCAGTTCAAGCCACCGTCGTCCCAAGAGGATGAGCAATCTCTCCAGCCCGATCCACAAAGTTGTTCCAAACAGCGTGATGCATAAAACCAGCACCGCACCGGCAGCCGCGATGAATCGATCTCTTAGTTCCGGCTCGCTCATCCATTTGAAAACAGCAACGCCCAGAGGAGGAGGTGTTGTGGGTCCGACAATCAACGCCGCATCCACCACCGAGAGGCTATAGGCCAATACAGCCAGCACCGGTAATCTGATCTGGCGGTAAAGCCGCGGCAGCACGACCTTGATCCAGGCTATCGTCGGCGTGTAGCCAATCGTGCGCGCCGTCGCGAGGCTCTGCGTAGGATTGATCTGCGGAAGGGCTGCAAGGCTCATGAGGAACAGGAATGGGGCTTCCTTCAGCACGAGTGCACCGATCAGCGAAAGCCCCATCCTGTCATGGACGATCAAAAGATCTGGCGGAACGTCGAGATCGGGAAGGAATTGCGCAACGAAGCGGAAAAGCAATCCCGATGGAGCAATCACGAGTGCCAGGCCGATGGCGATGGCGACGTGAGGAATGGAGAGCAGCGGCGACAATGTGCGACGCACCAGCCAAAAAACACGGGTATCATGGAATTGCGCAAACAGCAGGACGACAGTCGCCAGCGAAAGCACGGTCGAGGCGAGACCGATCCATATCGTCAAGATGACAGACCGAAACAAACCAGGCGCTTCCAGCAACAGTCTCCAGTGTTGCAACGTGAATTCACTGCCTCCGAGAGCTGGAAAGTAGCCAAATGCGGGGAGGAACACTCCCAACAGTCCACATGCCGTTGGGACAACAAGAATGATGAAAACAACGGCGGGTACGAGCCGCAACCAGAGGCCTTCGCCTTTAGAGGGATTCATTTCGACGCATAGCGCTGGAGCCATGCCTGTATGATGCGGGTCATCCACCGGGCATGGGGTTCGGGCAAAGCCGATTCTGCCTCGGTCACCGGCCTGACGACTGTGGCGGTGTTCGGCGTTTCGAACAATCGCCGATCATCGCTGCTGAGTTTGGAAAGGGAGAGCACGGTAAGGCCGCCCCAAACGGACGGGTCCTGTTTTCTTGCCTGAGCTTGCGGGCTCAGCAGAAAATCGGCCACCACCATGGCGCCCTCTTTGCTGCTTGCGTTGTACGGAATGGCGAGGAAATTCGCATTGGCAATGGTCCCTCCGTCCAGCACGTAGGAGCTGACACTTGCCGGAAGCTCACCTCTGGCTATCGCCAAGCTGGCTTCGGAGGGGTTGAATGAAAATGCAATATCGATCTCTCGATCGGCCAGCAGCTGTCGCAACTCCGCGCTGTTCGCCGGAAAGGCCTTACCGCTTCGCCACGCCACCGGGTGGAGCTCGTCAAGAAAGGCCCACAAAGGTGCAGTCAAACGCGCGAAGTCGGCATCCAGCGGGGGCTCTTGAAGGACAGAACGATCCTCGACGAGTTCAATCAGCACCTGCTTGAGGAACGTCGCCCCAAGGAAATTCTGCACATCCGGATAGGTGATGCGCCCCGGGTGAGTTTTGGCGTATTGGAGAAGAGCCTCGGTGGTTCGCGGCGGCGCTGGCGTGCGACTTCTGTCGTAATAAAATACAAGTTGGGCAATGTCCCACGGCGATTCAAATCCCTCAGTCGGCAGGGTGAAGTCGCGAGTGATGACCGGCTTGCCGATGACATCGGCAAACCGATAGTTCGGCAGCTTGTCCACCCAAGGTCCAAACAGCAGGCCTTTATCCTTCAGCGAAGCAAAATTCGGCCCGTTTATCCAAATCAGATCGACCGAGCCTCCTTTGTCGCGGCCGGCGGCCTTTTCGGTGATAATCTTGGCAACTGCCTCAGAGGTATCGCTGAGCTTCACATGCTCGACCTTGATACCGTAGCGCTTGCTCACCTCCTGCGCAGCCCAGGCGATATAACGGTTTATGGCCTGCTCTCCCGCCCATGCGTTCCAATAGACCGTCTGTCCCCGCGCCCTGGCAAGCACATCGGCCCAGTCTCCCAGACGAGGGCTGGTCTCCTGGGAGACAGCGGGCGAGAGTTGCAGAATAAAAGCGATGATGCAGGGGACTAAGCGATGCATGCCGGATCTCCCAAGCGCAAGGACTAGACCCTGCCCCTCCTAGCTCACCAGGAGATGCAACGGTATTAGCTTTGATGGACCGGCGGAATCAACTTCCCTTTATCCGGCAGTGGCGTTTTTGAGATCCTCGTTAAGCTTCGCCACCGTGCCGGGGGCGGGTTCCCTTTCCTGATCGAATACCGGCATCAATTCCCGCAGCTGGTCATGGTATTCCCTGACCCCTGTCTCGTGATCGGACAGGATTATGCCGGCAAAGGCGCTCGATTTCATCGCCTCACACGACCAAACGATGAGTTGGTGGTCCTCGCGGGCCGTTTCCCGTTCGATGCGCTGTGCGAGGTAACGGGCGAGCCTCATGCTGCGTCGCTCGTCGGGATGACCGTACATTTTGCCGCGCTGAACGGTGCGGCCAACGCCTAAGGGCCATTCCTGATAGTACCCCGCCATTTCCGGGTAGAGCATGAAGACGGTATTGGGGAACATCCCGACATAGGTCCAGTTGTTGGCCTCGTCTCCGAGCTCTCGGGAAGGACGCGGCCTTATCGTCTTGTAGTGACGGACACTCCATCGCTTCGATTTGACAGCATCGAATCTGCCAACCGAGCGACCCACCCCGCGGCCGGGCAGCTCGTCAACATATTGGCGCCCATAGAGATCGTAGAGGCCCGGGTGCGCAATGGGGACGTGGTAGCCTTCATTGTCCACATCGCGAACGGCTTTCCAATTGGCGGGGATCTCCGCCTCCCACATGGTGCAAATTGGCTTAATTTCCGTGGTCTTGTGAACAATGAAGAGGGGCTCGTAAATGTTGAGCATCGCCGCGACAGAGGGCTGCGGCCCGGGCTTGAAACGCACGAAGATGAAACCGTGAAAAATCTCCTGTTCGAGCGGAATCAGTCCGTGCTTCTCAGGCTCGAGCTTGGGCAGGCTGCGTGGGGCTGGGGCGCCTCTGAGGGTGCCGTCAAGATTGTAGGCCCAGCCATGAAACGGACAGACGATGGCAGATTTGCAATTGCCCTGCGCGTTGGCAACCACGCGTGACCCGCGGTGCCGGCATACATTGTGAAAGCAGCGGATGCCGCCGTCCTTCCCACGCACTGCGAGAGCCCGCTCGCCCGCGACATCGAACGTCGTATAGTCACCAGGCAGCGGAATATCGCTTACGTGGCCGATGAGTTGCCAGCATCGGCGGAAAAGGTTTTCCTTCTCGAGTTCCAGGATCTCCTCGCTGAAATATGTCCACCCCGGCAACCCTGAGCGCCGCTGGTCGTCAAGCTTTGGCTGAACCATCTCATTCGCTTTGGCGAGGGCGATATCCATCTGGGGCCTATTTTGATTGAATGTTCAATTAATATTCTAACGCAGGGCAATCTCGCTGCCAAGCTCCTGTCAGAGGGGTTGTTTGCTGTTGAAAACTCAGGCAATTTTGCAACTCCTTTGACGGTTGGGCGGATTCATGCAAATCTGGTTAACGTTAGGCGGTGACTCGAAGCCAGCCGGCCAGAGACCTAACAGGGAACACGGTGCGGACGACCCATCAGGGGCCAATGCCGTGACTGCCCCCGCAACTGTGAGCGGAGAGGCGTCTTTTCGCGATTTGCCACTGGGCCGAAGAGCCCGGGAAGGCCCGCGAGGCGCTACGGACCCGCAAGTCAGGAGACCTGCCGCCTTGCGCAAAAGGGTCCATCTTTCGACCCGCTGAGCTCACGGAGGGTGAAAACGCTCATGACAAACACAGCCGCATTCGTACTTTCCACATTCATCGGCCAACGGACGTTCTCAGGTCTTCTGATCATGGCCTGCGGCATTCTATTGCTCGCTGGTGCGGGTTTTGCCGGCAGCGATTTTCTTCACAACGCAGCCCACGACACACGTCACGCCATCGGCTTTCCCTGTCACTGAGTCGAGCAGGACAAACACGCATGTTCCGGCGAATGTTCTTTGCCGCGATTCTCGTTGGCTTGGCGGGAGGGCTCGTCATGTCCGCCATGCAATATTTTCGGGTGACGCCCTATATTCTGGCGGCTGAAGCGTATGAGCACAAAGGGGCCCACGAACATTCCAATGCTTCCGGCCAGCCGGCAGCGGAGGTAGAGCCCTGGGCCCCCGTCGACGGTCTAGAGCGTACCGCCTACACGGTCCTTGCCAACAGCATCGTTTCAATTGCATTTGCACTGCTGATGATCGGGGCCTCGTTCCTCCTCAACTTGCCCATCACTGTGGCAAACGGCGCGCTTTGGGGTCTGTGCGGGTTCATGGTTTTTTCCCTTGCCCCTTCGGCCGGTTTGCCACCCGAGTTGCCAGGCATGCCTGCAGCGGATTTGTCGGCGCGACAGGTGTGGTGGTGGTTTGCCGTCGCCGCGACCGCCGGCGGCCTGACACTTCTCGCCAAGAAGCGCTCGCCCGGCTATTTAGCCCTCGCGATACTGCTGATTGCCTTGCCCCATCTGATCGGCGCGCCCGATGCTCCGAGCCAGGAGAGCAACGTCCCTGCTCAGCTGGCGTCAGGTTTTGCCGCCAATGCGCTCGCGACGGCTGCGGTGTTTTGGGTGTTTCTGGGCCTGGGCTTTGGCCTCGTTCACGATCGCGCCACGCGTCGACGTACCGTGCCATGATGCAACAAAAAATCCCCGCAACAATCATCACTGGCTTCCTGGGTGCCGGCAAGACCACGCTTATTCGCCACCTGCTCAGAACAGCCAACGGCCGGCGGATTGCTCTCATTGTGAACGAATTCGGCGACATCGGCGTCGACGGGGAAATCCTAAGAGGTTGCAGCGATGGCTGCGGAGAGGATGACATCATCGAGCTGGCGAACGGCTGCATCTGTTGCACTGTGGCTGACGATTTCATCCCAACCATGTCGAAGCTTCTGGGGCGCCACTCCTCGCCCGACCACATCATCATTGAAACTTCGGGGCTTGCCCTGCCCCAGCCGCTGGTGCGGGCGTTCAACTGGCCGGAAATAGCGATGCGCGTCACCGTGGATGGGGTGATCACGGTGGTTGACGGCGCCGCAGTTGCGGCGGGACGGTTCGTTACCGATGAAAAGGCCATGGCCGCTCAGCGGGCAGCCGATCCAAACCTCGATCACGACAATCCAATCGAAGAATTGTTCGAAGATCAGCTCGCCTGCGCCGATGTCGTGCTGGTTAACAAGATGGACCTTTTGGACTCACCCAATATCGACAGGGTGAGGCATGACATCAAGCGACGGCTTAGACCCGGCGCGCGCCTTATCGGCACCGAGCATGGCAGGATCGACGCAGCGGCGCTGCTCGGACTTGCCGTCGAGGCCGAAACTGATCTGAAGCATCGTCGTTCTCATCACGAGTTGGAGGGGGACAGCGAACACGACCATGACGATTTTGAAAGCTTCGTCGTACCGTTGGGAGAGATTGCCGACCGCGATGCGTACCTCAAGCGCGTCCGGCGATTGATCGCCAATCACGATATTCTGCGGCTGAAAGGGTTTCTCAACTTGGCGGGATCACGCTCGCGTCTGCTTGTTCAGGCGGTTGGCCCTCGTCTGGAAAGCTACTTCGATCGCCCTTGGGGCAATGGCGAATTCCGTTCAAGCTCCCTCGTCGTCATTGGGATGAAAGGTTTGAACCGCGAGGCAATCGCGGCCGAACTTTCTGCCTGAAGCACTGCCATCGGCTGACAAGCATGCATCTTTTGGCAACACAATCCGGCGTGATTGGAGATGGCCAAGAAGCCATCGATCTCCAACAGGATTCGGCGGATATCGTCGTTCTTTCTTCAGCCGACTCGGACCTCGCCTGCCTGGCGCGAGCCTATGATACCCTGCCGCAGCCTAGGCCAAGCCTGCGGCTTGCCAATATTCTGCACCTTCAGCACAACATGTCGGTTGACCTTTACGCCGAACGAACGCTTTCGCGCGCGAAGCTGATCATTGTTCGCCAACTTGGCGGCAAAGCATACTGGCCCTATGGCATCGATGTGATAGAGGCGCTGGCACGCCAGCAGTCGATCAACCTCGCGGTGCTTCCGGGAGACCAGTTTCCCGATCCCGCGTTGCTGCGACATAATACGGTGAGCCCGCTCGCAGTTGAACGTTTGCGTCTCTATTTCGCCGAGGGCGGTGTGGAGAACATTGCCAACGCCATCCGTTTCGGCCAGTTCCTGATCAGAGAAGGCCCAGAGCCGGTGGCGGCGAAACGATTGGCGCGCTGCGGGCTCTATAGGGAAGCCTCGGGGAATGCTCCGATCGCGGCGGTCGTATTCTACCGCGCTCTCATCGAGAGCGCCTTTACCGAGCCAATCGATGTGCTGGGAGACTCTCTCCTCAATAGGGGGCTTAATCCTGTCTGCGTTTTCGTCCAGAGCCTCAAGGACAGGGAATCGGCGCTGTTCATTGCGAATTGTTTCGCCGAACATCCGCCCTCGATCATCATCAATACCACCGCCTTTGCCATCGCCACAGCCACGGGTGAAGTCTTGGACAACCCGTTTCGCGCGTGTGACTGCCCAGTGTTGCAGGCCATTCTGGCTGGGACGACGGAATTGGCCTGGCAGCAGAATTCTCAAGGCTTGTCGGCGCGCGATTTGGCAATGAATGTGGTGTTGCCGGAACTCGACGGCCGCATACTGACGAGAGCCCTGTCGTTCAAAACCGATGCCGGGCGGCATGAAGGGACGCAATGCCGGATCGTCAAGTATAAGCCGCAGCCAAGCAGGATAGAGTTTACCACCGCACTTGCCGCGAACTGGGTAAAACTGCACCAGACACCGGCACCGGAAAGAAGAATTGCCATTGTTCTGGCAAACTACCCCAACCGCGACGGACGGGTGGGCAACGGCGTTGGGTACGACACTCCTGCCAGTACGATCAATATTATGAAATCGCTCGCCCAGAGCGGGTACTGCATTTCCGATATCCCTTCCTCCGGCAACGATCTTATTGAAGAGCTATTGATTGGCCCAACCAACCAGTCGCCAAAGAAACCCCGCGGCGGAGCCAAGCTGGGCTTGGACATCTATCTCGACCATTTCGGCAAACTTTCCGGAAAAATCCAAGATGAGATTCATCGGCGGTGGGGTGCACCGGAGAGTGACCCGTTTTTTGCCGAGGGAGCATTTGATATCGCGGTTCGCCAATATGGGTCAGTCGTCATCGGCATCCAACCGGCGCGTGGCTACAACATCGATCCAAAGAGCAGCTACCATGATCCGGCATTGGTGCCTCCGCACGGTTATTTCGCGTTCTACATCTGGCTTGGAGCAGTGTTCGGTGCCCATGCGCTGATACACAATGGGAAGCATGGCAATCTGGAATGGCTGCCGGGCAAAGCAGTTGCGCTTAGTGACGGGTGCTATCCCGAAGCAGTCTTCGGTGCATTGCCGCATCTATATCCCTTCATCGTGAATGACCCTGGAGAGGGAACGCAGGCCAAACGGCGGAGCGGTGCCGTGATCATCGACCATCTCACTCCTCCGCTTACCCGCGCGGAAGCCTACGGTCCGCTGCGCGATCTGGAGGCGCTGGTCGATGAGTACTATCTTGCATCCAGCGTCGATCGGCGCCGCGCGACTGCTTTGCGCGATAGGATATTCGAAGCTGCCCACGCTGCGAAGATCGATGTCGATGCGGGCATCAACGATGACGAGAGCGACGGGGCACTGCAAAGACTCGATGCGTGGCTCTGTGATCTGAAAGAGGCGCAGATCAGAGACGGGCTTCATGTCCTTGGCGAGACCCCTACCGGCAGGCTGGAAAGGGATCTGATTGCCGCCCTGGTACGCGCGCCGCGCAAACTGGGCGAAGGAGCCGACCGGTCGCTGCTGAATGCGTTGGCGGCTGATCTCGGTTTCGGTGGCTTCGATCCCCTATCGTGCGCCATGGCAGAGCCGTGGAGTCGCGCGCGGCCGAAACTGCTTGCAGACCTCCTCCCATCACCATGGCGCACCAACGGGGATACGGTTGAGCGACTCGAACTGCTCGCTGCTCATTTCATCGAATCTCCGCAGAGCTGCTCGCCACAGTGGCCGGCGACGCGTACGATCCTCGATGAAGTGTCAGCGAGGATTCGTCCTGCCCTTTATGACAGCGGAAAGAATGAGCTGGCCAATCTGCTTAAAGGACTCGATGGCCGGTTCGTCGAGCCAGGCCCAGCCGGCGCTCCGACCCGCGGGCGGCTTGATGTATTGCCTACGGGACGCAATTTCTTTTCCATCGACAACCGCGCCGTGCCCACCCCGACTGCATGGTCGCTGGGTCAGCGGTCCGCCGAAGCCATGTTGCTTCGGCATTTTCAGGAGCACGGCACTTTTCCCCGAGCCATGGGACTGTCGGTATGGGGGACCTCCAACATGCGAACGGGTGGCGACGATATCGCTCAGGCCCTCGCCCTGATCGGGGCAAAACCGCGCTGGGACCCATCAAGTTGGCGCGTTTCAGGATTCGAGATCACCCCGCTCAGTGCGCTCGGCCGTCCTCGCGTGGACGTAACACTTCGGATATCAGGCTTCTTTCGCGATGCATTTCCGCTGCAGATCGAGCTGTTCGACAGAGCGGTGCGAGCAATAGGCGACTTGGATGAAATCGAAACAGACAATCCCATAGCCGCGCGAATGCGGAGCGATGCAGCCGAGCTCGTTGCGCAGGGTGCAGCGGGTGGCGAAGCAGCGCAGATTGCGGGGCAGCGCATATTCGGTTCGAAGCCCGGCACCTATGGTGCTGGCCTACAGGCGATCATGGATGAGAAGCTCTGGGCCGAGAGATCGGATCTCGCAAGGGCCTATGTCGCCTGGGGGTCTTACGCCTATGGCGCAATCGATCAGGGAACGCCCAGCGAAACTGCGTTCCAACGCCGTTTAAAGACTATCGAAGCCGTCGTTCACAACCAGGATAACCGCGAGCACGACCTCCTTGACAGCGACGATTACTACCAATTCGAAGGCGGCATGACAGCTGCCGTCGAACAAGCCTCCGGCGAGCGACCGGCGGTCTACCACAATGACCACTCACGCCCCGATCGACCGGTCATCCGGACGTTGGAGGAAGAGATTGCGCGAGTCGTGCGTTCCCGCGTGGTCAATCCCAAATGGATCGCGGGAGTGATGCGCCACGGGTATAAGGGCGCCTTTGAGATCGTTGCCACGGTTGACTATCTGTTTGCCTTTTCGGCAACGACCGGCGCTGCCAGATCGCATCATTTCGATCTTGCCTATGATGCGTTCATAGCCGATGAACAGGTTCAGGGTTTCATTGCGGCGAACAACCGTTCAGCACTCAAGGAATTGGCCGAGCGATTTACTGAAGCGATAGTTCGCGGCCTTTGGACACCGAGGTCGAATTCGGCCTACAGTGAACTCTCCCGCCTCATGGAAGGCAGTTTGCAATGAACGATGACGGTGAAAAGGCGAACAAGGCTGGCGACCTCGACGTTCGTCATGCCGAGAAAATGCGGAAGAAAAAGGCTGCACGCGACAAGATCCTCGCCGGCAAGACCATTGAAAGAGGCCTTATCATCGTGCACACCGGGAAAGGGAAGGGCAAATCCTCCGCAGCTTTTGGCATGGTCATGAGAGCCATTGGCCACGGAATGAGAGTCGGGATTGTCCAGTTCGTAAAAGGCGCCTGGAACACGGGCGAGCGTGTGATACTCGAAGGTTTCCCAGAGTTGTGCACGATCAAGGTAATGGGTGAAGGATTCACCTGGGAAACCCAGGACCGTCAGCGAGATATTGCTCACGCTCGCGCCGGCTGGGAGGAAGCCAAGCGCATGATCAGCGATCCATCCTACAGGATGGTTCTGCTTGATGAACTAAATATCGTCTTGCGCTACGATTACCTGCCCCTGGACGAGATAATTGAAGTTTTGAAAAACAAACCGGCAGACAAGCACATCATCGTGACCGGCCGCAATGCCAGCGAGCGAATGATAGAGATTGCCGATCTGGTTACCGAGATGGAGCTGATCAAGCATCCCTTCCGTTCAGGCGTGAAAGCTCAGGCAGGGATTGAATTCTAGGAAATACCACAATGGATGAAGACCGATTCAATATGTCGATGCGAAAGTTCCTGAAACAGGTTGGTGTTACCTCGCAGCGCGAGATCGAACGTTTGGTCCACGAGAAACGTTCGCCCATGAGTGACCGGCTTAAGGTAAAAGCGGTGGTAACCGCAGAAGGCACCGATCTTCATCACGTGGTCGAAGGCGTTATCGAGCTGAAGTAGCGAATTCGCTGCTTGTGCCGCGCCTCAGCTTCTTTTAGGGTCTGATCAGTACTGCAGCGTTCCGATCGAGGGAACTGAAAGACATCTCCGGTGCGGCCGACCCAAATCGGGGCCAAGGCCGGAGGCGCGCCGCTGTGGCTGGCATTGGCCAACCTCACGCTTTCTCATCGCTGCCTGCGGACCGGCTCGCTTTGAGGAAGGACGAAATGTCTGAAAAACTAGGGGTCATGTTGTGCGGCCATGGCAGCCGCGATGAAAACGCCGTTGCCGAATTCGCCGTTCTTGCCGGGCATTTGCAGCGGCGGATGGCAGATCGCCCGGTCGAGTTCGGATATTTAGAGTTTGCCCGCCCGATCATAAAAGAAGGTCTCGACCGGCTGCGTGCGGCAGGCGTTACCCGTGCGCTGGCCGTGCCAGGTATGCTGTTCGCTGCGGGGCATGCGAAGAACGATATTCCTGCGGTGCTCAATACGTATGCCGCAAATCACCCTGGCTTCCGCATCGATTACGGCAGGGATCTGGGCATCGATTCCAAAATGCTGCGGGCGGCAGCCGATCGCATAGCAGAGGCCATCTCCAATGCAAAAGGAAGTGCCGGCAAACACGAAACCCTGCTCGTGGTTGTGGGCCGCGGCGCATCGGACCCGGATGCCAATTCGAATGTTGCCAAGGTCACTCGGCTTCTGTGGGAGGGTTTTGGTTTGGGCTGGGCGGAAACCGCGTATTCAGGCGTTACCTTCCCGCTGATCGCGCCAACGCTGGAGCATGCTGCGCGACTTAATTACCGACGCATCATCGTGTTTCCCTATTTCCTGTTCACCGGAATTCTCGTCGATCGCATTTATGACGCCGTCGACAGCGCGGCGATGCGATATCCGGGAATCGAGTTCGTCAAGGCTCAATATCTCAATGACCACGACCTAGTGGTTGAGACTTTCGCTGAGCGCATAGAGCAAGTTCTTACCGGTGACACCAACATGAACTGCGCGGTCTGCAAATACCGCAACCAGCTATTGGGTTTCGAGACTGAGGTCGGCTTGCCGCAGCAAAGCCATCATCACCATGTCGAAGGTATCGGTACCGGTCATCACCATTCCCATGAAGCAAGCCCTATCCATAATCATCACCATCATCATGGACAGGACCACACTCATCATCACCATCCCTACCCCCATGCAGACCATCCTTTGGGACCAAGGAGTTTGCAAAAGAAGGTTTGAGACAGAGATCCGTCGCCATGGCCTATCTCAAGGATCCTGAAGCTATCTACCGGCAATCCTTCGAAGTCATTCGTTCGGAAGCGGATCTGTCCTCATTGCCGAAGGAGTGCCAGGGGATCGCGCTGCGTCTGATGCATGCCAGCGGGATGACAGATCTCGTGTGCGATCTGCGAATCGATCCGGCATTGCCAAACAAGACAAGAGAGGCGCTCGAGCATGGAAGCCGCATTATCGCGGATTGCGAAATGGTGCGCGCGGGGCTGATCAAGCGAAACTTACCGGAGAAAGTAGAAATCATCTGCACCCTGAATGATGCTGCGACGCGCGAAATCGCTCGTAGCGCACACATTACCCGCTCGGCGGCGGCGGTAGGGCTGTGGCGTCCTTACCTCGATAATTCCATCATCGTGATCGGAAACGCGCCGACTGCTCTGTTCGCACTCCTGGACCTCATGGATGCGGTGTCATCCAAGCCCTCAGCCATCATTGCCATGCCAGTGGGCTTCGTCGGCGCTGTCGAAGCAAAGGCCGAACTTGCGGCCAATCCTCGCGGCGTTGCCTATGCGACGCTGCTGGGGCGGCGCGGTGGATCGGCCATGGCGGCAGCGGCATTCAATGCGATCACGGCGGAACATGTCCAATGAACCGCTGGCTCAGTCTCATTGGCATGGGCGAGGATGGCTTCGATGGGCTATCCGCGGCCGCCCGCACGCTGATCACCAACGCGGATATTGTGATCGGCTCGAGACGGCTGTTGAACCTACTGCCCCCGCTAAAAGCCGCATTCCACGACTGGCCGTCTCCCTTCGACCCCATGATCGACCGTATCAAGGGTTGGAAGGGCAAGAGAATCGTAATCCTGGCAACCGGCGACCCAATGAACTACGGCGTCGGTGCGCTTCTTGCGCCGCAGTTTGGAGGCGAGCTGGCTATCTTGCCCAACCCTTCGGCCTTTTCTCTCGCCGCGGCGCGCCTGGGATGGTCGTTACCGGAAGTCGAGACGATTTCGCTGCATGGACGCGATACGGCCCTGCTGGAACTGGCACTCGCCCCGGGCGCGAAGGTTTTGGCACTTGCCGATGGCGATGGGACTGTTCGAGCCGTGGCCGACCGTCTCGTCCGACGGAGCTATGGGAACAGCAAGGTCACGGTCCTCGAACATATGGGCGGACGGGAAGAGCGGAACGTGAGTTTTCGGGCAAACGAAATCGGTACGGAGCGCTTTTCAGATCTCTGCACCATTGCCATCGAGTGCACTGCCCAAGCGGGTGCTGGGCTGCTGGCGCGGGTGCCAGGGCTTCCCGACGAAGCATTCGTTCATGATGGCCAATTGACCAAGAGGGACGTTCGGGCGATCACGGTTTCGGCCCTATCGCCGTTTCCGGGAGCGCTCTTGTGGGATATCGGCGCGGGGTGCGGCTCGATTTCGATCGAATGGATGCGCGCTGCCCGCAACACGGGGGCCATTGCCTTAGAGCAGGATGAGAAAAGGCGTCAGATGATTTCAAATAACGCCACAGCGCTCGGCACTCCGGGCTTAAAGATCGTCGCCGGACGGGCACCCGAAGCACTCATCGGTCAACCTGCACCACATGCGGTGTTTCTCGGAGGGTCGGTCTCGGACCGTGCAGTTTTCGATGGCGCATGGAGCGGCCTACAGAGCGGCGGCCGGTTCGTGGCCAACGCCGTCACGCTTGAGGGAGAAGCCGCGCTGATCGACTATTGCCGGCAATTCGGCGGAGAGCTCATTCGCATCGATATCTCCCTGCTGGCTCCAATGGGGGCAAAGCACGCACTGCGACCCCAGTTGCCGGTGCATCAGTGGCGAGCAATCAAGCCATGAGTGCCAAGGGAAAACTCTATGGCGTGGGAGTCGGCCCCGGAGACATCGAGCTTCTCACTCTCAAGGCAGCGCGCCTTTTGAATGAAGTCCGCGTGATCGCCTATCCGTCGGCCAATGGAGGGGAGAGTCTTGCCCGCCGTATCGTTGCTCCCCTGTTGCGGGCTGGTACACGCGAACTTCCTCTTTCCATTCCGATGGAGCGGGAACGGGAACGGGCGCGGTTGGCCTATGACCATGCGGCGGGCAAAATTGCCAGTCATCTCGACCTAAATGAAGACGTGCTGTTCCTGTGCGAGGGCGATCCCTTCTTCTACGGCAGCTTCATGTTCATTCACGAGCGACTGGCGGACAAATACGAATGCGACGTCGTACCGGGTGTCACCTCTCTTACGGCTTGCGCAGCGGCACTTGGGCGACCACTGGCGGCACGCAATGAAGTGTTGAAAGTGATCCCAGCTCCCCTAGAAGAAGAGCGCCTTCGCCGAGAGCTGGAAACTGCCGACGCGGTTGCAATCATCAAAGTGGCCAACCACTTCGATAAGGTGCGCCGGGTTCTATGCGATCTGGGCCTTGCCAATCGCGCCGCCATCATCGAGCGGGCGACCCAGGGAGATCAGCGTATCGCGAGGCTAACCGAAACAAAGGAGGGTGAGCGGCCCTATTTTTCCACGGTGTTGGTCTATAAGGGCGGCGAGCGATGGCGCTGAGCCCTGCGATCTTCATATTGGGTGGGTCCGCTCGGCATCTCGGCCAGCGTGTCGCCTCGCATGTAGGCGGCACCCTCATCGAGCCGGAGAATTTCAAAAACGAACTGCTTAGGGCCTTCAGTGCGGGGCGTCCGATCATTGGTCTCTGTGCCTCCGCAATCCTGATCCGTCTGCTCGCACCGTCGATCGCCGACAAATCGAAGGAGCCCCCGGTTGTTGCGTTGGCGGAAGATGGTTCAGTTGCCGTGCCGCTCCTCGGCGGACATCGTGGCGCGAATGAGCTTGCAGCAAAGATCGCATCGTTCACCGGCGGCGTAGCGGGCATAACGACCGCCAGCGAGCTTCGGTTTGGGGTAAGCCTCGACCGGCCGGAGGGCTATGTGCTCGCCAACCCGGAGAATCTGAAGAGTTTTCTCGCAAGTCTGCTTACAGGAGAGAAGATACGTACGAAAGGCGAGGCTCCATGGCTAGCGTCGCTGCCCCAAGCGGCAGACGCACGTTTGAGTTTGCTCATCACCGAATACGCCGTGCCGGGAGGCGAAAACGCGCTTGTCTACCATCCCCAGAGTCTAGCTCTTGGAGTTGGGTGTGAGCGCAACACGCCCGCGGAGGATCTGTTGCGACATGTGAAGGATGTTCTTGCAGCGGAGGGGCTTGCGCCCGGTGCCATTGCGTGCGTCGTTTCAATAGATGTAAAGGCGGATGAACCGGCAGTGGGTGAACTGGCGAGGCATCTCGGAGTGCCGGCGAAATTCTTCTCAAGCGGCGAACTTTGCGAGGAAATTCCGCGCCTGAAGAACCCCTCCGAGTTGGTGTTGCGAGAAGTCGGGACGCCAAGCGTAGCCGAAGCGGCGGCGCTTCGGGCGGCAGGCGTCGGCTCTGACCTTATCGTCGAGAAGTCGAAAGGAAAGAGAACCACCTGTGCGATTGCCCGAGCCCTCGCGCCCATCAATCCAAACAACGTCGGCAGAGCCCGCGGAAGCCTTGCCATCGTCGGCATTGGCCCGGGTTCGGCAGAATGGCGCAGCCCCAACGCCGAAGCGGCGTTGGGCGGAGCCAGCGACTGGATTGGCTACAAGCTCTATCTCGATCTCATTGCCGACTTACGCGTGGGTCAGCGCGAACATCGATTTGAGTTGGGAGCGGAGAAAGAACGCGCCCTTCACGCTCTCAAGCTCGCCGGAGAGGGCCGCGATGTGGCCTTGGTCTGCTCGGGCGATGCCGGCATCTATGCCATGGCGGCATTGGTTTTTGAGCTCCTCGATCCCTCATCAGGGTCCCCTCTTGAGGACGCAAGTCGGCGCATCACAATCGAAGTCGTACCTGGAATCTCGGCTTTGCAGGCCGCCGCTGCCCGGGCCGGCGCGATCTTGGGCAACGACTTCTGTGCCATTTCTTTGTCCGACCTGTTGACTCCGTGGCAGGCCATAGAAAATCGGCTTCAGGCTGCGGCCATGGGAAACTTTGTAGTGGCTTTCTTCAATCCTCGCTCGGCCACACGCACCGACCAGCTCGACCGTGCCATTGCCATTCTCAAACCACACCGGCCTCCTTCAACTCCGGTCGTCGTCGCTTCCAATCTCGGCCGAGCTGGAGAGAATGTCTGCGTGGTTCGTCTTGACGAGTTCGATACATCGAACGTCAATATGCTGACCACCGTGCTGATTGGCTCGGCCTCGAGCCGCAGCTTCAGCCGCAGCGATGGAAGGACGATCGCCTATACGCCACGAGGCTATGGCGATACGCAAGGGGTCCGATCATGACCGTTCACTTCATCGGCGCTGGCCCAGGGGCGCCCGATCTCATCACGGTGCGCGGACTGAAACTGATCCAAGCCTGTCCGCTGTGCCTCTATGCCGGATCGCTCGTCCCGAGCGAACTCGTGAGCGCAGCGCCGGTTGGCGCTCGCATCATCGATACGGCGCCTTTAACGCTGGAGGAAATCATCACCGAGATGGTTGAAGCGCACCGACAAGGAATGGACGTAGCGCGGGTTCATTCTGGAGACCCATCGCTCTATGGCGCCATTGCCGAACAGATGCGCCGGCTCGACGAGTTGAACATTCCCTATGACGTGACACCGGGGGTGCCGGCATTTGCAGCCGCCGCTGCCGCACTCAATCAAGAGCTCACGCTGCCGGAGATCGCGCAAACAATCATTCTTACGCGAACCTCCATGCAGGCTACGCCGATGCCTAAAGGTGAGGCGCTCGAGGAGCTTGGCAAAGCACGCGCTACGCTAGCAATCCATCTTTCGATCCGAAATCTGGGCTACGTGGAGCGCTCGCTTTCGCCTCACTATGGTGCCGACTGCCCGGTGGTGGTTGTGTACCGCGCCAGTTGGCCCGACCAGCAGATCATACATGGCACGCTATCGACAATTGCCAGAAAGGTGCGCGCCGCCAAGCTCACCCGGACGGCGATCATTCTCGTCGGTCATGTGCTCGCAGCACGGAATTTCCGCGATTCGGCGCTGTATGATCCTGCCCATGAGCATGTTCTAAGGCATCGGAAGGGGACCAGAGCACGGCTGGCAAGGACGATCCCTACCGATCCCTAGATGCCCGAAGCTGGATCGAGGTCCACTCCTGAGCGAGGGAGGTTGCAGATCAACACTGCCAATTCCTCAGGCGTCGCTGCCGTCGGTGCCTGAGGTTTGGCGGGCCGTTCGATCATGATCACAGGCAGGCGCATTGAGCGCGCGGCCGTGAGTTTCGCCGCGGTCTGGTCGCCGCCGGAGTTCTTGGTCACGAGGAGGTCGATCCGGTGTTGACGCATGAGCGAAAGTTCGCTTTCCACGGTGAACGGCGGTCTCGCCAGAAGCAGTAGCCATCGATCGCCCACCGGCTCCGACGGCCGCTCAATCGTTCTTATCACCCCCGAGAGATCGGTTCGCTGGGTGAACGCCTGCATTTGTCTGCGCCCAATCGTGAGCAATATCCGGGCGTCCCTGGGCACGGATGTAACAGCTTCGGCCGTCGTCTGAACGCATATCCAAACATCACCTTGGACACGCTGCCAGGCGGGGCGCTCCAGGCGCAAATAGGTGATCCCACAGGACTGTGCGGCGGCAAAACCGTGCGCCGAAATCTGGGCGGCAAAGGGGTGACTCGCATCGGCGATGACCTGAATGGCGTTTTGTCGCACGAAATGTTGAAGCCCCTCGCTGCCGCCGAAGTTTCCGATCCTAACCTTACCTTGAGGCAGGAGAGGTGCCGTTGTCCTGCCCGCAAGGGATGTTGTTACTTCGAAATCTTTTTCGACGAGGAGGTTTGCGAGTTTCCGTGCCTCTGCGCTTCCCCCGAGAATGAGTACATGTCTACGCACGGCCGATAATCTTGCCATCGCGTCCGACGATCAAAATCTCCGCTTCGATGGGCGCGCCTTTCAGCACCTCGCGAACCGTTCCGAGTGCAGCCTTCGCGATTCGCGAGGCAAGATCGAAACCAATCGAGCGGGCGAGTTCTTCCACCTCCTGGGCGGTATTGGCTCGACGGGCTTGTTCGCGCACACGTTCCGGCATCAGCCGTGCAAGCCCACCAAAGTCGACCTGGCTGCGGTCGGAGTGCAGGTCCAACGCACCTTGAGCGAGCTTGGTGATCTTGCCAAATCCTCCAGCAACCGTAACGCGCGGGACAGGATGATGGCGCAGATACTTGAGCATGCCGCCTGCGAAATCACCCATGTCGATGAGAGCTTCCAAAGGAAGTTTGTAAAGTTTTCTGACAGCTTCCTCGGAGGTCGAACCTGTGGATCCGGCTATATGTCCTATGCCGGTCGCTCGCGCCACATCGATGCCGCGATGAATTGAATGTATCCAAGCCGAACAGGAGAATGGATGAACAATGCCGGTGGTTCCGAGGATCGAGAGACCGCCGACTATGCCGAGCCGGGGATTCCACGTCTTGGCGGCAATTTCCTCCCCTCCCGGAATAGAAATTTCAATTTCAACGTCACGGCGGGCATTCTCGCGGGTGGCGATCTCATCGATAACCGCTTGCATCATCTGCCGCGGCACAGGGTTTATGGCCGGTTCGCCCGGCGGCAGAGGCAATCCGGGCTTGGTCACTATGCCTACGCCTGCCCCAGCCTTGAATGTTACTCCCTCCCCGCCGAACCCGACCTTGGCAATTACGGTGGCAAGATGGGTGACATCCGGATCGTCGCCGGCATCCTTGACGATGCCGGCAAGGGCAAAATTCGGAGCCAATTCCTCCAGCGCAAGGGAAAAGGATGCCCGCTCACCGCGCGGAAGCACGATTTCGACGGGGTTGGGAAATTTGCCAGTGACTAGCGCCGTGAATGCAGCCTTTGTTGCCGCAGTTGCGCAGGCGCCCGTTGTCCAACCGCGTTTCAGCTCTCCTGGGGGTCTCGACTTGGAATTGACCATGACGAACTTGTATAATCCTTGTAAACAGCGCGGCAACAGATTCGGGACCTGTGGCTCGTGACGAACTCCCCAAAAACCTCGGTGCAGGACTGGCAGGGCAAGCTAGCCTCCCCTCGCGGATTCGCGGGTCTGGATGCGGAGACATTCCCCGTATTTCAAAGGGGTTCGGTCTGGCTTGTAGGCGCTGGGCCGGGCGCGCCTGGCCTGATGACTCTGCTTGCCTATCATGCGATCCAGAATTGTGACGTCATTGTTTACGACGCGCTCGTGAATGCCGATGTGCTGCGCTGGGCTCCGGCCGGCGTGGAAATCGAATATGCCGGCAAGCGGGGCGGCAAGCCGTCACCCAACCAACGCGATATCTCGCTAAGGCTGATCGAACTTGCCCGCCAGGACAACCGTGTCCTGCGGCTGAAGGGCGGCGACCCCATGATATTCGGCCGCGGCGGGGAGGAGGCAAGCCAACTCGCCAAAGCCAAAATTCCTTTCCGGATCGTGCCGGGCATCTCGGCCGGCATCGGCGGGCTTGCCTACGCCGGGATCCCGGCGACACACCGTGATACCAACCACTCGGTCATCTTTCTGACCGGACACGATGCGACTGGCGCCATGCCCGCCAACGTAGACTGGAAGGCGATTGCCCGGGCTTCTCCTGTCATTGTCATGTACATGGCGGTCAAGCACCTGCCGGCGATCGCCAAGGAGCTTATCGGCGGCGGCCGAAACCCAGCCGACACGGTGACCATCGTGTCGAACGCGACGCTGCCCCAGCAAGAGGTGCACGAAACCAGCCTTGAGCTGGTTGAGGACTTCTTAGCGCGGCTCGTCCCACCCGCCCCGGCGATCGTCGTGGTGGGACAGCTGTCACAGTGGCGCGCGTGCCTGGAGTGGTACAGCAAGGCGTTGCGGGAGAACAAAATTGGCTAATGCTCTCATTGTCGCGGCGCCATCCTCGGGAGCAGGAAAGACGCTGATCACGCTCGCCGTGCTGGCGGCGTTGAAGAACTCCGGTTTGAGCGTTGCATCGGCCAAGATCGGACCGGACTACATCGATCCTCGGTTTCATGAAGCGGCTACCGGCCGCCCTTGCGTCAATCTCGACCCTTGGGCGATGCGTCCCGAACTCATAAGGGCGCTGCTCGCGGCACAGGAAGAGGAGTCAGATCTTGTCATCATTGAAGGAGTGATGGGGCTGTTCGACGGTCCCGAGAAAGGCAAGGGATCGACCGCCGACCTGGCGAAGCGTCTCGACCTTCCAGTTCTGCTGGTGGTGGATGCTCATCACCAGTCGCAATCGGTTGCCGCGCTGGTGCACGGGTTTTCAACCTTTCGCAAGGGCGTCAACATCGCTGGCGTCATCCTCAACCGGGTGGGAAGCGAGCGGCACCAGCGCGTTCTGGTCGATGCGCTTGCCAATCAAGTGGTCGTGGGCGTCGTGCCACGGCTCAGCGGACTTGAAATTCCCTCGCGACATTTGGGATTGCACCAGGCCCAGGAGCTGAAGGGGCTGCAAGGGTTCATATCACGCGCCGCAGAGCTCGCCGCCGCTTCGATTGACCTTGAAAAGTTTCGCTCCCTGGCGCAGGCGCTTGGCGCTCCACTGACCATGCCCAAGTTTCTTCCGCCCATAGGCCAGCGTATCGCCGTGGCAAATGATGAGGCATTTGGCTTTGCCTATGAACACATGCTGGGAGGATGGCGGGCACAGGGTGCGGAGCTTCGATTTTTTTCTCCCTTGGCCGACAAACCCCCCTCACCCGATGCGGATGCGGTTTTTCTCCCCGGCGGGTACCCTGAGCTACACGCTGCGAGGCTTTCGGCAAACTCGCGTTTTCTCGATGGGCTGGGCCAGGCGGCAGCGCGGGGTGTATTGATCTATGGCGAGTGCGGCGGCTTCATGGTCCTTGGACGGTATTTGATCGACGCCAAGGGCAAATCCCATGCGATGGCTGCGCTATTGCCGCACGGAACAAGCTTCGCTACCCGCAAGCTATCTCTTGGCTATCGAGTCCTGAAGCACACAGGGGCATTGCCTTTTCCGCCGCGACTGCGCGGGCACGAATTTCACTATTCAACATTGGCAGAACAGGTGCGCGGAGATCATCTCTTTACCATGCAGGATGCCTCCGGCGCCTCTCTTGGTACTTCAGGTCTCAGAAATGGCCGGATTATGGGTTCCTATGCACATATTATCGACCGAGACGATCGTTGAGTATTGCGCGTGCAATAATGCTTCAGGGCACTGGTTCGGACGTCGGCAAGTCATTGATAGCCGCCGGCCTCGCCAGGGCATTTGCCAACCGCGGTCTTAAGGTTCGCCCGTTCAAGCCTCAAAACATGTCGAACAATGCAGCGGTTACGGCGGACGGCGGTGAAATCGGGCGCGCGCAAGCGTTGCAGGCCGTCGCTGCGCGAGTAGCCCCCAGCGTGCATATGAATCCCGTTCTGTTGAAACCCGAATCCCCGACCGGGGCGCAGCTTATTGTGCAAGGTCACCTTAGGACAACACTTAAGGCGAAGGACTTCATGCGCATGCGACGAGATTACTTGGCCGACGTAATGGAAAGCTTTCACCGGCTTTCGGCGGAAGCCGACTTGATCATCGTCGAAGGCGCCGGCTCTCCGGCAGAGATCAACCTTCGCCAAGGCGATATCGCCAACATGGGCTTTGCCGAGGCGGCTGGTATCGATGTGGTTCTGATCGGTGATGTTCACCGAGGCGGCGTCATCGCCAGCGTGGTCGGAACTTTCAAGGTCCTGCCACGCAAGGATGCCGCTCGATTGAAGGCGGTAATCATCAACAATTTTCACGGAGACATATCGCTGTTTGCGGGTGGCCGAAAAACAATTGAAAAGCTCACCCGCAGGCCTGTGCTCGGGGTTATTCCACATTTTGCCGCAGCGAGACGCTTGCCGGCCGAGGATGTCCTAGCGCTCGAGGAAACTGTGGAACAGGGAAGCGGCGGGCTAAAAATCGCGGTTCTGCGATTGCCGCGAATTGCCAACTTCGACGATCTCGACCCGTTGCGTCTGGAGCCGAACGTGACACTTCACTTCGTCCAAGCGGGTGAGCCGATTCCAGCAGATGCAAAGCTTGTCATAATTCCCGGCTCGAAGTCGACCATTGCCGACTTAACATTCTTGAAGATCCAGGGTTGGGACATCGACCTCAAGGCGCATTTGCGGCGCGGCGGCCATGTGCTTGGGCTCTGTGGCGGCTACCAAATGCTTGGCCGCGCCATTCATGATCCGGAAGGTCTTGAAGGACCTGCAACAACGGCCGAAGGCCTTGGTCTGCTGAATATCGATACAACGCTTGCGTCGCAGAAAGAACTGGCCTTGGTCGATGCACGCCATGTTGCGTCGAACACCGAAATAACGGGCTATGAAATTCACCTTGGCAGAACCGCGGGACCTGACTGTGAACGCCCCTTCGCCTATATCGGTGGGGATGCCGACGGGGCACGCTCGATCGATGGGCGGGTGGAGGGAACATATCTGCACGGCTGTTTCAGCAGCGATACATTTCGCAGCGCTTATCTACAAGCGTTGCGGGAAGGGAGTGGGGGTGGAATCTCTTATATCTCACTTGTCGATGAGACGTTGAACTCTCTTGCCAGCCATCTGGAACAACATATTGTCCTTGGGCGCCTGCTCGAGCTTGCTTTGCCGGTTAGAGCCTGATTGATCGATCTTTCAACCACGCTTCCAATTGCATTCATTGCGCTCGTCGTTGAGCGTTTGGTCGGCTATCCGCGCTTCCTGCTGAAAAGAATTGGGCATCCGGTGGAGTGGATGGGTGGTCTTGTTTCATTTCTCGATCGTCGGTTGAACCGGCATTCGGAGAAGCGATGGGGTGGCCGGGTGCGGGGAACGATCGCCGTTTTGGTTTTGATGCTGATCGTGTTGGCCATCACGGTACCAATTTCGTTTGCACTGCGGCACTACGAGGGGGGCTGGATTGTCGAGGCTCTGCTGGCGAGCAGTTTCCTAGCTCAAGTAGACCTGCGCCGTTACGTCGAAGCGGTCGCCGAGGGGCTTGAAAAGGGCGGCGTGGAGCAAGGCCGCATCGCAGTAAGTCACATTGTCGGGCGCGACCCCTCTCCGCTTGATGAAAGCGGCATCGTTCGCGCAGCGCTCGAAAGCCTTGCGGAAAACACCTCAGATGCCATCGTGGCCCCGGCCATCTGGCTGGCGCTGTTCGGGCTTCCCGGAATCATCATCTACAAAGCGATCAATACCGCAGACAGTATGATCGGCCATAAGACCGAGCGTTACCAGAATTTCGGCTGGGCGGCGGCCAGACTCGACGATCTTGTCAATCTCCCATGCTCACGCCTAACCGGATTCCTGATCGCCGGCGCGACGTCGCTCACCAGCCCCAGCCGCGGTGCTGCAGCCTTCGAGTACATGCTGCGCGATGCGAAACGGCATTTCTCGCCGAATGCGGGCTGGCCGGAAGCGGCCCTAGCAGGAGCGCTTGAGGTGAGACTTGGAGGCCCGCGGTTTTATGAGGGAGTGAAGGTCGATCTTCCTTGGATGGGACGAGGAAGACATGTTCTAGCGGCTTGGCATATTCGTGAAGGGTTGAAGCTTCAGGCTCGCACGCTCAATCTTTTCACGATTCTGATCGCGCTCGGCGCCATGTTCAGCCCTTGAGACGGTGCGGCAGTCCGGCGATCAGGAAAATCACTTCATCGCAAGCTTCTGCGATTTGTTGATTGGCAAAGCCGGCTTCATCGCGAAAACGCCGGGCAAGTTCATTATCGGGAACGATTCCTTGGCCTACCTCGTTCGACACGAACAGCACTTGACCTTCGAGCCGTGGAATTAGTGTGCAGAGCTCAGCGATGGCGGGTTGAACTTCCATACCCTGATGCATCAGATTGCTGATCCAGAGAGTAATACAGTCGACGAGCACGAAGCGATCCGATCTGCATTCTTTACGCAGAAGCTCCGACAAATAAACCGGCTCTTCCAATGTAAGCCAGCTCTTGCCTCGGCGGGCGCGGTGCTCGTCGATCCGGATTTGCATTTCGGAATCGCCGGGTTCGGCGGTGGCGACATAGAGACGCCGTCCTGAACGAACATCCGCCAACCCTTCGGCGTGACGGCTCTTGCCGGAGCGGGCTCCTCCCAGAACAAGAACGCGGCGATTCACGGTTTCAACGGAGGGATGCGAGCGATGAAATGTCCTCGCACGGCTTTGGGCCAATCGCGGAATGGAACAGTTCCCAATTCGGACTTCCCATGCAAGTCGAACCAGCGGATGATTGCTTCGGCAGCTTCCCGCACAGGAGGGAAATCACCCGCAAGATAGGAGAAGCGTTGATCGTCCCGGAACAGAACGTTGCAGTGTCTAAGACACGACCATAGACAGGGCTGCCGCTCGATTTTGACATCATTCCTGCCCTCCGTGGCAAGCAAACTCTGTGTTTCAGCGATCAGCATTTCTCCGCCCGTCTGCCCGCCCGGACCCCTCTGCTGGTCACGGCTGTAGCGGCAGGTAGTGCAGAATACGAGTGCACGCATAAAGGACGCCCGGAGATAGCAATTGACTGGCTGGGCCAAGCAATGGGAAAGATCGGGCAGTCTGTCAACCGTGGCTCGTGCATGAACCCTAATTCGTTCGCATTTATTGCCTCAGACGCGCCCGAAGCGAAGGCCGCGCAGAAGGCCCTCTCCAAACGCTACGGCAATGCGAAGCCCTCCGAGGCCAAGTATATCGTAGCCCTGGGGGGCGATGGTCTCATGCTCCACGCTCTTCACAAATATGGGCATACGGGAAAGCCAATCTACGGAATGAACCGTGGGTCGGTCGGTTTCATGATGAACGACTATGAAGAGGACGGTTTGGCTGACCGGTTAAGCCATGCGGAAGCTACCGTCATCCATCCCTTGCGCATGGTGGCGAGCGATGTGGATGGCCGCAAGCATCGAGCCATTGCCTTCAACGAAGTATCGATGCTCCGCCAGACCTATCAAGCGGCCAAGCTCTCCATCTTCATCGACAGCAAAGAGCGACTCAAGGAACTGATCTGTGACGGCTTACTCGTATCCACCCCCGCCGGCTCGACTGCATACAACCTGTCCGCCCATGGGCCCATCCTGCCAATCACCTCGCGACTCCTTGCCCTCACGCCGCTCAGCCCGTTCCGACCACGCCGTTGGCGCGGTGCCATTCTGCCGTACGACGCCAAGGTCAAGATCGTCGTGCAGGAGCCCGACAAGCGGCCGGTTGCCGCGGTAGCGGACCACACCGAGTTCAGGAACATACAAATGGTCGAGGCTGCCGAAGATTCCTCAATCAGAGCCACCTTGCTTTTTGACCAGGGAAACAACCTCTCCGAACGCATTCTTTCGGAGCAATTTTTGTTTTAGTTGAAGATTGACGGGCTTAGCGAAGCATTAATCAGGCATGGCTATCTTCTTAATCGTGAGTTGCGTATCCGGCATTGAAGCCGGTGTGAAGTGAGGTGCCGGATGGTTGTCCGGCACCTTTTTTTGTTAAGGCAGCAAGTAAGCGCCCGCAGCAGTGAGCGGAAACAGTCGTATTGATTTCAGGATAGGACCCGGAACAGGATTGCGGGTTGCAAATAGCCCATCAACGCAGGCTGGGCCTGCATCACGCCGCCCGGTTGAGGCTCAACTTCAGTTTGGCGGCGACAGCTCGTGGATGGTCGGTTCCGAAATTCTCCACATATGAAATAAGCTTCAGCTTGCGTGCGATGCTGAGACGGGTGAAGCGAGTCATGATGGTCTCGACTACTCGAGCGCCGAACACATCGGAGGAAACGTTCTTGCCACTTTGGCGGATGTCGCGTTCCACTTGAACCGCGGCTTGTATCATGTCGATGCAGTCCTGCGGCAGCCCGCAGCGGTTGAACAGGGCGCGGCTTATCGATCGGTGATCATATAGAAGACCTTGCACGCGCCTCAGCGGGACGCCGGAGAGCTGCGCGATTGCGCGTTCAATCACACGCGTTTCTCCGACAACGGCTGCTCGCAGCAAAAGCGATGGGGTAAGCATGTTTCGATTGAGCAGAAAGGCCATTACCCGATCAAGCTCGGCCTCGTAGGCTTGTGCCAATACTTGCAAGGTCGCAGTTTCTTCCGCGTCGGCAATCATATCGTGAGGATCTTCAGCGGTGGGATAAGCGGCGGAGTTGAGATAGTCCTGGATTCTGCTGGAGGCGCGTTTCGCCTCAATAATTCTAATATCAAGGGGAACGTCATCTCTCTGCAAGAGCCGATCCACGATTTGAGGCTCCTGAGAAAATCGCTCATAGAGCCTGCGATAGTCTTTTTCACTCGGCTCGAATGCCGGATTGTCAAGCAATGCGGCACAAACGGGCCAATTCGCCGCGTGCAGGACGTGGCCGATGCAGTCGAGCGAAATATCGCGGCGGGAGGCGACCTGAATCTGCCGCAGTTCATCTCCGACCCGCAAAATAGCAAGCAACTTCGGCTGGTCGAGAGCCAAGCTTGCCGCGATGAATGGGAGAGCAATCTCCTCCTCATCGGCGACGATGGCAAAGACCAGATCCGCTTCGAGCGGCGAGACACCCTTGAGATGCTGGGCAACTGATTGACGCACTTCCGAAACCGGATCGTTTGCCAGCTTGATGAGGTTTGCGACGATCTGGCTGCGTTCCTTGCCCGGCACACAATTGCCGGCGATGGCTGAGGATAGCTGCCGCGCCAACTCCTTGCGCGCGTCGGCACCTCCGCGCATCAGGACTTCATCGAAAAGGCTCGGTTCAAGATCTGTTCCGGCGTCGGCCAAGATCGGTCCAGTTGCAAATGGGCCGAGAGAGGCCCGTCTCGTCGGCTCAACCCTGGCAAAGAAGACTTAATATTCGGTTTACCATAAGTTATCCGGCAATTGCCGGTTCGACGTTGCCGGCGGCCGGCTTGCCTTGCATGGTCCTTTGCTCCATGTCGTCAGCCAGAGCCTTGGCAGTGACCGCCGTAGTGGTCGGGCAAACTTGGATCACCGGGCCCGCTTCTCTCGGGATGGCTGGCCGGCGCAGGATGCGGAACATGGCGAACAACCCAATGCCGCCATAAACGAGCACAAAATAGATCATGAAGCCGGCCGAACCTAACTGGCGCATGAAGCTGCCGACGAGAAGCGGCCCGAGTATCGCGCCTATTCCATAGAGCAGAATGAGCTTGCTTGATGCTCCCAGCATCTGATCCTTGTTCAGATGATCATTCGCATAGGCAAGCACGATGGAATAGATAGGAAGAGCGATTGCGCCAAACACCGTGACAATGGCGATAAGCGCAAAGGGAGAAATTTGCGCCGCTGGAACAGCAAGCGCCGCAAGCACGGCTGCAAGCAGGCTAAGCCCCATGAGCACTCGGCGGCGATCGAAGCGATCAGATAGCGCGCCGATAGGATACTGGGAGGCTATGACGGCAATAGGCGGCAGTGCCATCATAAGCGAGATATAGGGGAGCGACAGGCCAACAGTGATACCGAAGACGGCGCCCATGCTAAAGAACGCGGTCTGTCCGAGGCCATTGGCGAAAACCGCAATTGTTGCAAGAGGAGAGGCGCGGTAAATGTCAACCACGCTCATTCCCTTCACCGACTCAATTTCCGGAGGTTCCGAGCGAACGAGGGAAATCGGAACAAGGGCGAAGGACAGCAAGGCTGAAACTGCAATGAACCGGGCGAAGCCGCTTTCATCGGTGATGTTCAAGAGAAGCTGGCCGCACCCCATCGCTCCAAAAGTCAAAGTCATGTAAACTGAAAGAAGCTTGCCGCGGCTCTTGTTGCTGGCCGCGTCATTCAGCCAGCTTTCCGCAACAATATAGAGACCGGAAGTGCAGACGCCGGCGACGAAGCGCATCGAAAACCAGAACAACGGATCAATCCACAGCGGTATTAGGAGAACCGCGGTGGAAACGATTGATGCAAGCGCAGCAAAAACCCTGATATGGCCTACATAGGCGACGATACGGGGCGTGAGATAGGCGCTAAGGATCAACCCCAGCGAATACCCCGACATGATAAAACCGGTGGTGGCCGTATCGAAGTTCTCCGCGGCCGACCTGATTCCCACCAGGGAACCGTGGAGCCCGTTGCCGAGCGCCAGTATGGTGACGCCGAGCAAGAGTGCCCAAACCGGCCGAGTATTCCCCCACATGATTGGTCCCCAGTTCGACTTGCACCGGTTGCTTGCAGGGCGAGCTTGACAGAATTGGGGCGACCCGGACGCCTAAGTGCGGTTAAGTGCGGACTTCAGCCCCTGCCCTGTATTGCACCCACCTGACGAAGCTTCAGGTCGATAATTGATGCATCGAAGGGCTTTACGAAACATTCCGATGCGCCGCTCCAAATGGCGCGACCGATCAGGCTGGCATCGGGCCGTTCGGCGAACACCAGAACTTTTGGCGCATGGCCTTCCTGCGCCCGATGGAGTTGGCGAATGAATTCGTAACTCTCGATTCCTTCGAGAGTTTCCGACATGACGACTAGATCGGGCGTCCGCTCTTTGCAGATTGCCAACCCCTGGTCGGCGCTTTCGACAATGGCAAGTTCAAAGTCATAGGACTTAAGCATACGCGCCAGCTCATGGCGATCGTCCTCGTCACTCGAAATGATCAAACACTGCGGCATTTCCATGAGATCCATTGGCTTCATCACTTTCACCGTAGTTCATGCTCGCAAGGAGAAAGTCCTGCGCTTTCTTGGTTAATCGCTAGTTAACGTTAGGTTGTCTTCGCCTCACAGCGGCAAAACATCAACGATTCCAGTTATATCCAATGGGCTTGCGGGCACGCACTCGACGTGGCGAAATCGTGGCAACGCGGCAAAAAGGACCGACTCGCTTTGCGACTCGCAACCTTGACGGCACCAGTTATGATTGCATGTGGGCAGTGCGGAGGCTCGTATGGCAGGACTGTGGTTTGACGATCTCAAGGAGGGCGCGCTCTATCAACATCCTCTTACACGTACAGTCACGGAGATGGACAACATCCTGTTCTCCGCCCTGACCCTAAACCCGCAGCCGCTTCATATCGACCGTCATTTCGCAGCAAAGTCCGAATGGGGCCAACCGCTGATGAACAGCCTTTTCACCCTCGGCCTGATGATCGGGATATCCGTGAACGATCTGACAGCCGGCACGATCATCGCCAATCTGGGCATGACGGACGTAAAGTTTCCCGCTCCCCTGTTTCAGGGCGATACCGTCAACGTTACAACAGAAATCGTGAAGAAGCGCGAAAGCCGATCCAGACCCGATGCAGGCATTGCCGAGTTCCATCATCGCGCCTACAAACAGGATGGCACTTTGGTCGCTGAATGCAAACGTCAGGTGTTCGTGCGAAAGCGTCCGGTGGATTCATGACCCTTGCCTTGCGGTCGTTGCTTTTCGTGCCGGCTGATGATGAACGAAAGATCGCCAAGGCGCTGAAGTCGGAAGCTGACGTCGTTATCCTTGATCTAGAGGACTCCGTCGTATCGGCAAACAAAGCTGCGGCCAGAAGTACGGCTGCCGCAATCTTGAGAGACCGGCGCGGCGGCAAAATCTTCATCCGCATCAATAGTTTTCCGTCGGGACATGCCGACGCCGATATCGAAGCTATCGCTCATAACCGGCCCGACGGCGTTATTCTGCCGAAGTCCAGATCCGGCCGAGATATTCTCAAACTTGCTGCAATGACGGGTTCGGTGGTGCCCATCATTGCCATCGCCACTGAAACCGCATCGTCACTCCTTGATATGGGTTCTTATTGCGGTGCGGGCCAGGCGCTCCTGGGGCTTGCCTGGGGTGGTGAGGATCTTTCGGTTGAGCTCGGGGCGGCAACGAATCGCGACACTGGTGGCGGCTATACCGACCCATATCGCCTGGCGCGAAGCTTGTGTCTGATTGCAGCCCGCGCCGCCGGTGTCGAACCAATCGATGCAGTCTATACTGCGTATCGCGATCTTAATGGGCTCGAGGAGGAAGCCAAGGCGGCGGCGCGTGACGGGTTCTCAGCAAAACTTGCGATACATCCCGACCAGATTCCAATCATCAATAGAGTCTTTACCCCGACCGCAAAGGAAATCGAATTCGCCAGACGAATCATCGCTGCCTTCGCCGAAGCCGGGGATTCCGGGGTGATCGGGCTCGACGGCGAGATGCTCGACGTTCCACACTTGCGCCGGGCGGAACGGCTTCTTGCACGCGCGGCACTGACAAGGTGATACCCGATGGCAGGCGAAAACGCCCTTATCGTAATCGACGTGCAGAACGATTTTTGCCCCGGCGGCGCGCTGGCTGTCCAAGGAGGACATGAAGTCGTGCCGCTGATCAATCGCTTGACTAGAGAGCATGATCATGTCGTGTTGACCCAAGATTGGCATCCAGCCGATCACAAATCCTTTGCCTCGCAGCATTCGGCCCGCAAGCCGTTCGAAACGATCCAGGTCGATTATGGTTCGCAAACACTTTGGCCAGATCATTGCGTCCAGGGCTCCGCGGGCGCTGAGTTTCATCCCCAACTTGCCTGGAGCAAGGCCGAGCTCATCGTGCGAAAGGGGTTTCGCCGTGGTATCGACAGCTATTCGGCGTTCTTTGAAAACGATCGGGCAACGCCGACAGGTCTCGGTGGGTACCTGAAAGAGCGTGGAATTCAAGAGCTTTTCTTGGCTGGCCTAGCCACCGATTTTTGCGTAGGCTTCTCGGCAATCGATGCGCGGAAGCTTAGTTTCGGCGTTACGGTGATCGAGAACGCCTGCCGCGCTATCGACCTGCAAGGTTCGCTAGCCCGTATGAAGCAAGAGTGGGCGAAGGCAGGGGTGAAGGTTGTCAATGCATAACCGCTGGCGAGTTCCGGGCCGCTCGAACGAGGAATAAGGCACCGTCAGTCTGGCCGCCGCATGCGCCACGCCTCAGATACAGTGGCGTATTCGCTATACCCGAGCCGCGCAATGAGCTTCATCGCCGCGGTATCCACTCTGCCCTCGGTGATGAATTGATCGTCGATGTGAATGCCGACAACGCGTCCGACGGTCAGGAAATTCTGCGCCAGGTCATTGTCGCCCGGCAATTCTATGATCTTGAACTTTCTGCACTCGAACGTCGCAGGCGATCTCGCCACACGCGGACACTTGATAATCCGGCAAGGCGCTTTCTCCAAGCCGGCAAGCTCGAATTCATCCACTTCCGCGGGCACCCGTGCCGACGAGGCGTTTACCGCCTCGCGCAGATGCCAGGTAGCCAAATTGACTGCAAATTCTCCGGTGGCTTCTATGTTGCTTAATGTGTGTTTACGCCCATTGGACCCGAAAACGACATAAAAGGGCTGCTCGGCCATGGCATTGAAAAAACTATAGGGCGCCAGATTTGCCACGCCGCTCGGGGCAAGTGTCGAAATCCAGCCGATGGGCCGCGGAGCCACAAGGGCCTTGAACGGGTCGTTGGGAAATCCATGCCGATTTTCGATGGCGTCGTAGAACATCTAAAGGCGCTCCAGATAGGCAGGAAGCTCACCAATGCTGCCGAGCACTACGTCGGCCAACGCCCCGAAATCAGAAAGCGTGCCGTTACCGCTCAAGACGCCGATAGCGAGGCCAGCGCCGGCACGATGCGCCATTTCCAAATCATGGGGATTGTCGCCGACGACCGCCACCTCGCCGGGAGAAAGCCCGCAAGCATCACAGAAGGCATGTACCATGTCATCGGCGGGTTTGGCCCGGGCTACGGAATCGTAGCCGGCGACGAAGTCGACGAGTTGCTCGACGTTCAGCAAACTTACGTGATTGCGCGCCGACTGTTCATTATCGTTGGTAGCTATGCCGAGCTTGATACCTTTTGTCTTGAGTTGACGAAATAGCGGTTCCAGCGGGATCAGCGGCCGCAAATGCTTCAGAGATCTCTCGCTAAATTCCGTGTCGACCCGGTTGATCATCGCCTGACGCTCCCGGGGCGGAAGGCCCGGCCACCAGTGATCGACGAGTTGATCGGTGGTGCCGACAGCCATCAGCGAGTCGGCCTTGAAGTTGTTTGCTTGCGGGTCGTAGCCGGATTGAAGCAACACCGCCTCTCGCAGCGACTCGCTCGCCGGGAATGCCTCGGCCAGTATTTCGCGATAGACGGGTAGCCAAGTTCCAATAATATCGATCAGCGTACCGTCCTTGTCGAAGAGGAGACCCTTGATCGCCATGGATTTCAGCCGGTCCAGCGAGTGAGCAGGGTTTCGGGATTAGGCCGCGGCCTGTCCTCAATGGGTTCGGTCGGCGTACCGAGGTAGAAAAATCCCGCTATCCGTTCGTGCGGTTGAAGATTCATCACCTGCGCCATTTCAAGATCATAGGCACACCAATCTGTGTTCCACTGGCAGCCGAGTCCAAGGGCCGTGGCGGCCAAAAGCATACTCAGGCCGACTGCCCCTGCGGACAACTGCTGTTCCCACTCGGGAATCTTCGGGTGGGGAGCGGAGCGCGACACCAATGCGATTACCGTTGGCGCCCGCAGGAAGAAATTGCGCCAGAAATCGAGGGACTCGGCGGAATGGTCCGGGTGAAGCTTTGCCCACCGCTTTGCAAGTTTCTCACCAAATTTCTTTCTCGCCTCGCCCTGAAACAAAATAAAACGCCAAGGCTGCAGCTTGCCGTGATCGGGAACTCTCACAGCGATTTTCAGGATTTGGCTTATTTGATCCGCCGTAGGACCAGGTTCCGCCATGGCCTTGACGGATGCGGATCGACGTGTGCAAAGCAGGCTCAGGCCGGTTCTTGGGTCGTTCAGTGTCATCAGAGGTCCCGAAGGGCTGCCGTGGAAGCGGGCCGGAAACTGCTGGATGAGACATAGTTGATTGTCAAGCAGCTCAAATTAGCGCGTTGCCGTTAACCCAAAATTAAGCATGTCGTTGCCGGCCCTGTTTCCCCGTGCGAGGGATAACACGCCGACCGGAATGGTCGGGGGTTCGCATAAGTCTAATGGGGTGTGGGCATGCACAAGGCGCTGAGCCGTGCCATGCAATTGTTGCGGGGTCACCGTTTAGGGGCGGTGACCCTAACTTTTTTGGCTGTGAGTGTGCTGTCCGGCGCCCAGGAAACTGGCGCGGCAACCCCACCACTCTCCTCGCCGGAAATAACCGGAGCGCTGCCCCTACCGGAAGCTCCCTACGAGCAACGAAGCTTCGTGACGAGGCCCGGAACTGAAGGTTTCGAGTTGGCGGCCCGGCTGGAGGACCACGGTGGGATCATCACTCGACCGGTCTCATGGCGTATAATCCGCTTACTGACAGCTGGCGAGGGCGGCGGGGAACTCATCTTCGAAGGTAGCGTTTCGATTGCGGACGTCGTTACGCTTCCTGGCGACTATCGCATCGACATCGAATACGGCTACGCCCGATTTTCCCGCATTATCACCCTTGAGCCTATGCGGCGACAGTCGATCGCCTTCACTCTAAACGTCGGTGGGTTGCGCGTGCTTACCCGCTTGACTTCCTCGACACCAATAATCTTCCAGACTTCTCACCGCATCTATTCCCTGTCCGGCTCCAATCGCATGCGACTGGTTGCCGAAAATGCAGTGCCAGGCGAACTTTTAAGGCTGCCTGCCGGGCGTTACCGGATAGAAAGCCGTATAGCTCCCGGCAACGCGGTGGCCCGCACGGATATAGATGTCAAGCCCGGTATACTTAGCGCTGCGGAAATCGACCATCGGGCCGGCATTGCCAGTCTGGCTGTGCAAGCCGGCGAAGGCTCCCGAGTGACATGGGAAATCCTCGACAGCGCCGGACGCATTGCCGCCACCGCCGACGGTGCTGCACCGGATTTTGTTTTGGCGCCGGGCAACTATCGGGCGAAGGCGGCTAGTGGTTCAGCCACATTTTCACACAGCTTCAGTATCTCGGCTGGCGAACGAGTACAGCTTACGCTCAAGCCTTAAGCCACCGTCTTTGCTATCTCGGCAATGTGCCTATGGTCGGTGCCGCAGCAGCCACCGAGAACGGTCAATTTCGGAAGCATTTTTCGAAGATCCTGATACTGCATTCCAAGTTCGACAGGATCACCCGCGTCGAGGTCAGTGGCGTTGTCCAGCTCGGCGTGGCTGCGCTTGGAAGCATTGGCACGGATGCCGCGAATCCGCTTGGTCCAGGGCCGCTTGGTTTTCACGACATCTTCGAAATGTGTTGGATGAGCACAATTGATCATGAAATAGGCAGCAGAGCTGGCTGTCGCATCGTCGACCGCGGCGATGGCGTCTTCGAGCGATTGACCCGTTGGCAGCGTACCGTCGGTCTCCAGCGTGAAAGAAATTGCAACCGGCATGCGTATCGCCTTGGCGGCCCGCACGACGCCAATCGCCTCGTTCACATTGGTCATGGTGATGGCGGTCAACATGTCAGCCTCAGTTTGGCTGAAGATGCGCGCTTGCCTTGAGTGATAGTGCTCCGCCTCTTCCGGAGTCATGAGCTTGCTTGCGTCGTAACCGTCGCCGCGCGGTCCGATGCAGCCGCTGATGACCATGGGAGACTTTTTCGTTTCGTATCGATCACGCAGATCAACCATGAGCTTGATAGCTTTTCTGTTAAGCTCATCAAATGAATCGAGGCTGTGGCCTAACTTCTCGGCCCAATCCGGGCTTGCCCGCCATGTGGGGCTTTCCAAGATGAAACCGAAGCCTTTGGCGGCAGCAAGTTCGACATATGGCGAGTAGTATGTCCACAGGGCATTACGCCCACTATCGTCCTTCAACAGGTCTACTGCGGCGAAATATGGAAGTTCGACACCCTGTAGGAAAATCAGCGAGGTTTCGATTCCGCCATCAGTGAGAAATAGCCGTCCATGAAGCTGTGGCAAGTCTGACCTGTATTTGACCATGATACCTCCCAACACTCGCGGCACCGGTGCTGCGTAGTCGAAATTTTCAAACCCGACGCAAATCCGGCGGTGCAGCCTCCCTAACGAGCTCCTCCAGCGCTTCGTCGAAGCGCAGCGATTTTTGCTGCTGGCTTCCAAAGCGACGCATATTCACACCCCCCTCCTCCATCTCGCGTTTTCCCACAACCAGGATCACGGGAACCTTGGCAAGGGAATGTTCCCTCACTTTGTAGTTGATCTTCTCATTGCGCACGTCGGCTTCGGCACGCAGCCCGGCGGCCTTCAGCCGTGTCAGGAGGCTCATGGCGTAGCTGTCGGCATCAGAGACAATAGTCGCGACGACCACTTGAACCGGGGCCAGCCACAGCGGCAATGCGCCCGCATAGTTTTCGAGCAGGATGCCCAAAAACCGCTCCATCGAACCGCAGATTGCTCGGTGAATCATCACAGGGGTTTTCTTTTCACCGTCCTTGTCCACGTAAAAGGCACCAAACCGCTGCGGCAGGTTGAAATCGACCTGAGTCGTGCCGCACTGCCAGTCTCGTCCGATGGCGTCGCGCAGCACGTATTCGAACTTCGGCCCGTAAAACGCGCCTTCGCCAGGATTGACGCTGGTTTCGATCTTGCCTCCAGACTGTTCGGCAATTTGCTTGAGCACGCGGCCCATCACTGCCTCGGCATGGTCCCACATCTCATCGGAACCCACCCGCTTGGCGGGCCGTGTTGACAACTTCACCACGAATTCATCGAAACCAAAGTCGCGGTACACGGAAAGGATCAGATCATTGATCTTAAGGCACTCTTCGGCCAGCTGGTCCTCGGTGCAGAACACATGTGCGTCATCCTGAGTGAAGGCACGCACACGCATCAACCCATGGAGGGCGCCGGAAGGCTCATAGCGCGAAACTATGCCGAACTCGGCAAGCCGCAGCGGCAAGTCACGATAGGATTTGAGCCCGTGTTTGAAAAGCTGCACATGGCCAGGGCAATTCATCGGCTTTATGGCGAAGACACGCTCGTCTTCGGTTTCGATGAAGAACATGTTTTCCCGATACCAATCCCAGTGGCCGGAAGTTTCCCACAGCGATTTGTCTAGAATTTGCGGCGCATTCACTTCCTCATAGTCGTTCTTGAGTCGGCGGCGCATGTAGTTGACGATTTCGAGAAATATCGTCCACCCCTTGGGATGCCAAAAGGCCACGCCCGGGCCTTCTTCCTGGAAATGGAAAAGATCCATTTCGCGTCCCAGCTTTCGATGATCACGTTTCTCGGCTTCCTCGAGCGCGTGCAGATAGGCTTCCAAGTCTGCGGCATTGGCCCAAGCGGTGCCGTAAATACGGGTCAACATGGGATTTCTTGCATCGCCGCGCCAATAGGCGCCCGCGACTTTCATCAGCTTGAACGCGTCCCCCACTTTTCCGGTGGAGGGCATGTGCGGACCACGACAGAGATCGACCCAGTCGCCCTGAGCATAGAGTCGAATTTCCTCGTCCGGGGGTATGGCATCAATCAATTCGACCTTGAACATTTCCCCTTTTTTGCGAAAAAAGTCCCTCGCCGCAGCTCTGTCGAGAACGGATTTAGTGAAGGGCCGGTCACGGCGGATGATCTCTCGCATTTTCTTTTCGATGGCGGGAAAATCGTCCGGCGTGAACGGCTGGTTGCGGTAAAAGTCATAGTAAAAACCGTTTTCGATTACAGGTCCGATCGTCACTTGGGTGCCGGGAAAAAGCTCCTGCACGGCCTCTGCCAAGACATGGGCGCTATCGTGTCTTATAAGTTCAAGCGCGCGCGGATCGTCGCGTGTGACAAATTTGATCTCCGCATCCGATGAAACGGGGTCGGCGAGATCGTGAAGTTCGCCGTCAAGCTCCATCGCGACTGCTTTCTTTTCGAGCGACTTGGCGATGCTGGCGGCAATTTCGCGGCCGGTTGTCGGCGTGCTGAATTGGCGCTTGGCGCCGTCGGGAAATGTCAGGGTGATCATCGGCCTCTCCAGCTCACTCCTGCTGACCGCGCAGGTAAGCGTAGCCCTCATGGGCAAGGATGCGCTTCTTGCATTCTAAGGCTCGGCCCGTCAAGCCGGTCGGATGCACCCTATGTTCATTGATCGCTGACACCCTTTATTAACCAATGCATCTCAAGATTGAATCGACTAATATATACAATCATCAAGGGAACCCACATGTTCAAATCTACTGCGTATTGGGTCGTCGCTGCGGGCATAGTTTTGATGACCCCACTCGCCGTCGGCGCAAATGCTGCGGATCTCGAATCCCCTCCTCCGCTGCTTGGGCAAATCGACGATTGGACGGGCTTTCATATCGGTGGATGGGTCGGCGCCATGTGTCTCGATACCACCTACCTTCCCGTTGGCTCTGCCGATCCTGAATTGGCCGGGTGCCGGGTGGCTGGAGGAGCCCTCGCCGGCTACGACATGCATTTCGACAACGACATGGTTATCGGTGTCGAAGGTGACTTCGGATGGGGCGGGGATATTGCTTCGAATTCTCTGGATGATGTTTTCTATTCGATTGATGAAATCGCCACTCTGCGCGCACGCCTCGGGCTCGCCCGTGACGACACTCTCATCTATTTGACGGCCGGGGGCGCGTGGGCGCAGGCGGAACTGACGGGCACGTTCAACGGTGTTGAGGGAGAGGACACTCAGTGGCACGCGGGCTGGAGCGCTGGTGTTGGCATGGAACACATGGTGACAGCCAACCTGCGCTTTCGGCTTGAGTATCTTTATTCTCAACTGGGAGAGGAAACTTATGACGTGACGTGCGGCTGCACGATCGAGGCGGGCATAGACAATCTCCACATTGCGCGGGCGGGGCTGATCTGGGGTTTCGGTTTCGGATATGAGCTGGTTTCGAAAGTCTACTGAATAGACGTCACAACTGGGGGCGCGTGGCCGAGGTTCAATCCTCGGCCATTTTCTTTTTATGCCCGGCCATCCACAGTTGGCGGAAGGCGAAGGGCGATGTGGGGACGGTCGTCGGCACGGGATCAAATCCTTCAGTTCCCCATGGATGACATCGCATCACCCTGAACAGGCCCAGCAAAAAACCCAGCCATGCGCCATGCAGGCGAATTGCTTCTGCTGCATAGTTAGAGCAACTTGGCAAGTGCCTGCACCAACGACCCAGCAAGAATGAAAAGGTGATCTGGTAGAGCCTTATGAGGACAAGCAAGGTTGCGGCAACCGGCTTGCGTTGCTGTTTCGCATGTGGGAGCTTGCCTGCCTTGCGATTGCTTCTCTGCATGATGTCATCATATATGGGTAAGAACCGGCCAAACATCCTCCTCATCATCGCCGATCAGCTCGCTGCACCGTTTCTTGCGGTCTACGGGCATCCAGTCGTGCGGACACCCAATATCGACAGGCTGGCGAAAGAAGGAGTGATATTCGAGCACGCCTATTCGCCGAGCCCACTGTGTGCGCCTGCCAGGGCGACGCTCATGAGCGGACTTCTGCCATCCAATACGCGCGTCTATGACAATGCGGCGGAATTCGCCTCGGCTATTCCCACCTTCGCCCACTACCTCCGCCTGGAAGGCTATCAAACCTGTCTGTCCGGCAAGATGCACTTCGTTGGGCCGGACCAGCTGCACGGTTTTGAGGAGCGCTTAACCACCGATATCTATCCCGCCGATTTCGGCTGGACTCCCGACTGGTCGAATCCCAAAAAGCGTATCGACTGGTGGTACCACAACATGAGTTCGGTGAAGCAGGCTGGTACTGCCGAAATTACCAATCAGCTCGAGTATGACGATGAGGTGGCCTTTCTTGCCAGCCGGAAGATCTTCGACTACGCGCGCTACGGGAGCGACCGACCGTTCTGTCTGACCGTTTCATTTACACACCCGCACGACCCGTATGTGGCGCGCCGCCGGTTTTGGGACATCTACAGCGATACAGAGATCGACATGCCGCGAGTCCCGGCTATACCCTACCAACAGCTCGACGCGCACAGCCAACGGCTTTTTGATATGGCTGCCATGGGCGAGTACGGCGTCAGCGAGGCAGACGTCCGATCCTCACGCCATGGGTATTACGCCAATATTTCATACGTCGACAGCTTGATCGGCGATCTCGTACAGACGCTGCAAGTCTGCGGCTTCCAGAACGAAACGATCGTGATCCTAACTTCCGACCACGGCGATTTTCTGGGCGAGCGCGGGCTTTGGTACAAGATGTCATTTCTCGAACACTCCTCGCGCGTTCCACTTATTGTTTCCGGCGCCGAGTTCTTCAGATCACGACGTATCGCCGCACCAGCATCACTTGCCGACTTGTTGCCGACGCTACGCGACATTGCGACCTCAGGGGCGAAAGAACTTGCATTGCCTACCGATGGGCGCAGCCTCTATCCGCTTCTTGCCGGCGGCCGGGAAGAGGAAAACACCATGGTTCTTGGCGAGTACCTGGCTGAAGGAGCAATCGCTCCGATGTACATGGTGCGGCAGGGAAATTGGAAGTTCATCCGTTCGGATGGAGATCCCGATCAACTGTTCGATCTTCAAAACGATCCCGACGAGCTGAGCAATGTTGCGGCCCAGCCCAAGCATCGCGCAGTCGTTGAAAACTTCGAACGTTTGATTGCCGAAAGATTCGATTCAGCTGCGATCAGGAAAAGTGTGATCGAGAGCCAAAGATCGCGCCACATGATGTTCTCGGCTCTTAAACGCGGCAACTATTTTCCATGGGATTTCCAACCTCTGCGTGACGCATCCGAGCAATACACCCGCAATCACATGGATGTCAGCGAGCGCGACAAGCAATCGCGTTATCCGCGAGCTCCGAACGTCGGCAAGGATTCTTGCTGACCGCTCTTCGAATGGTCATTTGAGCAGGGGCAAGGCCGAGCAAGCCGTTTCAGTAGGGTGTTCCGTCCTTGCGGGTCATCACATAGGGCCCGCCGCCCCGAACGGAACCCTTCATGTCGATATCGGAATAAACCACGTCTTCGTCTGCAAACCGGCTGCCGATTTCGATGTAGTGGGCGGTGATTTTGCCGCGATTGATCAGATGATGGCCGTTCCCGTTTCCCGCCTTAAAGCCGGCACACATTCCCGGCCGAAGCAGGTGTGCGCCACTATCGTCGACCAAGGTAATTTCGCCATCGAGAACGTAAACGAATTCGTCCTCGTTGCGGTGCCAGTGGCGCAAGGAGGACCAGCATCCGGGTGGCAGGGTTGTGAGGTTTACGCCAAACTGCGTCAATTCGAACTGATCGCCGAGCGTCCTCTTCTCGCGCGTCTTGCAGTTATCGGCAAATTGCGGTGGATAGCCGGTGCCCAGCCGCGGCTTGACCTCCTGCGCAACAACTGTGGTTTTCCTATGAGCCACTGACCTGCTCCTTGGTTTTTGCTTCGATCTGGTCGACCGCATCCACTACGGCATCAAAGGTTAACAACGTCGATGCGTGGCGCGCCTTGAAATCGCGAACCGGGGTAAGTGCTTCGAGATCTTTCCACTTGCCCTCAGGAGCGGGGCCGTTTTCCTTGAGCATGGCATACATCTGCTGTCGCACCGACCTGAGCTCCTCGGCGGTCGAGCCAACCACATTGCGCGCCATGATCGAGGAAGACGCTTGGCCCAGGGCGCATGCTTTTACGTCATGCCCAAAGTCAGAGACCACATTATCCCTCATGTTGATGTCCACCGTAACCTTACTGCCGCACAGCTTTGACAGGGCAACGGCTGTGGCGTCCGGCCGCGCAAGTCGCTTAAGCCTCGGAATATCCGAGGCAAATTCAAGAATCTTCTGATTATAGATGTGATCCAGCATAAAGCTCACTATATCATTGGATGGGCCCCCAAAGCAGCCAACTCCGCTCAAAGGGTAGATTTGCATCGAGCTTTGCGGTTGAAAGCTGCCATGATATGTGAGGCGCCCGCCTGCGAGGTTCAATAGCGCCGAACCGCAACCAGCGGCCGGACAGGATAATATGAAGATGGATGCGAGTACCAAGAAAACAGCAAGTCATGCAATTTCCCGGCCTTCACAAGAACAGGCAGAAGAGGCTGTTCGCACGCTGATCGCATGGGCAGGCGACGATCCGGGCCGCGAAGGCCTCAGTGAGACTCCGCGGCGCGTGGTGAAGGCATTCCGGGAATATTTCAAGGGTTACGAAAAAGACCCATACGACACTTTGTCCCGCACTTTCAGTGATGTCGAAGGATACGACGATATCGTCATGCTGCGCGATATCGAGTTCAACTCGCACTGCGAGCACCACATGGCGCCCTTCATTGGCCGTGCCCATGTTGCCTACCTGCCGGGCGCTAAAGTCGTCGGCATTTCGAAGCTCGCCCGCGTGGTGGAGATTTTTGCCCGCCGCTTGCAAACTCAGGAGACCATGACGGCGCAGATTGCGGCAGTCATAGAACACTCCTTAAGGCCGCGAGGCGTGGCAGTCATGCTCGAGGCGGTTCATCAGTGCATGACGTTGCGTGGCGTCAACAAGAGAAACGTGGTGACCATTACCACTCAATATGCCGGCGAATTCCAATCAAACCCGGTGATGCAGCAACGGTTCATGGACCTCGTGCGAGCGCGCGAAAGCGGATTTCCATTGTGATGACAAGCGCTGGGGACCTTGAGGAAGGTTCGGAGTTTTGCCCGCGCCATGATCGCAGGGGCTTGATTCCGGCGATCGCCCAGGATTTCGAAACGGGCGAGGTGCTGATGCTCGCGTACATGAATGCCGAAGCACTGAGGCTCACGATCACGACCGGAGAAGCCCACTACTGGAGCCGGTCGCGGCAGAAGCTGTGGCGCAAGGGAGAGACCTCGGGCGAAACTCAGGAAGTCGTTGAGCTGCGGGTCGATTGCGATCAGGACTCGCTCCTCATGAAGATCCGTCAGAAAGGAAAAGGTGTTGCCTGTCACACCGGGCGGAAGAGTTGCTTCTATCGTCGGGTGGAGGGGAATACTCTTCACCTCGTCAAAGAGTGAACTTAGTCCGGCGTCCTAGCGCGGTCGAAAAGCCCAAGAAACAATAGACCGGCAAAAAAGCCGCCGAGGTGGGCCTCCCAAGCGATCAACCCCTGTCCGGCGGGAGTACCGAAGCCGCTTGCTCCGGAAACATAGTTCAGAGCCAACCAGACAAGGATAAACAAAAGGGATCGCCGGTTGGTGAAGGTGGCTGCCAGAGACAGCGGCTTTACCCGAGCAAGCTCTTCCCCGTCGTTCCACTGAATTTCCGCTGGCCGGGCAAACATGAATCTCGCGGCTACGGCGACTTGAGCGGAAATCGCAGCCGATGCGCCGACCAAGACCGCGATTTGCCCAGGGTGAAAGGCGTAATAGGTCAACGCTCCCGCAATCGCCCCTATTGCGCTGATGGCAAGAAAACGCAACGACCCGAGCCTGCGAGCCACCACGCTACCGAAGGCAAGCATCCAGAAGCAGTTGATCGCGAGATGTACCCAATCGGCGTGGATGAAGCTGTAACTCAGCACGCTCCACAGCCGGGCGGCGCGGTCCATACTATCAGGATTGGCAATGATGTCGGCATCGCCTCCAAAGCGCGCCGGAATAAACGCAAAATAGTAGATGATTTGCTCGTCGCTGAATGGCCCGTAAAGGCGCAGCAAGTGGATCCCCACAAATACACCGATGAGCCCCAGCACGATGGGCGGAACGTTAAGGGCCGGGGGTGGCTTGCGCTGTAATTCCGTCATTCGTGGACTCAAAAACGGCCCTTTACTGAGGCGAGCGGAGGGCATCGTTTACCACTCCAGGCCTGTTTAGGCCATGCGGTGAATCCACGGATTTCCGCAAGTTAGACATGATTTCGGCACTGGCATGCCATCTGCAAGTCATTAGCCGGCGGTATTGCATTGACACATCGCCTACCCTGGGGCCCGTGGGCGAGGATTGGGTGAGTTGAGAATGATAAACGGTCTATCCGGCCCCCAGGAGATTTCCCATTCTGGGACTCGCAATCTGTTTCGCTACTGGGAGTCAATCAGGGGTGAGCGCTCAGCGCCCCTTCGCAGCCAGATCGCCCTGCAACACATCCATCAGCTTCTGCCCTGGATCTTCATCTGCGAACCGACAGGAGAATCTCATTCGCATCGATTGAGGCTCGCTGGCACCGGCATTTGCCAGCTGTGGGGCGAGAACATGACTGGGAAAGACCTGTTTGCTTCATGGAAGACATTTGAGCGTGAAACCATGAACAGGCTGCTCAACGCGGCAATTTGCGACCTGCAGCCCTTCGTGATGCGCTGCCGGGCTCGCACGGAAACGGGCTTCTCGACCCATCTGGAAATCATCGGTCTGCCGGTCGAAGCCGATGATACCCATGCTAACCAGGTCCTCGGGTTGGTCATACCTTTTCACGAGTCAAACTGGCTATGCACTCACCATTTGGTGTCCTTCGAGTTGGTGAGCGTCAGAATAATCTGGACGGAGCCCGTTCCCGCAAAGGACAGTGTCCCGATGAAGCCGGTCAGCAGAGGAAAGAAATTCCGCCATCTGCACGTTATCCCGGGTGGGCGACTCCAATAGCCGCTGGGGCTCGCTCGCTCATCTCCCTAAGCCGCAAGCTTCCCGCAGAACGCGCAGGAAAGACTTAACTCCCCTTTTACTCGAACTGCGTAGTCTCTTTGGAGCAAAGCTCCGCGAGGCGTTCGGGTCACCGAATAAATGGAATCAGCATCCACAGTTCCACCGACAACCGCCGCGCCAGACCGGCCACTGGCCGAAAAGTCGCTGCTGGGGCGGTTCATGTTGCCGGATACAACCGAACACAAATGCCAAGTCTTGGATCTCACACTCGACGGGGCGGTTTTCACTACTCAGTCGCCACCCCCTCCGGGCCTCTCCATCGTCGCCTACATCGACAGTATCGGCCGGGTTGTGGGCGTTTCAGAAGAACCGGTGGATGGGGGCTTCAAAGTCCATTTCACTTTGGAAGGCGCCCAACGTGACCGTCTTGCGTCCCGCCTGCAGTCGCTGGGAAAGACTCCGGAAAAAGACGAAGCTGAGCCTCGCCGCGCCACACGATTCAGACCCGTCAACACAACGTCCCAGCTCGGCCTGGCGGACGGGCGTGTCTATGCGTGCGAAGTGCTCGACATTTCGCTGACCGGGGCGGCGATCAAGACCGAGGTCATGCCGAGACTTGGCGCATTCGTTCTATTGGGGAGAACCCGCGGCCGTGTCGTGCGCTACATCGAGCACGGCATCGCCATCGAGTTCATAAGCCCCCTGGATCGGGCCACACTAGCCGATCAAGTCCGTTAATTAGACGGCAATCGGTTAACAAATCCTTGCCCACATAGCGACATTTGTGCCCGCCGCCTGAACGCTCCCTAAAACCATTCGCGATAGGCTTGCTCCAACGAACAAAGGGTTGGGGTGTCAAATGTTTGGAAGAGCTTTGGGCGCAGCCGCCGTGGGTTTTCTTGCAATTGCCGCGGCGACGCAGGCTTCGGCCGGTACAACGCACAACAACACAGCGGCGAAGGATCACGCGCCGATCTTTGGGCGAACTCTGCCCCCCATCGGCTTCGTTGATTTTTGTGCCCGTAACAGATCGCAATGCGAGCCGAACGGCTCATCGCGACGGGCTTCTCTGACGGAGAAGCGCTGGGCCGCCTTGCGTGAGGTCAATTCCCAAGTCAACGCGGCTATCGAGCCCGTCAGCGATCAGGAACTTTACGCTGTGCCGGAGCGCTGGGACTATCCCGTCGATGCCGGCGATTGCGAGGACTACGTCCTTCTCAAGCAGCGCTATCTGCAAGATTTGGGCTTTCCGGTCGAATCCCTCTTGATCACCGTTGTTCTGGATGAAGCCGGCGAGGGCCATGCGGTTCTGATGGTCACCACCGACAAGGGAGATTTCGTTCTAGATAATCGTCGCAGCGAGGTGCTGCGCTGGTCGGACACGCACTACAAATTTCTGAAAAGGCAGTCGCAGGAAGACCCTCGGATTTGGTTGGCGCTCTCCGAGGCTGGCAGAACCTCGCTCGTCGAGGCTGCGGGAGACAAGCGCGCCAAGTGAAGATTCGAGGGTAGTAGAGATTGGCCCGGTCGGCGTCCCCTCCCCATCCCCCACCAGACCGGGTCATAGGAGCCGGCTTAGCCCCACCCTAAGCCGGCTCCGCCTTTT
>DATBLQ010000072.1:0-24939 GCA_036555325.1 Aestuariivirgaceae bacterium | reverse complement strand
GTGGCGCCTCGTGTGATTCGCCCTACCGTATTCACATGCTTATTGAAAACGTGCTGCTTCGCCAGCTAAGAGGCAGCCTGAGCGCGACAACGCGCAACCATCGTTGGAAAATTACAACAGTCGGCTGCGAAATCGTTCAGGCGGAGGCGCGGCTTGATTTTGGCGCTCTCAACCAACTCGTTGATGTTGCACGGTAAATTTTCTGAGAGAGCCTGTGGGTGCGAATCACTTTGCACAGGCTGGATCGCCGCCAAGAAAAATCCGGTCAAAATATTCGCCTTGCTTCAAAAAACCGGCGGGACGGACCCGCCGGTTCGTACTCCCCTCGCAACAACCCTCAGAAACTCAATCGAATTCCGGCGACGACATTGTGGGATTTGTAGTCGACTTCGAGTTCCGCACCGGCTCCGGGGCCTGTGGTTTCAGTTTCGAGCTCGGCGTCCTTGATGACCTTGTAGCGATACCCGATGTCGAGGGCGAAGTTGGCCGACAGATCGAAGGCTATGCCGGCGCCCAGCTGGTAGGCGAAGGCCCAGTCGGAGTCATCGATGAACGAGGTTCCCGCAGTGGTGTCGAGGTCGAGACTGAGCCGGCCCATGCCGACGCCGCCGCCGGCGTAGGGTCTGACAACATCACTCATGGGCAGGTCGAACCAGAGATTGGCCAAGACGAAGAGGGCGTCGGCATCGCCGTCCAGGGCTGACGTGGCAGTTACAGGTGGAGATCCTGTCACGGTGGTCAACAGGGCTTCTGCATCATGCCAGTGGCCGGACAGTTCGACTTCGCCGCGCAGCCAGTCGCCGAAATGGGCGCCAACCGCGAGTCCAGCCAGGAATCCGTCATCAAGATCGACATCAGCAGTAATGGTTGCACTCGAGCTCGTCGAGATGTCCAAGTCAGCCATGCTCCAGCCGCCAAAGACGCTGAGATACCAACCGAACCCTGCGGGTGCGGGAGCTATGTCGGCGGCTTCGGCAACAGGTGACAGCGCTAGCAGCATGGATGCGGCGCAAGCGCCCGAAAGAAGATAAGACCGCATTTTGAAATCCTTCTCCTAAGAACACAGTGGCGGAGAGGCGCTTCGCAAGTGATTCGCCCATGTCCGTTCCGTATGCTTAACGAGAAGCAATTAAAAATCGGCTTAGAAGGTAAGTCGGGCACCGACGACGACGTTGTGGGATGTGTAGTCCACCTCGATGTCGGGAGGCGTCGCGCCAAAGAATGACGTACCCTCGAGGTCAACGGTTTCAATACGTTTGAATCGGTAACCCAGATCGATGGCCAAATTCGACGAGACATCGAAGGCCACGCCCGCGCCCAGTTGCCAGGCGAAGGCCCAATCGTCGTCATTCACGACGCTAGCCGTGCCCGCAGCCGCTGCCGCATCTAGATCGACATCGAGCCGCCCAATACCGACACCGCCACCGGCGTAGGGGCGAAACGGCCCGGCACCAAGGGGCACCTCGACCCACAGGTTGGCAAGGAGGAAGAGCGCATCCACATCGCCGGAGACATCATCGATTTCCGGAGTCGACGCGGTGGAGGCTAAAGTTCCGTCGGCGCTGTGCCAATTGCCGGAAACTTCTATTTCGCCACGAAGCCACTCGCCAAATTGTGTGCCAACAGCCAGGCCAGCGGTGAAGCCGTCATCCAAATCGGCATCCAAATTCCAACCTACGTTCTGGCTGCCGAGGAAATCGGCCTCTATCTCATCACCCATGCTCCAGCCGCCGAAGACGCTCACATACCAGCTCCCGCCCGGGGGCGGCGCATATCCAATGTCGGCTGCCTCGGCGGAAGGGGTTAGTGCGAGCAGCATGGTGGCGGCGCAGGCGCCAGAAAGCAGGAGTGACCTCATCTTGTAATCCTTTCCAGTGGAATCGGCGGCGAATTGAAGCTGGCGGATGTTTATCTATAGTTGAATATACAGCAACATATATCCTGTTGGTTGCTACCAATTTCGTGCGGTTGTTGAATTCATGTCACACTGCAGGCAGTCGGCGATGACGGCCGCGGTATTCCGGCAATTAACAGATTGGCAAAGCTGCGCGTGGCGGATCAGTGCAGAATTTTCATTCTGCCAGGGATCCATCGCGGTTGATGATATCGCCCTGTTTTCGCCCCATGGCGATGTAGCCATTCATCCTGGCGAGATTCTTATCGATGCGAGCCTGCAGTCGGGAGGCGTTGATCCCATTGGCGGCCTTCGCATTGGCGGCGGCCTGCCAGTTGGCAGTTTTGCGCTCGATGTTACCGATACGGTCGCAGGCGCCCTTACACGCATAGGTGTCGGAGGACATCAAAGCGAGCACGGTAACCATGGCTGCAAGGAACTTGTTCATGACGATGCGGGCTCCAAGTGTTTTGCCCGCTGCTTCATGCAATTTGAGGGCCATCAGGCCTGGCGTTCGCCCATAACGCTACTATGTGCCCATGCGGTGCTCTCAACCTTGCGTTTTGGTCATGTGCTCCTGCCGTTGTTCCAGCGACAGGAATTTGCGTGGCAAAATTCGGCCCGCGCTGCATAGTGCGCGCCACAGCCGTTGATTCGGTTTCCCCTGGAAAGATTAAGCCCTTACACCATGTCCAAGGCACGAGATTTGTTTGAGAAATTGGAGGCGGCAATCACGCCCAACGCAGCCAAGAATCGTCTGTCCAAGGAGCGTTCGAGACCGGCGGGCGGCTATACCGCGGCGGACATCGAAGTGCTGGAAGGTCTCGAACCCGTCCGGCGGCGGCCCGGAATGTATATCGGGGGCACGGACGAGAAGGGACTTCATCATCTCTTTGCGGAGGTGATCGACAACGCCATGGATGAGGCGGTGGCGGGCCACGCCGACTGGATCGAGGTCGAGTACACAAAAGACGGCTGGCTTTGCGTCAGCGACAACGGCCGCGGCATTCCGGTCGATCCGCACCCAAAATTCAAAAACAAGTCGGCACTTGAAGTGATCATGACGACACTGCATGCCGGCGGCAAATTCGATTCCAAGGTTTATGAAACGTCGGGCGGCCTGCACGGGGTGGGCGTCTCGGTGGTCAACGCGCTATCCGAAGTGCTCGAGGTGGAAGTGGCGCGCGGCCAGCAGCTCTACCGGCAGACATACAAACGCGGCAAGCCGATGTCGAAGCTCGAAAGTCTAGGGAAGGTATTAAACCGCCGCGGCACCAGCGTGCGCTTCCGGCCTGATCCCGATGTCTTCGGCAAGGCGGCGAAATTCGATGCGGCACGGCTTTATCGAATGTCCCGCTCCAAGGCTTATCTGTTCGGGGGGGTTGAGATTCGCTGGATTTGCGATCCTTCCCATATCAAGGACAGGTCGGCGGTGCCGGAAAAGGCGGAGCTGCACTTTCCGGGCGGGCTGAAGGATTTTCTCGAGGACCGTCTGGCGGGCAAGACGCGTGTTGCCGATGAAATTTTTTCGGGCCGCGTGGCGAAGCCCGGCGGCCATGGTTCGGTCGAATGGGCGGTTGCCTGGTTCGGCGGTGACGACGGTTTCATCAATTCCTACTGCAACACGATTCCCACGCTCGAAGGGGGCACGCATGAGCAGGGCTTCCGACTCGCGCTCATGCGCTCGCTCAAAGACTATGGCGAACTCACAGACAACAAGCGCTCGCAGATCATCACCTCGGAGGATGTGATGGAGCAGGCGGGAGCGCTGCTTTCGGTGTTCATCCGCGAGCCCGAGTTTCAGGGACAGACGAAAGAAAAGCTCGCTACCGCCGATGCGGCGCGCATCGTGGAGAGCGCGGTGCGCGATCATTTCGATCACTGGCTCACCGGGCATCCGGCCCAGGCAGACAAGTTGCTGGAATGGATTATCGAGCGGGCGGATGAGCGAATTCGGCGGCGACAGGAGAAAGAGGTCGGCCGCAAGAACGCGATGCGCAAATTGCGGCTTCCGGGCAAGCTTGCCGATTGCGCCGCGACGCAGGCGGAAGGCTCGGAGCTGTTCATCGTCGAAGGCGACTCGGCTGGCGGCTCTGCGAAGCAGGCGCGGAACCGCGAGATGCAAGCCGTGCTGCCGCTGCGGGGCAAAATCCTGAATGTGGCAAGCGCGGGGAAGGACAAGCTTTCCCAAAACCAGCAGCTTGCCGATCTGGTGCAGGCGCTCGGTTGCGGAGTGGGGGCCTCGTACCGGCAAGAGGCGCTGCGTTACGACAAGATCATCATCATGACCGATGCCGATGTCGATGGCGCACATATCGCATCGCTATTGATCACGTTCTTCTACCGCCAAATGCCGCAGCTTATCGAACAGGGGCATCTCTATCTGGGCGTTCCACCGCTCTATCGCCTGACGCAGGGGCCGAAGGTGGCCTATGCGCGCGACGACAAACACAAGGACGAACTGACGCGGAAGGAATTCGGCGGCAAGGGCAAGATCGAGGTGTCGCGCTTCAAGGGGCTTGGCGAAATGCTTCCCGCACAGCTGAAAGAGACGACAATGGATCCGGCCAAGCGGCAACTTCTTCAGGTGCAGCTCCTGGACGACGAGAAAAAGACTACGGCCAAAGTGGTCGAACAGCTGATGGGCAACCGGCCGGAAGAGCGATTCAAGTTCATCAGCGAGCGGGCGGAGTTCGTGACAGACGAGGAACTCGACGTCTAGCCGGTTAGCGCACTTATCCTGGCTTCTCTTTCATCAATGCGGGAAACAATGGCGGGAAATGGTCGATCTCCTTCCAGCCGGACCTTTCTTCCACCGACCGTACGGTGAGATTGTCGAAATAATGATCAAGTACCGCGGCTCGCTCTTCGGCTAGAGGCGGCCGACAATAGTCCTCTTCCTCCCATACGGCCGTGCCGTCCGGTTCATAGCGGGCGCGCTTAAGTGAATATGACAGTGCAGAGCCGAAGGGCCGCATAGTCATGAACTCGCCGCGTTGCAGGCGCGCTTCGAGCTCCTTGAGATGTTCTTTGCGCGGTGTTGCGCGTACCAGGTAGTGGGCCATCGGCGTTTTTCCAGAAGTTGCGTCGGCTATTGAATCAATGTCCCTCGAAAGAAACCAGGGTGTGAACCTTGACGCCCTTGTCGCGAAGTTTCCTTGCGCCGCCCAGATCGGGGAGATCTATCACAAATGCTGCTGCTACGATGTCGCCACCAGATCTGCGGATCAGATCGATGGCGGCGATGGCAGTGCCCCCCGTTGCAACCAAATCGTCCACCAAAAGCAGCCGATCGCGCGGCTTGATCGCATCGGCGTGGATTTCGATGGTGTCGACGCCGTACTCAAGGGAATATTCCTGGCCGATAACGCGGGCGGGAAGCTTCCCCTTCTTGCGGATGGGAATGAAACCGCGGCCCAGCACGTGGGCAACGGCGCCACCCAGAATGAACCCGCGCGCCTCGATTCCGGCGACATAGTCGATGTTGGAGTTGAGGAAGGGCCATACCAGCTCATCGACCGCGGCGCGAAAGGCGTGCATGTTGGCCAGCAAAGTGGTGATGTCACGGAACATGATCCCGGGACGCGGATAGTCCGGAATCGTGCGAATGTAGCGTTTGATATCAAAACCGTTACGCAGATCCATCAGAACTGGACTCTAGCGGACGAACAGGATCAGTCAAACAGGCTCGAAACCGATTCTTCCCGCGCGGTACGGGCGATCGCTTCGCCAATCAGCGTGGCGATGCCAATAACGCGGATATTGCGCGAAACGCGCACCGCCTCGGTCGGCTGGATGGAATCAGTGATAACGAGCTCCTTGAGCTTGGAGGCAGTAATGCGCGCGACGGCGCCGCCCGACAACACGCCGTGAGTGATGTAAGCGTAGACCTCACGCGCTCCCTTTTCGAGCAACGCCTCGGCGGCATTACAAAGCGTCCCGCCGGAATCGACGATGTCATCGACCAAAACACAAGAAAGGTCGTCTACATCGCCGATGATGTTCATGACTTCCGATTCACCGGCGCGCTCGCGTCGCTTGTCGACGATGGCAAGGGGGGCGCCGATGCGATTGGCGAAGGCACGAGCGCGAACGACGCCGCCGACGTCGGGAGAAACCACGGCAAGGTGATTGTGCGTGAGTTTTTCCTTGATGTCGCGCACCATAACGGGGGCGGCAAAGAGGTTGTCGGTCGGGATGTCGAAAAAGCCCTGGATCTGGCCGGCGTGAAGATCGAGCGTCAAGACGCGGTCGGCGCCTGCGCGAGTGATCATGTTGGCGACGAGTTTGGCGGAGATCGGTGTGCGAGGGTTGGCTTTACGATCCTGTCTTGCGTAACCATAGTAGGGAAGCACCGCGGTGATGCGGCGCGCCGAGGCGCGCCGTGCCGCGTCGATGATGATGAGCAGCTCCATGAGATGATCGTTGGCAGGGAAAGACGTCGACTGGACAATGAAAACGTCCTGGCCACGGACATTTTCGAGAATCTCGACGAAGATCTCCATGTCGGCAAATCGGCGGACGGAGCATTTGGCCAGCGGCAGGCCCAAGTAGGCGGCAATGGCTTCGGCAAGCGGCCGATTGCTGTTGCCTGCCACAAGCTTCATTTCGTCTCTGCCCTTACCATAAACGCCCAGGAGAGGGTTCCTGCCGGCTGGCTCTATAACAACCGCGCCACGGACTTGCCAACCTTCGTTTGAAGGCGGTCCACAGAGAAAGCCCTAAAATCTGCCTAAGAGATTAATTGCTGCCGGCCCGGGTTGCGTAACCAAGCTCCGACAAGCGGTATGCCAAGTTGTTTGCGGTCCCTTCCGCAATCCGGCCCAGAACCTCGGGTGCGGCTGCGGCCCAAGGATTGCCCTTGGCGGCACCAGCGGATTCGGAGCCGGAAATGGAATGCACCAGGTGTCCGGTCGCGTCGGCCAGCGTCCACTGGTAACCGATGGTGGCCGTTTTTCCCTCGACACTGACAGTGAACGAACCGTCGAGACGGTAACCCTCGCCAAAAGCGCCCTGAACGATCGCGACGTCTCGTTTGCCAGCTGCTTCGGCGACGAGCTCCGTCAGCATCTGTGCCTTGTCGGCCGGCATACCCTTCATCTCGACAAGCGTGATCGGCGGGGCGGTCTTTCCAGAGGGTATCGCCGAATCGGTGAGCTTGGCACCGCCGCAGGCCACTAGAAATGAGGCGAGCAGGACCGCACTCGAAACAACAATAGGCCCGTTCGACCTGCGGGACGGGAAACCCGACATGCGCGAGCTACTCCAGGACACGGGGCATCTCTAATTCATCTCACGATCATCGCCAAGGAGTGTTTCGAGACAGGCTCGGGCTTGTCTTCGGTAATGATGTAGGTCCGGCCCAAGCAATAGGCATTGCCGCTGTCGGAATCCATGAGGATCATGTGTGCAAAATACACTTGGTTTGCTTCAATCTTGACCCGGTTGCCATGGTAGAACATCGGATAATCCATCCAGGTTGGGGTGAACTTGGCACCTAGAGAGTATCCGCAGGCATTCATGCGGTGAGCCCGCATGTCGTGGCTATCCATGACACGGGCGTGGGCATCGAACACTTCGCCGGCGGTATGGCCGGCGCGCATCACCGCCTCGACGGCCGTCAACGCGGCACGCGCCGCTTTTTCCATGCGGACATGGTGGGCGGTCGGCTTGCCAATGATGAGCGTGCGCATCAAGGCGGCATGGTAATGCCGATAGACGCCAGCAAATTCGAGAGTGAGCTGATCACGTTTCGAGAGCTTGCGGCGTCCCGCTTTGTAGCGGCAGAGAAGGGCGTCGCGACCTGAGCCGATGATGAATTCGTTGCCGGGATAGTCGCCGCCCGCAGCAAAAATTGCCGCGTGCTGAGCAGCGAGTATCTTGCCTTCGTCGGCGCCGGACCTAGTGGCTTTGATCGCAGCCTTGAGCGCCAGGTCGCCGAGCTTTCCGGCGCGGCGCACGTATTTGAGCTCGGCGGGCGATTTCACCAGGCGAACGAGGCTAACGAGATTGGATGCATCAACTAGTTTGCAGGTTTGGGCGAGGGCTTCCTCTACCGCTCGTCCATTGGCATGGGTAAGGCCATAGGCGTTTGTTTCGATTCCGAACTTCTTGCCGCGGCCGCCCAAATCGACAATCAGATCCTTCAAATGGTCGGCGGGCCTTGCCTCGGCGTCATCGGCCCAAATTCGTATATCTTCGATGATGGACGTGTGCTGCGCCTGGCGCAGGTCGGGCGCGCGCGTCAACAGAACGAGCTTGCCGTCCGATCCCAGATAAAGACACTGAAAGAAGCAGAAGCCAAATGTATCGTAGCCAGTGAGATAATACATGCTCTCCTGGTTGAACATGAGCAAACCGTCGAGGTTCTGCCGGGCGAGCGCGCCCGTTACCTTGCGGATTCGGTCGCGGTACTCGCGCCGGTCAAAATGCAGTGCCATCGGATTGAATTTGCCTTGTCATGGAGCGATTGCGATTGCCGAAATCAAACGACCATATTGCTGCTCGCGGCGGTGGGTGGCGCGCCGGTAACTGAAAAACCGTTGCTCGTCGGAATAGGTGCACAGCGCAAGATCGACAATGGTCTTGAGACCGCTTCGACGAAGCCGCGCTGCGAGGTAGGCGGGAAGGTCGAACATGTAGTGTCCCGCCGTGGCGCCAAGCTTGAAAAATGCGGAATTGGCGGGGTCGCTTTCAAGGAAGCGATGGTGAAATTCGGTGCCGACTTCATAAGCGGCGCCGGAAATTGTCGGGCCAATGGCAGCCACGACATTGCGACGATCCACTCCCAGGCTCTCCATCGCGCTAAGCGTTGCCTCGGCCACGCCGGCGAGAGCGCCTTTCCAGCCCGCGTGGGCAATACCGACAACTTCACCGGTCGACGCGGCGAACAGCACGGGAGCGCAATCGGCGGTGAGGGCTGCCAGCGCAATACCCGATTGCCTCGTGACCATGGCATCGGCGCGAGGTGCGGCCTGCGGGGACCAGCTTTGCGCAACGGAGATTACAGTGGGGCTGTGCTGCTGATAGGCGGTCAGCAAATCGTCGGGCTTGACATGCAACCGCGCAGCAACGAGGTCACGGTTGAGAGCGACCGTCTGCCGGTCGTCGCCCGAACCGTATCCACAGTTCAGCGATGCAAAAAGGCCCTTCGAATAGCCTCCTTCGCGAGTAAAGAAGCCATGTTTTACCTTGGCGATTTGCTGCAACGCGGGTGCCTGAATCATTTTGTGGGCTCAAACCGAGAACGGATGAGGACATGGAAGCCAGGGGGAAGTGGCGGCCAAGATCTGGAACATTTGCCCCATTTGTTTGGGACCCGCAACTCTGTCCATAGCGGCAGCAATATCGCTTTTTTGCGCCTCTGTGGCGTTGCGCGACAAAATTTGGGCACGTACCGCCAGGCCCATCTGATGCAGGAAATCTCCCTGCGGCATGAGGCGAAGCGTCCTGCCGCCGCCGGTGGTGATGGCCCGGACAAGGCAGTCGAAATCAACATGAGCCGTAAGGTCGCTCTCTCCCGGCCGATCCAGGATCGATACCGGCCGGTGTCGGCGAACGGCCTGCAATGTCTGACCGAGCGAAGAGCGGCCGTGGCCATAATCGATGATGAGCGCAGCGCCCGAATTCTCCGCAAGCCGGCGCCCGATAGCCATGCCCAAGCTATCTGCGGCGGGCCGCACTTCAGCCACCTCACCCTCCTTGGCGCCGGCCGTCCAAGCAGGAAGCGGATGCAACGCCGGAATCAAGCCGATGGCCAGTTTCCCCTCGCGCAGTCCGACGGCGAACTCCGCCCAGCCATCTTTCAGGCGCTGAAAAAGCAGCACAGGGAGGGCATCGAAAAACTCGTTGGCGATGAGCAGGGTGGCTGCTGGCTCCACTTCATCAAGACTGTCATGCCATGTGGCGCTTGTGCCGGCATTCGCCAGAGCCTGCTTTTGCATGTCTCGAAGGACGGGACTCGTCTCAATCAAGCGAAGGCGCAGAGATTTGACGAATTCCGGCATGGCACAGGCGGCGCGCAGGAGATCGGCCATGAGGGTGCCCCGCCCGGGGCCAAGCTCGATCAGATCAAATTTCTGAGGCTTGCCCATCAGCTCGAAACATTGCATGCACCATATGCCGATGATTTCACCAAACATCTGGGTCACTTCCGGCGCGGTGGTGAAATCGCCCCTGGCGCCGAAAGGATCGCGCGACATGTAATAGCCGTAGCGAGGGTGACCGAGACAGAGCGCCATGTAGCGATCGAAGGGGATGGGACCCGTCGCTTCCACCATGCGTATCAAATCAAGTTCAAGCGGTGTCGGCTCGCCGATCATGTCCGGCGCGACCTCAAGATGAGCCAGAGGCCGATCAGGATCATGGGCAGTGACAGCATCATCCCGCGCGTCAGGAAGCCGGCATAGAGATCAATGTGAACGTCTGGCTGACGGAAAAATTCAACAGCGATTCGCATCAGGCCGTAACTTAAGGAGAAAAGGCCTGCCACGCGCCCAGGATGGACGAGGGCGTGCAAACGATGTGTGGCAATACGCCCGATGAGAAAAAGCCCGACGCCCTCGAGCAAGGCTTCATAGAGTTGGCTTGGATGACGCGGAAGCGGCCCGCCATGGGGGAATACCATCGCCCAGGGAACATCACTAACGCGGCCATAGAGCTCGCCATTGATAAAATTGGCAAGACGTCCCAGACCCAGCCCAAAAGGCACCGAAGTGGCCGCCAGGTCGAGTATCTGGTCGAGACGAAGGTTGTGCCGGCGTGCGAAGGCCAAACAAGCAAGGATGACGCCCAAGAAGCCGCCATGAAACGACATGCCTCCTTGCCACAGTTTGAAGATATCGGCCGGATGGGCGGCGAAATAGACGGGATCGTAAAACAACACGTAACCGAGACGGCCGCCGAGTATCACTCCCAGCGTGGCCCAGAGAAACAAATCGTCAATCTGCTGGGTCGCTGGGGCGGGGGTTCCGTTCCAAAGGGATGGATTTCGCACCAATCGCTTCATGTACCAGAAGGCTAGAATTAACCCCGCGATGTAAGCGAGCGCATACCAGCGCGCCTCAAAGGGGCCGATGGTGAAGGCCACAGGATCGATTTCTGGGAACGGCAATATGGCGCGTACAAGCATCCTGGGCAGAGAGCGCAAAGGTTTTGCATGTGTCAAGACAAGTCGTTTGGAGATCTTGAAAGGATTGTCGCAGCTGCTTAGTTTTTAGGGCAGCGGCTGAAAGGAATTTCCATGACAACGACGTCATCCAGGTTTTTCGACGAACTCGCCAAGCTCATGAGCAATGCGGCGGGCGCTGCGCAAGGCGTGCGAAAGGAATTCGATACACTCGTCCGTTCGCAGATCGAACGCGCCATGACCGGGATGGATGTCGTTCAACGAGAGGAATTCGAGGCGGTCCGGCAGATGGCGGCCAAGGCGCGCGAAGAAAACGAGCGGCTGCAGCAACGCATTGCCGAGCTGGAAGCTCGTCTGGGAACCACCAATCCTCCCACCGTGTGAGCTTAAAAGCTTCCCCTTGAGTCAACTCTCAAGCCTGCAATAGGTGTGGAGAATCACTGAGTTAGGAGCTTTGCGCTTGAAGCGGCGAATCGCCTCCGGCAAGTTGGAGTTCGTGCTGATTCGCGGCAGTTCGGAGCCGGCGGCATTGGAAGCGAGGTGATCATGACCGCCGTGCGGGCACATCCCCAGGAGTTGGCGAATCCGCTCGACAAAATCGAGGATGTGGCTGCGGCGCACAAGTGGACGGTTGACCGGCCGGCTGAAGACGAAGTTCACATGATCGTCGAGGGATCGTGGAGCGACCTTCACCTTTGCCTCAACTGGCGGGAGGATCTCGAAGGGCTTCATCTTGCTTGTACGTTCGACATCAAGGTGCCTCAGGGGCGGCGCGAGGAGGTGGTGCGACTGACTTCGCTGATCAACGAGCAGCTCTATTTCGGCCATTTCGATATCTGGCGCACAGACGGCACGCTGTTGTTCCGCAACGGGCTCATCCTCGCAGGCGGTGTCGAAATCGTGGAAGCGCAATGCGAAACGCTGTTACGACTGGCGCTGGAAGCCTGCGAGCGCTATTTTCCCGCCTTTCAGTTCGTCATCTGGGCCGGCAAGACTGCCGAACAAGCAATCCAGTCGAGCCTAATGGAGACCGCAGGTGAAGCATGACAATCCCCCCCAAGGGCCGTCTTGTGCTGGTGGGCGCCGGCAGGATGGGCGGCGCCATGCTGGAGGGCTGGCTGAAGCAGGGAATCGACCGAAGCAAAGTTTCCGTTCTTGATCCCGAACCTCCGAAAGAGGTTAGGGCGCTCATCAAACAGTCAGGACTATCGTTCAACCCGCCGATCAACACGCTCTTCGACGCGCAAGTCGTGGTGATCGCAGTCAAGCCACAAATCGCAGGCGATGTCTTGCCTGCAATAGCGGCACTGAGAGACTCTCTTCCGCTGGTGGTGTCCATCGTCGCCGGCAAGCGCCTTGCTTTCTTCGAACAGCACTTCGGTGCGCGGGCGTCTATCGTGCGGACGATGCCCAATACGCCCGCCGCCATCGGCCGGGGAATCACCGCCATGGTGGCGAACCGAAATGTCAGTCGAGAACAGCTCGACCTGGCAGGCGCTCTTCTTTCCGCAGTCGGCGAGGTGGTGACGGTCGAGAGCGAAAGTCAGATTGATGCGGTAACGGCGCTGTCGGGATCGGGTCCGGCCTATGTCTTCTATCTCACCGAATGTATGACCGAGGCGGGAACAAAGCTTGGGCTGCCGAAGGAGATGGCCGCGCAGCTGGCGCGTGCGACAGTTGCCGGGGCCGCCGAGCTCATGCGCACCAGCGGTCTCCCTGCCGGGACGCTTAGGCAGAATGTCACTTCACCCAACGGAACAACGCAAGCTGCGCTGCAAATTCTCATGGCCGACGATGGAATGATGAAGCTCTTCGAGAGGGCGTTGACGGCAGCCGAGAAGCGATCGCGCGAGCTTGCAGGCTAGCGGCTGCTGTGGCAGGCAGGGGCATGGATGATGCCCGGGCCACGAGGTTGCGGATCCGCCAGGCAGCTTTCGCCCTGGCCGAGCGCATGGATTGGCATGAGATCGGTCTTGGGGCGATCGGCGCTCAGGCGGGCATCAGGCCTGTATCGCTCATGCAGTATGCCCACAGTAAAGCGTCAATCTTGCAGGATTTCGCGCGCGACATTGATGCGGCGATGGTGCTCCTGTTCGAGAAGTATCCTCCTGAAGGAAGTCCGCACGACCGGTTGTTTGACGTCATCCTAAAACGACTGGAGATCATGCAACCTTACAAACGGGTGATCGCCAGTGTCCTGATGCGGCCGCTCGCACAGGGAAGCGAGGGGCTTCGGCTGTTTCAATCGGTTACAGAAACCGTCGATTGGATGGTGAATGCGGCGCGAGTTGAGGCAGAGCCTGCTTGGCAAGGGCTAGGGCGATTTGGGCTGAGCAGGGCTTATCTCAAGGTCTTGTCGGCCTGGAGCAAAGATGAGGATCCCGGCCTCGCCCGAACAATGGCGGCGCTCGACAGGGCATTGCGGGACGCAGAGCGGCTCAACTTGAGGGCGGGTTCATTGTTCGCAGTGGCCAGTGGCTTTGCGTCCGCGACCCTAGCTTTCGCGAGACAATTCTTCGAGGAGCGGAAGAAGACATGAACATGGGCAATCCAACACCAATCGCCAGTTTCGATGATTTCCTGAAGATCGACATCAGGATCGGAACTGTCGTGGAGGCAAAACCCTTTGCGGAAGCTCGTAAGCCTTCATTGCGGCTCAAGATCGATTTTGGCCCAGAGATCGGCATGCGTAAATCATCGGCACAGATCGCCAAACATTATTCACCGGACAGGCTGATCGGACGTCAGGTTGCCTGCGTCGTGAACTTTCCGCCAAAACAGATCGCCACGTTCCGCTCGGAAGTCCTGACTTTGGGGTTCGCGGACGAAGAGGGGGAAGTAGTGCTGGCGACCGTCGAACGAGCCGTCCCCAACGGAGCCCGTCTATTCTAGCGTCAGGTAGACTCCGATGTAGCCGAGAACTAAACCGGAATTCGAATCTCGGCGCGCAGGCCTCCCGCGGGGCTATCGGATAGTCTGACGTCGCCTCCGTGGGCACGCGCGATATCGCGAGCGATGGACAAGCCAAGGCCGGTGCCGGTCTCATTCTGGTTGCGGGCATGGTCTAGCCGATAAAAGGGCTTGAACACGTCCTCTCGCCGGTCGGGAGGAATGCCAGGCCCGCTATCATCAATGGTGATCAATAGCTGGTGATCCGACTGCTTGGCGGCGACCTTCACCTTGCCGGAATAGCGGACCGCATTGGTGACCAGGTTAGATACGCAACGTTTGAAGGCATCGGGCTTGACCGGCACCACTAACTCGTGCGGCGCGCGCAAAGACATCGATTGGCCGGTGCGTTTCGCATGGCGGGTCACATCGCGCAAAATTGCGGCGACATCGGTCATGGTACTTTTCTCGCCATCATCACCGCGGGCAAAAGCCATATAGCCCTCCAGCATGCGCTGCATCTCATCTACGTCTTTCTTGAACGAGCGAAGCTTAGGGTTGCGTTCGAGCAGCACCAGCTGAAGTTTCAGACGGGTCAAAACTGTTCCGATATCGTGCGAAACGCCCGCCAGCATCGCGGTTCGCTGCTCAACGTGTTTTTCGATGCGCTCCTTCATGTTGATGAAGGCAGTGGCGGCCTCTTTCACCTCGCGAGCGCCACGCGGCCGGAAATTGTTCACCTCGCGTCCCGTGCCGAAACCATGGGCGGCGCTGGCAAGCTCCTGAATTGGCTTGATCTGCTTTCGCAGAAACAGGATGGCGACGGCGATGAGAACCAGGGAGGAGCCGACAAGCCAGGTGAGGAAAATAGGAGTGCTGGATGCGGCTGCGCGTTCTACTTTGGCGAGCATGCGAAGGACGAGATCCTTCTCGAGCTCGATCCGCACGTCGATGTAGCCAGGGCTGCTGCGCGTATCGACAGAGATTGGAAGGTCTATGCGCTGTTCAAGATACTTTGTGAGCTTGCTGTCGACGAGGGAAAACAACGGTTTCGATTTCGGTGCAGGCAAATCTGCCGGACGCTCAAGCGAGAAGATCACATCAAGCGTCTGGTTGGCGGTCCTGAGAAGATGCTCAGTGGCATTGGGTGTTTTCGGCGAGGCTTCGTAGAGCGCGGCAACGAACGCGATTTCACGAGCGACTGTTTTCGCCAGTGCTCTCGTGACATTGTCCCAATGGCGCTCCATAACGATGAAGGCCATGATCGCCTGCAGAATGACCATGGGGGCGATGACGATGATAAGCGACCGCTGGTAAAGCCGGTCGGGCAGATGCCGCTCAAGAAAACGATTGAAACGCCAGTGAAGGCTGCGCCGGGGAGGGTTGTCCTTCGAATGCTCGGCGATGCTGGTCATCTGACAAGGCTCCTCTAATCGAGGTAAAGCGTATAGCCGGCGCCGCGAATTGTTTGCAAATAGACCGGCGAAGTGGGATCAGCCTCTATTTTTCGCCGCAACCGATTGATCTGGACATCGATGGTGCGCGCATGTTCATCAGTGCTCGCCTGCATGAGTTCATTTCTGGCAATAGCCTGGCCGGCACGTTCGACGAAGAGTCGCATCAGCTCGCGCTCACGCGTGGTCAGTCTCACAACTTGACCGTTACGGCGGAGCTCGCCGCGATTCACATGGAATGTGCATGTCCCGAAGCGGACTTCGCCGCCGACCTGAGACTGGCTGGTGCGACGCAAAATGCTCCGTATGCGCAGCAAAAGCTCCATAGGTTCAAATGGCTTCGGGAGGTAGTCGTCGCCGCCCGCCTGAAGCCCGTTCACCCGATCGGGTATTTCACCTAGTGCGGACAGCATGAGAATTGGAATCCGATTTTTCTCATTGCGTATGGAGCGAGCTAAGTCGATACCGCTCTCTCCAGCCATCATGATGTCGAGGACGATGAGATCGAAGGCCAGGCCACGCATTCTTTCGCGAGCCTCGCGCGTGTTGGCGGCAGCCGTGACACGCAGGCCGTGGTTGGCGAGATAGGAGGCGAGAAGCTCGCGAATGCGGCGGTCATCGTCAATGACCAGTATGTGCGGAGCCGTATCGCTAATATTCGGCATTCAACGGTTCTCCTGACCGGAAGCTCTTACCCTCGCCAGCAATGTCTTCAGCTGTTCGCGGCCCTCAGGATCAATCATCGCCAGCAGCGCGTCCCTGAATGTTTTTTCGCGGCCGCCGGATCGCACGACAGCGCGTTCTATCCGGTTCAATTGCGGCGATATGAGCTGTCGATGCAGATCCTCTCCCCGAGGCGTGAGATAAAGCAGCCGCTGGCGCCGATCAAGGGAGCCTTCTTCCTGCACGACATAACCTTTCTCAATAAGCTCGCGCAGCACGCGGCCGAGCGACTGTTTGGTGATCTTGAGAATATCCAATAGTTCCGCTACCCGCATCCCCGGACTGCGGCCGACAAAATGAACAACCCGATGGTGGGCGCGACCAAAGCCGATCTCGCCCAGGATGTGATCGGGGTCGCCGGTAAAGTCACGGTAAGCGAAAAACAAAAGCTCAATCAGCTCGACAAGATGCTCGTCTTGCGGCCGGGTGGAGCGAAGATTTATGTCAACCATGTTGACATATTTTTAGCAATCCATTACAGAATTGCAAGGGTTTGTAGAATTATATTTCCGGCGAGTTGTTTATCACTCAGGCGTGGAGGTTCAACACCATGGCAGTCGTGCCCTTTGACAAACGGGAGGGCGTTATCTGGCTCAACGGCGAGTTCGTGCCGTGGCAGGATGCAAAGGTGCACGTTCTTACGCATGCGCTGCACTATGCCAGCGCGGTTTTTGAGGGCGAACGGGCCTATGGCGGCGAGATTTTTAGACTAAGGGATCACACCGAGCGGCTGTTCATGTCGGCGGACATGCTCGATATGAAAATCCCATTCTCCGTGGCCGAGATCGACGAGGCCTGTCGAGCAACTTTGCGGAAACAGGGGTTCAGCGATGCCTATGTGCGACCGATCGCATGGCGAGGATCGGAGATGATGGGAGTCTCGGCGCAGTCGGCGAAAATCAACGTGGCGATCGCGGTGTGGGAGTGGCCAGCCTATTTCGATCCTGCACAGGTTATGAAAGGCTTACGCCTCGACATTGCAGACTGGCGGAGGCCCGATCCGCGCACCGCGCCGGCCAAGGCGAAAGCGGTCGGCTTGTACATGATCTGCACGCTGTCAAAACATACCGCTGAGCGCAAAGGCTATGCTGACGCGCTGATGCTCGACTGGCGTGGACAGGTCGCAGAGTGCACCGGAGCAAACATATTCTTCGTGCAAAACGGCGAATTGCACACGCCAATTCCCGATTGCTTCCTTGACGGAATAACGCGGCGAACGGTCATAGGGCTGGCGCAGCAACGGCAGATCCAAGTGATCGAACGGGTGATCATGCCGGAAGAAATGGCGGGTTTCGAGCAATGTTTCATCGTCGGCACCGCCGCCGAGGTGACGCCAGTGTCCGAGATCGGACCCTATCGCTTCGAGGTCGGGGAGATCACCAAGACATTGCGCAACGACTACCTCGCCGAGGTTCAGCCGAAGAAGGCCGCGGCCTAGCGCGCAGGGTTATCAGCCGCCGGTAACGGGCGGGAAGAAAGCCACTTCCTTTGCGCCCGCAAGCGGGGTGTCGAGGGGAACCAGGGTCTTGTTGACGGCGGCACGGATGACGCGGAGATCGGCAAAAGCGTTGGCGTAGACCTCATCGCGGGCTTTCAGCCAGTCGACAAGCTTGGCGACGGTGGTGATGTTGGCAGGTAGATCGACGGTCTCTTCGCCTAAGCCGACGCGTTGTCTTACCCAGGCGAAATAGAGAATCCTCATTGCTGCCTTTCATCAACGACGTGGGCGAGACCGGCGCGGAAGTAGTCGTAGCCCGTGTATAAGGTGAGGCCGGCGGCGATCCACAGGCCTGAAAGACCAATCCAAGTCGTGTAGGAAAACAGCTTGTCGCCGGCCGGGCCGGCAATGAGGAAGCCGATGGCAACGAGCTGCAGCCCGGTTTTCTTTTTCGCCAGCTGCGTTACCGGCACCGAAACCTGCAGTTCGGCCAAGAACTCGCGCAGACCCGATACCAGTACTTCGCGACAGATGATTATGACACCGGCCCAGGTGTGCATTCCGTAGATGGTTTGATCACCTGCCAGCGCCAGGAGCGTTGTCGCGACGAGAAGCTTATCAGCGATGGGATCGAGCATGCGGCCCAAAGATGACTGCTGCTTCCATCGGCGAGCTAGATAACCGTCGAGAAAATCTGTCAAGGCCGCGACAATGAAAACGAGCAGTGCCAGCCAACGGGCATTATCGCCGCGCCACAGGATGCACCCCGTCACCACCGGAACCGCAAGAATGCGCCCGTAGGTGAGAATGTTCGGCAAACTCAAGATCATCGGATGGGTGAGGCTCGATGTTTGTTCTCTTGCAGACACTATCTGTTTCCTCCCTCATGGAAGAAATCATAAATGACCAGAGCGAGCTGCCGGCTGATGCCTTCGACCTTCTCCAGATCCGCCACGCTCGCGCGCGCCACGGATTTCGCCGAACCGAACGCCATAAGCAAAGCCTTTTTGCGCCCAGGACCTATGCCCGGAATCTCGTCTAGAGGGTTAACACCAATCGATTTCGATCGTCTAGCCCGATGGCCACCTATGGCAAATCGGTGGGCTTCGTCTCTAATTCTCTGAATATAATAGAGAACCGGGTCGCGTGCCTCGAGCATAAAAGGAGGTTTTTCAAGCACATAAATGTGCTCGCGGCCTGCTTCACGATCTACCCCCTTGGCTATGCCCGCCAGCGGGATTCCATGAATGCCCAAATCCTCGAGAACCGATCTGGCGGCCGAGACCTGGCCCTGGCCGCCATCGATTAGAATCAAGTCGGGGCGCAATTGGAGATCGTCATCCCCGCGCGGTCCGCCTTCGGCTTCCTCCTTGAGCAGCCTCGTATAGCGGCGGGTCAGCATTTCCCGCATCATGCCGAAATCATCGCCTTCGGCGCCGGCGGGACTGCGAAGATTGAATCTGCGGTATTGCGACTTGATGAAACCTTCCGGCCCGGCCACGATCATTGCACCAACGGGCTGGGCACCCTGGATGTGTGAGTTGTCGAAGACCTCGATGCGACGCGGCTTGGCGTCGAGATTGAAAACCCTCGCCACGCCCTCGAGCAATCTTGACTGAGACTGAGATTCCGCCATCTTACGAGCAAGCGCCTCGCGCGCGTTGTTCAGGGCGTGATCGACAAGGGCGCGTTTTTCGCCCCGTTGAGGCACCATGATCTCAAGCTTGCGGCCAAGGCGGGTGCAAAAGGCTTCTTCAAGAAGCTCTTGTTCCTCCACTGTGTGCGACAGCAGAATAAGCGGTGGTATCGGCTTGTCATCGTAGAACTGCGCCAGGAAGGAGGCGAGGATCTCCGGCTCGGACAGCGTCTTGTCGGCGCGCGGAAAATATGCGCGGTTTCCCCAGTTCTGTCCGGAGCGGAAGAAAAACACCTGCACACAAGTCTGGCCGCCCTGCTGAACGATGGCGAAAACGTCCGCCGCGTCAACGGTTCCAGGATTGATGCCTTGTTCGGAGGAGATGAAGCTCATTGCCGCAACGCGATCGCGATAGCGCGCGGCAAGTTCGAAATCGAGCCGGTCGGACGCTTCCTGCATCTGGAGTGCGAGCCTGGCCTTCAGCGCACTGCTCTTGCCTTGCAGAAAGTCCTCGGCTTCGGTGACGAGGGCCTCGTAACTAGCCTGGTCGATTTCGCCAGTGCACGGGGCCGAACAGCGCTTGATCTGGTACAGCAAACAGGGACGAGTGCGATTTTCAAAGACGGGGTCGCTGCATGATCGCAAGAGAAACCCCTTCTGCAGCGCGTTGATCGTGCGATTTACGGCACCGGCGGAGGCAAACGGCCCGTAGTAGTTTCCACGCCGCGAACGCGCTCCACGATGCTTGGTGAGCTGCGGCACGCGGTGATCACGGGCGATAAGAATGTAAGGGAACGATTTGTCGTCGCGCAGTACGACATTGAACCGAGGCTTGTGCTTCTTTATCAAGTTGGCCTCGAGCAGCAGGGCTTCGGGTTCGTTTTCGGTGGTGACAAATTCCATGTTGCAGGTGAGAGCAATCATGGCTGCTATGCGATTCGTGTGGCCGCCGAGCCGCGTGTAATTCATGACGCGGTTCTTCAGACTGCGTGCCTTGCCGACGTAAATCACCTCGCCCTTGGCATCGAGCATCCGGTAGACGCCCGGGCGATTGGGCAGACTTTTGATAATGCGCCGAATGACGTCAGGCCCTGATCCCAGCGATTCGCTGGGGGCCTCATCGAGGGCGGAGATTTCCGTTTCGTTTGCCATCGCACTTGTCAAATGGGCCTCAGTGCTCTCCTAGTCCAGCGGAATTTGCATTCTGGGGCCAGTCTAGCGAATCCGTTCGATCTCAACTCCCACACTGCGGGCATTTGGAATAATGTCGGGTTTTTCGATGCGGACTCTGGCAGCCAGCACTCGTTCATCAGCCAAACAGGCATCCGCGATCCGCTCGGCCAGCGTTTCCACCAGATGGACGTGGCCCTGTGCCACAATTTGTTCGACGCGACGCACCACCACCTCGTAGCTCACAACGTTCTTGATGGCGTCTTCCGTCCTGCTGGAGTTCTCGCGCACCGACAAATCAATATTGACTATGATGCGTTGGGCTCTTGCCTTTTCGTGCTCATGCACGCCGAGCAGAGCAATTATTTCCAGATCGCGCACGAAGACATGACGCAGTCGGCCAGCGCCGCTGGCGACGTGGTGAGTGATTTTCGCCTTGTCGGCCATGACTGGCTATTACGATCATTTGTCCGGTCAGGGAAGGGGAGGCAATGAACTAGCGGACCGCAGTGGAGATTTGCCTGCCGAAACGACGGGCGGCCGCGGTTGCGAGAGCGGTTCTATGGGGCAACGGATGTTTCTGCTAAGCTTGATCAATTTTCGAGACCGATACCACCAATCTCTATCGACGCAAGCTTGCAGCACCCAGCCGGCAAACGGCCTGCAGGAGGATCAATGGCAGCGGGCAAGAATTCGCTTTCGCGTCTCCAACGGCCAATTGTCGCCGGATTGTTCGAGAAGCGCACGTCGAGCATCCAATATGTGGTTTCGGACCCGGACACAAGGCGTTGCGCAATCGTAGACCCGGTTCTTAATTTCGAACCCAATTCCGGCACGATCACGACAACATCTGCGGACCGGCTTCTTCAGCATATCGAGGAGGGGCGACTCGAGCTGCAATGGATTCTCGACACTCATCCGCATGCCGACCACCTTTCGGCCGCCGGCTACCTGAAGACAAAGACGGGCGCCCAAACGGGAATTGGCGAGCGGGTGAGAGACGTTCAAAGGCTGTGGAAAGGGATCTACAACTTAGCGAACGACTTCCCGACGGATGGGTCGCAGTGGGACAAGCTGTTTGCCGATGAGGGGAAATTCAACATCGGTGAACTCGAGGTCGAAGTCTGGCTGACGCCCGGGCATACGCTCGCATCGATCGCCTATGTGATGGGCGATGCCGCTTTCATTCACGACACGCTGTTCATGCCGGATGTTGGGACCGCCCGGGCAGATTTTCCGGGCGGCAGCCCGAGCACTCTGTGGAGGAGCATCCAACGCATCCTGGAACTGCCGGAAGGGACGCGTTTGTTTACCGGTCATGACTACCCCCCTAGCGGACGGGACGTTCGGTTTGAAAGTACGGTGATTCAACAACGGCTTGAGAATATCGATCTCAGAAAAACAAAATCGGAAGAGGAGTTCATTGCTTTGCGCCGCAGGAAGGATCGTGAACTCCCGCTGCCGGACCTCATCCTTCACGCCTTGCAGGTGAATATTCGAGGCGGACGATTGCCGGATCCTGAGAAAAATGGCCGGCGCTACCTGAAAATTCCGCTCGACGCTTTTTCTGACGAAGCCCCAAAGGGAGAGGTCTGACACGGTTGTTGGCGCTCCTGCCAGTCAAGTGGCAAAGCGGAAGAATATGACATCGCCGTCGGCTACCACGTAGTCCTTGCCCTCGAGCCTGAGCTTGCCGCTGTCGCGAGCGCCGGCCTCTCCGCCCAAGGCAACATAGTCTTCGTAGGCGATGGTTTCGGCACGAATGAAACCTCTTTCGAAGTCGGTGTGGATGACGCCGGCGGCCTCGGGAGCCCTGGCCCCGCGCGTGACCGTCCAGGCGCGCGCCTGCTTGGGGCCGGCGGTGAAAAAAGTGACGAGGTGCAGGAGATCGTAGCCGGCGCGGATGACGCGGTTCAGACCAGGTTCGACGAGGCCGTGGGCGGCGAGGTATTCCTTCTGTTCAGGCAAGGACAGGACCGCAATCTCGCTTTCGATCTTGGCCGAGACAACAACTGCCTTGGACCCTTCCCGGCGCGCATGGTCGAAAACCATGGCGGAAAAGGCATTGCCCTTGTCGGCAAATTCCTCATCGACGTTACAGACGTAAAGCACGGGTTTCGACGTCAATAACCCAAGGGCTTCAAATGACTTCCGCTCATCGGGTTTAAACTGCGTGTGCCGTGCCGGTCTGCCGCTGCGCAAGAGCTCGAGCGGCGGCATGATCAGTTCCAGGGGTTCTTTTGCTTCCTTGTCGCCGCCGCGGACGCGTTTTTCCAGATTGATTGCTCGTTTCTCAAGACTTTCCAGATCGGCGAGCATCAGTTCGGTTTCAACGGTTTCGATATCCGCGATGGGATCGACGCGCCCTTCGATGTGGATCACATCGTCATCCTCAAAGCAGCGCACCACATGGGCAACGGCGTCGACCTCGCGAATGTTGGCCAGGAACTGGTTTCCGAGGCCTTCGCCCTGTGAGGCACCGCGCACGAGGCCGGCAATATCGACAAAGGTCAAACGGGTGGGGACGATCTCGGCGCTGCCGGCGATGCGGGCAAGATTTTCAAGCCGCTCGTCGGGGACACCGACATCGCCGATATTGGGCTCTATAGTGCAAAAGGGATAGTTGGCTGCCTGCGCCGCGGCCGTTTGGGTGAGGGCGTTGAACAGGGTAGACTTGCCGACGTTCGGAAGTCCGACAATACCACATCTGAATCCCATCAGTCGGGGACTCCGCTTTTCTTCTCCTGCTGCTTGATCACAGGATTGAGCGCCAGATGTACCTTGTTCTGAAAGCTCGCCTCGTCGCCTGAGGCGAGGAGAGGCGCGTTCTCGGCGATCGCCTGCAGCAGGGGAACTACCCAGTCGCGATCCGCCTTGGCGAAGTCGCTGAGCACGTGAGAGTGAACGCGGTCGCGCTCGCCCGGATGGCCAATGCCGATGCGCACACGATGGAACCCACTGCCGATATGGGCATCGATCGAGCGAATGCCATTGTGGCCGGCGGTGCCGCCACCGGTTTTCACGCGCACCTTTCCGGCAAGGAGATCGAGCTCATCGTGAAAGACGAACAGATCGGACGGCCGGACTTGAAAAAATCGCAGGGCCTGGCCGACGCTGCGCCCAGAGTCGTTCATGTAGGTCATAGGCTTCAGCGCGATAATTTTCTTCGTGGCAAGCGTTCCCTCGGACACAGTGCCTTGAAACTTGCGACGCCACGGGGAGAAGCCATGGCGGAGGCAAATTTCTTCTACCGCCAAGAAGCCGATGTTGTGGCGGTTCGATGCGTATTGCGGCCCGGGATTGCCAAGGCCGACGAAGAGCAGCATGAGCGAGGTTTCCTTGCCGGCAGAGCCGGGCGGCGGTTACTTCTTCTTTTCGCCCGGTTCCTTCTTTGCGGGGGCGGCTTCCTTCTTGGGAGCCGCCGGTGCTGCGGCGGATGGTGCAGCTTCCTTGCCAGGAGCGGCGGGGGCGGCTGCAGCAGTCTCGACTTGCGCCTTCTGCGCAATGGCAGGAACCTCGGCTGCCGCGGGAGCCGCCTCGATTTCCTCTTCGACCGGTATCGCCGCCGCAGCGGCGATGGTTGCTATGGTGAAGTCGCGCTCGGTGATGGTCGGCGTGGCACCCTCGGGCAGCTTGACTTGCGAGGCATGCACCGATTGACCGATGTGAAGGCCGGTGAGATCGACGACGACTTCTTCCGGGATGTTTTCGGCGGGGCAGAAAAATTCGATCTCGTGGCGCACAATGTTGAGCACGCCGCCGGCCTTCAGGCCAGGGGAGGCCTCGTGGTTGCGGAAGTGCACCGGCACTTCAACGCGGATTCTGGCGTCCTTTCCAAGGCGGAGGAAATCCACGTGGATGATGAAATCACGCACCGGCTCGAACTGAACATCGCGTGGAATGACACGCACAGTCTCGCCGCCAACATCGAGATCGACGAGGGTGGCGGTGAAGCGACCGGTGCTGACATGTGGGAGAATGTCCCGGTACTTTAGCGAAACGAGCTGCGGGTTCTTCTTGTCGCCATAGACGACAGCGGGGACAAGGCCCTGCCGGCGCACAGCCCGGGCGGCCCCCTTGCCTGACCCGTCGCGCGCCTCGGCCTTCAAGGAAACGGATTTAGCCATGGCGGAACTCCTCTAAGGCTTCTCAAGATGCCTTTGGTCAAAACGAAATGGAGCCAAGCGGCTCCATTGCCTCAAGCGGGCCTTCCTCCAGGGGTGACCGGCGCCCGCGGCGGTGCTTATAGCGGGAAGAGGGGGGCGAGGCAATGGCAAGTGGGGGAGGCGGCTTCTGAAGAGTTGCCTTGACTTCGGATTTTTATCATATAGGACTATAAATCTATATTTTGATTGAAGTCTTTTATGACTGAATTATTGGTTCAGGAATATGGCTGCAAACTGCTTCGTCTGAATTGGCTCATTTCCGCCGAGATGCTAGAGCTGAAGCTGCTCGATCTCATTTTGAGAGCCCGCTTCAATCCGAACGCGGCAACCCGGAGGGCGGCATCGCACAGTTCAACTTGTAACCAGACGACCGCGCAGCAGCGGTACGGTGCGCATCGGTGGGCGACTGTTGGAGGCGACACCCGCCCAGCACGTGCGCCTC
>DATBLQ010000058.1:0-4531 GCA_036555325.1 Aestuariivirgaceae bacterium | reverse complement strand
TGGGGCGGGGGATCATCAATATTGCCGCAACCAAAAAGCCGCCGGAAATCCAAGTGGTCACATTAGAGCAACGGCAGGACAGGCTGAACGGAGTTTCGCCTGTGGTCACGCACAAAGCCAACCTCGTCATCGCTGTTCGGAAGTCTGCGGCAGAACCGGCAAAAGCGTTTGCGAAGCTAACCGCCATCGAGGGCCGAGTCGCTGAACTTCCTGTTGGAATTATCAATGCAATTCCTGATGTAACCGAAAGTTTGCTCGGCGCACCTCAAAAGCTCGCTCCGTGGCTTGATGACAGGGCGATTGTCGAAACATCAATAAGCGCTGCCGCGCAGACGACACAGGTGCCCCAAGGTTCCCTTGATGCCACGACGGCCGGTACTTCAGTTTCTGGCCTCGGCATTTCACGGACTGGTGCTGCGGTTGCAGGGGAAGGGGGCGGCATTCGTTCAGGGTTGAGAGGTGGCATTCGTTCGGGGTTGAGCGGCAAAGTGGGCCAAGGCCGCATTTGGTAGTCGCGCGAAATGCGTAGCCAAAGCTGTCAACTCTATTAGCACGCTATCTCGGAGTCTATCGGGTCTAATGACTGCTTAGGGTCAAAAGCTGACTCGCTTCGAGCGCCCCACGAATGTCTGTTTTCCTCTATTTGAGAGGAGAAAACCCATGCAAACTGAAAGTATACCAAATCCCCAAAGACCGTGGAACAAGGGCCGACTGCTAGGAGCGAAGCCGCCACTGCGAACGAAGCACGTCTGGTCAATCCGGACTATGCTACAAGTCAACGGTCAAGTTCGCGACCTTGCAATGTTTAATGTCGCCATTGACAGCAAGCTCCGGGGCTGTGATGTCGTCAACCTGAAGGTCGAGGATGTTGCCCCAAACGGATTGGCTGTCGACCGCGCAACTGTACGGCAAAGGAAAACTGGTCATCCCGTCAGATTCGAGCTAACCGAGCAGACTCGCCAGGCGATCGATGATTACATCAGATTTGCCGGCAAGAAGCCTGGCGATTTCCTGTTCACCAGTCGTCGCAAACCAAAAAACTGCCTGTCGACCCGCAATATGCGCGACTGGTATCGCAATGGGTCGCGGTTATCGGACTGGACCCTAGCGTTTTCGGCACCCATTCGCTGCGCCGAACCAAGGCGACGCCCCCATTTATCGTCGCACTGGCAACCTTAGGGCCGCAGCTTCTGGAAGAACGCCAGGACGTAGCGCCGCTTCAGCCGGCGGCGGATGGCCACTTGCCCTGTCGCGTCGATGCCATGGACCTGAAAAACCGACTTCGCGATGTCGAGACCGATTGTCGTGACCGTCTGCATGATTAGCTCCTCCTAATCCTGGGAGCCTTAACAGCACCCACATCTATGGCACTGCCGTGCCGGTGGAGGAGCCGTCCACAGCATCATAAGCGGACAATCGAACAGCAAAATAGCGATCCGGTCAATCCAGCAATGGAGCCGGGTGGATGCCGCTGAAGTTGCGCACGCTGTTTTTCCGAGCTTATCGGTCGTAGCATGTGTAGTCTGGCATTGGTCGCCAATCAGGCTATGGAACGCAAACTTGCCGCCATTCTTGCCGCCGACGTGGTCGGTTACAGCCGGCTCATGGAGCAGGACGAAGCGGGTACGTTCGAACGTCTGCGGGTCCATCGCAAAGAGCTGTTCGAACCGGAGATCGAGAAGCATCACGGTCACATTTTCAAGTTGATGGGCGACGGTTTGCTGGTCGAATTTGCCAGCGTTGTCGACGCCATGGAGTGCGCAGTCGTATTGCAGCGGGAGATGGCGGAGCGCAACAAAGACGTTGCCGACGGTCGCCGTATCGATGTTCGCATTGGAATCAACCTTGGTGATGTGATTATCGAGGGTGAAGATCGCCATGGCGAGGGCGTTAACATCGCAGCCCGGCTGCAGCAGCTGGCTAAACCCGGAAGCATCTGCGTCTCTGGGAAGGTCTATGAGGAGGTCGTCGGCAAACTCGATCTTGGTTTTGACTTTCTCGGCGAACAGCCTGTCAAGAACATCGCTAAACCGGTGCGCATTTACTGCGCACGCCTCGACGGTGCGCACCCAACACGTTCCACAGTTGCCAAGCACCGGCCAAATCTAACCGCCATTGTCGTAGTGCTACTCATGCTCGCCGCAATCAGCGGAGCAACTGCCTGGTATTGGATACGTACGTCAGCAGATCCGATCCTTGCCCTACCGAGCGGGCCGTCGATCGCCGTGCTCCCGTTTACCAACCTGAGCAGCGACCCAAGCGACGTCTATTTCAGTGTCGGTTTAACGGAAGACATCATTACCGCACTTTCCAGGTTTTCCGATCTGCTGGTGTTCGCACGCGAATCCACTGGCCAGTTCACCGGCAGCATGATCGACCCAAGGGAGGTCAGGCGCAAGCTTGGAGCCCACTATGTCCTAGTTGGCAGTGTAAGGCGCTCACAGGACCAACTGCGCGTTACTGCCAAGTTGCTCGATGCCAAAGATGGCGGCCAGTTATGGTCACAATCGTACGATCGCGACCTCACGGCCTCCAACGTATTCGCCGTGCAGGACGAGATCACCGAGCGGATAGTAGGACTCGTTGGTTCACCTGATGCTTCCCTGACTAAACCGAAGATACAAGAGGCGCTGCGTGAGAAGCGACCCAACAATTTAGCGGCCTATGAGTGCGTCCTGTTCTCCATCTGGATTTATGACAGCTTCAAGCCCGAGGCGCATGCGCAGGCGCGTGACTGCCTCGAGCGTGCCATTGCGGGACCTACCGCAAATTACGCCCTGGCATGGGCGCATTTGGGACAAATGTATTTCGAAGAATACAAATACCGCTGGAACCTTCGCCCCGAGCCCATCGAGCGCGCGCTTGCCGCAACCAAGAAAGCCCTCGAGCTCGATCCCCAAGAACAATGGGCTCACTATGTGGAAGCCTTAATTCTCTATGTGAGCGAAAAGGATCTCGACGTGTTCTATGATGCGGCCGAGCGGGCCATCGCACTCAACCCCAACAATGCTTTCATACTCTCCGACTTAGGCCTCTGGATGATATATTCGGGTCGATGGGAACGGGGCAAGGCTCTCGTCGAAAAGGCTGTTGTCCTAAATCCGCTGCACCAAGATTGGGTGAACTTCGCGTTCTTTCTTGATCACTACCGCAAGGGTGAATACCGCGAGGCGCTGGGGGTGCAACGGAAAATGAACGTGCCGAACAATCAAGGAATACAAGCGGGCTTGGCGGCGGTGTATGGCCAACTCGGTGACACGAAGAAGGCAAAAGCCACGCTTGACCACATTCTGCAGCTTTGGCCTGAGTTCGCCAATGACCCGCGCGCCTGGTTTGTTAGGCGACGGTTCTCCGGCGAACTATTGGAATTCCTAATGGACGGTTTACGCAAGGCAGGTTTGCAAGTGCCACCACAAGAGCAGCAAGAGATGCGGTAAGCGTTCAGAAATTTTTTACAAAGTGGTCCAGTCTGGGCCAATGACCGCTTAGATAATAGATATTCGCAGGGGCACTCGGCATGTCTGTTCAGTGCCAATTTCCGATTTCGCCCGTCCTCAGGCCAAAACCTGGATTCTGATCCTTTTCGGACAGTGGATTCCTGTATGCGAGACCGTTAGTCTTCCGACACATGGGAGCTAGGCCATAGAGCGCAGGCTCGCTGCTGTATTGATTGCCGATGTCGCCGGCTATGGCCACCTCAGGCACGTCAATGAAGAAGGAACGCGCGCACGTTTTCAAGCCGACGTGCAGGAGATCTTCGCGCCGAGGATCATAGAACATCACGGCCGGCTGATCAAAACCATGGGGGATGGGTTGCTGGTCGAGTTCCGCAGCGTTGTCGATGTCGTGCGCTGCGCCATCAATATTCAGCGCGCCAAAAATCGAACGCAATGCCGAATTGAGTATAGATCACCGGCTGACATTCCGGATCGGCATCAATCTTGGTGATGTGATCGTCGAAGGTGACGACATTCACGGCGAAGGCGTCAACATCGAGTTCATCTGGCATACTAGCGAGCCATGCTTCTGTCGTGAGTGAGATTTTTACGACCATGGCGACCGTCACGAACGCGCTTCGATACAGGGGTCGGCTCCATTCGCAATGGGTGAATGAATGCAGTGTGGCTTTAGTTTCAGCCAGGTTTGTCTGGCAAATGTCCGCTATGGGACCCAATGCAGACATTCAGCATATGGGCTTAAGCACCAGGTTTATTTCGAGAAGCGTGTCCAGCTAAAAATCTCCCGCAGGAATTCTCCAGATACTTCACGCGTTATGTCCGACGATGCGTTCTTTCGTTCACTCAAAACCCCGAAATCTTCTCGCGTCTGATTGTCCAGATTACTAAGGATCTCTTCCACCGCCTGTGCCGTCAACCTCTCTTTCACCCTCTCTAGCCAATCATTGATGGCAGCAATTAGCGCGGAGGAAATTCTTCCAGTTGCAGCCCTGTTTGTAGCTGGCGGATTGATCACGGTCTTCGCGGTCGCTTCCATAAACTTGCAGTCCAGTAGGTGTTTCTTGGATAGAGAT
>DATBLQ010000025.1:0-4254 GCA_036555325.1 Aestuariivirgaceae bacterium | reverse complement strand
TAGGAAGACCGTACAGACTCAAAGAAAGGTCAGCCGGAGCTTCCCGCCGGCCTACGTGGCTTGGCTCCCGCCTGGAGCGGTCTGGGCCCAACTTGACAATCATGTTGGAGCGCTGGCGTCATTCGCTATCCTGTTGCCAACCGACGGGAGGCGAAGGAATAAGAATATAATGAAAGCTCGATCAGTCTGTATGGAGTGCTTTATGATAAGGGGCGAGCCTTCCGGCGAATTTATCGAAATCCGGGCTCAACGCGCTTTCAGCAACGGTTCGGGGGGTGGTGCTTTTTAACTGAGCTGCAGATGCAGGAACAGCGATAAATGAGAGGGTCAAAATTGCACAGGAGATGAAGCGTATGACTGTCATTTCCATAGCGATTCTCCTTCGGCTAGGCCGATCCTAGCCTTCAAGCATTATGCAGAATCTCCGTAGCAACTGTCCTACGCAAGCGAACTCAACCGGCACCGTTTTCAGCTAGGAGAGCAGGCCCCTGTCTGGTCCCCTCCAATCGCTGAAGGAGTTCCTGCTTTGCCAGTTCGACATGAAGTTCCGGAGCATCCTTCAAGTCCATCACCATGGCGGCTAGTCTTGAGCGAATTGCTGCTGCTTCCGGCATGGAACCGTTCTGCCTCCGCTCAAGCTCGGCCCAAACGTCATCAAAGATTTGCTGCAGGGTGTTGAACCTTTCAGGACTGCAAAAGCCGTTGACCTGCATGAGTACACTCCCTAATCCTCACACACATCGACCTTGTGGCACCGTTGCTAATCGGCCCGATTCTTCGAGTCCTCGATGGAAGGTGCGAAGCCTTCCGCGACCAGTCCACGCCTCAAAAGCTCCCGAACGGCAGATGAGCGGCTTGGCATTCTGTGTGCGAATCTCCACCCTTCCACGGCCTTCAACTCATCGCTCGTCAGCATGACTTGGAGACGAATTTGTCGCGTGGTCGCACCTCCATGAGTTATCATAATGAGCATAAATAGTTCAATTAGCTATTGATGCAAGGTCCTATCTAACTAATTGAAAGGGCGTAATTTTATATTCAATCGCGATAGGCAAGCTGCAGCGTCCAAATCAAGAGTCTTGTCTCACGTGGAACATACCAAGAACATGCCCCTTCATCGGGCAGTGGAATGAGCATGGCAGTTCTCCTTGAGCTAAACGATCCATCCCTGGTGATCCGGATATTTGATTGGCGCCAGCTTTCCGACAATCACAGGCTCGGCAAACGTCAGAGCCACCGCATCCCATTCATCGGGTGACGGCACGCCGCGCTTTTTCATCTGGTCCTTGCGCTCCAGCAAAAGCTCTGAGTTACTGTTGTAGGGGTAGCTCAGGCCGCAGGCATCGGCCTGCATGCTGTCGCCGTCCGGAATATCAACGCCGGCCGGATCCCGCGGCCATGCCTTGGAGCGAGGCTTACTAGGACGATTTCTCTCGCAGGGAGACAACACTCGGCCCGGGAAAAATCAACCGCCGCACAGTCATTAGAAGTTGCTCATCGTTAAATGGCTTGGCGACTACAAGACCTTCTTTGAAGGCTGGTGGAAGCTCTTCCCGCCCGTAGCCCGTGACGAACGCGAAGGGGTGATTTTGCCGGGTAAGTGCTACTGCGAGATCGTCAACCATGCGGCCTGCGAGACTGACGTCAAGAAGGGCTGCGTCGAAATCCTCCGTCTCGATTAGATGTGAGGCATTCTCCAAGGTTCCAGCGGGCCCGACGACCTCACAACCTGCATCGGTCAATATTCCCGAGAGCTCCATGGAGATGAGCGGTTCGTCTTCCACGACCAAAATACGCTTGCCAGTAAGATCTGCCCTGGAAGCACTTACCCCCCGAGTGTCAATCCGCGTCTGTAAAGCGTCGGTCGGAGTCCAGGGCGTCCCAGTCTGTTCGGGTAGCGGCAGCGTAATGCTACAGATGATCCCATCTTTCAGATATTGAATAGCCGCATGGCCACCGTGTGCCTTTACGCTCTCCTCGATAAGGGTGGTGCCGAATCCGCGTTTCCTTGGTGCCCGGACATTGGGGCTGCCCTTTTCCTTCCATTGTAACACCAGTGTTCGCTCCTCGGCTGCGCGCACGTTCCAGCGGATGACTATGCTTCCTTCAGCAACCGACAGCGCACCATACTTGCGCGCATTGGTCGCCAACTCGTGCAGGACCATACCCAAATGTGAGGCTACACGCGGATCCAGCATGACGGAGGGTCCGGAGTAGGAGACACGAGAGGCTAGGCCGACATCCAGCTCGCCGCGTATCAATTCGAGCAAATCAGCCCCTCGCCAGCTGCTTTCGGCGAGCAGAGTATGGACCCGTGCGAGCGCTTGTATACGAGCGCTGAAACTCGCCACGAAATCGGCAGGTCGCGTAGAGCGAGACAGTGTCTGAGCCGCTATCGATTGGACAACCGCCAGCGTGTTCCTCACTCTGTGATTGAGTTCGTCAATCAATAGATGTTGTGATTTTTCGGCACGTTTGCGTTCAGTAATGTCGCGTGCCACTTTCGACGCCCCGACGATCCGGCCAAATCTGTCTCGCAACGGTGACACCGTGAGCGAGACATTGATATGTTGCCGATCCTTGGTGATCCGAACCGTCTCGTAGTGGTCGACTCTTTCGCCGCTTCGTAGTTTTGCCAATATGTCCGCTTCCTCGTCATGGAGATCGGTCGGGATGATTTTCAGAATTGACTGACCGATCATCTCGTCGGGTTGGTAACCAAAAATTCGCGTTGCACCGGTATTCCAGGACGTAATCTTGCCCTCGAGAGTCTTGCTGATGATGGCATCGTCCGAGGACGAGACAATTGCAGCCAGCCGTAGCAGGTCCAACTCGGCGCGATTACGCTCGGTCGTATCGACCAGCAGGTTAATCGCGCCGGCAAGCCGGCCCGAGTCATCAAGTAAGGGAGTTGGATAGGGCACAAAAGAAATGCGGGTGCCGTCAGGTCTTTCCGCAACAGCCTCCACGCCCCGCACCGGCTGTCCGGTCTTCAATGTCACGGCCATCGGGCATTCGTCATGCGGCAGAGGTCGGCCATCGGGCCAATAGAGGCGCCAGGAACCGCACCACTTGTCGTTGTTGAGTTCGGGGCGGCAGCCCCAAAGGTCTGCCGCAGCCTGATTGTAGTACGTAATACGGCCCTCGGCGTCGGTCACATAAATCGCCATCGGCAATAGTTCGAGCAGTTTCACGTCGAATGCCACGCTGCTAGCTCCTCACAATGCTGGGGCTTATGTCCCTTCGCGATCCAAACGTGGCATACCCAGCCGGAGTTCCAATCCCAGTCCTGTGCTGCTCAGGCGAGCTTAAACCTATCGGCATATCCCATACGCTACTCAGCGAACCAAGTAGGCTCGGGGGGCGATGTCGGTGTGCCGCTTCCCGGCACCTTTGGCACCTTGACCCTCAACCCCGATGGCTCCTGGAGCTATGTGCCCGCGACAGCTTCCTCTATGCCATCGACGACGGCCACGGCGACACCGCCTCGGCCACTCTCACCCTCACCCTCACCGGCGCCAAAGTCGCCGCACTGGACCTCCCTCTAAATAGAGTGGACAGCACGGCGAAGGAATTGCAAGCATCAGAGCAACTGGCGCTGCGATGGGCAAAGCTCGGCGCCTAATGAGGCTTCGACTTCCCGTTGGGGATTTCGAGGTCCTTGGTGGGAGCCAAGTCACGTCGAAAACATTGTGGCAGTTGGGGCATTCAAGGCGCAGCAGCCCCCTTATGATGTACGAACTCACGAGATAGTCTCGCTTACAAAAGGGGCAAAGGATGATCGTGTAGTGGGCCATCGAACCAACCTGGACCACGCTTCCCCACGATAACGCCTAAGGGACTTAGGGGTTCAGCAAGAGCACAATCACGGGCTTTCCGACCAGGGAAAGGTAATCGAGCGGGGATTTACATTTCTTAGGCAAACCAGCCGCTCCGTATGGAGACTTCGCCACCAAAAAGGTACAACCGCGCCAGTGGCGGGGAGAGCTCTGCCCACTGCTTCAAAATATAAAGCAAGGCCTAGCTTCGTCGCAAAGACCGTCATGTGCCGAGTGACAAGAGGTCCGTCTAGTCGAAGGAACCCAGCGCCCAGCTCGATGCCCAGCCGCCTTCTGGTTGCCATTTGTTCGGCTTCAGTGAGGTGCATCTCCTCGAGTACACCCGGCACATTATTCGCAACGGCCGAAATAGTTTTCTGAATATCGGCTTTCTCTACAGGGTCGCCAGCGTCGGGATACATTCGACCAATCATCG
>DATBLQ010000016.1:0-9301 GCA_036555325.1 Aestuariivirgaceae bacterium | reverse complement strand
GTCATGTCAGGGCAAGTGCAGATGATGTTCACCGGCGTTCCCACCGCCCTCGCGCAGGTGCGGGCCGGGCGGCTGCGGGCGCTCGGAGTCACCACCACCCGCCGCTCGCCGGTGATGCCAGAGGTGCCGACCGTGTCGGAGGGCGGGCTGGCGGGCTATGAAGTGGCTCCGTGGTGGGGCGTGCTGGGTCCAGCGCAGTTGCCACGTTCTGTGATCCGAAGGATCTACGGGGACGTCGTGGACGTGCTAAAACGGGATGCAGTAGCGAAGCAGTTCGCAGTTCAGGGCGCCGAACCCATTGGCGACACGCCCGAACAGTTCGCGGTCGTGCTCAAGGCCGAGTATGAGAAGTGGGGCAAGGTGGTGAGGGGCGCGGGCGTGCGAATCCAGTAGCAAGACGACAGCGGTAGACAGATGTCGAGTAAGGAGTCGAGACTGGAATCGTTGGATCATGACTTTTTCATGGCCTTGGCCCTCCAGAATGCACAGAGTGAGTTGGCAAGGGGAGGGCGTCCAATATTTTGTCTCGTCGTCCAGCAGAATGGCCAAGTGATAGGCCAAGCGGGAAATACGGTGTCGCGCGATATGGATCCCAGCGCGCACGCCGAGGTGAATGCCATCCGCAGCGCATGCGCCAGTTTGAAAACACTCGATCTGTCAGGCTCCACGTTGTACACGCCGATGGAGCCCTGTCCGATGTGCCTCTCTACCATTCTCGAAGCGAAGATTTCGGCAATTGTTCTAGGTGCGAGGCACAAACGGGTCGGCCGTACGGATCTCGGCAACTATTCTGTTGAGGCACTTTTGGGGTTGCTGTCGAGGCGGATCGATGTTGTGGCCGGCGTAAGAGAGTCAGAATGCGAGGAATTGCGCCTGGTCTGGAAACGGAGACACGGAGAGACGCAATCGAAAGCAACGCGGTGACGTAGAGTGATTGATACGCCGTTCGCGATTTCTCGCGTAACGGACTCAATTCAGCACGCAGATGAGGAGTATGCTTCCATGGTGCAGGTAAGCATCTATACCCATCCTGGGTGAACGGCTTGCGGACAAACGAAAGAGTATCTTTCGTCAAATCACATTCCGTACGAAGATCGCAACGTATTGCTGCCCGAAGTTGAGAAGGAGCTGCGCGAACTGGGGTTTGATGTTGTTCCCGTTATCGTAGTTGACGGAGCTCATGCCATCGCCGGATTTGACGTTCCCGCCCTCGAGCGGGCGCTTGGCATCGATGCCGACGCGCCTCGCGACCTCCCTGCAAGTGAGCTGTTGGAGAAATATCGCGCGTTCTTCCTCAGCGCCAAACGGGCTGTGCTCCAGATTCCGAACGAAGAACTCGATTGGGTAACTCCTCAGGATGAACGTCGGGGGCAAACGTTAAGGCAGCTTGTCTATCATCTGTTTGACCGACCCGACGTGTGCATGGATGCTGTCAGGACAGGGCGATACACGTACGAGATGTGCCATCAGTACGAGCATCTCGCAAATGGCTACCGCACTACGCAGGAGATCGTCGAATACGCTGACGCTATAGAGAGCAGGTTGATCGATTTCCTAACCAACCGTGCAGAGCTGACCGACAAAGTAGTCGAAACCTACTTCGGTCCAAAGACGGTGGGAAAGCTGCTGAACATGGCCCTGGTGGGGACCGGCCTTCGCATCAAGCAGACGTACCACTTCTTGAGAGCTATCGGGGTGGAGCCAGAAAATCCGATGCGGGAGGAGGAGTTTGCTGGCGTTCCCGTCCCGAAGAAAATTTTCGGCTGAAGGAGGGACTTGGTTTTCCAGTACTCAATCTGCTCGAGGAGGGAACGAACGGGGTTTGAAAATTCAGTGAGCCTACGGGTAGAAGTTGGGATGAATCAAAGGGGGCAGAATTTTCAAACCGCGTTGAAAAATCGGTGCAGGATCACGGTATTAGAGTGCGGCACGCCCATACATGGGGTGCCGGTCGTCGTGCGGTCAGCTATTGCTGATGCACGTCCTTGGGCAGCACCCAATAGTGCCGATACGGCTGGCCTTTGCGCCATACACGGTCCCAACGCCAGCCGAGTTCGCGTAGAGCGATACCGAGCTGTTGTGGCGTCGCCCGAAGCTGCCTAACAAGGTGCTCCATGAAGTAGTGAGGTGTATGGGCTTCGGGGGATAGCGAGCTATTCCACTGTGTTACCCGCTCCTTGAGCTTCGCTCGCGGGTCGAACACTCTTGACGCGCCTTGGGCGGCTCGCTTTGCACGGCGCTCCGCGGACCAGCGCCTCAGTTCTCTGATGTAAGCTTCGCCGGGCATGGGTACAGTATTTCGCGATGCGGAAATGATTAGGATTAGACGATCCCTATGGACTTAAGCAGCTATCGGAGGATGCGCCTGCGAACGCCCTCAAGGAGGCCCGTAGGTGGCTGTGGCGGGCCTTTGGGCCTGTTATGAAGCATCATGGACTACGCCACCTTCAGTTCGCTCCAGGCGCGGAGCGTGGGGATTAGCTCGGGTCGCCGTGGGGACGCCACACGATCTCCCTGTCGAATTGGCGGGCGATTAGGTCGGTGGTAAGTTCAGTTCGACGGGACGATGGTCAGTGACGGCAGCGTGAGCGTCGGCTGGGCGGCGGCCTGGCTCTCCTGCCCGCCGAGCCAATTGCGATCCGGCTCTGTCGTTTGTACGAGTTCATCATAAGCCACACGGCCGTCGATGACCTTCGCCAGGCCATCCTGGAACATGCTGTGCAGGTCGTCGGTGGTGCTCAGGAGATGCCTGAGCTCAGCCTCGCTCGCCTGGTTGACTATGAGCGCGCGAAGCTCGGGCGTCATGGTGACGAGCTCGAAGACGCCCACCCGCGCCACCGCCCCGAGCCCGCGGCAGCGCTCGCACCCGGGGCCACGCTGGAACATCCTGGCCGCAGCCCGCCCCAGGCGCGCCACCATCTTTGCGTCGTGCCTCGCCGGAACCTTGCAGTCGGGGCAAAGCACCTGGACGAGTCGTTGCGCAAGGATGCCGCTCAGCGACGAGGCGATGAGATACGGCGCGATCCCCATTTCCAGCAGCCTGGTGATCGCGCCGAGCGCATCGTTCGTGTGGAGTGTCGCGAAGACGAGGTGACCGGTCAGCGACGCCTGCATCGCGATCCGAGCGGTTTCCTGGTCGCGGACCTCGCCGACCAGGATCACGTCCGGGTCCTGCCGCAGAACCGAGCGCAGGCAAGTCGCGAACGTGAGGCCGATCTTTTCGTGAACCGCAATCTGGGTGACGCCTCGTATCTCATACTCGATCGGGTCCTCGATCGTGATGATATTGTTCTTCTCCGTCTTGATCTCGTTCAGCGCCGCGTAAATTGTCGAGGTCTTGCCGCTGCCTGTCGGCCCCGTGACAAAAATGATGCCCTGGGGCCTCGTAATGAGATGGCGCAGCTTCCTGAGATGGTCCTCGCGCAGCCCGATGTTATCCAGGGGAATCGCGACGCCGTCGAGGTCGAGGAGGCGAAGGACCACCTTTTCGCCGTGGAGCGAGGGCATCGTGGAGACGCGGACATCCACGGCGTGGCCGTTCTGCCGCAGCCGGATCCGGCCGTCCTGAGGAAGCCGATGCTCGGCGATGTTGAGCTTGGCCATGATCTTGATGCGGGAGATCACGGGCGCCCTGTCGTCCGGTGAAATCGCCATCACGTTCTGCAGATCGCCGTGCACGCGGTAACGCACCAACAGTCCGGACTCGTTCGGTTCGAGATGCACGTCACTCGCGCGGCAAACGAGCGCTTCCCGGATGAAGCTGTCGACCAGGTCGGACGGCGATAGGGGCTTCTGAGCCTGGCGTGGCACCGGAGCCGCCTGGGCCGGCTCGACAGGCGAGGGCATCGCTATCACCGGTTTCTTGGGCGCGTTCCCTGGCGTCAAGTTCGCCACCTATTCCGATCGCGAGCCGTTTGAACCGGAGTCATCAACGACGATCCGCAGTCGCGGGTTTTGTTGCATAGACGACAATACGGTAATCGCTCCCGTCTTTCTTGCCGAAGTATCCACTTCTGGTCTGATCGTAGTTCTCGCATACCTTGCCGACGAATCGGTCCTCGTCATACACCACCTTCTTTATGAGTGAGCCATCGGCCCTCAAGAAGGATGTGGCAAATACGCCTCGGCCAGTCGCCCAACCCCTTCTAACCACTATGTCGACTCTCACAGTGTCGTCAGTCAGGTCGTAATAGACGGCTCGAGGAAACCAGACCGTGAACACATGCTGCAGATTTTTCAGCCCGATCTCACTTACCTGGTAGCCGTCGGCGAGGCGAGAGCTTATTACCAGACGTCTCTCGGCGTTGTGTCCTGCCATGCCCATCACTGGCGCGTATGCCGGAAGCGGCGACACCTGGAACCTTTCGTCCTGTTTGCCCAGTTGATTGATGGACATTGGTATGAATCAGTGCAAATGACTGTGACAATTTGCACAATCTTCCGGGGAAGTAAATCAGGTCGGCACATTACCGTCGCGGGGTGAACATCCCATGATCCATAGGAGTTACATCCTGGGCAGACAGGTGGCCAGATTGGAGCAATCAATGGCAGGGGGCGAGGGGGCGCCCACGCATTCTTTGCATCTTGCGCCGTGGTAAGGCGCTGGCTACAGCGAATGCTGATCAGCAACAAAAACCCCGCCGAAGCGGGGTGGGTGCGGCTAAAAGAGATTTTGCGGCAGCATCTTTCAACTAATTCCTGCGCAACGGCAATGCCAATCTAGCAAGTATCCCGAACCTTTCGGTCGAGCTATTAATACCCCGAACTTTCCAGCCGAGGTATCGAGCGTAACCTACGCCTTTGCTTGTATCGCGCCATGGGCAAAACCGCCCGAAAATATTAGTAGCAAAATTCTACTCACGCCGAAGCGCAGTGATTCACAAACTCCGCGCTCCCCCTTGCGCGATCCCGATCATGTCGAGCGTGCCAAAGTCCTGGTTCTGTCGCCTGATCTGGTTCGCAATAGCCCCAGAGTGTGGGCCAGGCGGACGAGTGTGGGAACGCGCTTCTGAACAATCTGCCTTTGTTCTGATTCGATGTATGTGCGTTCCCTAATGGGCTCCCAAACGGTGTATACCGACTTCTCGTTCCAGATATGCCGTTGTATCGCTCCGCACGCCTCGCACTTCCGGTACACGTGGAAATGTCTCAGATCATACGTCCAGTTGTGGTTAAGCAGGCAGCGCATTGTTCCCCTCTTTGGATTAGACACCGGGGTACGTTACGCTTGTTCTAGCTGGTTGTCGCCGGGCGAGATGACCCGAAAGAAATGGGAGGATTTACCCAAAAGCCGTTATCATGAGAAGCGCGCCATAGGCGTCTCAAAGGACTATCCCCCTCCACTTCTGGCGTCGTAGATTATCCAACACCGAGCGCTCCGCCGCCCGCAGCCATGTCTTGCTGCCAGCGATTGCGCCCGTCGCTAAGCTGGCGGACCCGCGTGGGAATGCCAAACCTCATCAGCTGACTGGAATCGCCCTCCTGCGCCGGGCACCTGGTAGCTTGATCTGGAATAAGGTTTCTCGAAATAGGCAGCATCGTCCTGTTGACGTGCGCCATCGATGGGCCGATCGTGGTGTTGCCACGGCGGCTCTGGATTAGGAGGAACGTATGGAATACCGCATCTTGAACAAGTTGAGGCAGCTCCTCCGGCGCACGGGGGGTGGAATCATTCAGGATATCCCTCCCGAACTGGATGTCTGTGAAAGTTGCCGAAAGCCCATCTGCTATCAGGACGAATGGATCGTGTGCGAGAACCGAATTGCACACGTGAAATGCTTGGAAGCGTTCCGGCAAAAGGGTGGTGTTACCTGATTTGGGCTGGCGGCGAACCGGGATAGGTGGGTGATCACAGTTGGTGCGGAAAAGCCCGGCTCCGGCGGCGGGCGGCAGAGGTAGCCTGAAACGCAGCATTTCCTACGAAGCGGGCAGCCGCGTCAACCAATATGCATAGCGCCACCCTGCAAACTTCGGGTGACGATCAGCTCAGCGGGTGGGGGAAACCCACGCATTGGCACCCGCAGCGAAATTTCGTTTCGATTCGAGAAGGCCCTTGCCGCGGCCCCTCGTGACGACACCAGCATTAGGATCATCAACACCGGATCGATCGACGGCCGACCCATATGGCTGTAAGAGGGTGCCAGGTGCTGGCGCAGTTCACTCAGATCGAAAACCAATTGATGCCCCGCAGCAGCTGATCTTGGGGAACGTGAGTGTCGAGGTTGAATATGTAAGACAGTCGGTTCTTTTCGTCAGCCTGTTTGCCCATCATCTCGCAGCGGTTGGTCCTGGCACCGCCAGATTCGATACTTCGTGTCTCAATAAATTCAGTACGGGGCAGAGTATTTCAACAGAATACTCCGCCAACGGGCATTTGCGGTGTAGTCTAACAACGACCTCGTAGCGCGGGGCTGTTTTTCATGGGTATGAGAAAGGTGCGCTCTTCTTGGGCTGGGAAGAAAGTGTACGACTGGGCGAATTATCTCGTGCCGGCGCGTCCATCGCCTTCCGAGCTAGAAATCGTTGAGCAGTATCTCAGAAGATTAATAAAAACAACTCAAACAGTGCGCGTGGCCATACTTGGCTCAACCGTGGAGTTTCGTTCGCTGTGTCACCGGTATAGGGCTGAGGTGACGGTCGTCGAGTTTAGCCGCAGGCACTATCAGATTCTCTCCCTGCAGCCTATGAGGTTTAGGGGAAAAGAAACGCTGCGGGAAGAGGATTGGAGGACCATGCATTCAAGAACAAAGTATGACCTCATTCTAGGTGACCTGGTGCTCAATGTGGTGGCGCGTGACGATATTACTAAGATCTTGCGTAACCTCGGTAGAAGTTTGGCCGAGGGAGGTTATTGCCTTCTGCGCACTTGGGTTCGTACTGTTGATAAGAAATACGATATCAGGGCGGTAGTCGCCAATCACCGGCAGAAAACGCCGCGGATCAATTTCTACACCGCCTGTCTCTTGCCTTTGCACATGTGTAACTACGATTTCAAGAAGGATAGCGCTGACTATCCGGCGATGGCGGCCAATCTCTTGGCGGCATATCGAGCAGGCATAGTCAAGAAATACGAATACCAGTATTGCTTCAATCGTTGGAAATTTGAAGGATCGGCATTTGGCATTCCTAAAAAGAGTGCAGTTGAGAGGCTCAAGAGGAGGTATTTTCAAATCGCCGCAATACGGTATGGTACAGATTGTTTCCGACGCTGGGCGCCTGTCTATGTGCTGAAAAAGAAACCGACAACGCGTAGCCAAGAAAGCTAAGCACATTACGGAACAAGCTTGGTGAAGGAGGCTTCTTGAATTGTTCGATAGCAAGAAGGACGAGCCGGCGCTCAGGCAATCGCGTCTGGTTCACGTATCTCCGAAAACCTACGCAACTTACATCGTTTACTCAACAAGCAACTTGAGCCCAACCACTTGCTTAATCTGGGCGCACGCGAAATCCTCGTGGGTGAAGCTAAGTGGGCGCGCTGGTGTGCATGGACGTTACTCCGACGCTCAACTGATGTGACCGGTAAACGGCCGTCCAACAGGAAGGTCGCTCACCGGACAGAAACAGATGAATAATACGTTCGGTGGCTCTGCACATGACCGCTGCGTCGTATAGGAAATTGGAGAGTTCAAGTTCTCGACAAAAGGACTGAAATACATGTTCGGTCTCAAAACATTGCTTGAAGATCTCTCGTCCCCGGTTGGGCTCATGACCATCCTTTTTGTGTCGGGAATTCTCATAAGAGTATTTCATCGCCAATCTCACATCGGGCGTCGACTGGTATGGGCCGGGGCTGGGCTCTATCTTGTTTTTCTGATGACGCCACTCGCGGAAGTCTCGTTCGGCTCACTCGAACGTCCATTTCCGTCGATGCTGCACCCTGACGCTTCAGTGCGAACTATCGTGGTCCTTGGGGCATTCGGAGAGGATTCGCCCATGCTACCCGTGACACACAAGCTCAACGTGGAGTCGATCTCACGCATGGTGGAAGGCATCCGCCTCTATCGTGAGCTGCCGGGCGCTAGGCTGATCGTATCGGGTGGAATCCTGCGTCGTCAGGACCGCCCGATTGCAGATCTCCTGGCTGATTTCGCTAAAGCGATGGGGGTGCCCAATCGAGATGTAGTTGTCGAAGGGCTATCGACCACGACGTACGAAAATCTTCTAGAAGTGAAAAAGATTGTCGGTTCAGAGCCCTTCATTCTCGTCACATCGTCCGACCACCTTCGACGTGCTGCGGCTGTGGCACGCAAGCTGGAGATGAGACCACTCCCCGCACCGGCCACTGTCTGGGTAGATCAATATCCGGCCGGGCTCTCCTGGCTGCGATGGGCCGGGATGGTGAAGAAGGATATGAGCACCGAGCGGTTCAGCTATCTACAGCGGGCCCATCGCGAATTCCTTGGTTATCTCTGGTACTGGATTCTTGGACGTGTCTAAGTGCGAGAAGGCGGGCTGTTTGCTGTGGCCGCCCAAATGGAGACTGACCTTCCCCTCCTGTCCAGGGAACGGTGCTCGCGAGTCGAGCGGGGCGGTGGATGTCCCGAGGAGAGATGTCTGTCGAGCAGGCAAGTAGGCTGGAATCAAACCAACCGCGCGAACCGAGGTGTGGGCTAACCCGTAGTTCACAGCCTCCTGCGTTCACAATTGTCGCCTTCGCGCTGGCAGAAATCCTGGCAGCTTTGCAGGGCCGCTGCGTCGGTCCTCGTGCGCCGGCAATTCTGCTGGCAGGAAGTGAACACGCTGCGGCAGGTGGGTTCCTCATCGTATCCCGTTACACCCTTATAGGCGTAGTAGAGCACCACCACGGCGATCGCTACGATGACCAGCACGCCGAATAGGCTCAGGCCCCGCTGCGATCCTCCCACTTTACTGACTCCCGCGTGTAGAATGGTGCGCGACGGTCACGGACGATCCTCCGCGACCCCGCAAAGAATATGAAGAAGATACTGGATCGAGATTCACCAGGGGAAGAGGTGCGCGGATATCGTACGCCGGGCGCAACATTCTTGCTTGCCGCCTTGGTGAGTCTTTTCACGCCCATACCCGGGCACGCCCAGGGCGATCTCCACCGTGCCGTTCCCCCAGCCGGGAAGGCGCTGGTATTTGTATTCCGCGTTGATCGCGAGCCCGTCGCGGCGCAGGTGCCCGTCGCCGCGAACAAGGAGGCCGTGGGCGAGCTCGCGAACGGGACCTTCGTCACGGCAACTGTCAGTCCCGGAAGAACGGAGCTGCGCATCGGCCATCGTCTGGTGAGGACGCTCACGTTCACCGCCGTGGCCAATCAAAGCTATTTTGTGCGAGT
>DATBLQ010000006.1:0-35179 GCA_036555325.1 Aestuariivirgaceae bacterium | reverse complement strand
TATTCTCGGCAGCGACCACATCCGAGCAAGTATGTTATAGGGATACTTGAGGGCCGACCCAAGTGCCGGGCGGCAAGGCCGGCAAATCGGCTGCCAATCCGTCGAGCATGCCCTGCACGAGGCTGTCGCCCATCGCACCAGACTTTTTTCTCGGGCCGACGAGCCCGTCTGCCAACAACAGAGTGAGTCCGTGTACAAGGGACCAACACGCCAGAATCGCACCCGCAATCTTCGGCCTGTTGCGAGGGATATCCGGAATAGCCCGGCCCAAACCGCCCGCAACGATTAAGTCCGCCAGTAGAGCCTTGGTTTTGTTGGCTTCGGCCAGTTCGATGGCGGGGCGGCTATGATTCGGTCCACTTAGGTAACCCCCGAACATCAATCTGTAGAGAGCCGGATTGCCAACGCCATGGTCAACATAAGCTCGTAATACTGCAAACAACTGCTCGCGAGCATTACCGCCGCCCATGATTGCCCGGGCCATGCGCTTTGCCAGCGTTTCGAAGCCCGCCGCCGAGATAGCGGCCAATAGCTCACGCTTGTCGGCAAAGTGCTTGTAAGGGGCATTGTGGCTAACACCGGCGCGACGAGCAAGTTCGCGCAGCGAAAACTCAAGGCTCTGAGTTTCGTGCAAGATTTCCAGCGCGGCCTTGACGATCGCCCGGCGCAGGTCGCCGTGATGATAGGGGCGCTCGTGGGGATTGGTTTGTGCCATGGGATTAACAATCATCCTTGTAGCTAATGTTGGACTTAAGTTGCCAGTGTCAACATGTCGCAGCTAACACTCATTTCGCAGTGTGGCGTGCATGTTGACATCGCCAACTTAGGCCTCTAAGTTGCCAATGTCAACATCCCACGGGAGCAACAAATCATGTGGTTTTTCGCCCTTCCACTTACGATCGTATTGGCGCTGGCTGGGTGCAAGCCAGAGCATGCACCCGTGCAAAGCCGGCCGGTCCGCACACTCGTTGTTGATCTCAAGCCTGTTAATGACGACAGGTATGCGATCGGTGAGATCAAGCCACGTTATGAGAGCGATTTATCGTTTCGAGTCGCTGGTAAGATTCTCTCCCGGCCCGCCGATGTCGGAGGTTCGGTCAAGAAGGGCGATGTTCTTGCGACCCTTGACACCCAAGACTATCAGAATCGCCTGCGCTCTGCAGAAGCGGACGTCAGTTCCGCCGAAGCCGCGCTTGTTGAGGCACAGACCGCTGAGGCGCGTCATGCTAGACTTTTGAAGGACGGCGCGACACCGAGGGCTGATTACGACGCTGCGCTGCGCGATCTTCGTGCTGCTCAGGCACGGCTTATTGTGGCCAAGGCCAATCTCAGTCTCGCCCAAGATCAGCTCAACTACACGGAGCTCAAGGCTGATTTTGACGGCGTGATTACCGCGGTTGGAGCGGAGCCGGGCCAGAATGTCAACGCCGGCCAAATGGTAGTGAAGCTGGCTCAACTGAGTGACAAGGACGGCGTCTTCAACATCGCTGAGGCAGCCCTCACAGAGGTTAGCAACAGAAAGCTCGAGGTCGTCGTTTGGCCGCTGTCCAATCCGAACCTGACGATCGAAGGGATGGTGCGTGAGATCTCTCCCGTTGCCGATCCGGTGACACGCACCTACGGCGTGAAAGTCACACTGAGAAACCCGCCACCGCAAATTCCTTTTGGCGTGAGCATTGGTGGCCGCTTGAAGAGCCACGCCGCTCTCGGGATCGTGCTGCCCATCTCCGCAATATTTGAAAAGAACGGTTCGCCGGCTGTGTGGGTGTTCGACCAGCACTCGGGCAGTGTCACTCTGCGGCCAATTGCCATCGCGCGCTATGAGGCAAATACGGCTGTCGTCGCCAGCGGGCTTGCCAAAGGGGACATTGTCGTCACCGCAGGCGTGAACACACTGCGGATGGGTCAGAAAGTCCGCCTCGCCGAAACTGCTTCACTCGAAAGCAACACCCAATGACCCGCTTTAACCTCTCCCGGTGGGCCTTGGAGCATAAGAGCTTCGTCGTCTACCTCATGCTCGTCATCGCTGTTGCCGGCCTGTTCGCCTATGGACGACTGGGTCGCGAGGAGGATCCTCCCTTCACCATCAAAACGATGGTGGTAAAGACAGTGTGGCCCGGAGCCACCGCTCTGGAAACCGTGCGGCAAGTCACCGATCGTATTGAGAAGAAGCTCGAAGAACTGCCGAACCTGGATTACCTGAAGAGCTACACCAAGCCGGGCGAGTCCGTGGTGTTCGTGTATCTCAAGGATTCCACCCGTGCCGCGGAAGTGCCGGATCTCTGGTACCAGGTGCGCAAGAAAGTCGCTGACATTAAGCATAGCCTGCCTCAAGGCGCGCAGGGTCCATTCTTCAACGATGAGTTCGGCGACACCTATTCCTTGATCTTCGCGCTGACCGCGGACGGTTTTTCTCACCGGGAGCTGCGCGATTATGCGGAGCGCGTCCGGACCGAGCTGCTCACCGTTCCCGATGTTGCTAAGATTGACCTTCTCGGCACCCAAGACGAGAAAATTTACCTCGAATTCTCGACTCAACAGCTCGCCGCCATGGGACTCGACGTTTCCGAGTTAATCCAAACACTGCAGGCCCAAAACGCGATTCAGCCTAGCGGAACCGTCGATTCGGACGATGAAAAGATCGCGGTTCGCGTCTCCGGTCAGTTCATGTCGGAAGAGAGCCTGAAGTCACTTAATTTTCGCATCAATGACCGGTTTTTCCGGCTGAGCGACATTGCCAAGGTACAACGGACCTATGCCGATCCGCAGCAGCCGATCTTCCGCTACAATGGCAGCCCAGCTGTTGGCCTTGCCATCTCAATGAGGAAGAACGGCGACGTCCTGGGGTTCGGTGAGCACCTCAAGGAACGCCTGGCCATAGTGACGGCTGATCTGCCTGCGGGCATCGAGTCTCATATGGTGGCCGACCAGCCGCATGTCGTCGAGGAGGCAGTCGGCGAATTCATCAAGACCCTGATCGAGGCCATTGCCATAGTCTTGGCGGTGAGTTTCCTCTCCCTCGGCTGGCGCCCGGGCATCGTTGTTGCGATTGCAATTCCGCTGGTTCTTGCCATCACTTTCGCCGTGATGGAGCTTATGGAAGTCAGTTTGCAGCGCATCTCGCTCGGGGCCCTCATTATTGCACTCGGACTCCTCGTCGACGACGCCATGATCGCTGTGGAAATGATGATCAAGAAGCTCGAAGAGGGCTGCGACAAAATCACTGCCGCGACCGCCGCCTATACTTCCACTGCTTTCCCAATGTTAACGGGCACGCTCGTCACCATCGCAGGTTTCGTCCCCGTGGGATTCGCGGCGAGCAGCGCGGGTGAGTACACTTTCACCTTGTTCGCTATCGTTGGAGTCGCGCTGATCGCCTCCTGGTTGGTCGCGGTGCTGTTTACGCCACTGACCGGCGTTTTCATCTTACCCGACAAAATGAAAGGCCATGGACATGAGCCATCGCGCTTCGCCCGCGCCTTCCATGCGCTTCTCGACCGCGTGTTGCACCTCCGATATTGGGTGATCGGCGCGAGCGTAGCATTGTTCGTGGCCGCTCTTGGCGGCATGCAGTTCGTGCAGCAGCAGTTCTTTCCGAGCTCCGATCGGCCCGAGCTGCTTGTCGACCTGACGCTCCCGCAAGGCTCCTCGATCAATGCAACACAAAAGGTCGTCGACGATCTCGAGAAGATCCTCAAGACTGATCCCGACATCGAGCACTGGTCGTTCTATATCGGCAGCGGTGCTGTGCGCTTCTACCTGCCCCTCGACCAACAGCTTGCAAACGACTTTTTTGCGCAAGGCGTCATTGTCACGAAAGGCTTCAAGAATCGTTCAGCGGTGGAAGAACGTATTCTCGCTGCATTGCAACGATCTGAATTCGAGCAGGTGCAGCCTCGGATAAGCGCTTTGGAGCTTGGGCCGCCGGTCGGCTGGCCGCTCAAGTTTCGCATCAGCGGTCCCGACGCCACGAAGGTTCGCGAGTTGGCGATGAGCTTCGCATCCGTGCTCGGCAATAGCCCAAATGCGAGGAGCATCAACTTCGACTGGAACGAGCCCTCCAAAATGGTGCGCGTTGAGGTGGATCAGGACCGGGCTCGGGAACTTGGCATCAGTTCGCAAGCGCTTGGTCAGACCATTAACGCCATCTTATCGGGCACGACAGTGACCCAGGTGCGCGATGACATCTATCTCATTGACATCGTCGCCCGAGCCATTCCGGAAGAGCGTGCCAAGCTAGAGACGTTGCGCAGCCTGATGATCAGCATACCCGGTGGCCGCGCAGTACCGCTCGAGCAGATTGCCAAGCTTTCGTACGGACTTGAGCCGCCATTGATCTGGCGCCGGCATCGCCTGCCAACCATCACGGTTCAGGCCGAAACGGCGCCCGGCGTCGAGGCAGCAACCGTTGTCAAGGCGGTAGCCGCCGACGTTGCCGCATTCAAATCGCAGTTACCGGCAGGTTATGATGTGGTGGCAGGCGGCACGGTTGAAGAGAGTGCCAAGTCTCAGGCCAGCATCTTTGCGGTCTTTCCAGTCATGCTCCTCCTCATGATGACCATTCTCATGGTGCAGCTCCAGAGTTTCCAAAAACTTTTTATTGTGCTCGCCACCGCGCCACTAGCGCTTATCGGCGTTGCCTCTGCCCTGCTCGTATCGCAGGCACCTCTGGGCTTTGTGGCAATTCTCGGCGTCATCTCGCTCATCGGGATGGTGATCCGCAATTCCGTGATCCTCATCGACCAAATCGATAACGAAATTGCCGCGGGCCAGCACCCATGGGAGGCAGTGATCGTGGCCACGGAGCATCGGCTGCGCCCGATATTGTTAACAGCAGCCGCCGCAATCTTGGGCATGGTGCCAATTGCACCGACCGTGTTCTGGGGGCCCATGGCATATGCGGTGATGGGCGGTTTGGTGGTCGCGACGCTGCTGACCCTCGTATTCCTGCCAGCGCTGTACGTAGTGTGGTTTGGGATCAAACCGCATTCCGCACCACAGCTGACAATACCTTCTGGAGAACCTGCGCTCTTACATGGCTGAAGTAGGAGTTTCACCTGTTGCGGAAACGTATTCAACGACCGCTACTCCCAGAGAGCGCCTCCTGGTAGATGTCAGGGAGATTGCAAACGACTGGTGCCCTTTGCGCCTCGAATCGTCGAACCGAGCATTTCATATGCTACGCCCCGACTCGTGTAAGCGTTGCTTTTTGTGACAGTGGACTTCTACTTACAGGGGGGCACATGGCTACTGGCACGGCCAAGCTTGTGCGAATGCCTCCCGAACTGCTTGCCAGTCGTGGAGGTGTAATAGCTCGGGATGCGCTTCAGCCCAGTTGATGAACACTCTCACCATCTGCGTATATGAAACCTCGTAGTGTTTGCCGGATGGATCGGTCGGCGGACAAGACATGAGGTTCGATTGCCCATAATCGGAGGTTGTTCGCCCATCAACAAAGCCGGCGATATATCCCTCACAATATCCGCAAGTCACCTGGCTCGCGCATGAGTCCAGAAGTGTTTCAGCCGTCGTTGCCGCTTTGGCGGGTTCGGAAACCAAAGTCACAAGAAGCAGCCCACACACCCAGCTCTTTTTATAGCGTAAAGAAATCCCTGATATGCGACATTGGGTATGACGCGTGTCGACCACCATCTCTGGGCCCTCCCATCGACCAAGCGGAGATTTGATTTCAATCAGATCCCCAGGCTGGATCTCCAAATCGTGCCGCATCGGGCGGGTGGATTTCTACATAGGCATGTGACTGTAGACATTGTGAGCATCACCTGTGATGCGAGCCCTATGGCACACCACTTTATTGTCACTCCAGACGTGGGGGAAACCCCGGGGCACGCAGATCGGTCGTTAGCAAGTCCTCGAGGAGCTTGACAACTTGCGTCGACTGAGCACTGCCGCCGTAGGTCGCCTTGCCTCTCACGAAGGTTTCGTGGGTGACACTGGCAAGGTCGAGCGGCACGCCGAACTCCTTGCCGAAGTTCATTGCAAAGCCCAAATCCTTCAGTGCCAGGTCCATGGTAAAGGCAACGTCGTAACTGCCATTGAGAATGAGCTGGCCTTCGGTCTCATGCACGAAACTCGTGCCCGAGCTTGCCTTGATTGCGCGCCATGCCTGCGCCAGGTCGAGGCCGCCGCGCTTTGCCAGCATTAGGGCCTCACCGTCGGCAACGAGATGGATAAATGCCAGCATGTTGGTGATGACCTTGATAATCGCGGCGGATCCCAAGCGTCCCATATGAAATAACTGTCCGCCCATCGCCTGAAGTGCCGGCCTGTGCATTTCAAACAAATCCTTGTCACCGCCTACCAGCACCGTGATCTTGCCTTGGGCGGCGAGATGAACGCCCCCTGTCACCGGGCTTTCGAGGGTCCGCATACCTCGGTTGGCCGCAATCGCCGCGAGGCGTTGAATGTCCTCGTGCCCGAGAGTGGACATTTCAATCCAAGTCGATCCTGGGTTCAAACCTTCCAGGACCTCATTCAGAACTTTCTCTGAAACTTCCGGCGAGGGAAGGCAGGTAATCGTACAGTCGACCTGTGACGCCAGCGCCTTCGGGTTGTCGGCCCATTTGCCTCCGGCTTTCACGTGGCGGTCCGCCAACTTACGGTCGATGTCATTGACCGTGACATTGAAGCCGTTGCGCAGGAGGCTCGCTGCCAGATGTCCGCCTAGGTTGCCTAGTCCGATGTAGCCATATCGCATGTTATCTCACAGGAGAGTTGGTCATTTCGAGATGAAGCTTCGTTCCGGTATAGGGGTTCGCTAGCGCTACCTCTTCGTCGAGCTCGATTCCAAGTCCGGGCTCTCTCGGCAACATTACATAACCACTTTCCCATTGAATTGGTTTTTTTAGAATTCGCGAATGAAATCCGCCCCATACCTCGATGCTTTCGAGAATGAGGAAATTGGGAAGTGACGCGGCGAAATGAATGTTGGCCGCCCCTTCGACGGGCCCGGCATAAAGATGTGGCGCAATCTGCGCGTAGTATGTCTCAGCCATTGCTGCGATCTTCTTGGCTTCCATGATTCCACCCACGCGGCCCAATGCCATTTGCAGAACCGATGCAGCACGGCATTCGAGAACACGGGCAAATTCATATTTCGTCGTTAAGCGTTCACCGGTTGCGATGGGAATGGACGTGCTGCGTGCCACCAGCGCCATCTCCTCCGGCTTCTCGGGTGGCGTAGGCTCCTCGAACCACAGTGGATCATACGGCTCCAAATGCTTGGCCAGGCGAATCGCACCGGAGGCGGTGAATTGCCCATGAGTACCGAAGAGTAGATCGGCTTTGGTACCAACGGCTTCGCGGATGAGTTTGCAGAATTTGCCGCAGAGTTCCATCGATTCGAGTGAGGGCTGGCGCGGATCGAAAGAGGAATAAGGTGCTGCGGGGTCGAACTTCACCGCGGTGAATCCTTGGCTCACATAGTAGGCGGCGCGTTCGGCCGATTGCTCGGCATTCCAGTAGATTGAATCGTCTTGGCCCTTCTCAACATCCGGATAGATATAGGTATACGAGCGAAGCTTCTCTTGAACCCGGCCACCGAGAAGTTCGTAGACCGGCTTGTCCATCGCCTTGCCAAGGATATCCCAGAGGGCGATCTCGATGCCGGAGAGGACGCCCATGAGCGAAACATCTGGTCTCAGCGTGTAACCCGAACCATAAACCTTGCGCCACAGTGCCTCGATATGAAACGGGTTCATGCCTTCGACATAGCGGCCAAAAATGTCTTCGATCATCGCAGTCATGGCCGTGGGACCGAAAGTCGCGCAGTAGCATTCACCGATACCGGTTATGCCATTATCGGTTGTCAGCTTGACGAAGATGAAATAGCGACCACCCCAACCTGGCGGGGGATTGCCTACAATGAATACAATGAGATCGCGAACTTTCATGGTTGGTATCCTCCGTGCCGATCACGTTCTAGCATGAGGCCAAAAGGAAGGTTGAATTCGAATGCCGTCAACCCCCCATACTTGTTCTGCCGCCTGACCAAGGATGAAATTTTGCAATCGTCAGGGCGGTGAATTGAGGTGACTTACGACTTCATTATTGTGGGCGCCGGATCGGCTGGCTGTGTGCTGGCGGACAGACTTTCCATCAATGGCCGCTTTAAGGTGCTCGTACTTGAGGCGGGAGGCAGCGACCGACGTTTCTACATCCAGATGCCATTGGGCTACGGCAAGATCTTCTACGATCCCACATTGAACTGGATGTATTGGGCTGAGGCCGATCCCGGTCTCGCTGGACGAAAGGACTATTGGCCCCGTGGCAAGGTGCTGGGTGGCTCAAGCGCTATCAATGCTATGGTTTATGTCCGCGGCCATCCCCATGACTACGAGAATTGGAAGGCCGCCGGCAATCCCGGCTGGGGCTGGAACGAGGTGCTCGAGGCCTTCAGGTCAATAGAAGACAATGCGGCTATTGGGGACGAGTTTCATGGCAACCGTGGCCCGCTGCACATCAGCGACACTAGGCGCGATCTGCACCCGCTGTGCGATCCGTTCATCAGGTCGGCTGAAGCCAGTGGTCTCGCTTTCAATCCAGATTTCAATGGCTCGCAGCAGGAAGGCGTTGGCTACTACCAATTAACAACCAAAAACGGCCGCCGCATGTCGGCGGCGCGTGCCTTTTTGCAGCCAGCATTGAAGCGACCGAATGTTCACATAGAAAAGCGTGCGCACGTGATGCGATTACTGTTCGCCGGCACGCGAACAATCGGCGTTGAGTACTTCAAGAGAGGCAAGACCTACACTGCACATGCGGGGCGCGAGGTGATCGTCTGCGCTGGCACAGTCAATTCGGTCCAGCTGCTTCAACTTTCTGGTATTGGACCGGCCCAGCTGCTGCGCGATCACGGAATTGCGGTGCGATGCGACAATCCGAATGTCGGCAGCCATCTCCAGGATCACATTGGAATTAATTACACCTGGAGGATGCGGGTGCCGACGCTCAACGACGAACTTCGGCCTTGGTGGGGAAAGCTTCGTGTCGGGTTGATGTATCTACTGACGCGGCGCGGCCCGCTTGGCCTCAGCGTCAACCAGGCTGGTGGCTTTTTCCGTACCAACCCGAGACACGACCGACCAAACATGCAGCTCTACATGCAACCATTCTCGACAATTATTCCGAAAGACGACGAGCGTCCGCTGCTGACGCCCGATCCCTTCCCCGGCCTGTCGCTGGGTCTGTCAAATTGCTGGCCGAGCAGCCGCGGCGAGATTGCTATACAATCGCCTGATCCGTTCCACTATCCGCGCATTACGCCGAACGCTCTTTCGACATCGGAGGATGTTGGTGAAATGTTGGAGGGAGTGAAGTTCCTGCGCACGGTAGCCGCCCAGCAGCCGCTTGCTGGATTGATAGACGAGGAACTGCGGCCAGGGCCCACGTGTCAGACTGACGACGAGTTAATTGCCGATCTTCGGTGGCGCAGCAGTACGGTCTATCATCCGTCATGCACCTGCCGCATGGGTCCTGAACCCTCCAGGTGCGTCACGGATGCAAGACTGCGCGTCCATGGGATAAGCGGTTTGCGCGTGTGCGATGCTTCTGTGTTTCCCAACATTGTCGCTGGCAATATTAACGCAGCGGCCATGATGGTGGGCTGGAAAGGTGCGGAATTCATCCTCGACGCTGCAAGATAGGTCGAACTCGATTTGGCGCCATGCCTCAGAGTAACTTGAGGATCCGCCGAATTCGAGTCGTAGGCACCCACTACGGGTGCCGCGCTGTATTGCTTGAAGTCGCCCCTCAGAATTTCCGCGATAGACCAGACGAATGACCCCAACGATTGGATTTCCACCTGCGGCATGCGGTCCCCTCCTTACCAGCTCAGCTGGATTTTAGAGCTTTCATCACATAGCAGGATCAGTTTCGGCAAGTGGGTCGGCGCTGGTGCCCCCAGGCCAGCACAAGACCTGAGTCGTGGACTCGTGAAACCAGCCTTCATCAGTCAGCCGGTCGCAGATCAACCAGGACTTGTAGGAGCATCCAGCCCCCTGCTCGCATTCCAGCAAAACGACACGCTATCAAGAGATGCGGACATAGGACGGACACGATGCGAGTTATTTCCATCCCGACACCGTCAAAAATGCTTCTAAACGGTGGTGCGGACGGAGGGAGTCGAACCCTCACGGGCTTTCGCCCAACGGATTTTAAGTCCGTTGCGTCTACCGTTCCGCCACGTCCGCAAAAGGCAGCAAGCGGGCACTTATGCCCCGGCGGCACGACAATCGCAATAATATGGGATCTCAGAACTTGATGCGTAAGCCGATGGAGCTCGAAAGGACCAGGGGGTCTTCGAGCGTGATCGAAGCGGTGCTTATGTTGAAACCGCCGTCGACGTCGCCAAGGAACATAAGCTGCGTCTGGGTAAAGAGCTCAACCGTATCGCTCAATTCGAACATGCTGCCGCCTTCGACAGCCGCGGCGAATACGGTATCGCTGCCGTCGGCCGGGTCGGCGGCCAGGCCTATATCGTCGATATTCACATGGGCGGCGCCGGCACCGACACCGAGATAGGGATGCCACCAGCCGAAAAATTCCATCTCAAAGTCAATCTTTGCGAGGACAGAGAAGATATTGAGGGAGCCACCGACCCCTACCCCCGCGACATCGTCGGCATCGGTAGAGCTGTAGGCAAATTCAACCTCGCCTCGGAAGTTGCTGCCGAAGCGCTTTCCGATGGCGGCGCCGGCGCGCCAGCCGTAGTCGAAGTCGATATCCGCATCCACAGTAAAAGGAGCCGGACCGCCGTCTGTCTCGAAATCCTGCTCGAATACCTTGTTGAGCCCGCCGCTCACCGCCAGGTACCACCCTGACAGTTCGGGCACAAATTCGGTATCTTCCGTGATATCAGCCGCGCTAGCTCCTGTCGCTCCTGTCGAGATAAGGCAGGTAGCCAGGAAAATTCCCGCTAGTGATTTTTTCAACCTCGTCCGGACCCCCCTTGAGTCCGCCCCTTTCGAGTTCCGCCCCGCCGCACAATTTCCCGAGCCTTGAGCGGCACTATGATCATTAACTTTTGGGCCCACAAGGGGGAGGCAAAATAACAGCGAGCTTGTGGCACCGGCGCTACACCTGCGCCAAGCAAGTTCCTTGCCAGCCCGTGAATTGGGGCAGTTCGCAGGACGCTGGAGAGAAATTTCAAGAGTGGGCCTGACAACCCTAGACCTTGGCGCCGTCGCGAATCGGTGGCGTGAAGGCCAGTCCCATATCCCAAGGAAGATAGATCCAGGTATCCTGGCTGACTTCAGTGATGAAGGTATCGACGAGCGGCCGGCCCTCCGGCTTTGCATATACCGTGGCGAAATGGGCCTTGGGGAGCATTGCGCGCACAACCCGAGCCGTCGCCCCGGTATCGACGAGATCGTCGACGATCAGCACCTTTGCACCCCCGTCGGGACCGGCTATCGCCTCACCGACAACCTTCAGTACTTCAAGCTGGCCCTGTTTGTCGTAATCATAGCTCGCAATGCATACAGTCTCGATGACTCTGATCCCAAGCTCTCGCGCCACAATAGCCGCCGGCACCAAGCCGCCGCGAGTTACGGCGACGACGGCTTCGAATGGCCCCTCGCCCGCCAGCCGCCATGCAAGCGCCCGGGAATCGCGGTGAAACTGGTCCCATGAGACGGGAAAGCTTTTCTGATGCCTGTCATCCATCGGCCGATCCCCCTACCCATGAAATACTGGTTAACGCTTATGCCTCGAAAGCCGCTCGCGGTTCAACCGCTCAGCGTTTGCGGCCACGACTTCTTAAACCAAAACAGCGCGTTAAAAACCTTCAAAATGGCGAGGAGCGATAAACCCTTGTTTCATCATTCTTAGCGAGACTGTACCAAGTTGCACATATCCGGAAGCCTCGGCTCATGCTCGGAACTCCTGCCTCAATCGTGGAACTCGCCAAAACGCTTCAGATTGCGAGTGTCGAGTTGATGGCGGTGACGCTTCCAGACGCGTGCATCATCGAAGTCACTCCCTGTCTTGTCGAGAGATGGCGGGTTCAGCGTGAGGAAATCGTAGGGCAGACGCTGGCAAAGTTTGGCATGGGCAGGCTTTCAGCCCGCTATGTAACGGATGAAACCAACGACGCCGGGCAGAATTCGGCGACCCGCATCGAGGTAACCTATTCACCTCCGGTCGGCGCTCCAAAACTTGCCCGTTTCACCGCACGAATGATGAAGGCGGACGGCCGGGAAGTCATGCTGCTCATCGGCCAGAGTTCGCAGGCGGCGTTCATCTCAGAGACCCACGACGTGGAACGACGATTGCAACTGGCGCTGAGAAGCGGCGGTTACGCGTTGTGGGACTTCGACTATCGAACCGGAGTCTCCAACCTCTCCCCTGAGGTTTACGAGATGCTCGGCTATCCGCTCGGCGATCCATCCCTGACGTTCCACAGCTGGAACGAACGGGTGCACCCCGATGACGTGAAAAAGACCATCCACTTCTCCCTTACCAATTCCGGCAACCATGTGGACCAGTGGCAAACCAAATATCGCATTCGCACGCGTGAAGAAAAGTACATCTGGGTTGAAGTGATAGCCGGCGTGCTGAGGGATCCGGTTGACGGTAAGCCGACGAAGACGATCGGGCTCTCGCGCAACATCACAGAACAAATGAATGCATTCGAGCGACTGCGGTTTTCCGAACGCAACCTGCGCCGTTCCCAAGCTGCCGCGCGAATCGGCAGCTGGCATTACACGATCGACAGCGGCATTGTGAAATTTTCCGACGAAATGCTCGATTTGTTCGGCATAGCCGATACGGTGCTGCCACCTTCCCTGTCGCTGATCGAGAGCGTCATGTCGCCCGATGATCAGGAGAAATGGAAAGAGGCATTCGAGCTGGCGAAACTTGGCCGCAACATGACGCTCGAATTCATGCTCGATCTGCCAGGCTCGATCGAGAGACATATCGAGGCCTCGATCGAGGCGGAACGCGAAGAAGGCGATGTCGTTTCCTTGTTCGGCATCTGCCAGGATATTTCCGAGCGCAAGGCGCTGGAGAAAAAATATCTGCAAGCCCAGAAGATGGAAGCCGTGGGCCAGCTCACCGGCGGCATTGCGCACGACTTCAACAATCTCCTCATGGTCGTGATGGGCAACCTGCAGCTCGTGGATCAACTGGTTCGCGATGATGAACGTGCCGCCAAACGGATAAAGGCGGCTCTCGATGCCGTTGAGCGTGGCTCGGAACTCACCAAACGGCTGTTGGCGTTCTCACGTCTGCAGACCTTGCAATCAACCTCCGTCGACCTCAACGTGCAACTGCCGAAGATGGAGCCGATGCTTCGCCAGGCAGTGGGCGAAAGCGTCGATTTCATCATGGCTCCACCGAGCGGGATCTGGCCGATCAATGTCGATGTTTCCCAACTCGAGACAGCCATCCTCAACCTTTGCATCAATGCGCGCGATGCGATGCTGCCGAAGGGTGGCAGACTAGTGGTCGAGTGGTGCAACGTCACGCTGGACGACACCTATTGCGGCCAGCACGACGAGGTGATGGCAGGCGACTATTCGATGATCGCCGTCACAGATACGGGCTGCGGGATTCCCAAGGAGAATCTCGACAAGGTGTTTCAGCCTTTCTTCACCACAAAAGCGCCGGAGGCGGGTTCGGGGCTAGGTCTCTCGATGATCTATGGTTTTGTCAAGCAGTCGGGCGGCCATATCAAGATCTACTCGGAAGTGGGTCATGGTACGAGCGTGAAAATCTATCTGCCGCGTGCTCGTAGCGAGGCGGTGGAGGCCTCCCCCGTCAGACCAAAAGCGACCCCTAGAGCCAGCAATGAACCCGAGCATCGCGCCGTCGTACTCGTGGTCGAAGACAATGACGGGGTACGTGAAGTAGCCGCCGCAATGATTGCCGACCTCGGCGTGGAGACACTTACCGCTTCAAACGGCGCAGAGGCGCTGCAAATCATAGAGAGTCGCAAGGACATCGATCTTGTCCTGTCGGACGTCATTATGGCGGGTGGCATGAATGGGCCCGAGCTTGCCGCGCGCGCTCTCAAGATCCGACCTCAACTCAAGCTTCTCTTCATGTCGGGTTATGCTCCCGGCTCTGTTCGTCAAATGCAGGAGCTTCCCGATGCGATCGATCTGGTGAACAAGCCGTTCACCCGCAATGATCTGACCACAAAGGTGAAGCGTGCGCTGGCGGCCTGAAGGGGTCGCGTCGGCTGCAGTTTAGAAGCAAGAGCCCGGAAGAACCTGGGCTGACTCACTTCAAATTTTCGATTTGGGCCATTTTGCGGGTTAGACACCCCATCTGTGTCTTCCTATAATTTCGCACGTTGCGAATCAGTGTGAGGCCCAAATGGCACGCGACCAGTATTTTGTTGTCCTAGCCGAAGGTGAATGGAAGATTAGCTATAATCACGCCCACTATGGACCGTATCGCTCGCAGAAGGAGGCGATTCGTTCAGCCATCGATGCAGCTCACAGAGCCGGCGAGCGGGGTGTTGATGCTCAAGTGCTGGTTCAGGGTAATGATCATAAATTCAGACCCGAGTGGACCTATGGTAACGACCCCTACCCCCCGCGGGCGTGAGTTTCAACGTCACCAATGGGTGGGACACGCTTATCATGCCCGAATTTGAAATTTATCTGCCTACAGATGACCGTGCTTCGCTTTGGAGCTCTTACTGAGCTTGTGGTGCTAAACAGCCAATAGATCGTGCTCAGCATTGCTCTTTCAAGACTTCCCGGATTTTTCCCTGATCGATTGATTGAGAGAATGATAGAGTTGGCGTTTCTACCGCCAGTTCCGACATCATGAAGACATACACAAAGGTGCTTGGTTTTGCATCTGACCCGAAGTGGGCGGATCATCTGCACAAGCTCGTGCATGAGGGCAAGATTGAGTACCTTCTGCTAGGTGAGGATGATGCGTTGCGGAAAAGACTTCGTGCAAAAACCGACAAGGGAACCGAATGCTTGATCGCTATACCACGTGATCACAAGCTGACGGATGGTGCGATCCTTGAACTTGGCGACAGCGCGACTGTTGTTAAAATGACTGCTGAGCGATGGCTCACAGTGGAACCCGCCAATCAAACGGCGGCGCTTGAGCTCGGTTATTTTTGCGGCAATTTGCACTGGCGTGTTCGGTTTCGACAAAATTGTATAGAGGTTGCCCTCGAAGGGCCGGAGGAAGATTATCTGCAGCGCCTTGAGCCACTAATTTTCTGTCGCAAAGCAAAACGGGTGAAGAATGCTCGATAGCTTGCTGGTGCTACGACTCCTGCAGGATGGTGACAGTTATTTTCCCTCCGGTTCGGTTTCATTTTCCTGGGGAGTGGAAACACTTTGCGCCGACGGCATAATTCGCTCGGAGAAGGATGTCGAGCAATTCGTTCGAGGCCAGGTAGCACAGCGCTGGCTTCAATTTGACCGACCGATAGTGCTCGCTGCTGCCCAATCGTGTGCGATGGCAAGGGTCGTCGCAATAGATCAAGTGGTCGAAATCCGGACGCTTGCGGCTGAATTGCGATCGGGGTCCCGGCGGTGCGGAAATGGGTTACTTGCCGTGCATGCCCGTCTGAACACCGATGGAGCGCGGGAATACCAAGCAAAAGTGCAGAATGGCGAGGGAATGGGCCATTTGGCGGTCATGCAGGGTTTCCTCTGGTCAAAAAGAGGAATACCGCCAAGAGAGGCGATGCTGATGTCGGCTCACTGTTTATGCATGGGGTTGCTGGGCGCATCGGTGCGATTGGGAGTCATTGGTCATGTCGGCGCTCAGCGGATTTTAAAAGTGATGCATCATGACATCGTTGAAATGTCTGAAATTCCTCCCGTCGAGCTCGAGCAAATCCATAGTTTCGTGCCACAGACGGAAATTGCTAGCATGCGGCATGAAACCGCGCAGGCTCGTTCGTTTGCCAACTAGTTCTAGAACAGGAAAATGAAACCACGCGACACATCACGAAGCCTGGCTGCAGCGCGTATCGGCATCGGTGGCCCGGTTGGCTCCGGCAAGACCGCGCTCTTGGAGAAGCTTATCCCTGCCCTCCAGGCTCGCGGCGTGGATCTGGCTGTAGTAACGAACGATCTTGTAACGAAGGAGGATGCCGAACGTTTGCGCCGGTCCGGCTTGATAGATCCGGCGCGAGTCGCCGCGGTTGAAACCGGCGCTTGTCCACATACCGTCATTCGTGAAGACCCCACCCTCAACATCCAAGCTGCTGATCAGCTGGAAGCACAGTTTCCTGGCGTTTCTGCCATCTTCATCGAGTCGGGAGGAGATAATCTCGCTTCCACCTTTTCTCTCGATCTCGTCGATTATTGGTTGTTCGTCATCGATACTGCGGGAGGGGATGATATTCCACGCAAGCGTGGTCCCGGGGTGGTCAAGTCCGACCTTTTGATCATCAACAAAATCGACCTTGCTCCTCTTGTGGGCGCCAATCTCGACTTGATGGTGAATGAGGCCCTTGCCGTGCGGGAGGGACGGCCCATCATCCTCACGAATTGCGCGACTGGCACCGGCATAGACTTGGTGGTGGAGCAGCTATCGCACGACGTTCTTTTCACCCAGTGACCGCCCAAGGCAATCGTGGGATGAGAAGAGGTTTCGTGAGGCGTGAACGGTGGCTTCATCAGCGCCAGCAGTCTCACGGCCCGGCATTTGAGCGCCTTGAGTTGTTCTTAGCGCGCAGGGCGAGGCTTTTCGGCAAATTGCTGCCGGCGGGCTTCAAGCGATCAAACAGCGCTGAAATCCCACCGGCGATTCCCTTGGGCCAAAGCAATATGAATACGACGAGAGCAGCTCCCACCCCCATGGCCCTATAGTCGGGATAGTCCTTGAGCGCCTCATCGGCGAGCATCAGAGCCGCAGCGCCCAAGAGAGGTCCCCATGTCTGGCCCAGCCCACCGATGACCATCATCGCCAGCAAAAACAGAAGGAGCGAAGTATAGAGCGTGTTTGCCCCCATGACCTTGTAATAACCGGAATAGACTCCGCCGGCGAGGCCCGTAAAAAAAGCCGAACTGGCAAAGACCAACATCTGGAACTTGAAACGGCTGATCCCCCGCGAGCGAGCGTATTCGGGATTGTCACGCAGGGCTTGAAATGCCGCACCGAGCGGGCTGTGGATGACGAATATCGAAAACGTGGTCGCCAAAGCGAGGACGACCAGGGCCAGATAGTAATCTCCGTGGGCCATGTACTTATAGCCGAGCAGTTCTCGGAAACCGAAGTCGCCGTATTTGGCAAAACCGCGCGTGCCGCCCGTAAAATTCCGGCAGGTTACTCCTTCCATGTAAAAGCAGGCGGTATCGGTGATGATCAAGAGATACATCACCTGCGAGATAGCTAGGGTAAGCAATGCCACATAGGGTCCGCGTAGACGCAGGCAGGCAAGACCGATCACCAAGCTTAGAACCACCGCCGCGAGTCCGCCGATGGGTAACGCCGCCCACAGGTTCCAATTGAAGTACAGTCCCAGCATCGCGGTGGAATAGCCGCCGAGAGCAAACAGGGCGAGTTGTGCTAGTGAAAAAATCCCCGCCACGCCGAATACCAAGTTCCATTGCGTTACGATCGTTGCCCAGATGAAGAACAAGGTCAGCTGCCCGATGACATAGCGCCCGCTCAAGAACAGTGGCGTCACAATTGCAACGGCCAGCAGAAGCGCGCCAATCAGCAAATCCTTTCGGGCAGGTGTCATTGTCGCGACACCCTTCTGCGCCCAAAAACACCGTAGGGACGCCAGATGAGCGCAAGGATGACCAGGAGGAGCATGGCGGGAAAGGCGAAACGGACACCGAAAAGAAACTGAACCAGAGCTTCGAACACCCCCAGCAGGAAGGCGGCATAAAGGGCACCGGCGATGTTTCCTAACCCGGCTATGACGCAGATAATAAACGCCTTGAGCATGGGGTCGTAACCCATGGTCGGAGAGAGGGTCGTTATCGTGCTTAGCATCATTCCTGATGCGGCAGAGAGCGCGCCAGCGAAAAGAAGAACCTGAGCATAGACCAATTGCACCGGCACTCCCATAAGCTGCGCAGCTTCGCGGTTCTGCGAAACCGCGCGGATCGCCCGCCCCATGCGGGTGCGCGTGAGAATGGCGGCAAGCACCAGCATAAGGAACACCGAGGCAACGACGATTACGACACTATTGTAGGGCACGTGGGTCCTTCCGATGAAAAAGCCACCCTCCCACATGATTGGTTGGCGAATGGGGTAGGCCCCAAAAATCTTGAGCATCAGGTTTTCGATGACGGTGCCGATTCCGACCGTAGCAATGATGACATTGACCTCAAACCCCTCGGTGTCGAGCATCTGCCGGATAACGGAAAAATATATGACAAGGCCCACGAGAGCACCGAGCGCTACCGTGATGAACACGGCTATGACCGGTGGGAAGCCCAATGACGCCACGGTGGCGTAGGCGAAATATCCACCCAAGGTCAGCATGGCACCTTGCGCCATGTTCAAAAGATTAAGTGCTCCCCATACAAGCGACAGGCTGACCGTGCTAATGGCGTACATGGCGCCAAGCGTCAGGCCGCTCACCAGAATTTGGGTCGCCGTGTTCATGTGCCCAAATAGGTTGCCAACACGCCCTCGCTTGCCTGCAACTCCTGCGAAGTGCCCTGCCAAACAAGTTTTCCGTCATCCAGCAGATAAACGCGGTCTGCGATACCGACAAGCCGGCTGGCATTTTCCTCTACGATCAGGATGGTCAGACCCTGCTTCTGGAGGCTCAGAATTAAGTCATAGATCTGGTCGATAACCAGCGGAGCCAAGCCGAGCGAGGGCTCATCGATCATCAGAACGCGGCCGCCACCCATGAGACCGCGCCCAATCGAGAGCATTCTGCGCTCGCCACCCGACAAGGTGCTTCCGATTTGCTGCTGTCTCTCCTTCAGGCGGGGGAGAAGAGCAAAGATTTCTTCAAGGCGGGCTCGAGCTTTCGAATAGGCGAGCGGAAGGTAGGCTCCCATCATCAGATTGTCGTAGACGGTCATGTCGGGAAAGATCAAATCGCCTTGCGGAATGTGGTGGACGCCGCGCTCGACCACCTGGTGCGGCCTGAGGCCTGAGAGCGGCTCGCCATCGAGGACGATGTCACCGGCCCTGGGGGCAACCAATCCTGAAATGCATTTCAGCAACGTCGATTTACCGTGCCCGTTGGGTCCGATGAGGGCGACGACAGAACCCTCTTTCATGTCGAAGGAGACTCCCCGCAGCACGGTGAGGCCACCGTAACCGGCATTGAGATCACGAACCTGAAGAAGAGGCGCTGTCATGCTGGCGGGACCTGGCCTATGGAATAGCTCGCTATGCGCCGGCTCATGTTTTCGCCGAGATAGACCTGTTTTACCGTTTCATCTCGGGCGAGGCCCTGCGGCGGGCCTTCGAATATCTTTTCGCCATGGTGCATGATGATGACGCGGGTCGACAACTGAACCAGAAACCGCATGACGTGCTCGATCAGCATGATCGTAACCCCGGCGGCGATGAGTTTTTTTACGAGACCCATTACAAGGTTGATTTCCTCTGGATTCAGGCCGCCCACGGGCTCATCCATCAGCAAAAGCTTCGGCTGTGTTGCGATTGCGCTGGCGATCATCAGCAGCTTCCGTTCAAGAACGGGAAGATTTCGCACAATTGCATGCAGGGGCTTCTTGTAGCCGACAAAGTCCAGGGCGCTTTCAGCCTGGATGCGAATGGCTTTGTCGAAGGAAAGCGGGGGAAGCCCGCCCGCGCTTTTGCCATACGCCGCCGCGATCAGCACATTCTGCCCAGCGGTGAGGGTATCAAAGGCGGCATTCGACTGGAAAACCCTCGCTATCCCCAAATGGCAGATGGAGTGGGCCCGCAATTGATCGATGCGACGTCCTTCGAACAGAATCTCGCCGCTGTCTGGCGGGCTGAGTCCGGAAATCAACTCAAACAGAGTTGTCTTTCCGGCCCCGTTCGGACCGCCGATACCGAGAACTTCCCCCTTTCCGATATCGAACGAAAGATCCTTGACTGCAATCATTGCGCCAAAGGATTTCCGCACACCCCGGCAAGACAGCAAGGGTAAGGGCGGTTCCGTCATACCCAGGTGTCCCTGAGTCTTACTTGAACCACGGAGGCAGCTTGAATTTGGCTGTCTCGTAGGGCGGCGGTGCAATCATCGCCGGATCAGTTTTGAAGTCTTGAATCTGTAGATACTGATGCGGCATGCCGAGAGAGGGATCCTTGGTCGCATCAGGATAGGGAATCGCCGCCTGTTCTGGGATGAAGAAATGAGTCGTTCCCATTACGCCGCGGTAAACCAAGCGGCGCAGACGTTCGGAAATTTTCCGGTTCTGTGCGTCTTCGCCCGGTCCCCCGGTTCCACCGGCAAGCGCGGCGGCAACGGCATAGTAATGAGCGCTGTCATAGACCTGAGCGCCGACGAGCGGGCTCGAGTCCGGACCAAAGCGATCCTTGTAGCGCTTGATGAATGCATTGCCGATATCGTCCTGCAATGCCGCGATCACGGTCGAATAGATAACGCCGTTCGTCGCGTCTTTGCCGATCTCGCGGAAGGCCGCGAGCGAGGGCCCGTATTGCATGTAGACGAGGCTGTTGGTGGGATTGGGGACGAACTGGATCATGAATTGCGCCAGATCCTGGGGAACCCAGTGCGTAACGGCCACTACTGCCGGCGGATCGTCGCGGATTTTGGAAAGCGTCGGTCCCCATTCGGATATGGGCACAACCACAGTTTCGAACAGGCTGATCTCCCAGCCGTATTTGGCGGCATTTTCCTTGATCGCATTGGCGATCACCACGCTGTAGTTCTGTGATCCGGTGACGATGGAGATTTTGTTGTTGGGACGCTCCCACTCTTTCTTCTCGCCCAAGCCGTTCAGGAACGATAAGAGGCCTTCGCCGTACCAGTATTCCGCCGGGTCGCCCATGAAAATACCGAAATACCGTTCGGGATTCTTGCCAACCGTGTCATGGTGAACGATGTCGGTATTGTGATGGATGTAGATAATGCCGGCATCGGCAATGACGTCATATTCCTGAGTCACTGCACCCGTATTGTATCCGTTGATGATGGCGTGAACGCCGTGGCGATCAACAAGGCGCTGCATCGCGGGGATAATGTTGTCGGCCCCCTGCTCCTTGGTGTCTTCGAACACCGGTTGCACGGGACGTCCGAGAATCCCTCCCATCGCGTTGATTTCGTCACAGGCCATTTCCAATGCACGCTTGAACTCGATGCCGTCTGCGGCGGCCCAGCCGGTGAGCGGCACGCCGCCACCGATTATGATCGGCTCGCCCTCGGTTTTCATTCCCTCGATCTGCATCGGCAACTTGTCATGGCCGGCGCGCGCCGCCTGATTGATCGCTGCCAGCATTGCACCCGAGGCTGCCAAGCCGCCTCCCATTTTCATGAAATTGCGGCGATCCAGCAATCGCCGGCCCAGACTAGTCTCTGACATTGCTTCCTCCTGTCGTTCCGCTGTGCGGATAGTGCCGCCGCCCCGAACGGGAGCGGCGCTAACTAGGCAAAAGATTTCTCCTTCAGAAAGCGATCGAGCACGTTTGCGGTAATCCTCGAGACGTTGTTCTTGTAGTTGTTGTGCGACAGGCTGCCTGCCCATGAGATCGAACTGGTCGAAAATACCGCACCGCCTGCCGGCGTCTCAAAAAATACCATGTCGGCGCGGACAAAGGGATGCTCGCCGTTGCACATTCCGGGCGCGTTGATGAAGATTTCCTCGCATACCACCATGTAAATCGGAGAATGGGCTTCCGAGGAAGCCAACACCAGAGCGTTCGGGGGCGTACCGAGCAGACGGTCCGCACGATCAAGTTCCAAGCCGGCGGCTCCGCCGCCGATCAGGCCGAAGTTGCCGATGATGTCGTCCTCAACTCCTTCGAAAACAAACTTGGCGCGCGGATCGGCACTATCCGGCATGCGCTTGAAATAGGAACATACGTCGAAGCCCTGAGCGGAAAATCCAGTGCCTGCCATCATTTGCGGAGGCAGGCCCTGCCGTCGCCATAGTCCGCCGTATTCGCCGGTAAAGCTGTGGTAATACTCCCCCGGCTCTGCGGCCCATGCGCGGATACCACCCTCGGCCCGCCGCACTTCCAACACTCCGGGCCGAGTGCGATGATAGGCAACTCGCCAATACCAGGCATTGGCCCCCATATACATCAGGCGGCCGCCGGCTTTCTTGAAGGCATCGAGCGCGTCCCACATTTCCTTTGACCAATATTCATGATGGGTCGAGGTCATGAACACGCGATAGGGAGCTATGGCGGCGTAGCCCTCGTGATGGAGGTCTTCGTCCGTTATGCAATCATAAGAGTAACCATTGCTCTCCAGCCAGTCGATAATGTGCGTGTCGGCGTTCATTTGCCATAACGATGATCCCTTGCCGCCGAGCCACGATGCATACTTGGGACGCATCGTCAGTATCGGACGAAGCCGCGAGGTATAGCAGACGCCGCTACCGTCAGAGTGCGAATCGTAACAGGATGCTCCATATTCGCGGTGCTCGTGTAGATAAACGTCGGTGGGCTGCATTACCACTACCTGGTCGGTAAGATGTTCCGCCAACGGAGCATCGGTCATCATATGTTCGTTGGCATAGGCCATATAACTGGCTGTCGGAACCACGAAGACCAAATCGGCGGTCTTTGTGCCGCGCTCAGGGCGGATAACAAACGGCATGAAGTCTTCGTCTCGTCCACTGGCGATGTGCGCCGCATAAAGGCCGCTCTTCAGGCCCTTCGGCACAGTAAACTCGAAATCGACGCCCCATCCTGCGTCATAGAGATCGTCGTCATGGAAATGGATGGCACCATACTGGTCCGGCTTATGCCTCCAGCACATCTCCTCGCCCGTCCAATTGTGTCCCTTCATAGCACGGGCTGGAAGATTGACGGTTTCGCCGTGTAGGCGATTGGGGGAAATGTCAACCACGCGTTCGCTTGGTATCTCGCGCGTAAAATCCCATGCCGCCAGCGTCGCAGTTGCCAGTTCGCGTGGTATCGAGTCGCCTGCAAGCCGGTTGATCTCGATCTCGCTCAACACGCGCGCGCCAAGGCGCGGCCGATCGATCTTCCCGTTGTAGTGATCGGCGCCGAGCATTCTGCCGTTTCCTTCGCCAGCGGGCGTTGCCGCCATGAACAAAAGCGCCCCTTTCATCACCGGCGTTATCTTAACGGTCTTCTTAACGTGAGCCGCCGTGTCTATGCGTGCATAGGGAACCAACGGCTGCTGGTAGAGGTGGACTTCCTTGCTGGCAGCGTCATAGGAGGCTGCCACCAAATACCATTCGCGAGCCAAGATCTTCTTGTTCGTGGAAACAGTTTCCGCCCCACCCTTGCCGTCTCCCAAAGTGAGATCAAGGGCCCCGTTTTCATCAATTCCCAGGATGAGGCCACCTTTGGACTTTGCATTCCATAGCGCCAAAATAGTCTGGCGACCCTTTTCGGGGGTCGTAGGCCACACGAATGCCTGAACTGTAAAGCTTGAAAGGTCGTTGAATAGTCGGTTCGGAGGCACGACAACGTGGGAGCCGGAGTAGATGTTTTGCTTGCGGGCCGCGTATTCGCCCTCAAACGATGCTTTCACGGCGCGTTCCTTGTATCCCGGTCCCTCAGGGCTCGTGTCGCCGTGGATGATCTGCACCAGCCGGGCGCGATAGGCTTTTTCGCCCTCGCAACTTACCATGAACCTGATGGTCTCGCCGGGACACACGCTAATCTTGTCGCTGTAGCCCATAATCGTTTTCATACACCCGTCTCCAACTTGCGGTGCGTCCCAAACTGTCGGCGCGTTCCTGGCAACCGGTCCGTTAATCCTCGAGGTCTTCACCAGTGTGCTGCTTCCAGCGCTGTTTGAAGACGTACCATTCGGCGTCTTCAATGGCGTGAAACACCTGATTGGACATCTGGATTGGCTCGCCCCGCTTGCCGGTTAGCTGGCCGAGAACCCATTCTTCGTGAGGCTTCCGGCAGACCAGGACATACTTGCCCGCCATAGGCGCTCCTCTGAACAAGTTCAGAATTCGTTGAAGTCGCGGACTATGATTCCCGATGGGATTGCTGCGAAATTCGTCGATAACCTGCTTGTCTTCGGGTTGGATGCGATACATGTGCGACCCTGCCAGAAATGCCCGAGGCCATGTTTAACCTTAAGCTATAAGATTAACGGCTGCCACACTTGACATAACAAGATCAAAATTTGACATGCGCCGCGACGGCATTCGCGCTCCCGACAAGATGGCACCCGCCCGGTACGTCTCCTTCAAGTTGAACTCAATCCAGCTTCTCTCGATGTCACCTGAACGGTTGTCGAGCGATGAATAACGGCAGATGCTAGCGTACGGGCGCCAGCGCCTGGTCAGCGTTTGAACACCTGACAGGCGAAACATCGAGGTCACTATTCCCGATCGAAGTTGCGCAAGAGGATCGCATCGACAAACTCTACTGTGAGGAAACGCAAAAGGGAACGAGCATGATGAATCTTACCCCGACCGAACTAGAGCGGTTGACAATTTTCATGGCGGCAGAGTTCGCCAGGCGCAACAAAGCCAACGGCATTCTGCTCAGTCACCCTGAGGCGGTGGCGCTTATCGCCGATGAAATGTTGTTCGCGGCGCGCAAAGGTAAAACCTACGAAGAAATCGTCGATATGGCAGGAAGGCTGCTGTCTGCAGGGGATGTACAGCCGGGGGTAAGTGAAATGGTGCCGTTCGTCTCGGTGGAGGCGAGTTTCGAAGAAGGGACCAAGATGGTGGTGGTCTTCGATCCCATTGCATCGTCGAGCAAGCCCGGCGTTACCGCCGTGCCGGGTGAGATCGTTTCGGTTGCCGATGAAATCGAACTAAACCGAGGGCGCGAACGGGCTTCGATCGAGGTCATCAATACCGGCGATCGAGATATACAAGTTCGCAGCCATGCACATTTCTTCGAAGTGAACCGAATGCTCCAGTTTGATCGAAAGCAGGCTTTCGGGATGCATCTCGACTCTCCTTCCGGAGTGGGGGTGAGATTCGAGCCGGGAGTGAAAAAAAGAGTCGATTTGGTCCGCTTCGGCGGACGGGGACTGGTTCGTGGTTTCGGCAACCTGACGAATGGGTCGGTTCATTCGGACGAGGTGCGCAGCGCAGCTTATGATCGCGCCAAGGCCAAGGGCTACAAGGATTTATAGGCGAATTCCAGGACGACGAACATGGCACGGTTAACTCGACGGCATTACACGGAGATCTACGGGCCCACAAAGGGTGATCTGGTTCGGTTGGGCGACACCGAGCTGATGGCCGAAATTGAGAAAGATCACACCGTCTACGGCGACGAACTGACTACCGGTGCCGGAAGGGCAATGCGTGACGGTGAAGGCTTTCGCCATGACGGCACCTATGCGAGCGGTGCACTCGACATGGTGGTGCAGAATGCGACGATCATCGATCCGGTGCTCGGCATCATCAAAGCGGACATCGGCATTCGAGACGGAAAAATCCATGGCGTTGGCAAGGCCGGCAATCCCGATATCATGGATGGTGTTGATCCTGAGCTTGTTACCGGGCCCAACACGACCGTTGTACACGGCGATTTTTATATCGCGACGCCCGGCGGCGTTGAGGGGCACGCGCATTTTCTTTCACCCCAGCAGTGCGATCACGCATTGGCGGGCGGCATCACGACCATCATCGGCATGACAGTGGGGCCGCACTTCGACGTCAGCTGCTCTGGGCCCAACATCCTCGGACAATTGATCCGGGCAGCGGATCATTATTGCTTGAACTTCGGCTTCCTGGGGAGGGGCTGCTCGGATCCTGCGGCGGTCGAAGAGAGCGTTGCGGGTGGAGCGTTGGGTGTCAAGATTCATGAAGATTTCGGTGCATCCCCGGCCGTCATCGACGGTTCGCTTCGAGCAGCGGAGCGTAACGATTTCGCCGTCCACCTGCACACGGATACCATAAACGAATTCGGATTCTGCGAAGACACCATGGCAGCGGTCGGAGATCGCACCATCCACATGTACCACGTGGAAGGTGCTGGCGGCGGCCATGCTCCAGACCTACTTAAGGTCAACAGCTACTTGAACGTGATCCCTTCGTCGACGAATCCGACCAACCCGTTTACATCTTATGGATTAAACGAGGGCGTGCCCATGACGATGCTCGCCCATATGCTGAACTACAAGCTCCCGGAAGATGTCGCCTTCGCAGAGGCGAGAGTCAGGCCTCAGACAATGGCGGCTGAGGACATTCTCCACGATCTCGGCGCCATTTCCATATTCGCCACAGACTCGCAGGGCATGGGTCGGCTGTCGGAAAACATCGCCAAGTGCTGGCAGCTGGCAAGCATCATGAAAGAGAGATTAGGGCGTCTCGAGGGCGAGCTTACGGCGCGCGCGGACAATGAGCGCATCAAGCGGTACGTTGCCAAGTATACGATCAACCCAGCCCGAGCCGTTGGAATCGACACCCATGTGGGATCACTGGAGCGCGGAAAGCTTGCCGATATCGTACTGTGGCCTCGGCACTCCTTTGGCATCAAGCCGTGGCTGGTCATCAAGGGCGGCTTCGTCGTGTGGTCAGCAATGGGAGATCCGAGCGCGAGCCACATCAATTCGGAGCCGGTGATTCAGCGACCGATGTGGGGCGCGCTGGGGTCGTCGCGGTGGACGTTGGGAGTTACCTTCGTATCGCGCCTGGCCATGCAGCAGGACGTGCGGGGCAAGCTCAGGGCGCAGAAACAAATGGTGCAGATCAGGAATGTTCGGGGGTTAAGCAAGCGCGACATGCTGCACAACGATGCAATGCCGCAAATCGACGTCGATCCGCGGACGTTTCAGGTATTTGCCGACGGCAAACTGCTCCAGTGCGAGCCGGCGAAACGCGTGCCGCTGAATCGAAAGTACCTGTTGCGCTAACCTGTGGTGTCTTTCTTGTCCAGAGAATTGCACGCGCCGGCCACGAAACCCGAGGAAGCAGATTTTCCCCACAGTTTGTTGCCGCAGCTGGACCTTCAGTTCTGCCAAGCTCAGCCCCGGACCCGATTGTGTCGGAAACAGGCGCGTTATCCTTATATCGTAACTTCCGCTCTTTATTTGGAGGAAGCGGCCCCCAACTTTGCAACCGTCATTCTTCAATCGGCATCGGGCGGATTGTTCGAAGGCGAGCATCTGTTGCAACGCTTTGCGGTTAGGCCATCCGCCCAGGCATGTGTGATGACCCAGTCTAGCGCCGTCGTTCAGAGCATGCCGGGGGGCGGGTTTGCCAAGGCTGCGGTGGAGCTGATTGTCGAACAGGACGCTTATCTGGAGTATCGTCCACGACCGATCGTCTTGTTTCCCAACGCTCGATTGGTGCAGCAAGTGCGCGTTCGGGTTGCGACACGCGCCACGGTCGTTTTAAGTGAAGGCTTCCTAGGTCACGATCCGGAGGGGTGTGGCGGCAAGTTCGGGTGGCTGGACACGCGCCAGGATTTTCACGATCTCGATGGAACGCCGTTGGTTGCGAACAGAGGAAGGTTCTCTGGAGCAGAGGCGTTCGGTTCCTCGCCGGGCATCAGCCAGGGGGTTCATTGCCACGGTTCGGTGATCATCATGGCTCCACCCGACAAGCTCCCGATCGAGGGATTTCGAAACGAGATTCTTAAGCACTTTGAAGACATAAACGATGTGTACGCCGGTGCTTCCGCCCTTCCTCACAGGCTGGGGATTTTCGTTCGGATTGCGGCCCGAGACGGCTTCGGCCTGAACCTCGCGCTCGAAACCGTAATCAGGTCAGCGAGGGTCGCAATATTGGGATTTCCGCCGTTCCAATTTGGATCCTAATTCATCAAGAGTTATCGGCTTAAATAACTTCATGCCGGCTTTGAGTACTTCCCCGGCATCGTGAAGTACTTCAGCCATTTCATGTCGCAACATCACTCGCCGCGAGGCGCTGGCCGAACAGACCCCGCCCGATCAGGCGCGCATCCGTTCACCGGAGGGATCGTGAGGTGAATCGGGAATGATTCTCGCCCTGCGCCCAACTCCCACCACATGCACGTCGAATTCGGTGCCTTCAACGGTGTGATCGCGGTCAATCAGTGCGAGCGCCAAGGACTTGGAAACGCTGTGGCCGTAGCCGCCGGAGGTCACGTAACCCACACGCTTGCCCTTTACCCAGATTGGCTCATAGCCAGTCGCATCTGCATCCCCAGCTTCTATTTCCAGCGTCACCAACAGCTGTCTTGCAGTTTTGTTGTCGCGCTCGGCAAGGGCTGCTTGCCTTCCGACAAAATCCTTTTTCTGCCAGTCGATCCAGCGATCCATGCGGGTCATTCCCGGCGTATAGCCTTGCATGAATTCGCGCGACCAGACGCCGAAGCTTTTCTCAAGCCGCATGGAGTTCATGGCATTGAAGCCAAAATCCACAGCGTCGTATTTCGCTCCCGCTTCCTTTAGGAGTCGATAGAGCGTGTCGTGTTCGGGCGCCGAACAGTTGATCTCGTAGCCCAACTCCCCTTCGACCGACAGCCGACCGACTTTTGCTCGAATGAGACCTACATCAACCTCGGCACAGCCCATGAAAGGAAGGGCTGCGTTTGACAAATCCTGATGGGTCAGACTCTGGAGAAGCTTACGGGACGCCGGCCCGGTAATAGCAAAGCCCACCACGGCATCGGAAATATCGCGCACTGAAACGCCTTCCTCCAGGTGATCGAGGAACCATCGCATGTGCCACTGGCGCAAATAGTAAGAGCCCATGATCCACCAACATCCCTCACCCCAGTTGAACACGGTCAGATCGCCCTTGAGACGACCGGAGGGCGCCAACATGGGCGCAAGCCGGCAGCGTCCAGGTTTCGGCAGGCGGCTGGCCATCAGCCGGTCGAGCCAATCGGCTGCTCGCGGCCCCGTTACTTCGAAACGCGAAAAGCCCGTGGTATCCACAATCCCAACGCCCTCGCGGGTTTTTCGGCATTCCTCACCAATGATGTCGAAGGCATTGGAGCGCTTGAGGGTTGGTACTTCCTTGAATCCTTTCGGTGCGAAATAAATTGGCACTTCAAGACCCCAAATCACTCCCCAGTTGGCGCCGTTGTCGTTCATTGCGTGATAGGCCGGGCATTTCTTGAGCGGCCGACCGGCCCATAACTGTTCGTTCGGATAGGTCATTACAAACCGGCGCGAGTAGAATTGTCCGGTTGTCTGCCGGATATATTCGCGATTGGAGGCAAAGGGCCCGTAACGGGCAACGTCCATGCCATAAATGTCCGACACAGGCTCCCCTTCGATCATCCATTCGGCGAGCGATTTGCCCACCCCGCCGCCCTGGAGGAAGCCCGCCATGACCCCGCACGCGAGCCAGTAACCCGGCAAGCCATGGACCGGGCCCACCAGCGGGTTTCCGTCTGGAGTGAAGGTGAAGGCCCCGTTTACCCAGCGCTTGATTCCGGCCCGATCCAACGGCGGGTACCGCGAGAAACCGATGGCAAGCTCGTTCTCGATACGATCGAGATTTTCTGGAATGAGGTCGAAGCCATAGTCCCACGGGGCACCATCCATGTTCCAGTGCTTGTGGTTCACTTCATATATGCCCACGAGCATGCCCTTTTGGTCCTGCCTCGCATAGGTGAAGCCGTCGAGGTCGACCATCATTGGGACCTCGAAGTCGAGCGCTTCGAGTTCCGGCACGGATTCAGTGATGAGATAATGATGCTCGAGCGGCGAAAGAGGAAGATCGAGGCCGACCATGCGCCCGACCTGCTTGGCCCAAAGGCCTGAGGCATTCACTACATGCTCGGCGACGATTTTTCCCTTTTCGGTGACGACATCCCAACCGCCTCCTCTGCGCGGCCCAAGCTCGACCACCCGATTGTGCTCGATCACGTCAGCTCCCCGCTTCTTCGCGCCCTTGGCATAGGCCTGCACCACTCCCGTGGTGTCCACATATCCTTCCCGGTCCGCCCACATTCCGCCAAAGATCCCCTTGGTGCTGATGATGGGGCACGACTTCTCTATCTCTTCCGGTGTCATGAGCCGAACATCTTCGATGCCCATGGTCTGAAACACCCGGTAGGCTGCTTGCAGCCACTCCCAGCGATCCGGTGTGCAGGCAAAGGTGACGCCGCCGGTCATATGGAGACCGGTCGCCTGGCCCGTCTCAGCTTCGAGGCGGGAGAGAACGTCGATGGTGTAGGCCTGGAGAGACGCGATGTTGGGATCGGCGTTGAGTGCATGATAGCCGCCCGCCGCATGCCACGAGGACCCCGCCGTCAAAACGCTGCGTTCGAGAATTGCCACGTCCGGCCAACCCATCTTGGTCAGATGATAGGCAATTGAGGCGCCTACGACACCGCCGCCGATGACAACCACTCGATAGTGGGATTTCATGGCTCCTTGCTCCATACCGCTTCTTTTTTAGCACTCCGGCAGCGCATGGCCGGACGTTTCAGGGGTCCCCGCGTGGAATACCTAGGAATGAGATTTACCCACACGTATCCGGCCCTTGCCAATCGTGATCTTGAGACGCCCCCTATCCTGGCCTGACTTCTTCTGCGGCTGGGGTGGTCTGTGTCGCCTGGTTCCGGGGACGGGATGTCTGACTTTTTCCGGCTCAGTTTTGGAGGATGCAGCCATGAACTCCTACCTTAGGACCATACCTTGACTTTGCCGCCTGCCTTCAACGCCTGTGTCATTTCCTCAACTTCGCGCGCCGCCGTTTCGAGCGCCTTTCTGTCACGAGAGCGCAACACAAGGTTTGAACCAAATCCTCCTGTCTCTTCGAAGGGGTAGGAACCAATCACCACATTCGGATGGCGGTCTTGAATCTCTTTCAAGGGTTTCGCCAAGTCGCCTTCTCCCATGTGGGCAATCACAGTCGCTGAATGGATCGGCTCACCGTGCTCAAGTTGCGGTGCAATCGCTTCGAGCATCGCTTGCATGATTTTGGGCACACCGGCCATGACGAACACGTTCTCAAGCCGGAAGCCAGGCGCCTTGGAAACCGGGTTCTCAATAAGCTCGGCGCCGTGGGGAATTCGCGCCATGCGCAATCGGGCTTCGTTCAGCATCGCGGGCTGGTAGTGCGCCTTGAGGATCGCAACCGCACGCGGATCGTGGTCGATTGCAACGCCGAAAGCTTTTGCCACTGCATCGGCCGTGATGTCGTCATGGGTAGGACCGATTCCTCCGGTGGTGAAGACATAGGTGTATCGCGCCCTGAGCGAATTCAGTGCGGCAACGATATTTTCCTCCAAATCGGGGACAACCCGTGCCTCCCTCAAATCAATTCCGAGAGCCGTGAGAAAATCGGCAATGTAGCCAAGGTTCTTGTCCTTGGTTCGTCCGCTCAGAAGCTCATCCCCGATCAACAAAAGTCCTGCAGTAGGAGATGTCATCCGGTCCTCCTTGAAGGTTCTGAATAGAGCAAGCCTTAAGTCTTGTCATCGGGCAGCTCTGAACCTAATTTCGGTGCAATGCGGTTCCCATCTCCCCTCATTCGCGGCGTGCTAATTCAACGATACAAGCGATTCCTTGCCGACGTGAGACTAGAGTCGGGCGAAATCGTCACCGCTGCTTGTCCCAATACGGGCTCGATGCTGGGTCTGACGGAACCAGGAACCAGGGTTTGGCTGTCTTCCTCGTCCAATACGGCGCGTAAATATCTCCATACCTGGGAAATGCTGGAACTTGGCGAGGAAGGCGGCACTCGCGCGCTGGTCGGCATCAACACGGGCCATCCCAATAACCTCGTGACGGAGGCAATTCAGGCCGACCGCATCCCCGAACTCCAAGGGTACAGCACACTTCGCCGCGAAGTGTGTTACGGCAACAGGTGCCGCATCGACATTCTGCTTGAAAGCCCTCGAAAGGCGCCCTGCTACGTGGAGGTGAAAAATGTCCATCTTTCGAGACGGAAGAATCTCGCCGAATTCCCTGACTGCAGAACCGAAAGGGGCACAAAGCACCTCAAGGAACTTTCGGAGATGGTTCGCTCCGGCTGCCGCGCGGTGATGTTCTATCTGGTGCAGCGTACCGATGCTTGCGCCATGGCTCTAGCTGAAGACCTCGATTCTACCTATATAGATCATTTCCGGCGCGCTGTAGATGCCGGCGTTGAAGCCCTGGTCTATTGCTGTACATTGGACGAAACAGAAATTGTGATCGATCGCGCACTACCGCTCATAACAGGAAGCACTCCCTCGTGACATATATCGACGCCGCAATTGCTCCTATTGCCAACACCGGGCAAATCAAACTGCATGGGCCGACGGCATTCGCCGCCATGCGAACCGCGGGCAGGCTTTGCGCCGAAGCGCTGGACCTGATAACTCCGCATGTCCGGCCCGGCGTTCACACTGCGCAACTCGACCAGATGGTCATGGATTTCGCGCTGGCCAACAATGCCGTTCCCGCACCGCTCTACTATCGCGGCTATCCGAGAGCCATCTGCACGTCCATCAATCATGTCGTCTGCCATGGAATTCCCAACGACAAGCCGCTGCGTGATGGCGAGATCGTAAACATCGACATTACGCTGATAGTCAACGGCTGGCATGGTGATTCGAGCCGCATGTATGCAGTGGGCGAGGTGCAGCGCCGCGCCGAGAGATTGATCGAGATCACCTACGAGGCACTGATGCGTGGAATACAAGCGGTCAGGCCGGGTGCGCGCACGGGCGATATCGGCCATGCAATCCAAAGCTACGTTCAGTCAGAGCGCTGTTCCGTGGTGCGTGATTTTTGCGGTCATGGGTTGGGCCGTCTGTTTCACGATATGCCGAACATCCTCCACTATGGCCGACCAGGCGAAGGCATCATGCTGAAGCCTGGCATGTTCTTCACCATCGAGCCCATGATCAATGCCGGCAGACCCGAGGTAAAGGTCCTTTCCGACGGCTGGACGGCAGTCACGCGCGATCGTTCGCTCTCGGCGCAGTTCGAGCATACGGTAGGTGTGACGGAAAGCGGTTGCGAAATTTTTACACTGTCGCCTCAGGGGTACAGTCGCCCGCCATACTAACGCCTGAAGGAGTGACCCGGGGGGATGACGGAGGAGTTTGACGACGGGGAGATTGCGGGCAAGCCGCATTTTCTGGGCCATCGGGAGCGCCTGCGAGAGCGATTCATGATGGCGGGGGCGAATTCGCTTGTTGATTATGAGCTTCTCGAACTCGTTCTTTTTCGGGCATTGCCGAGGCAGGACACCAAGCCGCTTGCCAAGCAGCTGATCGAGAAATTCGGCTCCTTCGCCGAGGTTATTGGCGCCAAGCCGGAGCGGCTGAAGGAACTAAAGGGAGTTGGTGATGCAGTCGTCACCGAAATCAAACTCATAGAAGCCGCCTCACTGCGGCTGATGCGTGGCGGCCTCATGCAGCGGCCGGTGCTGCAATCTTGGTCCCAGCTTATCGAATATTGTCACGCCTCGATGGCTTACAGTTCCAACGAGGCATTTCGCGTCCTGTTCCTGGACAAGAAGAACCTCTTGATCGCCGATGAAGTCCAACAGGAAGGGACGGTGGACCACACCCCGGTTTATCCGCGAGAGGTCATCAAGCGGGCGCTCGAGCTTTCGGCGTGCGCAATAGTACTTGTCCACAATCACCCTTCGGGCGATCCAACGCCATCGCGTGCCGATATTGAGATGACCAGGAGGATTGTGGAGGCGGCGGAAAACCTCGGCATCGTCGTGCACGATCACGTCATCATCGGACGAAACGGACATGCGAGCTTCAAAGGCCTGCGCCTCCTTTTGTCAAGAACCATTTAGGCTAAACTTTTCAGTAAGTTACCACCAAACTATTAAAAATCTTCTCGACTATCGCAACGCCATCACAACAGAATTTTGCAGTTAGTACCATCAGTGTTTTTCTGTTTGCGGCCGACCGCGATGGCAGGATCAGCATGCGCTACACGTAGCGTAGCCTCTGCGGCGGCGGCGGTAGCTCCAACTATTGGCTCAACGGATGCATCTCGCTAAGCAGAGCAACGACCTGTCGCCCCTTTCGACTGCGAGGAAGTCGACCTAGGCGGACGTGGCCCATCTGTTGGATCAAAGTAAAACGGAAGCCAATCGAGCCATAAACTTCACTCAGCTTGGCCGTTTCGGCTGAGTTATGACTACCGAGGGCCTGAGGGACCAGGTTTTTGCTTGTGGGGAATATCCGCACGAAGCCTTGTTTGTTCCAGGCGCTGACTTGATGCGTCGACTAGTGCCCCGCTACCACGAGGTCAGGAAGTGCGCGGGAAAACGGTGAGGACACGTCCGATAAAGCTGCTGAACTCGCTCATGTAGTTGCGCAGGAAACTCTCCGTCGATTCGGAACTGACCTTGCCGTCGGCCGAAATCAGGTTCGGTGTGAATTGGATATACGCCTCGATCGCATTCATCATCGGCGAGTTGCAGAAGCTCAGGATGCTCTTCAGATGCTGCTGGCCGACTGCTGTGCCGATCGCACCCGGAGAGGTGCCGATGATCCCGGACGGCTTTCTGGTGAAGGAATTCTGGCCGTACGGCCGGCTCGCCCAATCGATCGCGTTCTTCAGTCCGCCAGGAATCGAGCGGTTGTACTCCGGGGTCACGAAGAGCACCGCATCGACAGCGGCGATGGCGGCCTTGAAATCCTTTGCGACGTTGGGAAAGTCAGAATCGTAGTCATAGGTATAGAGTGGTAGGCTGCCGAAGGCGATTTCGCTCATCTCAAGTTCGGCCGGAGCCAATCGCACCAGACCGTTCGCAAGCTTGCGGTTGAGCGACCCCTTGGCGAGGCTGCCAACAAAGTAACCGACCTTGTAGTTTGACATCTATCCTCCCGATGCTCATGAATCGAAAGAGCGCTGGCTTTCGCAACCGCTGCTCATCTAAGGATAACATGGCGTACGCTTGCGCTCCCAGGGCTAACGCTTCTCGACCAGCGCGCGCCGCCCGCCCTTCTGGTCATTGGCCGGGACCCGGACAAAGTTTGGATCGAGGCCTCGTCGCAATCGTGCCGACGCTAACTGCAGGGAGCGCGAACCCAAAACCCCGCCGCTTCGACTGCATACTAATTGCGAGATGTTCTCATCAACCGCTAACGGCAACTCGTAGGCTGGCGAAGATGCCAGCGACAGCAAGTGCAAAACAGGTAAGATGAATCGCCACGATCGCAGGGATCTTTGCTCGATCGGAATGAACGTAATCTTCGATCACTACCTTCA
>DATBLQ010000083.1:0-15011 GCA_036555325.1 Aestuariivirgaceae bacterium | reverse complement strand
TATGGCGTACACTTACCGGGGTTGACCCGAACTCACAACGTATTCCCAAGGCCCGCCCAAAACGTCATACGCCCATGAGGTTTCTCATACTTCCTTCTTCCCTTGCGGAAGAAGGTGGCGAGACGGGATTAGCGTCGAGCCGGATGAGGGGCCTCCCACGGGGGGAGAAAGCGCGGGCCTGACCCGGTGATCTGCCACCGCTGCGAAGGGGAGATGGCCGGATCAAGTCCGGCCACGACATTAAAAAAATGCCCACGCCACGCTCGATTTTAGATTGCACTAGCGAATTTAGGCAGGTAAAAGTTGCTGTTCGCGGTCTCTGTATCGTCATCGCTTCTCTTCGTCATGCGCGGGCCTGACCCGGTGATCTGCCACCGCTGCGAAGTGAGATGGCCGGATCAAGTCTGATCAAAGTCCGGCCACAGCGCATGAGGAAAGACAGCTCGCGAATGACGGCCGTTGGTTACACCAACCCCGTCACCTTCAACCCGAACGCATAGACGAAGGCGACTTCCTTTAACCTGTCGAAACGCCCCGGCGCTCCTGCATGGCCGGCGCCCATTTGCGTCTTGAGCAGCAGGAGATTGCCGTCTGTCTTCATCTCCCGCAGGCGCGCCACCCATTTGGCGGGCTCCCAATAGGTGACGCGCGGATCGGTCAGCCCGGCGACGGCCAATATATGCGGGTAGGGCTTCATCTCCACATTGTCATAGGGCGAATACGACCGCAGCAGCTCGTATGCCTCCTTGCTCTCGATCGGGTTTCCCCATTCCTGCCACTCGGGCGGAGTGAGCGGCAGCGTATCGTCGAGCATCGTCGTCAGAACGTCCACGAAGGGAACCTCCGCGATGATCGCTTTGAACAGGTCCGGTGCCATGTTGGCGATGGCGCCCATGAGCATCCCGCCGGCGCTGCCGCCATGCGCCACGATCTTTTGCAGCGAGGTGAATCTTTCCTTCGCCAGATACTGCGCTGCCGCGATGAAATCTGTGAACGTGTTGGTTTTCTTCTCCCGCTTTCCCTCGACATACCAGCGGTAGCCTTTGTCTTTCCCGCCGCGCACATGGGCGATGGCGCACACGAAACCGCGGTCGGCGAGCGACAGCCAATGGGCGTTGAAGCTGGCCGAGATCGTTATGCCATAGGACCCGTAGCCGTAGAGCCAGCAGGGCGCCGAGCCGTCGAGCCGGGTATCCTTTCGATACAAAAGCGACACTGGAACCTGCTCTCCGTCCGCGGCCGGAGCGAAAACGCGGCGGGTGACGTATTGCGAAGGATCGTGACCCGATGGAATCTCTTGGTTCTTTCGCAACACCCGCTCGCGGGTCCGCATATTGTAGTCATAGACCTGAACGGGGGTCGTCATCGAGGAATAGCTGAACCGCATGTAATCCGTGTCGTACTCGAGCGACCCGCTCATTCCGAGCGAATAGGCCTCCTCGTCGAACGCGATTGAATGCTCCTCGCCCGAGGCCATGTCGCGCACGACGATTCGCGGCAAACCGTCCTCCCGCTCCAGCCGCACCATGTGCCGTTTGTAGGTCTCGATGGTCAGGATGAGCCTGCCTTTGACATGCTGAACGAGATCGCGCCAGGTCTCGGGCCCCGGTGAATGAACCGGTGCCAGGGCGATCTTGAAATCCTCCGCCCCGTCGTGATTGGCCAGAATGACGAATTGGTCTCCCCAATGGTCGAGATCGTACTCGACCCCTGATTTCCGCTCGGCAATAAGCCGCGGTTCCGTCAACGGTTCTGCGGCAGGCACTATGCGCAGTTCCGACGTTTCGTGATCATGCGAGCTGATCACCACGAAAGCGTCCGATTGAGTCTTGCTCACCCCAACGAAGAATCCCGGATCCGGCTCCTGATAGACGAGCCTGTCCTCTATCCGCGCGGTTCCGATCACATGGTGCCACACGCGGCAGGGGCGGTGGTTCTCGTCATTTTCGACATAGAAGAATGATTTGCTGTCGCTCGCCCACGCGATATATCCCGTGGTGCTGTCGATGCGGTCGCCGAGATCGTGGCCGGACTCGATATCCCTCAATCGAATCTGGAACAGTTCCGATCCCTGATCGTCATGCGACCACGCCACCAGCCGGTGGTCTGGACTGTGCGTCATGCCGCCGAGTTTGAAAAAACCCGTGCCCCGGGCCTCGGCGTTGCCGTCGATCAGCACCGCCTCCTCTCCCGTCAGATCTCTGGCCTTGCGGCAATAGCGGGGATGTTGGCCGCCGGCCACGTAACCCACGTAATAGGCATAGTTGCTGTCGCTCGATGGAACGGTGGAATCGTCTTCCTTGATCCTCCCCTTGAGTTCGGTGAACAGGCGTTCCTGCAGTGCCTCCGTGTCCGCCATGACCGCCTCGGTGTGGGCATTTTCCGCTTCCAGATAATCGCGGATATCGTGCGGCAGCGCCTCGGGGTCGCGCATAACCTGCTGCCAGTTGTCGGCCCTGAGCCAGGCATAGAGGTCATTGCGCACGAGTCCGTGGCGAGTTGTGATCGAAGGCCGCCGCTCGGCGCGCGGCGGTATCAGTGCCGGTTTGGTATCCAAGGAGTCATGCCTTCTCAGGTTTGAAATTCAAAGCCGTGCCGTTCATGCAGTAACGTAAGCCTGTCGGATTGGGTCCGTCCGGAAACACATGTCCCAGATGCGAGTCGCAACTCGCGCACCTGACCTCGGTTCTCCTCATGAACAATGATCGGTCATCGTGCTCGCCGACGGAGTCTTTGGACATCGGCGCATAGAAACTTGGCCAGCCGGTTCCGGACTCGAACTTTGTGTCAGACGAAAACAGTCGCGCGCCGCATGCCGCGCACAGGTAAATTCCTCGCGCCTTCTCTTGATTATAGGCATGGCTGAAGGCTCTCTCGGTGCCGTGCTCGCGCAGCACATGATACTGGTCGGGACTTAGCTGTTTTTTCCATTCGCTGTCGGTTTTGGTGATTTTGGACATCGGTTTGCCTGATCGGAATTCGCCTGGAAAAACTGCGATTGCGGGGCGCCGTGAGGTCCCTGAGCAAGGGGGAAGCTATCAGGAATGGGCTTGTCCGAGAAAGCCCCGGAACCGATAAAATCTTCGCTCCAAAATCGATCCGACAGTAAATGTTTTGTTACATGAGTCCTGTAAACTGTGCAGGATTAAAGGAATTTACATACGTCGGCGTGTATTCGATTCCAGTAGGCGGCGTGGAGTAGCAGTTAATGAGTCAGTTTGCCGCGCAGGAGCAGGGTGAGGACCGGGCTGCGCCGCGGCATGGCGGGCTCGAAGCTCCCCCCTCTACGCCCAAACCCAAGCACCGTAAGCGCGCCACGGCCGACGCTTTTCGCCAGCTGAAACAAAGGCTCGCCAGCACCAGCCTCGCCGATCTTCTCGGCCCCCCGCCAGCGGACGGGCCGGCCGATCCCGTTCCGCCCGAATCCGACCCTCCCTCTCTACAACCTACAATTGCATCGACGCGAGGTCCGCCACCCTTGACGACCGCCGATGCGTCCAGGACAAATTCGGTCTCCCGCGATACCGGCGAACCTTTTGCTATTGGCGATCTTCCCGATGGCTCCTCCTCGCGCTCGCCTGTCGAGATTCATTTTTCACCCCTCGATCGGGCTGAAGGTCATGCCCAGTCGTCCATCATTGGCGCCGGATACGACGGCTCCTTCTCACTCCGCGAAACTGCACTGGAGAACCTGGCATGCTCCGACGAGGACGCTCCCGCAGCCTTACCGGATCCCCACTCGCGAGACGATTATCAGAGCGCTCCCGTCGCCTCCGTGGAGCAGAGCCCAAGGGCTGAAGCGTCCTTGCCTGCTCTGCGACCTGATGAGCTCCAGGCTGACGAGGAAATTGCCACAGGAGAAACTGCTCTACGCCTCTTGCTTGAGCCTGAACTGCCGTCGCTCGATGAGTTTGCCGCTGTCCACGTCGGACAATTCTTCGCCGCTCCCTCTGAACATCCTGAAGCTTCCCACGAAACTACGCCTGAACCACAATCGGACTCGGTGGAAACGTCTCGCCCCCCGGATTATCGCTTCTGGGAGGCAGAGCTCGAGCCAGATGTTCAGACGAAGGACGAAGAGCTTGTCGATGAAACTCTTGCGGAGTTCGAACGCGCAGCGGCAGTAGCTCCCGATCCGCCACCGGAACCTCATGAGAGGGAAGAGATCGAGGTGGAGCTGCTTGCACGGCCGTTCGATCTCCCAGAAGAAAAACTATCCACCGTCAGCCTTGACCTTGTGCCCGACGCACAGGAAACCGTGGCGCAGCAGGAAGCCGCGCCGGAAAGTCTTCCGCAACAAGTCGAAGCGACCGAAGAAGAAGCCACCGTCACCCCCGCCGTGGCACCCTCGGCGCAGCAGGAAGCCGCGCCGGAAAGTCTTCCGCAACAAGTCGAAGCGACCCAAGAAGAAGCCACCGTCACCGCAGCCGTGGCACCCTCGGCGCAGCAGGAAGTCGCGCCGGCCCTTCTTCCGCAACAAGTCGAAGCGACCCAAGAAGAAGCCACCGTCACCGCAGCCGCACCGCCCGCAGAGGAAGCCGCGCCGGTCCTTCTCCTGCAACAAGTCGAAGCGACCCAAGAAGAAGCCACCGTCACCGCCGCAGCCGCACCCTTAGCGCAGGAGGAAGTCGCGCCGGGTCCGATCGAGGCAATCGAAGCGGATGTTCGTCTTGCCGGGCCGCAAGGCGATGAATCGGGCCTCGACCCGAAGCGTCAGGCCGAAGCGCGTCGGCGTGCCGCGATCCATCGCCAGGAAAATGAAGAGCCCAGCGAAGAGGCAAGCGAGGTCGCGCGCTCATTGCTGGAGATCATGTCGCTTCCCAACAACGCCACGCAACCGCAGGAGCGCGCGCTTGCGGCAGATACTCTCCTCCAGCTCCTGCGTCGGCTCCCCGTCAAGAGTCTCGTGGCCATGGCGGAGCGCTTGAGTTTCATGGAGGCGCCGCCGCCTCTGATACTCGCTCAGCTGATTCATGATCAGCGAATTGAAGTTGCCGGTCCTCTGCTTGAAAAATGCTCGGCAATCAACGATCACGATTTGATGGAGGTGATTGCCGACGGTAACGAGCAGAGCAACCGGATGATCGCCCGCAGGCGCAGCCTATCCTCCGTGCTCTGCGATACTCTGATCGCAACGGAAAACCCCTCCACCGTGTTGACGCTCGTGAGAAATCCCGGAGCCGTAATTTCTCACGAGGCGTTCCTTCGTTTGAACGAGCTTGCCACGCAGCATTCATCGCTCCAGGCCCCGCTGGCGACCCGTTCCGACCTCCCCGCACCTATCGCGTTCGAGCTGTTTTGGGTGCTGCCGGTTGAATTGCGCCGTTACGTGATTTCAAGATTTCTTACCGACTCCAGCACGCTCACCAAGATTCTCAAGCTCACGATGCGCATGGAAAATGAATTGGAGGAAGCCATACCCGAACGCTTCCCGCCGCGCGAAGAGGTGGAAGCGTTCATAGAGAGCCTCAAGCTCGCCAATCGGGTGGAAGCGGAGAAACGTCTTGCCGGGCTTCTGGGTCTCCAGCCCGCAACTGCGGCTCGCATACTCGCAGATCAGCAGGGCGAGCCCTTGACCGTTGCATTGAAGGCCGCCGGCGCCACGCGCGCTCGCTTTGAGGAAATTTTCGCCGCTCTCGAAACGACCCACGACAATTGTTTGCAACCGAAGCGTAGTGCAAATGAGCTTCAGAGTTTCTTTGAGTCACTTTCCTTCAACAAGGCGCGAGTTCTTTTGACCTATTGGGACTGGGCTGTTCTCCGAACAGGGCCCTACACAACTTTGTCTGCTGGCAAACCGTTGGAGCTGCCATAAGATGACAGTGTGCGAGCGTTCTGCATATCGCTAGTTGCAGAAGTTAATCGCGATTTTGTCTTTTGACATCAAAGTTCTACTTGACGAACTTCGCAAGATAAATTGATTATCGAAAAGCATTGTTAATCGAAAGTTGAATACCTGAATGGGCAAGGATTTGATCAACATGAACGAAAAACCTGAAATATTAGCGCTGACAGCTGACATTGTTGCAGCATTTGTAGGCAAGAATCCCATCCCGGCCGCCGATCTGCGCGAAGTGATCAACGATGTCTACCGCGCTCTAAGCGACAATGCTTCCGGCGGCGCGACGCGGGCTGCAAGTGAACTCAAGCCCGCAGTTCCGATAAAGCGCTCGATCAACGAGGAGTACATCACCTGCCTTGAGGACGGCAAGAAGTTCAAGTCGCTGAAGCGTCATCTTCGCACGCACTACAATCTGTCGCCCGAACAGTATCGCGAGAAGTGGGGTTTGCCGGCCGATTATCCAATGGTTGCTCCCAAATATGCCGCCGCACGATCGCTGCTCGCCAAGAAAATCGGATTGGGTCAGCGCCACAAGAAGAACTGATCATCGGGTGTTGGCTGTTGCACCTCAAACCCACTCTAAAAAAATCTGTCTATCGCTCTTGCGCCCATGCCATGATCGATTCATAGGTTGAACACGAAACTCGCTTGAAGCGATTCGGGGACGTGCGGCGATGCTCACTGAAATTGCAAACAAGGCCTTCCGGGCCCAGTTGATTATTGCCGAACAGCGGGAGCTCTACGACTATTGGGCAGCGCTCGCCGCCGGCCGCAACATGCCGGCTCACGAAGATATCAGCCCTGCGCATTTTCCCAGATTGCTGCCCTTCATCAGCCTGATTGAAAGGGTCGGCACACGCTTGAAGGTGCGCCTCGCCGGCACGCGGCTTCGCGACATCTACGAGCGCGAGATCACCGGTCTGTTCCTCGACGAAATAGATTGGGGTGAGAAGAAAGCCTACTGGGACGCAGTATACGATCATGTCACCAAAACGCTGCGCCCCGCGCAGGGTGTGGTGCGTGGCCCGCGTGTCGACAAGGATCATCTCGTTCAGTTTTGGCTGCGGTTGCCTCTCTCTCACGATAATACGCCGGCGGGAGTTCTCCTCTGCTACGACACCTTTGTGTCGGCGCAGGCCGTGCCCCGCTCGATCGATCTGATCGAAGCCCAGCTCGAAGAGTCCGCGCGTCCCGCTCTGCGCGCCTGAACTCGTCTTTCCAAGACCCTTGGCTTAGTGGCGTCGCTCATTGGTGCGATGCGCAAAAATTCGAGGCTGACCCACTTCTCTCTTGACAGTCTCCGTGATAGGGATTAAGTCGCCATCATAAGAACAAAAGCACTACTTAGTGCGTAAGTGAACGTGAATTTGAGCAAGAGTAATTTGAAGCAATGGCAAAAAAATCAAGGGGCACCTCGCGTGCTGTCATCTCGCGCAGGACAGTGGAGTTGGAGGGCGGCGAAAAATGCTTCGTTGAATTCAATTGCGCCGAAAGCCCGCTTGCATGGCTGCGCACCCGCAAGGATGCCGCCAACAACGCTCTCATCACCGATGAGCAATACTGCGCCGGCCTTCGTCTTGGCTCCGATTTCGCCGCATCCCGCCTGCTGCCGACGATCACGACGAATTGGCAGTCCCCGCTTTCGCCGGACGCAAGCCGCCGTGCGCCTCCCCGGGACGATCTCTTGCATCAAACCGAAAAGATGCTTGCCGCCAAGCAGCGCTACTACCGGGCGCTTGAAGCGGTGGGGCCCGAGCTCTCTCCGATGCTCGTTGAAATCTGCTGCCATACAACCGGAATTGAAGCCGCCGAACAGCTGCTCGGCATGCCGCGTCGTTCCGGCAAAGTGGTTCTGCAGCTTGGGTTGACGCGGCTTGCTCGCTTCTATGGCCTCATCTCCGATCCCAAAGCCAGCCGGCGAGCCCCCATTCAGTCTTGCGCCGTACCGGGCTATCGCCCGCGCATATGTTAAGCCTGAGAGTTGACCCTGTCGCTGATCGCCAGTCGCGCGTCGTCCTTGATCCGGCGGATAAGCGACAAAAAGCCGTTCGATCTCTGTGGCGAGAGATGCTCCTTCAGCTGCAGCCGCTCGAGCTCCTTCGAGGCATCGATCGCTATGATTTGCTGTGCCGGCTGACCCGAAAAAAGTGACAGCGCAATGGCGATGAGGCCGCGTACGATGAGGGCGTCGCTGTCTCCCAGAAAGCGCAGCCGCGGCTGGTCTTTGTCCTTGTCCGAGATGAAGGATTGCAGCCAAACCTGGCTAGCGCAGCCCTGGACCTTGTTCGCCTGGGTGCGAAAGGCATCATCAAACTCCGGCAGTTCCCGGCCAAGCTCGATGATGTATTTGTACCTGTCCTCCCACTCCTCGAGAACGGCGAAATCCTGCTCGATTTGATCGATCGAAGGAATGGGCACGAAAACCTCAGGGAGCTCCTCATCTGGCAACGCTGCTAGCATAGAGGATTTATGCGCTCGCCGGGATAGCTACAACCGCAAATCCGACCTGCGGCAAAACCTCGACCCATCATGCCCAGGCCGGCCCGGGTATGGTTCCTCGCTCAGCCGTCACGCTGAAGCGATCAGCTTTCCCTGGAAATCTGCGGACCCCGCCAGGCGGGAATAAGGTCGTCTAGCCGCAGGGTGTTGCGCGAGGCCCCCGTCCGCCCTGAGAGCTTGCTGGCGCTGCCGGTCAGTATCGGGTCGGCATTCGCCTGGTTCGCGAGGGGCGATGTCTGGATCAGATCTGCGCTCGCCCACCCGTAAAGCAGGGCGAGATTGTATCGGGCCTTCAACTCGAGCCGCTCAAACAAATAGCCGGTCGTGCCGCAAACGCCTTCATGATCCACGCAGAACGAGTCGAGATCGGCCACGGAATTGAGTGCCGCGCCGACAAACTGCGTTGCGGACGCAACCTGCTTGTCGGCCGGCTTTGAATCCCGGCTTTCCGGCGGTGATGGCAGCATGACCAGCACGGCTGAGATCAGGAATGATGTTCGAATAACGCCCATGATTTTCCCTACCAGGCCCAAACCTAGCGGCTATTCGTTGGAAAAGAGCAAACGCGTGCGCCTAATGTTTGCTTAAATTTGCCGAATTTTCGTAACCCCGCGTTAACGATATTTCCGCCTGCGCCCGCCTCTGCCATTGGCCGAAACACACGGTTAATCATCCGCAAGGCAATTAACGATACGCTTTTGTCGGTGCACAAAAAGCTGCCGGACACGATGGACGACGATGCTGACAGCGAGACCGTGACAGCCGGTCCGGTCGCCGTACTTTCCAGCGTGCTCATCGCTGTGATGAGCTCGGCGATCCTCTACAACGTTCTATGGCGCCAGGCCGGCCACGAGCCTCGTGCAACCGAGCGCTATGTCGAGATCACGGCCGGTGATACCGGCTCGCAAGGCACAGACCCTCTGGCGAACACATCCATCGTGCGTAAAACCCGCCAAGGGGACCGCATTGTTATGGCTCTGCAAAAGGAACTGGCTGCCCAGGGTCTTTTCGATGGCCCGATCGATGGCGTGGTCGGCTCGAAGACTCGCCAGGCTATTTTGAGCTATCAAAAAAACAACGGCCTTGCCGAAACCGGAAAGCCAAACCGGAAATTGCTTGATCATGTCCGGTTCACTCGCCAACTAATGGCGGCCAGCGACTATACGAATAGTCTCGGGCAGACCTTGACCGGCGATGAACAGGTCAGGCGGCTGCAGAAGGGATTGGCGGAACTCGGCTATCGACCGGGAAAACTTGATGGATTCATGGGAGATGAGACACGCAATGCCATCCGCCAATTTGAGCGCGATCGCGGCTGGCCCATCACGGGCGAAATCTCAAACTCGCTGCTGGCTGAACTGGCCGACATCGGAGCCCTCCCGGCCAGCGAGGCGCACTGATTTTTCCAGCCCGCCGGCAAGTCCGGCATGAGCGTCAAATCGGCTCTCTGGGTGCAGGCACATCTGCGTCGCTGCAACGCCAATGGCTTCGCCGCCGTGCTCATCAAGCGCGGCGCCGAGGAGGCGGGCAGCATCTACGTGAAGATCAATCGCCTCGACGGCAATGTCATTTTGCTTGGGGCGCCACCCGGCCCGGTGCACGATTCGCGCGGCGAGCGCTGCTGGTCGGCCCTGATTTCCGACGGGCCGGTTGCGGAAAGCGAGGCCGACCGATACTTGCAGCGCCTTCGCGCCATCGATCCCGATATCTGGATCATCGAGGTGGAGGATGCCCGGGGCACCGGCCTGCTTAATATCGCCGGTCTGTCTCTCTAACATTCCAGGTGATGCAATCCTGCAACACCTATTAGCTCTTTCTTAACCATAAGCAGCTTTAATTTGCTGTAGCGAAGTTCATCGTACAGCGTCTTCGCCAAGTGCTGAGAATCCGCGTTCAACTCGAAACTTGCGATAGCGGCATGGCAACCATACTAGACTTTCCATCGCGGAGAGAAACGGCGGGCAAGGCCCGCAGAGTTGGTCCGGCCAAGATCATCATATTTCCCGGTACCCGCATCGAGCGTCGCGAATTCAATCTCACCGACCGCACCAAGCCCATAAAGAACCTTTCCAAGCAATCCCGCTCTCAAGCCCTCGAGCTTGACGATCGCTGATCGAACCTGACAAGCCAGCATTTGTAGAGCGCGCGCCGGATGAGGGGGACAGCCGACATCGTCATGCGCCTCGTCATGCGCGGGCTCGCCCCGCGCATCTCTTGCACCGATTGAGAAACAAGATGGCCGGATCAAGTCCGGCCATGACGGTTGAGAGAAGAGAGATGTCAGCGCACTTCCCCTCACCCGACGTTTTCGCCGGATGAGCGGCATCTCCGGCCGATGAAGGATTGCATCCCTCCCCCTCGTGGGGAGGGAAGCCGGCGCGGCAGCGACGGCAGGGTGGGGTTTCTCCATATCGTCGGCATACGGAGCAAGATGATTTCCCCAATCACCTCACCCTTGACGTCACCCCACCCCTGACCCCTCCCCACAAGGGGGAGGGGCGCCTGGCGCATCAGAGAGAATGAGATGGCCGGATCAAGTCCCGGCCATGACGGTGAGGGAACCCCTTGAGCTTCAGCTCACGCCGGTCGTTCTGCACGTCGATCGCTCGAGCGTGCGCGTGATCCGTTTACGGTAGGCGGGGTCCTGAACGAAAATTCTCACGACGAAGAGACCGTTGCGATCGCCCGTCGCCACTCGGAATGCAACGTCCTCTGCCGGTGGTTCTTCCGATTCGAAACTGAAAAAATTCGTCTTCTTCTGTTCGACGATGATCGAGAACGGCACTTCCGAGACCTGTCGGTCGTTGAGCGAATAGATATTGTCGCCGTTGCGCGAATACACGTTTGCCATCCAGTAGGTGGAAGGGGTATCGAGCGTCACCAGCACCGGGCCGGATCTCAGATCCAGAACACAGATTCCCTGAACGAATGCCAGGCTCTGCTGTCCCATGATCCGCGTGGCTTCCTCTTCGCTCAGGACGAGGAAGCGGTTCGCGCCATGCGTCTCGCTCGCTGCCGCCATGATCCGGTTCATCTCGATGTTGGGGACGAACAGCACATACGAAAGGTGCACGCTCGCAGCGAGCAGCAGCACCGCCGCAATCCAGAAGAGCCGCTTTCTCACGAGCAGACCTCTTTCACGATCTTCGGCAGCGGCACGGCCGCATTTCCGCTCTTGACGCTGCTGGCAGGTGAAAACAGCGTCAGCGTGAACTCGAGATACGATTCATCGGGCAGCTTCAGCCAGTTTCCCGGCTGTGGATCGCGCGAGGCGATGACGCGAACCTGATTGTTCGGCTCGACCAGCGACGTCTGGGAAAGCACCGAATCTCCCGCCGCCACCTCGGGCGAATCGTTCTGCCGCGCCGTGATTCTCCACCATCTCGCCGGCGCGATGGCGCCCTGGATTATGTAGTTGCAGGAAGGATCGAGCCCGCTCCCTTCGCTGTCGCTGGTGGCGATATATTCCACCGCTTCGAACGTGCTCATCGGTAAACGCCCGTAAACCAGGAAATGCCCGCGCGTATAGGGATCGATGTGGGGGCTGCCGGCCGAGGGCCAGGTTCGCCAGGGTCCGTTGTTGACCGCAAACTTGCCGACATTGCCTTCGATGATCTGGCTCGCGGTTGCGAGACCCGTGCCGATCCCGGCTATCAGGAACAGGGGTATCGCCGCGATTCCCCGAAATGTGGTTCTCAACTGAGCGCACCTCCGGCCATCATGAACGCTCCGTGGCCTCTAATTGATGTTCTGCTTCTTGAGCCGCTTTTTCTTCTTCGTCCCGAACAGCGGACGCGACTTCTTCTCAACCGTTTGGTCTTCCTTTTTGCGGCCGAAAAAGCTGAACATGTCCTGCAGAACCTGAACGACTGCATCCGAGCGGCGAGGCTTGCTTGCCGGCTCGTTGCTGTCGATCTCGCCTAGTTCGGGTCCGGCCCCCCGCGCCTCCCCGCCGGCGACTGCCGCAACCGGGGTTCCGAGCGTCGCTCCCGCTGGCAGTGCTCCGGTGCCCTGGTTTTCCGCCACATAGGTGAGATGACCCTCATCGACCGGAACGCCGGGCAGGGGCTCCGCCACCTTGCTCAGCGAAGCTTCGAGCATGTAGCGTTTCCACGTCATCGCCGGCAGGGTGCCGCCGGTCATCCGCTTCATTTCGCTGAAGTCGTCATTGCCGTACCACACGCCCGTGACATTGTATGCCGTGAAGCCGATGAACCACGCATCCCGATAAGCCTGATTGGTCCCGGTCTTGCCCGCCTGCGGCGTGAACCCCAGGAGCGCCCGTCTGCCGGTACCGTTGCGCACCACGCTGGCCAGCATGTAGTCGAGTTCCGCGACCTTTTCCGGCGGCAGGGTTTGGTGCAAAGGTGTTGCGTCTCGATCGCGGCTATAGAGCAAATCGCCGTTGGGGCGTCTGATTTCGAGCACGGTGTAGGGTTTGACTGCCTTGCCGCCATTGGCAAAGGATGCGTAACCCGTGGTGAGGTCGATCAGGGTCACCTCGTTGGAGCCGAGCGGCAAGGATGGAACCGCCAGCAGCTTCGATTGCAGCCCCGCGGCGCGCGCCGCTTCGATGATCGCCTGCCGCCCGATATCCTTCATCAGATGGACGGGAACGGTGTTGTATGAATGCGTCAGCGCGTTGGTGAGCGTCGTTCTGCCCACATATTTGCCGGTGTAGTTCCTGGGCGCCCAGTTCCCCACGCTGACGGGGGCGTCTCTGACGATCGTATCGGGCGTATACCCCGCCAACAGCGCCGCCAGGTACACGAACGGCTTGAATGACGAACCGGGCTGCCGCAGCGCATCCGTGGCGCGGTTGAATTGGCTTTCCTCGTAGTGATGGCCGCCGACGATCGCCTTGATGGCGCCGTCGGGTGCCATGCTGACGAGTGCCGCCTGCGACGCGTTGAAAGCAGGCGCCTCCGTCTCGAGGTCTTCGTTCACGATGCGCTGTGCTGCCTGCTGCAGTCTTAGATCGGCCGAGGATTTGACTTCGATGACATATTCGTTCTGCAGACCTTGGCTTTCGATCAGGGCCAGCGTTTCCTTGTAGGCATAATCGAGGAAGTAGTCCGGGCTGTAGTAAAGGCTCTGGCTGATCACGCGCGGCGGGTCGCGCCGCGCCGCCAAGAGCTCGCCGTGGCTGATGAACCCCACATCGAGCATGCGGTAGAGCACGACGTTCGCGCGCGCCAGCGCCTCGCTGCTGTTGGCATGTGGCGCATATTTGGACGGCGCTTTGAACAGGCCGGCGAGCATCGCCGCTTCCGACAGCGAAACGTCGCGCACCGATTTTCCGAAATAAAATTGCGAAGCTGCTTCAACCCCATAGGTGCCGCCGCCCAGATAGGACCGGTCGAGATAGAGCTTTAGCACCTCGTCCTTGGAGAGCCGCGCCTCGATCCACATCGCCAGGAAAGCTTCGTTGATCTTTCGCCGGATGGTTCGCTCGGGTGTCAGGAACAGGTTTTTCGCCAGTTGCTGGGTGATCGATGAGCCGCCCTGCCTGACATCGTTGGCGCGTGCATTCTCGATGAGCGCGCGGAACGTGCCTTGCACATCCACGCCGAAATGCTGATAGAACCGCGCATCCTCCGTCGCCAGAACCGCATTTATCACATTGGCCGGAATCTCATCGAGCGGTATGGCATCGTCCTGTCTGATGCCGCGCCGGCCCATGATCTCGCCGTTGATGTCGGTGACGGTCACGGCATATTGCCGTCCCAGATTCCAGATATCCCCGGTCCCGCTGAACGGCGGCAGCGCGTACATCAACAGGCCGAGCCCGAAGAACATTCCGAAAGTGGCCGCGTCATCGGTGAGATCGACGATAATTCGCCTGATCCCGCGGATGCGGAACCGGTCGACAAAGACCGAATACGCCGAAGCGGCCCGGCGCAGCCAGTCGGTAAGCTCGAAGACCGTCGAGCTCACCAGCGCGTCGATGCGCACAAACAGGCGATAAAGCGGATTCCCTATAGGCAGCTTGCTCACGTTTGGCCCATTGGCGAGGGGATCAAGTCTGACTGCTCCGACCTGATCTTATGCAGCCCCCTTGAGTTTCGCGCAACCGTCTGGGCGTGGCCGCCCTGCCTATCTGCCGCAAAAATTCGACAAAAAATGGCCCAACCGCGCCTATTTGGGTTAAAAAGGGCAAGAAACTGGCTGAGCCCGCCAGGTCCCGCCCGGTTAACCAAGGATGGCCCATGTCCGGCGATCTTCCCTTCTGGAAACGCAAACAGCTCTGGGAGATGACGCACACCGAGTGGGAATCTCTTTGCGACGGCTGCGCCCGCTGCTGCCTCGTCAAGCTCGAAGACGAGGATACCGGACGCATTCATTTCACCTCCGCCGCCTGCAAATTGCTCGACTCCGGCCAATGCCGCTGTACCGATTACGCGAACCGGTCAACCCGCGTGCCCGATTGCGTCGCGCTGACCCCGCAGAATGTCGGGGAGTTGAACTGGCTGCCCAACACCTGCGCCTATCGTCTCCTCGCTCAAGGGAAGGATCTCCCCTGGTGGCATCCCCTGGTCTCCGGGCGCGCCGAAACAGTGGTTGAAGCGGGAATCTCGGTTGCCGGCCGCACTCGCTCCGAAGAGCTCTTCGATGACGACGAGCTCTGGACGCTGCGCTGGCGCCTGCCGGCCGCCAAGCGCCGGAAGAA
>DATBLQ010000069.1:0-6158 GCA_036555325.1 Aestuariivirgaceae bacterium | reverse complement strand
TATTTGATTGCCGCCCATGGACGGGATTGGCACCGACGCTTCGCCATCCCCGCGACGGCTATGGTTGCCTGCGCCGGCTTTTTTGTATTGGGCTCGACGCTCTATGTGACTTCGCTCACCCTTACCAGCACGGCCAATGTGCCCTGCATAGGCGCCATGGCGCCTCTGTTCGTTGCCGCGGCGAGCCGCCTGGTGCTTGGAGAGCGCCCGGCATCTGCAACCTGGTTCGCGGCACTACTGGCGCTCTTCGGAGTGACCCTCATTTTCCAGGATGGCCTCGTCCGAGGCAGCTGGCTCGGAGCGTCGTGGCGCCCAACCCGGTGAAAAGACGGCCGACAGTTTGGCTGCCGGCCGTCATCCTACTAAAATCGCCCCCGGTCAGAATTGATTGCCTCAGAATATCGCAAGCATTATGAGCCGGTAATTTACGGCCCACTCTAGATCATCGCCTTGGGTCTCAGTGGAACCGTTTTGAGCCAATTGGGATGCCTGATAAGCATCACCTGGGGTTGAACAATACTCTGGTTTATCGACAAATTGGCGGTATTTCGGACTATCTTTGATCACCGAATAATTGCAAGTTAGCGTCGAAGTTGCGAGCGCAGACACTAGTATGCACAACCCATTGTTGCGCTACGTTGACGAGGTGGCTCGGCAGCGGTCAATTCGCAAGGCCGCGAAGGTCCTCAACGTTGCTTCGTCTGCGGTGAATCGACAGATACTCAAGCTCGAGGCCGACCTCGGGACAAAATTGTTCGAAAGGACGCCGGAAGGCGTCGAGCTCACAGCTGCCGGGCGTGTGGTGATCGAGCATTGCCGCCGCACCCTGCATGACTATCAAAAGCTGCGGGTGACCATCGGCGACATCCGAGACCTGCGAACCGGTCATGTCACCATTTCGACGCTCGATTCGATAACCTTCCAGTTTCTGCCCATGGTACTGGAGGACTTCGGGGCATCCTACCCGGGTGTCTCTTTCACCGTGAAGACAGGCTTTCCGGACGAGACCATGGAGGAGGTCGCACGGGGTACGGCCGACATCGGGCTAACCTTTACCCGCGACCTGCACCCTGATGTCCGCGTCATGGCCGACAAGGCAGCTCCTTTCGGCCTTATCGTTCAGCCGGGCCATCCGCTTGCCAGCAGGCTTTATGCGCGACCGGAAGACTGCGCCGCCTATCCCCTGGTTCGAACATATGACAACCGCGGGCCGAATTCGCTCGTGACCCGCGACTTGAAACTCGACATGTTGCCCATTTCCACCGCCATGTTCACCAATTCGCTTGTCGTCGGCAAGCAAGCCATTCTCGCCAACGTGGGCATCGGGCTCTATACAAAAATAGGTTTTCATAAGGAGGTGCAGCAGGGTCTGTTGCATTTTGTTCCCCTGTCCGGCACCGTCAGCGACTACCGGATAGGCATCATCCTTTCGGCGCAAAAAAACCTGCTGACCGTGGCACGGCTCTTTGCGGAAACAATCGAGGCGCATTTCCGCACCGTCGAGTTCGCCTAATACACGGATTGACGAGGACTCCAAACTGGATAAGTTGGCGCAATCGACGCCATGTTCATGCAAACGGTCAGCTTATCCGGAAAGTCAGCCGTCATTACCGGTGCCGGGCGGGGCCTCGGGGCTGCTTTCGCGGTTGCTCTCGCCGATCTCGGCGCCGACATCATCATGACCGGCCGGACGAGCGAGACACTCTATTCGACAGCGGAGGCCATTCATCAGCGCACGGGCAAACGGCCGCAGACGATCATCCTCGATCTTGCGGACCCAGGTGCAGTTACCAGCACAGCGAAAAAAATGCGCGACGAAATGGCGAAGCTAGACATATTGATCAACAATGGCGCGCAGTGGCTCCCAGGGTCGATGACCGAGCACGACGCGTTCGGCATCGTCGGCACGATCAGCTCGGCGGTAACCGGGACTTTGCTCTTCACACGCGGACTGCTTCCGCCGCTCGAGGCCTCGGGGGCCGGTGATATCCTCAATATCGTTGCGATCTCCGGCTTGCCAAACGCCGAGCTGCATGGAGCTTCGGTTGCGTATCTTGCAGCCAAGCATGGGCAAACCGGAATGAACGATGGCCTACGTCAAGAGCTACGGGGAAGACCAGTTCGGGTGAGCGCGCTCTACCCGCCGGTGCTCGAGGACGTATCGCCTTTGAACGAGAAGGCCTGGAATGCGGAGCGGCCGCCAAAATCGCTCGCGACCAATCGCGATGTTGTCGAGGCGGGCCTTTATGCGATCACCCGCCCCCGCCATGTAACGCTGGCAACAATAGTCATCGATCCAGACGTCGGCGGGCTTTATTCAAACTGACCGGTCTACGGGAAGCATTGCATTCGCCGGTGCTCCCAACCGTGGCCGCCCGTACGTGGAAAGAGGATCAGACCCTTTCAATTCTGATCATGCGGGGGGTTTTTGCCACATGGCCGTCAGCTTCGATTTTTTCCAGCGCGATGCGCATGGAGCTTTCGAGGGTATCGTGAGTAATGAGAATGAAGGGGGCCGTGGCCTGTTTCGACTGAGGTGCGCGCTGGACGATACTCTCAATCGAGATCTTCTGCTCTGCCAGACGGTTGGCGATGCCGGCGACAGAGCCCGGCCGGTCGTAAAGTTCTAGCGCGACGTAATAGCCACCTTCATGCGCTTTCAGCTGTGCCTTGCGGAACGGTTTAAGCTCCTTTGCCGGAACACCGAAAGCAGGAAGCCTCCCCCCATGGGCGATGTCACAGATGTCCGACAGCACGCTCGCAGCGGTTGGGTGCGCACCAGCGCCGCGGCCTTCCAGCATCAGGTCCCCGGCAAAATCGGCCTTAACCGCGATTGCGTTGAATACGCCATCGACATCGGCCATGGGCGAGCCCTTTTTTACCAGAGTGGGGTGAACCCGTTGTTCGATACCATCCTCTGTCTGAGCAGCAACACCCAACAGTTTGATCTTGTAGCCCAGATCATCGGCGTTGCGGATGTCATCCTGGGTGATGTTTTCGATACCCTCGATATCGATGGCCTCGAGGTTGGGTTCGGTACCAAAGGCGAGCGAGGTCAAAATCGCAAGCTTGTGGGCGGTGTCGAAACCGCCAACATCGAAGGTCGGGTCGGTTTCCGCATACCCAAGCTTTTGGGCCTCGCGCAAGACGTCGGCGAAGGCACGCATTTCGGTGGTCATCTTGGTAAGGATGTAGTTGCAGGTGCCGTTGAGAATGCCCGAAACGCGCCGAACTCCGTTGCCGGCAAGGCTTTCGCGCATGGTCTTGACGATGGGAATTCCCCCCGCCACTGCCGCCTCGAAATAGAGTCCTGCACCATGAGCATCGGCAAGCCTGGCAAGCCCTCCACCATGGTGGGCGAGGAGCGCCTTGTTGGCGGTCACCACATGCTTGCCTGACTTGAGAGCGGTTTCGACCGCGGTTCTGGCGGGCTCCCCTTCCCCACCGATGAGCTCGACGAAAACGTCTATATCCGGGATTCCGGCAAGTGTTACCGGATCGTTAATCCATTTGATCTGGCCGAGATCATGGCTGCCCCGCGGCTTGGAGCGGTCGCGGGCCGTTACCGCCGTCACGTTTACCGGTCGGTTGGCCCGCAAAGCGATGGATTTTCCGTGTTTTTGCAGGGCGTCGAGCACACCTATGCCGACGGTTCCGAGGCCGGCGAGCCCAATTCTTAATGGCGAAGTCATGAGGAAACCAGAAGCTCAACTTTGTTGTGGCGCATCTTATGAATGCAGAACTCCCGCATTTCAACCGATCCTTAAAGAAGTTTGGCGAAGGGTGCCGACACTGTAAAGTCAAGCGGTTAGCGAGTTTGCGTAGATTATGGAAGCTAGAGCACCAGCCCCTTCCGATTTCAGATTGAGCGATCCGATCGAATTGGGGCGTAATCTCACAAAGGTTTTCGAGGCAACCCTTCGCATCGCCACCTTCATGGCGGGGCGACAGCAGGGCCTTAAGCAGGATATCGAAGCACAAGTCGTTCCCATCGAGCAGGTGGTGAAGACATTGAGCGATGTGGCGAAAGTCTACTGGACCAATCCGCAGAAATTTGCCGAAGCACAGCTAAAGCTGTGGCAGGGCCATGCACAGTTGTGGACCGCGTTTTGGCGTCGAGCGCTCGGGGAGCCGGTCGAGCCTGTGGTAACTCCAGAGCGCGGCGACAAGCGCTTCAAGGATCCCGACTGGGAACTGAACCAGTTTTTCGATTTCCTGAAACAGGCATATCTCATCACCGCCAATTGGGCGAAGGAGATGGCCGCGGGAGCGCAGGGCCTGGACCAGCAGACGAAGCGCAAAGCACGGTTTTATGTCGAGCAGATCATGAATGCTCTATCGCCGACCAATTTCGCCCTTACCAATCCGGAAGTGCTCAAGTTGACGCTCGCCACGAACGGCCAGAATCTCGTCGACGGGCTGGAAAAACTCGAACGCGACTTGCGCGAGGGGGGTGGACGGTTGCGCATCTCGCAGACCAACGCCAGGGCCTTCGAGGTGGGACGGAACCTGGCCACGACTCCCGGCAAGGTGATATTCGAGAACGGCGTGTTCCAACTCATCCAATATTCACCCACCAGCGAAAAGGTGCGCCAGATTCCACTCCTTATCGTTCCACCGTGGATCAACAAATATTACATTCTCGACTTGAGCCCAAGAAAGTCGTTCATTCAATGGGCGGTGGCACAGGGACTGACGGTGTTTGTCGTCTCGTGGATCAACCCAGATCAGAACTATTCGTACAAAACCTTTGCCGATTACATGAACGAGGGTTTTCTCACGGCGCTGGATGTGACGCTCAAGGCAACGAATGAAAAGAAAGCAAACGTCATCGGCTACTGCGTGGGGGGTTCGCTGGTTGCCGCATCGCTGGCCTATATGGCGCAAAAAAACGATGCACGCGTGAACTCGGTTACCTTCCTCGCCGCGCAGGTGGATTTTGAAAACGCGGGCGATCTTCTCGTATACGTCGACGAGGAGCAGCTCAAATGGATCGAGGCACGAATGGCAGAAACGGGATATTTGCCCGGCCGTCGCATGGCCGAGGCCTTCAATCTGCTGCGTTCCAACGATCTCATCTGGTCCTATGTCATCAATAATTATCTCATGGGCAAAGAGCCCATGGCCTTCGACCTCTTGTACTGGAACTCCGACGGCACGCGCATGCCCGCCAACGTGCATAGTTTCTACTTGCGCGAATGCTATCTGCATAACCGATTGTCGAAGGGCAAGATGACGCTTGATGGCGTGCGACTCGACCTGAGGAAGGTGAAGGTTCCGGTCTATAATCTCGGTGCGCGTGACGATCATATCTCGCCTCTGGCATCGGTGTTCAAGCTTGGCGATTATTTTGGCGGCCCGGTGCGTTTGGTGGTTGCCGCTTCCGGGCATATTGCAGGCGTGGTGAACCCGCCCGAGGCGCAGAAATATCAGTTCTGGACAAATGAAGACGGCGCCCCGACGCTTGCGGAGTGGTGGGCAGGCGCAAGGGAACATGCGGGCTCATGGTGGCCGGACTGGCTCGAGTGGATCAACACGCGCTCGGGCAAGTGGGTGAAGGCCCGCGTTCCGGGAAGCGGACGGTTCAGGGCAATCGAAGACGCACCGGGGCGCTATGTCAAGGTGAAGGGGGAGTGAGGGGAGTGTTTTTTGGCACAAGCGCCGCAACGTCGAGTAGGTGGTTGTGAGAAGGAACCTGAGAGTCCATCTTGAAGGTGGGATCACTTAGGGTGAATCAAATGCAAAGAAAAAATCCGTCTGCAAGTGATGAGTTTGTGAATGTAGAAGATTACGAACTCGATCTTGTTGACGGCGTCGAAGACGAAGCTGAAAAAGAACAAGCTCTTTCCGAGCGGTTCAGTATAACGAGTTATGGTGCAGACTACACCGTTGACTCTATTGTTAAACGAATGAATACGGCTGCGTTCTACGCACCTCCATTTCAGCGCTCTTATGTATGGTCACAGCGTCATGCTTCGAGATTTGTTGAGTCTTTACTATTGGGTCTTCCTGTTCCGGGCATCTTCCTTTTTAAAGAGGTGAAGTCGGGGCGTCACATAATCGTTGATGGTCAACAGCGATTAAAAACACTTCAGTTTTTTTTCTCTGGATTGTTCAATGAAAAGCGATTTCGCCTAATTGACGTCAATCAACAATGG
>DATBLQ010000044.1:0-74555 GCA_036555325.1 Aestuariivirgaceae bacterium | reverse complement strand
CTGATGAGCCGCGTCTCCTACGTGATGATGAATCCCGGTGGCGACAAAGAGATGACGACGGCTGTGCGGGAGGCGATCAACAGTCTCGCTGAAAGGGTGGCACAGGACGGAAAGATCGACCTGACCGACATCCTGGACATCGTCGTCGTCGGCAATCCGGTGATGCATCACTTGTTTCTCGGCCTCGATCCGACTGAACTTGGCGGAGCACCGTTTGCACTGGCGACCGGTCTGCCTATCACACGGCCGGCAAGGGAGGTTGATCTCCAGCTCAACCCCGGAGCTTACCTGTATGTTTTGCCGTGCATTGCCGGACATGTCGGCGCTGATACGGCGGGCGTGGTGTTGTCGGAAAATCCGCATCTTTCAGAAAGTGTCATGCTGGTGGTTGATGTTGGCACGAATGCCGAGATCGTGCTTGGCTCCAGACACCGGCTTCTCGCCTGTTCCTCACCCACCGGACCGGCGTTCGAAGGGGCGCAGATTTCTGCGGGACAGCGCGCAGCGCCAGGAGCGATCGAGCGCGTACGGATCGATCCTCTAACGCTTGAGCCGCGTTTCAAAGTCATTGGCTGCGAGCTGTGGTCGAACGAGGCGGGTTTTGAAGAGTTTGTTGCGGGAACCGGTGTCACTGGCATATGCGGATCGGGCATCATCGAGGCGATCGCGGAAATGTACCTCTGCGGCATCATCAACCAGGATGGGCTCGTTGATGGAGCATTTTCCGCCAGGAGCGGAAGACTCCGGCAGACCGGACGAACCTACTGCTATGTCTTGCGTTCGGGCGAACCCTTCATCGCAATTACGCAGAACGATATCCGCGCCATCCAGCTTGCCAAGGCAGCGCTTTATGCCGGAACGCGCCTGCTCATGGATAAGCTCGGCATCGACAGGGTGGAGCGCATCAGATTGGCGGGCGCCTTCGGCAGCCATATTGACGTCAAGTATGCGATGGTGCTCGGGCTTATTCCCGACTGTCCGCTGGACAAAGTTCAATCAGCCGGCAACGCGGCGGGGACAGGTGCGCGAATCGCGCTTGTGAACTCACAGGCACGCGATGAAATCGAACTGGTCGTGCGAGGTATCGAGAAGATCGAAACGGCAGTTGAACCCAAGTTCCAACACCATTTCGTCGAAGCCATGGCGATACCTCACAAAACCGCACCGACACCAAATCTTGCTTCGGTCGTCGCCCTTCCACCGAACAAGATCATCGAGACGACCGATGCGAGCGGTGGGGAGCGGCGGAGAAGGCGACGGTAGCGAGAGTCGATCTAGAAATCAGTCGGCTGCCCGCCCTCCTCTATCCGGCGGGCCACATAAGCATCGAGCTCTTCGGCAATGGCAGGATCAAGGGCGGGCTCGCGATACTCCTGCAAAACCTGTTTCCATAAGGCGTTGGCGCGCTGCCAGGCTACCGGCTTGCCCGCAGCACTCCATTGCTGAAAATTTCGCCAGTCGGAGATAAGCGGGGCATAAAAGGCCGTTGAATAGCGGCTCAAGGTATGCTGCGCGCCAAAGAAATGTCCACCTGGACCGACCTCGCGAATTGCTTCGAGCCCCAGGGCTTCCTCGCTCATGTCGAGCGGGCGCAGGAATTCCATCACCATTTGAACCAAATCGACGTCGAGCATGAATTTTTCGTAGGACGCCACAAGCCCGCCCTCCATCCAGCCAAATGAATGGAGAATGAGATTGCCGCCGCCCATGATGGCGCCCCACAGCGAGAACACGCTTTCGTAGGCGGCTTGGGCATCGACGATATTGGCGGCATTGGTGCTCGATGTGCGGTAGGGAAGGCTATAACGACGGGCCATCTGGCCGCCGAGAATGCAGGCCTGCATGTACTCCGGCGTGCCGAACGCGGGAGCTCCCGATTTCATGTCGACATTCGACGTGAAGCCGCCATAAATGAACGGAGCGCCAGGGCGAGCCAACTGGTGCAATGAAAGCCCCGCCAAGGCTTCGGCATTCTGTAAAACAACAGCCCCGCTGATGGTGATGGGCGCCATGGCACCCGCAAGAGTAAAGGGTGTCACGCAACAGACCTGGTTGTGGCGCGCCATTTCCATGATGCCCATGGCCATGGCAAGGTCAAGTTTCAGCGGAGAGTTGGTATTGATCACGGTCATGCAAGACGGCTCGCGGTCGAAGCGCTCGGGAGTTAAGCCCCGCGCAATTCGTGTCATCTCGATTCCGTCAAACAGGCGCTCGCGGCCGGTTGACGTGACGAAGGGGAACTTATCCGACAGGCCAAACATGCCGCGATAGACATGAAGGTGCCGGATGCGCGCGTGATAGTCGAGGGCGTCCACCGATCCGCCTCCAGACCCGCTGACGCAATTGAAGAACTGGGCCAGGCGAATGAAGTTTTGACTGTCTTCCAGCGTGCCAGGACGACGGCCGCGATCCATGTCGGAGCAGTGAGGCGGACCACCAACCGGCCAGAATGCGATCCAGTTTCCTCCCATGCGAATGTTGCGCTCCGCATTGCGGCAGTACATGGTGAATTCGCTCGGCGCCGTGGCAAGTGCTGCTTCAACAATGTCGCGACCAATGCGAACACGCTCACCCTGGATGAGGGCGCCGGCAGCGCCATAGAGGCTGCGCGCTTCGGGATTGAGCACATCCATGCCGATCTCTTCGAGGAGTCTCAAGGATGAGCGATGGATCTGCTCAATCTCGTCATCGGAAATAAGACGCATAGGAGGAAAAGGAAGCCGCGCCTGGTTGAACGGAAGCTGCTGCGAAAGAGGCGAGGCAGCGGCTGTGTCGCGGCGTTTGCGTCCTGCGCGGCGATGTGCGGCAGGCTGATCGGTCATGGGAGACTCCGCTTTTCACCCCCAATCAACCCTAACAGCCGGCAAAGGCCGTCACTAGATGGCAGCGGGGTGATTCTCGGAGGGCCAGTTAGCGGTCAGTCCGTTCGGTCAGCCAAGGCAAATCCGGTAGCTTGTCGGAATACAACATCGCTGCTTCGATACCAGCCCGCTTCTTCAGTTACTTTCGAGCAGGTCGTGCGGCCCTCAAGCCACTTGGAGAGCCTGATGCACAATTGGCCCGAGCGGATGCTCCACCGGCCAGAATCGCCCTGGTCCATGAATTGAGCAAGAAGAGAGCCGTCGGGGCGGGCCGTAACGTTGACGAAAAAGGCCCCGTGCACCAGGACTTGGAATCGGCCGGGAAACAGCTCCCGGAGCTCCCGGCTTGAAAGAAACTCGCTTGCTTGCGCCTCACAGGTGAAAAGCGCGATCGGGACCAAGACGGCGATCCGCGGCAACAACCTCAGCAAAATAGCGATATGGCGCAGCATGTGTGGCCTCCTCTTTTGCTCTAGATGGAAGCCTACACGCAACGGAGCGTTAACCAACGATCTTCACCGCGTATGGTTGAATTTGGGTCAACGGCATTGGAAAAAATTTCAATAGAAAGAAACTGGCGGCAAAAATTGCAATTCAGTAGTCCGTCGGTGCGCCGCCTTCGCGCGTGCGGCGTTCAACGAAAGCATCAAGCTCCTCGCCGACCGACGCATCCATCGGCGGCTGCTCATATTGCGAGAGCGCCTGTTTATAAACGGCGTTGGCCTTCTGGAAAGCTTCCGGCCCGCCTGCTGCAAACCACTGCTGGTAGTTGCGCCAATCGGAAATGATTGGTGAATAAAATGCCTTCTCATAGCGTGCCAGCGTTTGCAGCGCGCCAAAGAAGTGCCCTCCCGGCCCGACTTCTCGTATGGCATCGAGACCGAGGGCTTCTTCACTCATATCCATCGGCTGAAGGAATTCCATAACCATCTGAATCAGGTCCACATCGAGAACGAATTTTTCAAAGGATGCGACCAATCCGCCCTCGAGCCACCCTGCCCCGTGCATGATCAGATTTCCGCCTCCCATCGTGGCACCCCACAACGAGAAAACAGATTCATAGGCCGCCTGAGCATCCACGGCGTTGGCTGCGCAGGCGTTGGAAGTTCGATAGGGAATGTTGTAACGGCGTGCAAGCTGCCCCCCGATGATACAGGCCTTCATGTATTCAGGTGTCCCAAACGCGGGTGCGCCCGACTTCATGTCGACGTTGGAGGTAAAACCTCCATAGATTACGGGAGCGCCTTTGCGCACGAGCTGGGTGAATGCCAGACCGGCAAGCGCTTCGGCGTTCTGCTCGACGACGGCACCGGCAACCGTCACCGGCGCCATCGCCCCGGCCAGGGTGAAGGGGGTAATGCAGACTATCTGATTGCGCGATGCCATTTCCATGATGCCGCGCAGCATTGGCGTATCGAGCTTGAGTGGCGAATTGGTGTTGATAATGGTGAAGAGCGAGGGTTCGCGCTCGAGCTGCTCTGCGGAAATGCTGCGGGCGATCCTGGCAATTTCAATCGCGTCGCAAATACGCTCCTTTCCCAACGAGTAGCCATGGAAAGGTTTGTCGGTAAGCACCGCCATGTCGCGCAGAGCTTGGAGATGGCGGATCGAGGGGTGCAAGTCGACGGGCTCGACGGGATACCCGGAGATAAAACCAATGGCGTTGAAATATTGGGCGAGCTTCAGGAAGTTCCGATAGTCCGCGTGGTTGCCGGTCCGACGGCCGCTGTCCATGTCGGCACAGTTAGGCGGGCTCGCCACGCAGCCGAAGGCCATGACGTTGTCGCCAAGGAAAATATTGTTCTGCGGGTTACGGGCGTGAAACGTGAAGTTGGGCGGAATTGACCTGATTGCCTCCTCAACAAGACCCCGGGGCAATCTGACCCGATCGCCTCGAACATCGGCTCCGGCGCCTTTCAACAAGGAACGCGCTTCCGCCAGCATGAAGTCCATGCCAATTTCCTCAAGCACGCGCAGAGATGTCTCGTGAATCGACTCGATTTCGTCGGCAGAAATCAAAGCGAGCGGAGGGAAACGACGCGCAGTTTTGCGACGGGGCAATTGCGGAATAGCGCGTGCGCCATTTCCGCCCGATTCGCGGCGACGGTGTGAATCGCGTCGCCGGCGTCCCGTTGGAGAACTGGAGACGCTCATGTTCCGGTCTGCTCTTCCGTGTGGAGGCGATAGGCGTCAAGAGCGCGGTCGGCGGCAACTTGTTCCAACAGCCAATTTTCGAAACGCTTTATCTTTGGCTTCAGACGGTGAGTGGTCTCACAACAAAACACCCAATTGTGCCTGTGCGGCACCATCAGGCTGAAGGGCTGAACAAGCCTGCCGGATCTGATTTCATCCGTAGCGAAAGGTCCGATCGTCATGGCCACGCCACGACCTTCAATGGCAGCCTCCTGGGCAAGGATGTAGCTGTCGAAGGCAAGCCGATCGGAAAGTTCGATGCCCGAGACACCTGCACTCGCAAGCCAAATGCGCCAATCTTCCTCAGCAGTATAGACATAAAGAAGCTTGTGCTTGCGCAGATCTTCAGGAGTGCGAATCGGATTGGCACCGCGCAAGAGCTCGGGACTGCACACCGGCGACAACAACGATCGGTACATCGTGTGATAGTGGTGATTGCCGCGATTGCGGGCGAGGATGAAGGCGGCATCCACATTGCCTTCATCGAAGTCCCAATCGAAATAGGCCGTCGAGAGGCGCACGCGCATGTCGGGATAGCGCCGTTCGAAATCATGCAACTTGGGGATCAACCATTTCAACGCCACTGTGACATAGACCTGAACCGTCAATTCGTTGTCGGAGGACTGTGGGCGCAGGGCAACGGTCTGGGCCTCGATTTGATCGAAGGCCTCGCGCACCACCGGATAGTAGGAATGGCCGGCCACAGTAAGCTCGGGTCGGCGCGCCTCGCGAGAAAACAGCGGCACGCCTATGCCAAGTTCCAGCGCCTTGATCTGGTGGCTCACCGCTGAGCGTGTGATGCCCAGTTCGTCGGCCGCCTGGCGAAAGGAACCCAGGCGAGCGGCAGCTTCGAAGGCGGAAAGGGCACGTAACGAGGGCAAAGAACGGCGGGACAATTTGGTTCACCTAACAGATTCGGCAAATATTGAGAAAAGCCATTTATTCTATAGCATTGCGCCAGAAAGCAAGGGGCATGTTGTGGCCCTATGGTGAATCTGGCTCAACTAACTTTGAAAAGCTATGATCTTTCGGAACCGCTTTGAGTGCGGCAAAGTGCCCAAGACGGAAGGAGACTTGGGATGAGGGTCATGGACGAGGTGGGGCGACGGCGCGGCGGGCGGGAAGCACGGCGAGCGGAGCGTGCGCGTCCTATCCCGATCGACCTTGCGGCGGTACGTCCGGGTCTCGAAGGGGGGCAGTATAAGCCCTTAGGCCAACGCGAATTGGAGCGCATTCATCAGGCAGCGCTCAAATTGCTCGAAACGGTGGGGCTGGGGCAGGCAATTCCCTCCTGCATCGAACTGATGACGGCTCGGGGCTGCTTTCTGAACGAAAAGGGGCGCCTATGCATTCCGAAGGGACTCGTCGAAGACACGATCGCCAACTGCGCGCGGCAATTCCCCCTCTATGGGCGAGAGTCCAAGCATGACATGGAGCCTTGGGGAACCAAGGTCTATTTCGGCACGGCGGGTGCCGCGGTCCATATCGTCGAACCAGAATCGCGCAGCTATCGAGACTCGGTGCTGGTCGACCTCTACGACGCGGCACGCATCGTCGATCGGTGCGACCACATCCATTATTTTCAGAGACCGATCACCGCGCGCGACATGCTGAACGGCCACGATCTCGATATCAATACCATGTATGCATGCATGGCGGGCACAACCAAGCACATCGGCACAAGCATGGTGGCGGCCGATCATGTGAATGAAGTGTTGGAGATGCTTCATGTCGTTGCCGGGAGCGAAGAAAAATGGCGTGCCCGGCCGTTCGTGTCACAATCCAACTGTTTCGTGGTGCCGCCGATGAAATTCGCCGAGGATGCCTGCCGCTGTCTCGAGGCGGCAGTTCGCGGCGGCATGCCGGTTCTTCTGCTGTCGGCCGGACAGGCCGGAGCAACGGCACCTGCGGCGCTGGCCGGCACAATCGTCCAGGCAGTGGCCGAATGTCTCGCCGGGCTCGTTTATGTCAACGCCGTGGCGGCGCGTGCCGTGGCGATCTGGGGGCCTTGGCCATTCGTTTCAGACCTGCGAACGGGCGCCATGTCGGGCGGCTCCGGAGAGCAGGCGCTCATCACCGGAGGCTGCGCCCAGATGGGGCACTTTTACAATCTGACGGTCGGCTCGGCTGCCGGCATGTGCGATGCGAAGCTGCCGGACGTTCAGGCCGGCTATGAAAAAGGCGTAACCGCAGGCCTTGCAGCGATGACCGGTGTCAACCTTCTCTATGAATCCGCAGGCATGCACGCGTCGCTGTTGGGTTTCTGTCTTGAGAGTCTGCTGATCGACAACGACATGCTCGGATCGATCAATAGAAATGTTCGCGGCATCGAGGTGAATGACGAGACCTTGTCGGTGGAGGTCATCCGCAATGTCTGCATGGAAGGCCCGGGGCATTACCTCGGCCATGACCAGACGCTCTCACTCATGCAGCGGGAATATATCTATCCGCTCCTGGGCAACCGGATGAGCCCGAAGGAATGGAACGAAGCAGGCAAACCGGACATTGTGGAACGGGCAACGGCAAAAAAGCGGGAGATACTTTCGACCTACTTTCCCGACTATCTGCCGCGAGCGATCGATGACGCGCTGCGGGCGCGCCACGACATCAAGCTACCGCGGACCGTGATGGAACCAGGCGACCCGCGGTGGGATGGAAGAAGGTAACGCTTTCTCCCGGAGAAGAGCGGTATGGTATAAAATGCTGCCGTCAACTTCTCTTGCCCAGCGACAGACAGAGAATATGTTCGAACATCCCATTCTGAACGCCATTCGGCTTGCAAGCTTTACGCCGCTCGGCTGGTTCGAACCACGCGCCGACGACGCCGTTCCTCTGCTCCGAGGCGGCCATGATGCACGATTTATCATTCTAATCGGCAATGCAGGCCCGGCCATGTTTCACCGGTTCGTGCGTGAGCGGGGAGCGGCGATAAGCTCGCTCGATGGTTGGTGCCGTTTGGTGGTCGACCGCCTGGCGGAGGAGCTTGACGCAATGGCGCTGTTTCCGTTCGACCAACCGCCTCTCCCATTCTTGCGATGGGCAAAGCGGACAGGTTCCGCTTTTCGATCGCCTTTGGGTCTGAACATCCATCCCGACTATGGCCTCTGGCATGCCTACCGCGCAGCACTTACCTTTCCGGTTACGTTCGATATTCCGCCGGTTCACGGCAAGAGTCCGTGCGAGACTTGTGCTGAAAAGCCGTGTCTGTCGGCTTGTCCGGTCGGTGCCTTCGATGGCGCTTCTTATGACGTTGAAGGTTGCACCGATCACATCGCTTCGGCAGACGGGAGCGAATGCATGTCTGGCGGCTGCCTCGCTCGGCGGGCCTGCCCGGTCGGCCGGCAGTTTATCTATGAGCCCACGCAGGCGCAATTTCACATGAATGCTTTTTTGAGAACCCGCCTCGCCCGGCGCGCAGAGACAGGATAGAATAGCCGCTGCGTGAAGTAGCAGCGGAGATTTCAATGAGCGGGCTGATCGTAACGGGGATCATTGTCATTGTCGCACTCTGGGCAGTGGGGCTGTACAATTCGCTGGTCAATCTCCGGCAGCGCAATCGGCAGGCGTTCGCCGATATCGATGTGCAGCTCAAACAGCGCCACGATTTAGTTCCCAATCTGGTAGAAACAGTAAAAGAATATGCACGGCACGAGCGGGAAACCATGGACGCGGTCGTCAATGCCCGAAACGAGGCGGTTGGAGCAAGAGGAGCGGCGCAGCAGGCGGCGGCCGAGAACGCTCTTTCTGCCGCACTCGGCAAGATGTTCGCGCTGGCGGAGGCCTATCCCGATCTCAAGGCAAACCAGAACTTTCTCCAGCTGCAACAACAACTCGACGATATCGAAAACAAGCTTGCCGCCGCTCGCCGCTTCTTCAATAGTGCCGTTGCCGAATACAATGCGAAGCGCGAGAGCTTCCCGGCATCTCTCCTTGCAAATTCCTTCGGTTTCAATGCACAGGACTTTTTCGATCTAGGCGAAGAAAAGCGGACAGAGCTCGAATCGCCCCCGCCAGTCAGCTTTCAGCAGTGAAGCATGTACAGGGCCTACGGTCTCTACACACACATCCAGAAGAATCGAATGAAGTCGCTATTTTTGCTGTTGTCATTCGTGTTGCTGATTCATGCTGTGTTATTTTCGCTGATTCTGATCTACCAAGCGGCGAGCTATGGCGGAACGGGGCAGGAAATTTTCGAGGCAGCGGTTGCCGACATGCGTCATGCGTGGCCCGTGGGTGTAAGTGCGGCCGGACTTTGGTTCATCATTGCGTTTCTTTTTCATCAGAAGATGATCGATCGAGCCACGCGCGCCAGGGGCATAGAGCGCCGGGCAGCGCCCGAACTCTATAATACGCTGGAAAACCTATGCATTTCGCGCGGCATCCCAATGCCGAAGCTGAAGATAATCGAGACGCCGGCCTTGAACGCTTATGCCTCGGGGATTCGGCAGGGCAATTATTGCGTAGCGGTGACGCGCGGCTTGACGGAACGCTTGAGCGAACGCGAACTGGAAAGCGTACTCGCCCATGAGCTTACACATATCCGCAATAAGGATACGCAGACGATGGTGATCGCGGTGATATTTGCGGGGATCATTGCGTTCATCGGAGATATCACGTTCCGCAGCCTCGATTTTCCGTTCGGCTATTCGCCGCAGCCGGGACGATCGCGGGAGCGGTCGGACCGACGCGGTGAAGGCGGAGCAATAGTAATAATCATTATTCTCATCGCTCTTGCGGTGATCGCTATTTCATGGGGTGTTTCAGTGTTGATCCGCTTTGCCATCTCGCGATCGCGCGAATTCATTGCCGATGCCGGCGCCGTTGACCTTACCAAAGACCCCGATGCGATGATTTCGGCGCTGCGACTCATCGAACAGGGGTCGGAGATTCCTGACATGCCATCGCGTATGCATGCATTCTTTATCGCAAGCCCAGCCGCCCGGCCGGGACGAGGCTGGTTCGCAACTCATCCGACAGTCGATGCGCGGGTGGCGGCACTCGTCGAATTCGCCGGCGGAACAGACATTGCAAGCCCGTCGTTGGCGATGCAGCCGAAAGGGCCCTGGTCGTGAGTCTTTACAGCGTGATCGAGGAAAAGCTCAACGCCGGCGAAATCATCATACTCGACGGCGGCACTTCTACCGATATTCAGCGGCGCGGGGTGCCGATGAACGCCGATACTTGGAGTGCGGATGCCAATCTTACGCATCCGGATATCGTGCGTGCTGTTCACGAAGACTACATTGCCGCGGGGGCGGACATCATCATCGCCAACACCTTTGCAACAAGCCCGCTGCTGTTCAATCACCTGGGACGCGATGACGACATTACGCGGCTCGACGCTGCGGCGGTATCTATCGCAAAGCAGGCTTCACAAGAGCGCGTTCCGGTAGCGGGCTCGTTCTCCACCATGCGACCGATCATGTCGGGGTCCGATCGCACATCGCGACAGCGGGAGTGGTCAAAGAAAGAAGCAAAGCAATTGATGAAGCGCAAGGCGGAGAGCCTCGTCGCCGCAGGAGTCGACTTCATCATGATGGAGATGATGCGCGACCTCGATTATTCGCTATGGGCGACGGAAGCGGCAGTGGCGACGGGAATTCCAGTATGGGTCGGAATATCGGTCGAAACGGACAGCAATGGCAAACTCACCGGGTTTGGCCGAGAGGACTTTGCGTTCGAAGATATCGTGGCACCGCTCATGGAGGCGGGCGGCAAGGTTCTCAGCATCATGCACAGCTCGCCCAACGATACGACAAAAGCCATACCGATCGCTCAAACGAAATGGAAAGGACCGCTTGGGGCTTATCCGGAAAGCGGATATTTGGCCATGCCCGATTGGAAGTTCGTCGACATCATACCGGTTCCGGCGTTCGTCGAACTGGCGAAAGCGTGGGCGGAGCGCGACGTGACGATTCTGGGCGGTTGCTGCGGCATCGGGCCGGACCATATCAAGGCGCTTGTCGATTCTTTCAATGAGGTGCAGGAATGACCGAATTGCACGAAGGGTCCTGTCTCTGCGGCGCGGTTCGGTATGAGGTCAAAGGTCCATTGCGTGAGGTAGTTGGCTGCCACTGCACCCAGTGCCGCAAACAAACAGGACATTTCATGGCTGCGACTGCGGCTAAACTTGCACATTTCAAGGTGAGCAAGGATGCCGGGCTGCGATGGTACAAATCATCCGACAGGGCGAAACGGGGCTTCTGTCAAATTTGCGGTTCGACGCTGTTCTGGCAAGGAACTGGTCGAGACTATATTGCGATTGCGGCCGGCACGCTCGACGGAGCCACCGGGATAACTATCGCGGGCCACATCTTCTGTGCTGACAAGGGCGACTATTACGAGATTTTGGACGGCGAGTATCAAGAACGCGGATCGACAATGACGGCGAAAGTCACCCCCGGTCAGCCCTGACGCTATTCATTGTGTCGGGTGTACTGCGAAACATAGTCGAAGCCGCCGAGGTGCTGCTTATACCCGTCGGACAATCGTCGCGTAATCGGCCCCCAAGCGCCGGCACTCATCGTCTTGCCGTTGATCGATCTGACGGGGACCAGGCACCAGCTGGTTGACGTGATAAACGCTTCCTCGGCGACATAGGCATCATAAAGATCGATGTCGCTTTCGCGCACGGGAATTCGCAAGTCGCCGGCGATGCGAATGACGGTCTGTCGCGACAATCCCGCCAAGACATATCGTTCATGAGGGGTAAGCACTTCGCCTTGCCGCACTATGAAAATATTGGACCCAAGACCTTCGCACAGGCAACCGCGGGTATCGAGCAAAATGCAGGTTGCGCCCGGTTTAAGCGCTTGTACCTCGTGGTCGCCTGCCACGAGATTCCCGTAACTCATGGACTTGTAGCGGGGGCTAATGGCTTCGGGCGGAGTGCGCCGAATACTTCCTGGCGTCACCACATCAAGGCCATCGCGCATGCCACGCGCGCGAGCTTTTAGCGGCAAGGGAGAGCATTCGATGATGACGGTTGGCGGACCCTCGGGGCCGGTGCGGCTCAAGGAGCGGAGGCCACGTGAGACCCACTGGGTAACCCAATAATCGTCATGCGCATCGAGCAGAGGAAGATTGCGCTCCAGAACTTCCCGAGTTGAGTTGAGCATCTGCGTTGGCGTAAGCCCGGGATCGAGCCGCAGATAGGCGAGCGATCGATAGAGGCGCTCGACATGTTCTTCAAGCATGAAAGGATTGTGCGCGATGGTGCGTGCCGTGTCGAAGGCGCCGTCGCCCATCGAGAATCCATAGTCGCGAAACGAGACGTGGACCTGGCTCTCAGGCAGAATCTTTCCATTAAAAAACGCGACTCGCTCTTTCTCCATGCGATTTCTTTCAGCGCGCCCGAGTGCGCATAACCTCTTCCAGTTCTCCGTAGCCAGTGTAACGATACTCGTAGGCCAACCCGAGCTTCTTCGCACCGGCCATGGCGCGTTTGGCCAGTTCTTCATCACGTGTTTGGGCCAAATAGACCACCTTCGTGTAGTTGCCGAAATAATCCTGCAAAAGCTCAGGATGGTCCTTGAGCCCCAAACCCTCCCAGATCAGTTTATCGAAATGGCGAGCAAGATAATCGGTAAGAAAGAATGCGGTCACATCATCGTCGGAGGTGCGGGCGAAATTCTCGTTGCCGCTGTAAAACGCGTAGCAGTGCGGTCCATCGATACGCTCGACACCCTCCTCTTCCAGCATCCTGTCAAGCATGCCCCCACTGCCGCAATCTCCATAAAGGACAAAGATCCTTTTGTATTTACCCCTCGCCTGGCGAATTTTCTCGCGCACGCCCGGAGCGATCAGTTCGGGGCGGTTGTGCCATTTGGCGGGAAGGCAGGCGACGTCAAAAGCGCTCCAGTGGTTGCGTTCGATCAAATCAACTATTTCGCGCGCCAGGGCGCCGCAGGCGATGAGCAGAACATCTCCCTTGCCATTGGTGAAGGCGAATTCTTCCGAGGGACGCAAATTGACCGTGGTCATTGTCTATTTCGCTTCCGCGAGGAGCGCCACAAAACACTGTCGGCTCGTGGCCGTAGCACGTATGGCTGGCTGCCGGTCCTCGCTTGATTGAATGATCCAGCGCCAAACACGCCGGATGATGCGGGCATGGCGGTACCTCATGCTCAGCCGGCGGCCGCCAGCTGGTTATGTTTGCGCGACATGAACCCTTTTGCCGTCTCGACTGCCACGGCTGCGTCCCGGCAATAGGCATCGGCACCAATCGCCTTGGCAAATTCCTCGTTCAATGGAGCGCCGCCGACGAGCACGACATAGTCGTCGCGCATGCCCTTTTCCTTCAGCGTGTCGATGACGACCTTCATGTAAGGCATGGTGGTGGTGAGCAGAGCGGACATGCCGAGAATATCCGGTTTGTGCTCCTCGATGGCGGCGAGGTATTTTTCCACCGGATTGTTGATGCCGAGGTCAATGACCTCGAAGCCGGCGCCTTCCATCATCATGCCCACGAGATTCTTGCCGATATCGTGAATGTCTCCTTTAACGGTACCGATGACCATCTTGCCCAGGCGCGGTGCACCGGTTTCAGCGAGCAGCGGCTTGAGAATCGCCATGCCGCCTTTCATGGCGTTGGCGGCAAGCAAAACTTCCGGCACGAACAGGATGCCATCGCGGAAATCGATCCCGACGATTCTCATTCCTTCTACCAAGGCTTCGGTAAGGACCTTGTAGGGCGCCCAGCCGCGTTCGAGGAGAATTCTGACGGCGTCTTCGATCTCTTCCCTCAGCCCATCGTAGAGATCGTCGTGCATCTGTTGGGTGAGTTCTTCATCGTTCAGCGATCTCAGGTCCAGTTCATCACCGCTCATGCGAATTCTCCAAAACTGGCGGACATGCCTTAGGTTCTGCAAAGTTACCGTTCGGGACGAAAATACCCTTTCCCGGCGCGACACCGGGCGGCTCGATTCCGACCAGAAGGGTGCTTTATGTCAGTTTGGCTCGGGAAACAACTCCCAACCGCCAGACCCAGGAAGGTGCCGGTTGGGGATTAGCCGCCTTGGGAGAAGGCCGAAAATTGATGGCGGCTGCGGTCGAGAACCTCGATCCTTGATGTCCGCGCGACAGACCTGCAGCACTTCGCGTTCTTCGCCTGCGGCTGAAGCTTTCTCTGCACAACTTCTTTGCCAAACCCGCGTGTAGCGTAATTATCCACTGACCGAATGGGCCCTCGGCGTTACGCTTGTTCGGAGTCGAATTCGGCATTAAAAATCCAATCGGGAATGCAACCTTTGCCATAGTTGTGCGTTAAAATGTGCTTCTTAGGCGGCGTTTTTGCGTCACGGCCGCGAAGCTTCTCACATGACCGTCGGGACACTGAATGGCTGTAGTTCTGAACTTCCTGCCCCAAAGAAGCAATGAAGACCCGCCTTGGGATAATTCCGAACCGATCAAAGCCGAACTTTTCAACGTCGAACGGCTTGAACAGCACGCCGAAAGCCTGGCTTCGGCACAAAAGGTCGTCCCCCCGGCAACGCGAATAAAGCGGAAACCTATCGCGACGCGGCTTGATGAAAATGCCGCGACGTTGCTGTCAGCTTACGAGACCATCTGCAAGACAGTAGCGGCTGGGAGACCCATCACACCGGCAGCGGAATGGCTGATCGATAATTTTCACCTGGTGGAGGATCAGATCAGACAGATCCGTCAGGATCTTCCGCCCGGATACTATAAGGAGCTGCCGAAGCTGGCTGATGGACCCTTCGCGGGATACCCGCGGGTGTTCGGCATAGCATGGGCGTTCAATGCGCACACCGACAGCCTGTTCAATCCGGATGTGCTGATGCGCTTCGTGCGTGCCTATCAGCGAGATGTACCGCTGACGATCGGAGAACTATGGGCGATTGCGATTACGCTGCGCATCGTGCTGATTGAGAATCTCAGGCGGCTCGCCGATCGCATCGTAAAGGCCCGGGCGGCACGCGAGAGTGCTGACCTGCTCGCTGATAGGCTGCTTGCGCTGGAAAGAGAAAAATCGCAGGCGATCCAGGAGACATTGAGACCCTATGAAACGCAGCCAATATCCAAAACATTCGCGGTGCAACTCGACCAAAGGCTGCGGGATCAAGGCCATGTGGCGGCAATGGCCCTGCATTGGCTCGAAGTGCAGCTGGCGGCGCAGGGAAGCACAACCGATCAGGCAATAGCGGAAGAACATCAGCGCCAAACAGCGGCGAATGTCACGGTTCGAAACATCTTTACCAGCATGCGACTCATATCGGACGTTGATTGGACCGACTGGTTCGAAAGCGTCAGCCTGGTCAACGAGCTACTAGCGAAATATCCGCTCTACGTTGAGATGGATTTCACCAGCCGCAATCTCTACCGCAACGCAATCGAAGAACTGGCAAAAGGCTCGGGCATAGGGGAATTGCAGGTCACGCAAATTGTCGCCGAAGCCACCGACAGCCACGCTGGGATCCAGGAGCCGGGCTATTTCCTCCTCGGCCAGGGGCGGACAAACATCGAAACGCGGCTTGAATTCCGCCCCAAACCGCTCGAGTCGGCGCGGCGGCGCATCAAGAGCTGGGGAATAGCGGGATATTTGAGTGCTATCGCGCTGCTGACCGCTTTGTTGCTGTCCGGGGGGCTGCGGGGGCTGATCGATCCTTTGCCGGCGACCGTGGCGACAGGATTAGCGCTGCTTGCTCTGGTGCCAGCTTCCGAAGCAGCGATTGCGATCGTAAACCTGCTGATTACTAAAATATTGGGGGCGAAACTTTTGCCCGCGCTCGAGCTACGCGATGGCATTCCCCGACATTTACGAACCATGGTGGTCGTGCCAACGCTGCTCAATGCGCGGCAAACGTTGGAAGAAGAGATCGAACGGCTCGAAGTGCACTATCTGACCGAGCCACAGGGCGATATCTACTTCGCATTATTGACGGACTGGGCCGATTCAGATGTGGAGCATGATGCGGAGGACGAACAACTTCTGCAAGCGGCGCTTGAAGGTATATCAAGGCTGAATGAGCGCTATGGTGCGGGGGAAAACCAGTCGCGGTTCCTTCTACTCCACCGCCGGCGGGTATGGAACCCGAGCGAGAGCCGGTGGATGGGATGGGAACGCAAGCGCGGCAAACTGCATGAACTCAACCGGCTGCTGCGCGGCGCAGATGATACGTCCTACTCGGTCGTGTGCGGCAAGCTACCGGACAACGTTCGCTATGTCCTTACTCTCGATGCCGACACCAGGATGCTGCGCGACACGGCGCGGAGGCTTGCCGGAAAGATGGCGCATCCCCTCAATCAGCCGGTGGTCGACGAGGGTTTGGGCCGAGTGGTGCAAGGATATGGAATTCTGCAGCCGAGAGTTACACCGTCCCTGCCCGACCGGGGAGAACGATCCATCTATCAGAGGGTCTTTTCCACACCGAGAGGCCTTGATCCTTATGTATTCGCCGTTTCGGACGTCTACCAGGATCTTTTCGGCGAAGGATCATTTACCGGCAAAGGAATTTACGATGTCGACGCTTTCGAGAAGGCGTTGGCGGCGCGCATTCCCGAAAACACGTTGCTCAGTCACGATCTGTTCGAAGGAATATTCGCCAGGTCAGGATTCGTCTCCGACACGGAGGTAATCGAGGACTTTCCCGCCCGATACGAAGTGGCGGCCGCGAGACAACATCGGTGGGCGCGCGGCGACTGGCAATTGATTCCGTGGCTGTTCGGCTGGCGCAAGACAACCGGCGGCGCGCGGCAGAAGATTCCGGCCCTCGGCAGATGGAAGATGCTCGACAATTTGCGTCGATCGCTGCTTGCTCCGACCACAGTGGCGGCGCTGTTGGCGGGGCTTGCGCTTTTGCCGTTTGCCGGTGCGGCGGCATGGGTGACGTTTCTCATGGTCACGATTGCCATTCCGCCACTCATCCCGGTCTTCGATTCAATCGTGCCGAAGCACGTGAATATCACCATAGGGAGCCATCTGCGCAGCCTGCTGCAGGATATTGCCCGGGCTCTCATGCAGCTTGGATTGACAGTCGTCTTTCTGGCTCATCAGGCGTGGATAATGGTGGATGCCATCGCGCGCACGATCTACCGGCTCGCGCTCAGTCACCGGAGGCTGCTGGAATGGGTATCGGCGGCGCAGGTGCAACTCAAACCACAACTTCCGCTCAGCGGCTACTACGGGAAGATGTGGGGCAGCATCCTGCTTGGAGCGGCCGCCATCGGCGTTGCTGATTTTTCCGATCCTGCGAACTTCATCACGGCCCTCCCGTTTGCGTTGGTCTGGACGTTGGCGCCCGCCATAGCGTTATGGGTCAGCCGGTGGCCGGCAGTGGCGGAGGAATTGGAACTCTCGCCCGACGATGCCAGGGCGCTGAGGCTGATTGCACGGCGCACGTGGAAGTTTTTCGAAACCTTCGTCACGCCGACAAACAACATGCTGCCGCCCGATAATTTCCAGGAAGATCCCGAACCGGTCGTGGCACAGCGCACATCACCCACGAACATGGGTTTGTATCTTCTGTGCATGGTGAGCGCCCGCGACTTCGGCTGGGCGGGGCTGTACGAAATCGTAGACCGACTTGATGCAACATTTGCCACGTTCAAGAAGATGGAGAAATTGCACGGCCACTTCTTCAACTGGTATGCAACAGCCGATCTGCGTCCACTGGATCCGCGGTATGTCTCGACTGTCGACAGTGGGAATATGGCGGGCCATCTCCTGGCACTGGCGAATGCCTGTAGAGAGTGGATCGAATCGCCCTACGGGAGCGTGCAGGGTCTCGATGGCATTCAAGACTGCCTCGACCTCGCCAGCGAAAGCCTGGAAGCGCTGCCGCAGGAGGGACGTTCGACAGCAAAGATACGCAAGCAGATTGCGGAAATGATCGAATCGATTTCCCGCTCGCTGGAGAACGCCCGTCAGTCGCCAGAACTACTTGCCGTGCGGCTGATCGAATTGTCGCTGCAGGCGGGCCAATTGATCGAAGTTGTCGAGCTTCGTGCCAAGGAGCGACCGGGATCCTGGGGAATGGAGTTGTTGACTTGGCTGAAAGCGGCGCATCAGACGATCGAGAGCCATTTCCGAGATTTCACCGCAAGCAACGTCGGCACCCGGACACTGAAGCAACGACTGGAGCGGATAGAAAGCGAAGCGAGAGACCTGGCTCTCGGCATGGATTTCGACTTTCTTCTCAATCGGCAACGCAATCTGTTGTCGATCGGATATCGGGTTCCGGACAGTTCGCTCGACGAAGGTTGCTACGACATGCTGGCCTCCGAGGCGCGGCTGGCGAGCTTTTTTTCCATTGCGAAGGGCGACGTTCGCACCAAACACTGGTTCAGGTTGAACCGCGCGGTAACCGCCGTCGATTTCGGCGCGGCACTTCTGTCGTGGTCCGGGTCGATGTTCGAATATCTGATGCCGTCGCTGGTGATGAAATCGCCTCCCGGCGGGATTCTCGACCAGACCAACCGGCTCGTGGTGCGCAAACAGATGTCGTATTGCGCAGAGCGTGGTGTCCCGTGGGGAATTTCGGAATCGGCCTACAACGCGCGCGATGTGGAATTCACCTACCAATACTCGAATTTTGGCGTGCCGGGACTTGGCCTAAAGCGCGGTCTTGCGGACGACATTGTCATCGCACCTTACGCTACCGGACTTGCGGCAATGGTTGCGCCCAAGGCCGCGGCAAGCAATTTCGAAAGACTGCGAAAGGAGGGCGCGCTTGGCCAGTATGGCTATTACGAAGCCCTCGACTATACGCCACGGCGAGTGCCAGAGGGGCAGCGCGTCTCGATCGTAAGAGCATTCATGGCGCACCACCAGGGAATGACCGTGGTTGCACTGGCAAATACGGTTCGGGCCGGAATTTTCCGCGAGCGGTTCCACTTCGAGCCGATGACTCGCGCAACCGAGCTCTTGCTGCAGGAACGCGCGCCTCGCGGGGTGCCGATCACCCATGCAAGAGCCAGGGATATGGAAGCACAGGCGGCGGTTCGCCAGACGCCACCGGTTGTGGTTCGCCGTATCAGCGACGTTCACACGGAAGTGCCGGTTACGCACCTTCTGTCCAACGGGCAATATACCGTCATGTTCACGGCGGCGGGGTCGGGCTACAGCCAGTGGAACGGTTTGGCAATCAGCCGCTGGCGAGAGGATCCGACAGCGGACGACTGGGGCTCATACATCTATCTCAAGGATATGAGCAGCGGTCATGTCTGGTCGGCGGGCTATCAGCCCATCGGCGAGGAACCAGACACGTATGAAGCGATATTCGCCGAAGACCGCGCCGAAATCGTGCGGCGCGACAGGAACATCACGACGACACTCGACTGCGTTGTCTCTCCTGAGGACGCAGCCGAGGTGCGCCGTATCACGCTGAACAATTCCGGACGGCGAGCAAGCGAAATAGAGCTCACCACTTACATGGAACTGGTCATGGCCCCAGCTTCGGCCGATGCGTCGCATCCGGCGTTCTCCAAGCTGTTCATCGAAACGGAGTACCACACCGAAACAGGCGCCCTAATAGCGAGACGCCGACAAAGGGCCGAAACGGACCCGGAAATCTGGATGGCGCACCTTGCCGTGGTGGACGGAGAAAGCGTGGGGGGCAGCCAGACCGAGACCGATCGCTTTCGTTTTCTCGGCAGAGGCAATGATCCAACCTGCCCTGCCACCATCATCGACGGGGTACCGCTGTCGCAAAGTTTCGGTGCAGTCCTCGATCCCATATTCTCGCTCCGCGTTCGGGTGCGCGTGCCGCCGGGAGGAACCGCCAAGTGCGCCTTCTGGACCTTGGTCGCCCGCAGCCGCAGCGACTTGCTTGATATCATCGACCGGCACCGTCATGACGCTGCCTTCGAGCGGGCGGCAATGCTGGCGTGGACACAAGCGCAAATTCAGCTTCGGCACCTTGGCATCAAGTCGGAGGAAGCCCAGCTCTATCAGCGGCTCGCCGGCCATCTCATCTATGCGAACCGAGCGCTCAGACCGTCTGCAATCCAGCTGCGCAAGGGGCTCGCAAGCCAGGCGGCCCTCTGGCCCATAGGTATTTCGGGAGACATTCCGATCGTTCTGGTGCGCATCGACGAGGTGGAGGACCTCGACGTTGTGCGAGAATTGCTCAGGGCGCACGAGTATTGGAGAATGAAGCAGTTCGCAACCGACCTGGTCATCCTCAACGACAGGGCGTCATCCTATCTGCAGAGCCTTCATTCCGGCATCGAAATGCTCATCAGGACGAGCCGTGCCCAGAGAGCGGCGCATGGCGTATCGGGAGGTGCGGTGCACCTCTTGCGGGCGGATCAGCTTTCGCAAGATACCTTGTCGGCGCTGCCAAGCCTTGCACGGGTGACAATATCTGCCCGGCGCGGGCCGCTGCAGGATCAGCTGAACCGGCTTGTGGAGCCGGCGGTGAACGCGCCGTTGCGGGGGGAGAAGCGCAGCTGGAAGCGCAGCGACACGAGCCAAATCACCAACAAACTGGAATTCTTCAATGGCTTTGGCGGGTTCGACCGAAATGGAACGGAGTATGTCACAGTGCTCGATGCGGGCGTGATGACACCGGCACCATGGATCAATGTCATCGCCAATTCGAACTTTGGCTTCCAGGCGTCGGCTGAAGGACCGGTATACAGCTGGGCGGAGAACAGTAGAGATTTTCAACTGACCGGATGGTCGAACGATCCGGTGAGCAATCGGCCGTCGGAAGTCTTTTATGTGAGGGATGAAGCAAGCGGCGCACTCTTTGGTCCAACGGTCTTGCCCATCAAGGATGCGCAGGGCCCCTATGTCGCCAAGCATGGCCAGGGCTGGAGCAGTTTTGAGCATACGGCTTACCAAATCGGTCTCGAACTCGTGCAGTTCGTTCCGCTCAGCGACTCCGTGAAAATTTCACGTCTCAGAGTCAAGAACTCTTCGGCGGCGCTCAGACGTTTGTCGATTACGGCGTATGTGGAATGGGTTCTCGGAGTCTCGCGGGTGCAGTCGGCGGCTTATATGACAACCGACATAGATTCCGAGACCGGAGCAATGTTCATTCGCAACCCGTGGAACGTGCGCTTCGGAAACCATGTGGCCTTCGCCGACCTTCTTGGGATGCAAACCAAGTGGACCGGGGATCGTCGCGAGTTTCTTGGGCGGCATGGCACCCTGGGCGCTCCGCTTGCCATGGTGCAGGACCTCGAGCTGTCGAACAATACGGGCGCGGGATACGATCCATGCAGCGCTCTGCAAGCCATTATCGAGCTCGCACCACAAGGCACGCGCGAAGTCGTCTTTATTCTCGGCAATGCGCCTGATACGCAAACCGCGCAAACGCTGGTGAAGCGTTACCGGCAGGCCGACCTCGACGAGACACTTGCGGAAGTGAAGCGCTACTGGCGTGGTCACCTAGGTGCCGTTCAAGTGAAGACGCCCGATCGGGCGATGGACATCATGGTCAACTGCTGGCTTCCCTATCAGACCTTGGCCAGTCGAATGTTCGCGCGGTGCGGCTTCTATCAGGTCAGCGGGGCGTTCGGTTTTCGCGATCAGCTGCAAGATGGCCTAGCGCTCCTGTGGTCCAGGCCGGATATTACGAGAGAGCATTTGCTGCGAGCGGCATCGCGTCAGTTTCGCGAGGGCGATGTGCAGCATTGGTGGCTGCCACAGACGGGTCAAGGGATCAGGACCCGAATCTCCGATGACCCTGTGTGGCTGGCCTATTGTACTGCGCGATATGTGGCCTTCACCGGCGACATCTCGGTACTCGACGAGGAAGTGCCGTTTCTCGAGGGACAGACGCTCGCTCCAGATCAGCACGATGCATTTTTCGAGCCAGAGGTGGGAGAGGAAACCGCTTCGCTCTTCCAACATTGCGTGAGGGGTCTAAAGCGCGGCATCACCAAAGGGCCGCATGGACTTCCGCTATTTGGGACAGGCGATTGGAACGACGCCATGAATCGTGTCGGCCACCTGGGCAAGGGCGAGAGCATATGGCTCGGGTGGTTCATCTACACCACGCTCGTGGCATTTTTGCCGTTGGCGGAGAGCCGCGGCAAGAAAGCCTTGGCAGAGAAGTGGCGCAAATATCTTTCGCAACTCAAATCAGCGCTTGAGAAGAAGGCTTGGGACGGAGCGTGGTACCTGCGCGGGTATTTCGATGACGGGACGCCATTCGGTTCTGCAAGCAGCGAGGAGTGTCGCATCGATTCCCTGGCTCAATCCTGGGCAGTCCTATCCGGTGCGGCCGATCCTGCACGAATGCGGCAGGCGATGTCGGAGGTCGAGAAACAGCTCATTTGGCAAAGCGATCGAATCGCTGCGCTTTTCACCCCTCCGTTCGACAAGACGCCACTCGACCCAGGCTACATCAAAGGTTATCCGCCCGGTATTCGGGAGAATGGCGGCCAATACACCCATGCCTCGTGCTGGACAGTGTTCGCGCTGTCGCAACTTCAACAAGTTGACCGGGCACACGCGCTCTTCGCAATGCTCAATCCGATCAATCATTGCGCCAATCCGGTGGGTGTCGAGCGTTACAGAACAGAGCCCTATGTGGTAGCGGCCGATGTCTATTCGGTTCAACCGCACAAGGGACGAGGCGGCTGGACTTGGTACACAGGGTCGGCCGGCTGGCTCTATCAGGCTGGATTACAAGCAATCCTCGGTCTTGATCAGCGGGGCGACCACTTGCGCGTCAACCCATGCATCCCCGTAGAGTGGGATGGTTTCGAAGTCGTGCTGAAACGCGGATCAACGAAGTATGAAATTCAGGTTCTTCGCCAGCCCGAAGAAGAAGAGCGGGCCGATAAGCTCGTCGAGGGAGAATTGCAGACAAGAGGCACGACAATTCGCCTGATTAACGATGGAAAAGTTCATCGCCTGCAATTGTTTATCGGAAAACAGCCTCTTAGCAAGGAACCATTCGCTGCATAGTCGAGTTCACCCAAGGGAGCTCGCGGCTTTGCAAAACACGCGAACTTGCGAAGAAGGAACAGATCCATGCACAAACTGATCATCGCTAGCGCGGCGGCCGCCTTGATGATAGGAGCCTCCGCCACTGCATTTGCCCAGACTTCCGCGGCAGATTGTCAGACGAAATTCCAGACCGCGGATGTGAACAAGGACGGAAGCCTGCAGACCGAAGAGGCCAAGATCTTTATCGAGGCAATGAACAAGGCGGAAGTTAAACCGGCGGATGCGTCGTTGGTGACGCAGGAAGAGTTCATGAAGGCATGCGAGAAGGATGCCTTTGCGAATATCGATCCGGCCACAATGGGTGCGACCGGGCAAGCGGCAGCGACTGCCGACCAACCTGCCAGCACGACCGGGCAAGCGGCAACGGCGACTGCCGACCAACCTGCCAGCACGACTGACCAATCGGCAACGGCGACTACGGAGCAGCCGGCCACCACGACTGATCAGTCGGCAACGGCGACTACCGAGCAGCCGGCAGCAGAAACGACAACCGATCAAACGGCTGCTACACAGCCAACAACCACAGAGCAAACGGCAACAGAAAGCAGCGAGCAGGCCTTGGCGGCGCCGTCGGGACTTCTCGCTTCCAATCTCATCGGAACCACAGTCTACACTCCGGATGACCAGTCCGTCGGCGATATCAACGACATCATCCTTTCCACGGAAGGACAACCCACCCAGGTCGTGGTGGGTGTGGGTGGATTCCTCGGCTTGGGCGAGAAAGATGTCCTTATGGATATGTCCAAGCTGAAGGTTTCGACCACCGATGACGGCAATGTAAAAGTCGTAGTCGAAACCACCCAGGAGGAACTGCAGAACCTCCCGGCTTTCACGAAGAACAAGACTGAACAGACCCAGGACGGGCAACAGCAGCAATAGAGTACAAAGCCCCAGCTCCCTCGGCTGAACCGGGAAGCGCCTCAGGCCTTCCCGGTTCTCTTTTTAGCGGGAGGAGACCTGGCGCTCTTCCCCAGCTGTCGCCTCAAGTAGTCGAGCATGTCGGGATCGATGCGCTGCTTGATGGAGAAAAAATCGGGCCACGGATTCTTTCGAGCCGTGGCTGTGCGCAACGTGAACCGATCGGCGGCGTCCATTTTTTCGAGCTCGCGCCATGTCACGGGCATGGCAACACTGGCGGTAGGTTTGGCCCTGAGAGACCAGGGAACAATGGCGCTGGCGGTCAGGCGATTGCGCAGCCAGTCGACATATATGCGGTTCCTGCGCTTGGCTTTCGAAGCTGTTGCAACAAATCGCGATGGCTCTGCGTCTGCGAGGCCCTGCGCGATGCCTTCGGCGAAATCGGTGATCTCGTCCCATTCCTGAGAGGCATCCACGGGGAGGATCACGTGTATTCCCTTGCCCCCGGTCAGCATGACAAAGCATTGAAGCTTCACGCCAGTGAACAACCGTTTTAGCTCCACTGCCGCGTGGCGCACGGCTGCGAAGCCGACGGCGGGGTCGGGATCGAGGTCCAGCACAACGCGGTCGGGGCGGTTCAGGTGCGGCAAGCGCGCGCCCCAGCCATGCAGTTCGATGACGCCAAACTGCGCTGCAGTTATCAGGCCTTCGACACCTTCGAGGGCGACGAAATCCTTGTGTTCTCCGCCAGGATCGGGAATGAGCTTGATGCCTGCCGACATTCCGGCGAGCTGATGCCTTTGGAAAAACGTTTCGCCGCGAAGTCCCTCGGGCGCCCGCACGAAACTGACGGGTCGGCCTTCAAGGTGCGGCGAGATTCGATCGGCAACCGCGACATAGTAGGACGCCACATCACCTTTTGTGAGACCCAGCTTTGGAAAGACGACGCGATCGGGGTGCGTGATCGCTGGAGGCACGGGGCTGAGCCTTGCGGATATCTTTCGGATCGGGGATTTTCGCGCCATGTCTCATCCTTCTGCCGTTCGTTCGACGTTGCTTCCCTTCTAGGGCCGGCAGCTCAATTTGCCGTCGCGTCCTGCCGGTTAAGACGCTCTTTGCAAACTTATCAAGCAATACGCCTTTGGCAGCATATTCGTCGCGCTCCTTGACCAGCAGCCACTGTTCGCGTTTTTCCGGTCCTTTCATTCTGATCAGCGCCCAACCCCCTTTCATGCGCTTGCCAAGCAGTCGAAATTTCAGCACGCCCTCCTTCAATGCCTGGCGGGGCTTCGAAACCAGAGGCTCCCAGGTTCCCCAATCCCACACCATGACAGTGCCTGCACCATAATTGCCGGCGGGGATGACTCCTTCGAAATCGGCATAGGAGAGTGGATGGTCCTCGGTGCGCACCGCCAGTCGTTTGTCAGCGGGATCGAAGCTTGGGCCCCGCGTAAGCGCCCAGCTCAACAGCACACCATCGAGTTCGAGGCGGAAATCATAGTGTTCACGGGTCGCCCAATGGTGCTGGACCACGAAGAGGTCCCGACCTGCTTTGCCGATCTTGGCGGGTTCGGGTGTTTTGGAGAAATTCCTTTTGGCCCTGTAGGCCGACAGCGAGCGCGGAGCCATGGTTCAAATCAAGCGGAGCGGCGCCGCGAGCCGCTGCGCGCGGGTTTCTTTCGTGACGCAGGTTGTCTGCTATCGGCTGTGGCATCTCCTCCTTTTTTGAGCGAGCGCCTTAGCGCTTCAGTGAAATCGATGACCTTGCCGCGCGCGTCTTCGAGCTCTTCTTCACCGACCGGCACTGCCTTGCCGCCCTTGAGTTTCGAGCGGACGAGTTCGCGTAGCGCCTCGGCGTAGTGATTCTTGTAGTCCGAGGGGTCGAACTTGCCAGCTCTCTGGCTGATCGAATCCTTCGCCATCCGGATGAGATCCGGCCGGACGGCCGATGTGCCGATGTCGTCAAAGACCTTGTCTGCATCTCTGATCTCGTCGGCATAACGCAGTGTTTCGAGCATCATTCCCCTGCCGCTCGGCTTAAGGGCGATGAGGTTCTCGCGCCCGCGAAGCGTCAACTGACCTATGCCGACCTTTCTTTCATCCCGCAGCGCATCACGAATAACGCGATAGCCCTCTTCGCCGTCTTCGCCATCGGGCAAGAGATAGTAAGGACGATCGAAATATAGGGGATCGATCTCGCAAGCGTCGACGAACTGCACGAGTTCGATTGTATGCCTCGTCTCCAGCTTCAGTTTGTCAATCTCTTCATCTTCCAGAAGGACATAGTTTCCAGGCTCAACCTCGTAGCCGTGGACAATATCTTCCTTCTCGACGGCGCCGACCCCCGGTGCCACCTTTTCATAGCGAATTCGCTGTTTGGTGGGTCGATGAACCTGATGGAAGTTGATCTGCTTCTCCTTCTCCAGCGCTGTCAACATCCTCACCGGTATGGAGACCAGGGCGAGACGAAGATAACCTTTCCAGAACGTTCTAATTTTCTCGGCCATTTCGAATCCTTGCATTGAAGCGCGCACAGGCACCGGCCGCTGGGCGGCCGGTCCCCGGTGGGTGTCGAAGCGAAACTCCTAAGACTTGCGCTCCGGGAGACCTCGCCGTTTGGTCTCCGCAAGCTCTTCGAGTTCCTGCTCCGACATCGACTTATACATTTGCCGCGAGGCGCCCTTGAGCTGCGACTTTCGTTGCTCTCCGCGCTTGGCGGCCAAAGCGGCACCGGCAGCTTTTTGTTGTGCTTTCGACCTGGCGGGCATGGCGATGACCTACTCCAACGTGATGGGAACGCAGAGCAATGCTCCCGGGTTCCGAAACGGAACGCTAGGCAGCTTCCGGCGTTGGGTGAGCAAAGAGAGCAAAAGCCTATGGAAAACAATCCAGTTCGGTTTCCTCCCCAGGAACAGCGCCGCCAGCCTGGCCGCGAACACCTGATGAAGCCGCTGCCCGATTATCGGCCGCGGTTTTCCGGCTGCGGCAGGCTGAAAGACAAGGTTGCGATTATTACGGGAGGCGACAGCGGTATCGGTCGTGCCTGCAGTGTTCTATTTGCCCGCGAGGGAGCCAACATCGTCATCGTGTATCTCGAGGAAGACAAAGATGCACGAACGACGCAGGAGCTGGTCGAACGCGAAGGCCGCGAAGCGCTGCTACTCAAAGGGGACGTGCGCTCTTTTTCCTTCTGCAGCACGTCGGTGAAAAGAACGCTCTCAAAATTCGGTCAAATCGACGTGCTGGTGAACAATGCCGCAGAACAGCACAGCGTCGGCAAACTGACCGACATTTCGCCGCAACAGCTTGAAAAGACCTTTCAAACGAATGTCTTTTCCTATTTCTTTATGACACAGGCTGTGCTTCCGCATCTCAAGCGCGGCAGCACGATTGTCAACACGACGTCGGTTACCGCCTACCGGGGAAGCGAGCATCTTATCGATTACAGCGCCACGCGTGGAGCGATCGTATCATTCACGCGCTCACTGGCCAAAGCGCTGGCAAGCGACGGAATCCGCGTCAACGGCGTCGCACCCGGCCCTATTTGGACTCCACTTATCCCGGCGAGCTTCAGAAAAAAAGATGTGAGCAAGTTCGGCCAAGACACAACCATGGGCCGCGCCGGTCAACCCTACGAGGTCGCGACATCACACTTGTTTCTTGCGTGCGAAGAATCCTCCTATATGACAGGGCAAATCCTGCATCCAAACGGAGGAGAAATCCTGAATACGTGATTCCTCAGCCGAAGAAGGCTAGGCCCACGATAAGGATCCCTAACGCCGCGCCGACGGTGCCGAACAGGAGCACGTAACGCACGTTGTATCCGGTAACTCCCTGTCGAACCCTGTTCGTCGTGGGACTGGCATCGTCAAGAGCATCAAGATCATCCCGGGCGGCCATACGAGGCACAGGGGTACCTTCCTCGTTCGAGGCATGTTTCTTCGATAACACGGCCATTCCTCTCGGCTCAGTTCGCCAGACCACCTAAACGCAAAGTGCGGCGGGAAGTTCCCGTCGAAGCTGAAAAAAAGCGGCTTCGCCCCCTCCAGCGGAACCATCATGTTTTGCTTGCGTTAGTCGACTCACGGAGGATGCGTCATGTTGATAGTTCCAGTGCTGCTCGCCTTTGTGGTTGCCTTTTTTGCCGCGCTTTACTTCGAGCCACAGCAACGTGCAGCGAGAATAAAATCGCACGAAAAACGCTAGCGGAGCGGGCGCGAAATGAAGCGTTTGCTCATGTTCTTCTGCCTCGCAGTGTCGCTGGCGGGGGATGTCTCCTCAACCTCGGCCGACAGCCGCAGGATCATTATTTCATCTGCAATTCGACATGGTGTTCCCATCGACCTCGCACTTCGGGTGGCAGAAGTCGAGAGCCGCTGCGACTGTTATGCCAAGGGGGAACACGGAGAACTCGGGCCACTGCAGATCAAGCCTGCGACCGCGCGGGTGCTCGGCTATACTGGTCCCGACGAAGCTCTTCAGTCCTGTGCGGAAGGACTGGAATGGGGAATGAGGCATCTGGCGTTGGCGCTGGAGCGAGGCGGTGTATGGAAGCATCAGCAAGGGTTATGGGCCAAGCAACGAAATGCCAACGGGCAAAAATATGAGAAGTCGGTGTTGGCGACGTTTGTCGACAGCAGACTCCTGGCGAACAGAGACAGAGTCAGCTTACTGGCCCGCGAGAATGGCGGCCAGATGTAGTGAACCTTTTCCTTCGTTCGCCATCGGCGCCTTATAATAGTTGGTCGCAGACGCAACACTTGCCCTTCGCTTGGATCGCGTAGAGGATTGGGAGTGCGACATGACCAAACCTCCGACCAACTTGGACGACAATCGATTAACGGTCACGTTGCTGGCGGCGGAAAGGGCCGCAAAATGGCATTCCAAGGATCGCCATAAGGGGGCCAATCGCGAACCATATGTGAATCACCTCATCGAGGTGGCGCACCTGGTGACCGAAGCCACGGGCGGCAGCGACGGAATCCTGACATCTGCCGCATTTCTGCACGACGCGGTGGAGAAGGCGGGTGTGCAGCCCAGTCAAATCAGGAACGAATTCGGAGACGCGATCTTCGAGCTGGTCATGGAAGTCACCGATGACCAGTCGATCAGCAAGGAGGAGCGTCGGCGGCGGCAAATCGATACTGCATCGGAAAAGAGCATGCGCGCCAAGCTTTTGAAACTCGCCGACCTGACGAGCAATCTCAGGGCGCTGGCCGAATACGATTCCAGCGGCAGAGAAACTGAAAACCCGTTCGACTACGCCATAGCGGCGGAAAAAGTGGCAAGCGGCCTGCGCGGTGTCAGTCCGTGGCTTGAAGAGCAGTTCGAACACGCACTGTCGGCAGTGCTAGCAAGAGCTCGACAACTGCCGGGCAAGCAGGAAACACCGGTTGTTCGATGACAAGAGCGAATCCCCAACAAACGATTGGATGCGGCTCCGAAGCGTTCTGAAGGTTAAGACCTGCCGGCCAGGCAGGCGCTAAGAACACGTAACAGTTTCAGCTTCGCTCAATCTTGCGCCGACTTTGGAACCTAGTTCGAGGAGCGCTGTTTTCAGTCTGGGCGGTGCCTTCCCCCTCCCCGCCCGCCAAACTCACGGCCCAATCCTAGCGGTTGGGCCCTTTCTTTTGAGGGAGCCTGTTGCTGCTATGGGCTCTCCACCTTTTTCAACACTTCGCGTTTGATTTCTTCCGGCGTCATGCCGCTGTTGCCATAGGCAAGAATCTGACGTGCAATGGCCGTTCGAGTTGCTTCGGCATTCACATATTGGGTGAGCGGGCTGCCGCTTGCCACGAGATCTTCCCAAGCGCTGTCGAAAATGTTCTGTAAAAAGTTTACTTTTTCCGGAGAATAGACCTCGGTCCGCATCATGGCCTCAGCTGCGCCTTCCCTCGCTTTGATTGTATTGCAAGATCAGTGAATTGGAATCCCTTAAAGTAGATATTCGACAGTTTTATGACTGCAAGGGAGAACAATTGACGCACACAACCTCACGCCGCGATCCTAAGATTGGGCGAGATCTCGCCAGCTCGATCAATCAGCCAGGGAATAGTCGTAGGAAATCAGCGGCTTTTGCGCGCGGCCTCCCTTGCGGCCACCTCTTCGCGAGGCAGAGCGATTTTCGGCCTGCCGCGGCCTGAGCCGCTATTCTTGCCGCCGCTTTCCTTGTTCACCGTGGCCCAGGCTTGTGGCTGGAAGCGTTGATGGGCAATTGCGAGTGGCTGACTTGGTTCCGCTCATTCCCGACCTCGACGACGCTCGCGCCGGGCGCCGGCGACAGCGGCGGCATCGTAGCCCTTCGCCAAGGCGGACACGGGCCCAAGCCGCCGCTCGACGAGATCGACTGAGGGACGCTCACCGCGCTGATGATCAGCCAGTGCAGCACGCATGGCAGCCAGATGCTCAGGCGACGTGCCGCAGCAACCGCCGATGATGCGGGCGCCTGCATCGAGCACAATCCGGGCATAGTCCGCCATGAGTTCCGGAGTGCCATCATAGTGGATATGGCCATCCACATATTGAGGTATCCCACAGTTGCCCTTGGCTACGACAATCGACTCCGGCCTGGCCGCGGTAATCCCCAATATTGTCGCGACGAGTTCAGATGCGCCGACGCCGCAATTTGCACCAATGGCTGCGGGCTTGGCCGCGAGGGATTTTGTCAGTTCCGCAAAAGCTGCGGGTGTAATTCCCATCATCGTGCGGCCGTTGGTATCAAAGCTCATCGTGGTGACAATCGGAAGGCCGGCAGACGATGCACCCTCGACTGCCGCGCGGAGCTCCTCTTCGGAGGACATGGTTTCAATCCACAGCACATCGGCACCCCCCTCCTTCAGGGCGGCTGCCTGCTCAGCAAACGCAGATGCACCGTCTTCGGTGGCGAGAGTGCCCACGGGCTGAAAAATCTCACCGGTCGGTCCCATCGAGCCCGCCACGACGACGGGACGCTGAGCCGCATCGGCCTCGGCTCTGGCGTTTCGAGCCGCCGCGAGATTGACCTCGCGTGCGCGATCTTGGAAATTGTGGAGTTTCAATCGATAGCGATTACCCCCAAAACTGTTGGTGAGAATGATATCGGCGCCTGCTTCGATAAAGCGGCGATGTAGGGTGCGAACCCGATCGGGATGGTCGAAGTTCCAGAGCTCAGGAGCATCGCCCGAGGTCAACCCCATCTGGAAATAGTTCGTCCCCGTCGCGCCGTCGGCCAAAAGCCAGGGGCGTGAATTGAGCAAGTTAAGAAAGTCGATTTTGGTCATGGGAGCTCCGATAGCCCTTATAATCACATAAAGATATCTTTATGTGAAGCATGTTCATGCAACGGGGGAGCCATAATACAGGGTCGAGACATGCTGGGCCTCGGCAAAGAACAGCCAGCGTTCGATTAGAACTGCAAGGGCCGAACAGAGCAAAGCTATTACGCTCAATGCGATGGACAAACTTCCGGAAACAAGGGCACTCGAAAGAGAGGTCGCGGCAGCCATGAACAGGGCGGCCAATACGTGTTGTCTTAGCCGCCGGGCATGTTTTCGGGCAATTCTGTAGCCCATCTCCTTCATCACGAAATTTTCGGCGGTATGAGGAGCCTCCCACTGCCTGACCTTCCCCGGACTGCCCAGTCCTGTGGCGTCTTCAATGGTGTGCGTGCGGGCTGCCAGATCAATCTGACGCCAATAGAACCACTTGCAGGCTGTAGCAGCGAGAAGCGAGGCGGCCGCCATTCGGCCAAGCACCGGGGCATGCAGCGCGAAGGCATTGGCCAATGCTACGAGCAGAACACTGCCAGTGGCCAAGGCAAGAACCAGATAGCCTGCCTCGACAAGGGGATGATGCCACTGCCGAATAGTCGGCAACGAAGAATAGATCTTGGCGGTGCAATAGACACTGATCACGCACAGCAACAAAGTAGCTGCGGCGGCGGGCATAAGGAGCCATGGCAGGCGTACGATGCCCAGCCAGACAAAACTGAGGATGACGGCCGGGATGTACGTCAGGAGAGCGGCAATGCCCTCGCGCGACAGCCATGATGAGCGCCATTCGGCAAACGCCCGCCAAGCCCGCTCCGGATGACCCAGATGAAAGGTTGAGGAGATGAGACCTGAGGTGATCAGCGCGAGCGCCACGGAGAGCGATGACGCTGCGAACCACCAATTGGAGGCAGGCCCATGGGTCAGTGCCGTTAGAGCCAGCAAGGCCAAAAGACCGTACCCTGCCCCGGAGGCCGTGGTGAACAGAATGACCGAGTAGGCGGGATGCATGGGGAGTTTCTTAGGCAAATTCCCGGGCCCCATGCAAAGAAAGTTTTTTTGACGTGCAATACGGGAGCGCCGATCGCTGTGAGTTCAGCGCGACAGCATTCGGTCGGCCCAGGCGAAGAGGCGGTCGGCGAGCGCAACATCGGAGCCTTTTGCCGGCTCAAGCGAAGCCGGCACGCCTTCGGGGGGAGCAGTGCGGCGGGGACGCGGCGGCAAGTATTTGTTGACCGGTTTGTAGCCCATTTCCGGCAGCAAATCGTAACCACCCCGTTCGGCAACGAGCTTGGAAACTGTACTTTGAGGATTGCCGATGTCGCCGAAGTGCCGAGCGCCAGTCGGGCAGGCGCGCACACATGCGGGTTCACGATCTTCCGGGGGCAGATTTTCATTGTAGATGCGGTCGATACACAGCGTGCATTTCTTCATGACGCCCTGATCGTAATCATATTCGCGAGCACCGTAGGGACACGCCCACGAGCAGAGCTTGCAGCCAATGCAGGTATCCGGATTAACGAGAACGATTCCGTCTTCGGCGCGCTTGTAGGAGGCTCCGGTCGGACACACGGTCACACACGCCGCATCTTCGCAATGCAGACACGAGCGCGGGAAGTGCACGATGTGGGAGTCCGTTTCGACTCCCGCCTCGCCTGAAGTTTCATAGGAATGGACGCGATTGAGCCAAACACCGATCGGATCTGCTGCGTAGGGGTTGCGGTCCGTCAACGGCGCTGAATACCCTTGAGTGTTCCATTCCTTGCAGCTCGTCGCGCAGGCGTGACAACCCACGCAGATATCGAGATCGATGACAAGTCCGAGTTTCTTCTGCCCAGGCCGGGAGGTATCGGGAAGGGAGGTCATGGGCTGCGGCCACGGTCTGCATTTGGTGGCCCCGGTTTTCTCAAGGGTGGAAATTGCGGGATCGTCTCCCCCTGTTCTGGTGCGGCCTTCTCAAGACGGACTTTCAAATCGTACCAGGCGGCTTGCCCGGTGATGGGGTCGGAGTTCGAATAGCGATACCCGTCATCGCGGGACGGGAGAAGTTCGCCGATGATGTGATTGAGCAGAAATGCTTCTTTCGCTTCAGGCGCATCGAGCGCCAGGGACCATGTCCCGGCTCGCTTGCCAATTGCGTTCCAGGTCCACACGGTTTGCCGCTCAACCCCGTCCATGCGCCTCACTTGAACCTTGATGCGGCCATGGGGACTGATCACCCAAACCCAGTCGTCGTCTTCAAGGCCGAGCGCGCTCGCAAGATCGTGCGCCAGGTAGAGCCAATTGCGATTGATGATTTGCCGAAGCCAAGCGTTCTGCGATCCCCAGGAGTGGTACATGGCCATGGGCCGCTGAGTGACGGCGTTCAAGGGAAAGTCGGCGCTGGCAATATTTCGCTGCTCCAAAGGCTCGTACCACTTTGGCAGCGGATCGAAATACTGGAGAATTCGGGCGCGATGTTCCTGCGGGGGCAGCGGGGCGCCAAATCCTTCGGCCGCGAGGCGAAATTTCTGCAAGGTTTCGTTGTAGAGCTGGGCAATGATCGGCTGCGAATTCGGCAGAAAACCGAAGCCCGTCGCCCATTCGAGATAGTCGCGGTTGGCAAAGCGGTTGAATTGCATGTGTTGAGGAAGCTCGTTCGACCAGTAGCAACCATTCTCGATATAGCGTTGCAACTGGTTGGGGTTCGGCTCGCCTTTGCCCGTCTTGTCGCCATTTGTACCGCGCCAGCCTGCAAGCGGACCAACCCCCGGTGCGCGCTCGTGATTGATCATGTAGTCGGCGTAACCCCCGGGATAGCGCGGCTTGCCATCAGCGGTGGTCATACCAGGCAAGCCCAGTCTGGCGCCAAGGTCCAAGAGCACGGTTTGGAATGGCCGAACATCCCGGTCCGGCTGAACGACAGGTTGGCGAATGGCATCTGCCGGACCTTCCGGAGCGGAGATCGGACGGTCCAGCAGCGAAATACAATCCCAGCGCTCGAGATAGGTGGTATCGGGCAGAATCAAGTCTGCATAAGCAACCATCTCGGAGGCATAACTGTCGACATAAATGATCCTGGGGATGCGATAGTCGCCGGTTTTGTCATCCCGTGCGGTAAGAGCCTTAAGCGTGCTCGGCACGTTCATTGCCGAATTCCAGCTCATGTTGGCCATATAAAGCAGCAGCACATCTATGGCATAGGGCTCCTGCTTGGCGGCGTTGGCGATCAAAGTGTGCATGAGACCGTGAGCGGCCAGGGGAGCCTCCCACGAATAGGCCTTGTCGATGCGGCAGGGAGTTCCATCGGCTTCGACCAGCAAGTCTTCGGGGCCCGTCACGAAACCCAAGGGCGGCCCGCCGAGCGGCGTGTTCGGACTCACCTGCCCCGGCTTGCCCGCCGGCTTGATCGCTGGCGGAATGGGTCGCGGAAAAGGAGGCTTATGACGGAAACCGCCCGGAACATCGATGCTGCCGAGAAAAAGCTGGAGAAGATGGATCAGCCGGCAGGTTTCAAATCCGTTCGAGTGGGCTGAAATGCCGCGCATGGCATGCATCGAAACCGGACGGCCGATGGTCTTGTCGTGGCGGCGACCGGCATAATCCGTCCACGGAATATCCAACACGAGCTCTTGCCTGAAAGCGGCATTGGAAAGCTCCGAAGCGATGCGCTTGATTGTGGACGCTGCGACCCCACAGCGAGAAGCAACGGATTCGGGCGCATATTCGGGAGCGAGAAAACGCCGCACGAGGTGTTCGAACACCGGACGCGCAACACGCCCGTCGGGCAGCTTGACTTCGCCGGCCAGCGAAGGAGCGATGCCCGGTTGATGGGCGCTTACGACAGCCTCGGCCCTGCGGTCGAAAGCCAAGGGATTGTTGTCGATGTCACGGGCAAACAGACCATGAGCGGCCGTGCCGGGCTGATCGATGACGAGCCAGGGGACGTTGGTGTAGCGCACCAGGTACTCGAGATCGATCGCATCGGCTTTGAGCAATTCGTGAATAATGCTCGATACGAACAACCCGTCAGTTGCTGGACAAATTCCGATCCATTCATCGGCAATGGCCGAGTATCCGGTCTTTATCGGATTGACGGAAACGATCTTGACCCCGCGTTTCTTCAGCTGACCCATGCCGATCTTGATCGGATTGGAGGCATGGTCTTCCGCCACGCCAAAAAGCAGAAAATACTTGGTTCTCCGCCAATCGGGTTCGCCGAACTCCCAAAACGAACCACCAATCGTGTAAAGTCCCGCCGCCGCCATGTTCACCGAGCAGAACCCGCCATGGGCTGCATAGTTGGGCGTACCGAACTGGGCCGCCCACCATCCGGTCAGCGCCTGGGATTGATCACGGCCGGTGAAGAACGCAAGTTTTTTCGGATCCTTGTTGCGCGTCTCCGATAGCCACATCGTTGCGGTGCGCAGCGCTTCCTCCCACTCAACCTCGCGGAATTCGCCCGATCCTCTGGGACCGACCCTAATCAGGGGCTTGGTCAGCCGGGCGGGGGAATAGTGCTGCATGATTCCCGATGCGCCCTTGCCGCAGATCACGCCGCGGTTCACGGGATGATCGCGATTGCCTTCGATGTAGGTGACAGTACCGTTCCTCAAATAAACTTTTATCCCGCAGCGGCAGGCGCACATATAGCAAGTGGTGGTTTTGGTCTCGGTCCAGGTCTTGGGTGAGAGATTTATCACCGGTTCGGTCACGAATTCTCCTTGCTATGCCTAGAGGTCAGGCAGCGAGAAGCTCACCGAAACGCTCCAAGCTGTGCGCCAAGGTAAATCTCTGCAGAACCTTCGGGTCGACAGAAGGCATTCGGTGAGCAGCTAGTCGCAGCCAGAGTTTGGAATCAAGGCAGGTACGCGCTTCCACCAACTCCATTGTCACATTGTCGAGTTCGCTGTCCAGGGACAATCTCAGACCGGGCGGAACAGGCTTGGTCTCATTCAGCCGACTGGGAACAAACTTGCTGCCCAGCCAGTTCTGGAAACAGGTGAGGTAAGAGGGATTCTCCAAAACATCGCAATAGGAAAAGAGCTGGCCGAGGCGCTTGAGCGCTTCATCTGCGAGTTCGCTTCCGTGTTGCGGCTCGATGAAACCGTCTTCCCTGAGCTTCGGGTGCGGCCAAAGCAACATCCGCACCGTCACATTGTCCGTTTGACACGCCACTTGGGGATTTGAAAGAAAGACTTTCAAGCTTTCGCGCGCAGTGGTGAGCAAAACAGCCCATTCTCCCCAGCGCGCAAGCTGCGTTTCCGTCAACCCACGCCAGTAAATCCAGTGCGACAACAGGCGGCTGATCGGCTCGCGCAGAAATGTTATTCGCTGAGCGTCGGGATAGCGTCGCACTAGCGTGTTCAAAGCAAAGTGGCCCATGACCAGGCGGGCGTTCTCAGGCATGTCTTCGAGTTCCCGATGGACCTCTCGCAGCACCGATGGGGACAACGTCGAATAGGCGCCGAATTTTCCAAACAGGACGCAATCAAAACCGCGAACCGTCAAGAGGCTTTCCACACAGCCAGCGATGCCGCTCATTAGAGACGTTCCTGCCGCCTTCGGAACATGCATGAAAGCAAGCGGGCGCCGGTGGTCACGTTGCTCGATGTCAAACAAGAATCGGGTCGAAGAACGTCGCGAGCCTGACACCTGTTCATGGGAAATGGATTTCAAGCGTTCGGCGATGATCGAAGCGACGCGATCGCTGGAGAAACTTCGCATATCACGACGTGCGGTTCGGCGAAGGAGCTGCAGCTCGTCCCAGTCGTGAAACGCCCGCTTCATTTTCTTCTGGAGATCGTCTTCATCGACGTAGGCCCACTTCGCTTCGCTCGATGCCAGCCCAAATCCGAACTGCAGGCGTTCTGGCGGATTGCGGACTGCATCAATGGCATACGACACAGGCAAGGAGTTGGCGCCGGTCATGTATTGCATATTGCCGCTATAGCCAGTGGCAACCACCAGATTGCCGTGGGTCATTGCATCGCTTATGCATAGCCCCCACCCTTCTGCGCAGTGCGAACTTACGAAGCAGTTGCCGTGGCGGTGCAAAGCCTGGACGAAACCATCCGTGCTGTACCCTTCAAGCAAAAGGATATTTGGAATATTGCGAAATTCCGCTGGGGCGGCGTTGGTGGTCTTTACGACGAAGATCGGCTGCTCATGGCTCGGAAACGCCCTTTTGAAGGCTCGGATGGCGGCGGCAATGTTCTTGCGCTCTTCCCAACGTCCGATCGTATAGAAAAGGAAAGATTCGCCGAATGCACCAAGTGAGACTCGCAAGTCACCATCTGATTGCCGGTCTTGCGAGACCTCATCAACCACGTGAGGAACAACGGTGACCTTTCTACCGATGTGAGAGAAAATGCTCCGGCAATGTTTCGAGCATGTCCATATCTCATCGGCCCATTCGAGGAACTGAGAGTAGATTTCGGGAAGAACGCTCAGCTCCCAAACCGCATAGGCAATCACATACCTCTTGTGCAGGATCGGAAATGTCTGGAAGTAGCGGGGATAGTTGTGGAGATCGTCATGAATAATGACGATGTCAGCCAGTTCGGGATCGTCGGTGAGGGTGACGCCCAGATCGACAAGACACTTCCGGTAGGCCAGACCAGCTCGATGGTGGCTGCGGTATTTTCCCAGGAGATAGCAGATGACGCGCGACGATCCTCGGACAGCGGTCTGCCTTGCATGTGAGTCCATGATTCTTTGTACAATCTAAACGTGTCTGTCTCAATGCATGCTATCTCAGATTTGTGCCCTGCGCTCAAGCCTGTGTGTTAGGCCGATTTTGGATATGCGGTCGGCACAGGTTGGCACTAGTCTGGTACCAGTTGGCGAAATTCAGATGGAGTGTTCTGCCCTTGCGGGACTGGCTGGTGCACATACGGAAGACGGAATATTCGAGCCTGCAGGCGCAAATTCGCGAAGCTTTGGTGTCGGCAATCCTCGACGGTCAGCTGGCGCGCGATGAGGCCATTCCCTCAACCAGACGCATGGCCAAACGGCTGGGCGTCTCCCGCAATACGGTGGTCCTCGCCTACCAGGGGCTTCTAGACGACGGTTATCTGATAGCGAAGGAACGCTCCGGTTATTACGTCAGTGAAAAAGCGCTGGAAGCCTCGCCGCAGATCAAGCTGCCGCTGCCAAAGCCTAAACTTGCGCCCATCAAGAAGGCCGCCGATCATTCGTCGTTGTGGAAGAACCGGCTGGTCCTTGATCCCCTGGGGCAGGAGAATGTCTCCAAACCGCTGGACTGGATGAGCTATCCCTATCCGTTCATCTACGGACAAGTCGATCACAAGCTGTTTCCGATCGCCGAATGGCGCGACTGCGCAAGACAGGCCTTGGGTAAGCGTTGGTTTGGAACCTGGACCAACGACACCTGGGCTTATGACGATCCGCTGCTGGTTGAACAGATCAGGCGACGCATTCTGCCGAGGCGAGGAATCCTGGCATCCGACAGCCAGGTGCTCATCACTCTCGGCGCACAGAACGCACTCTATCTCTTGGTACGGCTATTGGTGCGCAAAGACTCAATTGCAGCGATGGAAGAGCCGGGTTTTCCGGATATGCGGAATTTGTTCGCCCTTCACACGGACCGGATGTCGCTCGTACCCGTCGACGAGAAGGGGCTCGACTTATCAGCGTTGCCGGACAGGCCGGACGTGGTGTTCGTGACACCAAGCCATCAATTTCCAACAACCGCGACAATGCCGCTCGAACGGCGGCTGGATCTCATCAGGCTCGCCAGCGAGCGAGACTTCGTCATCATCGAGGATGACTACGAATTTGAGACCAATTATGTGAACGAGCCCTGCCCGGCGCTCAAGTCGCTCGACGAGGAAGGACGCGTGATCTATGTCGGATCGCTTTCGAAAACTTTCTTCCCCGGTCTGCGGCTCGGTTTTCTGGTCGCGCCGGAAAGACTTGTGGAGCAGGCCCGCGCCTTGAGGCGATTAATGGTCCGTCATGCCCCCAACAACAATCAGCGGACGGCAGCGCTGTTCCTGTCGCTCGGCCACCACGATACTCTCATCAGACGATTGCATCGTGCTTATCGTGCCCGGTGGGAGATCATGGGGGCGGCACTGCACAAGCACCTGCCCCATTCCACCAGCATCCCGAGCTTTGGCGGTACAAGCTTCTGGGTGAAGGGGCCGCAAGCGCTCGACAGCGAGGCATTGGCCCAGAACTGCGCCAGCCAGGGTCTCTTCATCGAGCCGGGCCGCATCTATTTCGGCGTACCCGACCGGCCGCTCAATTATTTCCGACTGGGCTTTTCCTCCATCGATGAGAGGAAGATCGAGCCGGGGATCGGCCTTCTTGCCGAGATAATAGCGCAACAGAGCCGCATGGCCGCAGAGTGAGCTAGTCCCGTGGCTCCTCAGCTAGCCAACAATCGCCTCGCGGGCGCATCGGTCATCTGTGGGGCGGTGGCCATTGCATCAACACTCGATGCGCTGACGAAATATCTGTCGCAAGGCTATCCGGTGCACGAGGTCATGGTCATTCGTTGCCTCGTCGGTGTGCCTTTCTTCTTCGCCATGGTGGCCTACCAGGAAAGCATGGGCGAATTGATTCCCTCTCGCTTCGGACTCGTCATCGTGCGGGGGATCATTCTTGCCTCGGCCAATCTCAGTTTCTATCTGGCCCTTGCAGCCATCCCTATTGCAGACGTCGTGGCAATCTATTTCACCATGCCGTTTTTCGTGGCGGCCCTGGTCGCGCCGATCCTCGGTGAGCAGGTGCGTTTCTATCGCTGGATAGCAATCGCTGCTGGCTTCGTCGGCGTGATGATCATGATCCGCCCCGGGGCGGGTGTCTTTGAACCGGCGGCACTGTTCGCCTTGTGGTCGGCGTTCGGCTACGGAACGGGACAAGCGATGGCGCGGCCTTTGAGCGGCGTGGTTCCCTCCTCGGTCATCGCGTTCCACCAAAATTTGCTGTACCTCGCGCTTGCCGCTGTCCTTGCCTTGATCTTCGGGTGGGGAACCTTTGCCTACGACAGCCATGCGAGTCTCAAATTCCTCACCAGCGGTTGGGTCATACCCCATCGGTCCGATTTCTGGCTCATGGTGGTGTTCGGCGTCATGTCGGCTGCGGCAATGCCGCTCTTCGTCTCGGCCTACAAGCTTGCGGAGGCAAGTTTCATTGCGCCCTTTGAATATACCGCCATGTTCTGGGCGGTGCTTTGGGGGGTCGTGCTGTTCGGCGATTTCCCCGATCGGTGGACGTGGATAGGCGCGGGCGTCGTGATCGGGGCCGGGCTTTTCATGATGCATATGGATCGTGTATACCGCCCGCGCGGGCGAGCTCTGCCCCTACGGCGATCTGGCACAGGCTGGCTGAGGTAACTGGACCTAGCTTCGGACCAGAAGTCGTTTTATTGGCTCAATTCAAAGCGGATGTCTGGCCGGCATCCTCAGGAGTTTCAACGAATATGATGATCGGGGTTCCCAAGGAGATAAAGATCCACGAGTACCGAGTCGGAATGACGCCTTTGAGCGTGCGCGAGGCGGTACGGCACGGCCACCAGGTTCTGGTGCAGGCGGGCGCCGGCATCGGTATCGGTGCGACAGATGATGATTATCAAACGGCCGGCGCCACCATCGCCAAGTCAGCGGAGGAAATATTCGCGCAAAGCGACATGGTTGTGAAAGTCAAGGAGCCACAGGCGGCGGAACGAAAGCTGCTGCGATCAAATCAGATTCTCTACACCTATTTGCACCTTGCACCGGACCCGGAGCAGACGCGCGATCTCGTGGCATCCGGTGCGGTTTGCATCGCCTATGAAACCGTAACCGGCGCACGCGGAGGACTGCCCCTGCTCGCGCCCATGTCGCAGGTGGCGGGACGCATGTCCATCCAGGCGGGTGCCCACTGTCTCGAAAAGGCGCAAGGGGGACGCGGGGTTCTGCTCGGCGGGGTTCCGGGTGTCGCCCCGGCCAAGGTCGTTGTTCTCGGAGGCGGGGTGGTTGGAACCAATGCGGCGGCGATGGCACTCGGTCTTGGGGCGGACGTTGTCGTGCTAGAGAAGAACACCGACCGAATGGAGGAGCTGGTGGCGCGGTTCGGGACCAATCTCAAGACGCTCTACTCAACCCAGGGGGCAGTCGAGGATGAATGTGCCGATGCCGATCTCGTCATAGGGGGCGTTCTGATCCCGGGCGCGGCGGCGCCCAAGCTGATCACGCGCGCGATGATCAAGAACTGGAAACCGGGCTCGGTTCTGGTGGACGTAGCAATCGATCAGGGAGGATGTGCAGAAACATCGAAACCGACAACGCATGCCGATCCAACCTATGTCGTCGACGGCGTCATCCACTATTGCGTAGCCAACATGCCGGGAGGTGTGGCGCGCACGTCGACGTACGCGCTCAACAACGTAACCCTACCCTATGCTCTGGCTCTAGCAAACAAGGGATACCGCCGTGCGCTGCTTGAGGATCCGCATTTGCGCAACGGTCTTAACGTCTATCATGGCAAGATTACCTACAAAGCGGTCGCGGATGACCTTGGCTACAAATATGTCAACGCAGAATCCGCCCTCGCCGCATAGATGGGAAACAAAGCTATGGGCGGAACAGCGAAGTCCATCAAACACATCGAAAATGACAGAGTGATCGTGACTGAATATCGCTTTGGGGCGGGTGACAATACGGGCTGGCACAGGCATCAGCATGACTACGTGATTGTGCCGCTCATGGATGGCAGGCTCAAACTTGTTACCGCAACGGGCGATAGCTTTGCACAAATGACAAAGGGTTCACCCTATTTTCGCGATGCCGGTGTTGAACACGATGTCGTCAATGCAACCGAGGGAGATTATGCCTTCATCGAGATTGAACTGAAGTAAGTAGGTCTGCCGCAAGGGGAGAGACTCATGCCGAAAATGTCAGCATCGGAAGCCTTCGTTGAAACGCTGGTGGCCTATGGCGTGAAGGACGTGTTCGGGATCGTGGGCTCGGCCTATATGGATGCACTCGACCTTTTCCCTGCCGCCGGGATCCGGTTCATACCGACGGCGCATGAACAGGGTGCCGGGCATATGGCCGACGGCTATTCGAGAGCCTCCGGGAGACATGGTGTTTGCATCGCGCAGAATGGCCCCGGCATTACCAATTTCGTGACCTCGACGGCGGCAGCATATTGGGCACATTCGCCAGTGGTGGTGATAACGCCGGAGACCGGTTCAGGCACAATCGGACTCGGAGGATTTCAGGAAACCGAGCAGCTGCCGATTTTTTCCAAAATCACCAAGTACCAGGCGCATGTGTCGAAACATCCGCGGATGGCGGAACTCCTGGCGCGCTGTTTCGACCGCGCGATGAGCGAGCGCGGGCCGGTGCAGTTCAACGTGCCGCGCGACAATTTTTACGGCGAGGCCGACTATTCAATCGGCGAGCCGCGAAGGATCAATTTGGGACCGGGGAGCGATGAAAGCCTCGATCAGGGCGCTGAGCTTCTTGCACAAGCGAAATTTCCGGTGATCGTGGCGGGCGGTGGAGTGATCTTCTCAAGTGGTGTCACAGAGTGTGTGAAGCTTGCCGAGCAGCTGCAGGCGCCGGTCGTGACCAGCTACCTGCATAACGACAGCTTTCCTGCCGACCATCCTCTCTGGTGCGGGCCGCTCGGCTACCAGGGCTCGAAGGCAGCCATGAAGATCATCTCGCAGGCGGACGTGGTTTTGGCACTTGGAACAAGGCTGGGGCCCTTCGGAACGCTGCCGCAGTACGGCCTCGACTATTGGCCGAAGACTGCAAAAATCATCCAGGTGGATAGCGATCATCGGATGCTCGGGCTGGTCAAGGACATCTCGGTGGGCATAGCCGGCGATGCCAAGGAAGCCGCGAAGGCGCTTCAGTATCGACTTGCCAACCGCAAACTCGAGAGTGCGGTCAACGCGAATGAAAGGCGCAAAAAAATCAAATTGGAAAAGGATACATGGGAATCGGAGCTTGCCGAGTGGGCGTACGAAAGAGACCCGTGGTCAATCAAGGTCGCGAAGGATTCGCCCTACATGCATCCCCGGCAGATGCTGCGAGAGCTCGAGAAAGCGCTGCCGAGGAATGTCATGGTCTCGACCGACATCGGGAATATCTGCTCGGTTGCAAACTCCTATCTCCGCTTCACTCAACCGAACAGCATGTTCGCGGCGATGAGTTTCGGCAACTGCGGCTATGCCCTGCCGGCGATCATCGGAGCCAAAGTCGCCTCGCCGGAACGGCCGGCGGTGGCGTATGTGGGGGATGGCGCGTGGGGGATGAGCTTCAATGAAATACTCACCTGCGTGAGGGAGAATATTCCGGTGACGGCCGTCGTTTTCCACAACAAGCAGTGGGGAGCAGAGAAGAAGAACCAGGTCGATTTCTACGGTACTCGATTCGTCGGGGTCAATCTGACGAATCCGAGTTTCTCCGAAGTGGCACGCGCGATGGGAGCGGAGGGAGTGAGAGTGGATACGCTGGAGACCATCGGCGCTGCGCTGACTCAGGCGTGTGAAGCGCAGAAAGTGGGGAAGACAACGGTCATCGAAGTCATGTGCACGATGGAGCTTGGCGATCCGTTCCGCCGCGATGCGCTAAAGTATCCCGAGCGGGTTCTGGAGAAATACCGGCACACGAACGTCAAAGCGCCGGCCTAGGCTGGCTTGATGGTCCCCTTCCCTGACGATCTCTCGGCAACGATGCTCGCGGTGATGATTGCCGGACTTGCCGCCGGGGCATTTGCGCGCGGCTATTCCGGTTTTGGAATGTCGGCAATCGTGATTTCAAGCTGGTCGCTCGTTACGGATCCGGTACGCGCGGTTGTGGTCACGCTGTGTCTTGAGATCAGCGCGAGCATCATGCAGGCCCTGTCGGTATGGAAGGACGTCCCGTGGACGCGCATCGGACTTCTGATCGGGGGGGCGATCATCGGGACGCCGGTCGGGGTGTTTGTGCTTGCCAATGCTCCGCCAGAAGCGCTGAAGCTTACTATTGCGCTGTTCGTTCTCATCGCCGCAGCGCTCTTGCTTGCAGGGTTCAGCGTGAACAGCAAAGCCAACGCAGCCAATACGGCGGCGGTGGGCGTCGCCTCCGGCATCGCCAACGGGTCGGTGGGATTGGGAGGATTGCCGGTCGCTTTGTTTCTCACCGCCGGCGATGATACGCCGAAGCGACTTCGGGCCTCGGTCATTGCCTATTTTTTTCTGCTGGACATCATCGGGTTGATCTTCCTCGCCCGACAAAGGTTGATCGGGGAAGACAATCTGCAGCTCGCAGTATGGTCGTTGCCCATCCTCGCACTGGGCGTCTGGCTCGGCGGCAAGCGGTTTCTCGGTACGACACCGGAAGCTTTTCGGCGCACGACACTCATGCTTCTCATGGCCATTGCCATTTTGGGGATCCTGCGCACGCTGGTCGTATGGCGCTAGGCCATCGCCAGAAGGAGTGTCGCGGTTGCTACGACTTCCTCAGTCGTTGCTCCGCGGGAAACATCCGACAACGGCTTGCGAAAACCCTGAAGGATCGGCCCAACCGCCTGAGCGCCGGAGAGATGCTGGACAAGCTTATAGGCTATGTTTCCGGCATCGAGGTCAGGAAAGATCAGCACATTGGCGCGTCCTGCAACCTGGCTCTGGTCCTTGATCTTACGCACCGCGATTTCGGGGATCAAAGCCGCATCGGCCTGAATCTCACCTTCAATTGCAAGATCAGGTTCGCGTTCCCGCACCAACCGTACCGCATCAAGGACCTTGGTCGCGTCGGGATGCCGGCCACTGCCACGGGTCGAGAACGACAGCACTGCGACGCGCGAGGGTTCACCGTTCAATCTCTCCGCACCGCGGGCCGTGGCAATGGCAATGTCGGCCAGTTCGGCGGCCGAGGGCTGCACGTTTACAGCGCAATCGGCGAAGATCAGATGCCGGTTGCTCCATTGCATCAGGAAGAAAGAAGATGGAAGCGAGATCCCCTCAACCATACCGACGGTCATGAGAGCGGCCTCGATAACGCGGGACGTTGGGTAGGCGGCACCCGCAAGCATGGCATCGGCGTCGCCTGCGGCAAGCATCGCCGCAGCCAAATGAAGAGGCCGCGCAAGCAGCCGCTCGGCCATGCCGTCGGTCATCTGTGGACGGGCGCGCCGCACAATCTCAACGTGCCGGCGCGAGGGCAACGGAAGCGTCGGGGCAAGCACGATCGGCTCTGCGAGACCTTCGCTACGCAAGCGGGCGGCGGCCGCAACAATTCGCTCGTCCTCGCCTTCAGGCAAGATCAAGCGTTTGTTCTTTCCCTTGATTGCAGCCTTTGCCTTGTCGATAAGTTGCATGTGCAATGGGGTTACAGCAGTCTCTAAGGGCGAACAAGCCTATGGCAGAAGACAAAGCGATCAAGGTCCATCGAGGCCTGAAGGGCGTCTATTTCGAACGGTCGGGGGCGAGCTGGATCGACGGAAAGGCAGGCGAGCTCCGATATCGAGGTTATTCGATCCACGACCTTGCCGCACATTCAACGTTCGAGGAGACGGCCTATCTCTTGATATATGGCGATGCCCCCAAACGATCGGAGCTCGATCTGTTTCGCGCGGATCTGGCGAAGGGCCGCGAGTTGCCGCCGGCAATCTACAAACTTATCGAGGAGATCAAGCATGCCCATCCCATGGATGTGCTGAGAAGTGCGGTATCCTCGCTTGCCGCATTTGATCCTGATGCGCACGACCACGGCATCGAGGCAGCGCGACGCAAAGGCGTGCGGCTCATTTCGCAGATCGCGATGATCGTGGCGGCACATGAAGCAATGCGCAATGGCCGCGCGCCGGTTAAGCCCGACGCTTCGCTCTCGCATGCCGCCAATTTTCTATGGATGTTGAAGGGCGCCCGCGCGAGTGAGCACGCAGCGCGCATGTTCGACAAAGATTTCATCCTGCACGCGGAGCATGGGTCAAACGCATCCTCGTTCGCAGCGCGGGTGGTGATCGGAACGGACGCAAGCATTCATGCTGCGGTTACCGCCGCCATTGCGGCGCTGTCGGGACCATCGCATGGTGGTGCGGCAGAGGATGTGATGAAGATGGCGCAGGAAATCGGCAAAGCGGAGAATGCCGCTGCTTATGTCGAGGCGAAGCGTGCGCGAGGCGAGGCGGTTACAGGTTTCGGTCACCGCGTCTATCGCACGGAGGATCCGCGCGCCAGGCACATGCGCGAGGGCGTTGAGCAACTCTCAAAGGAGATGGGACAACCGGAGTGGTTTGACATTTTGCAGGCGGTCGTCGAGGCGATGAAGCCCTATGCCCGGCACGGGGTAAACGTCAATGTCGACTTTTACTCCGGGGTCATCTACTACCTCAATGGCATCCCGGCCGATCTGTTCGTTCCAATCTTCGCTGTCGGGCGTGCTCCCGGCTGGATCGTTCAGTGTCTTGAGCAGCTCGCCAATAATATTCTCATACGCCCGCTTACGCTGTACGACGGGCCTCCGCCACGCGCCTATGTTCCAATGGTCCAGAGATAGGTAACTCAAATGGTTCTTCGTGTTGCTGATGCGGTGGTACGCGCGCTCGAGGCACAAGACCTGTCGCGGGTCTATTGCGTTCCAGGTGAAAGCTATCTTGCCCTGCTCGACGCGTTGCACGATTCAAATCGCCTGCAAACTATCGTCTGCAGGCACGAGTCCGGTGCAGGCTTCATGGCGTTGGCAGAGGCCAAGATAACCCGCAAGGCCCAATGCTTCATAGTGAGCAGAGGACCGGGCGCGACAAATGGTTCAATCGCCATCCATGTCGCTCAACAGGATGCCTGCCCCCTGGTGATGCTGATCGGACAGGTTTCGCGGCGCGAACGCGGCCGCGGCGCATTTCAGGAGGTCGACTATTCTCATTTTTTTGGAGGAATGGCGAAGGCAGTGTGGGAATTGAGCGAGGCGGAGAAAGCCGGCGAAGTATTGGTTCGTGCCTTCCATCTGGCGCAGTCCGGCACGCCCGGGCCAGTGGTGATCGCACTGCCTGAGGATGTGCTGGCTCTCGAGTATCTCCCGAAGCTGCCGGAGCCGTTTCCGCTATCGCAAGCTTCCGCCTCGCCCGCGCAGGCGGACGCGGTCGGCGAACTGCTGGAAGGCTCAGAACGGCCCCTGCTCATTGCTGGCGGGCTGATGCGCGGGAAGCGCGGGGCCAGGGCACTCCGAAGTTTCGCTGAAGCCCACCACGTGCCGGTGGCGGTCAGCTGGAAGAATCAGGATGTATTCGACAACAGTTCATCGCTTTATGCGGGCCATCTGGGATTTGGCAGCCCACGGAGCCTACGGGATATACTGGCAAGGGCGGACCTGGTGATCGCTGCCGGAACACGACTTGGCGATGTCGCGAGCCAGAACTATTCCTTTCCTGCAGCACCGGAGCCAAAGCAGCCGCTGGTTCACATCTACCCCGACCCCCAGCCCATCGGCCGAGTTTTTCGCACAGCGCATGGTATCGTGGCCGATCCTATTTCTCTGCTTGAGCTCCTGGCAATGGGCCGGTCGCGAGTATCGGAGAGGCGCAGGGGCTGGGCTTCGGAAATTTCGAGCTTCATTTCGGCTTTCACGAGTTTCGCTTCTCCCAACCCCCATGACGGGGTTGACTTTGGCGCAGTTGTGACAGCGCTGGCAGATCTGGCTCCCAAGGATGCGGTTCTCATCACCGATGCGGGCAACATCTCAACCTGGGTCCATCGGCATTGGAAAATGACGCCCGACAACCTCCTGCTAGGCACGATTGGGGGTGCAATGGGATTCGGCGTTCCGGCAGGAGTGGCATCGGGCCTCGCGCTCGGCGATCGCACGGCCATTGTTTTTGTCGGCGATGGGGGAATCCTGATGACCGGGCAGGAGCTCGCCACAGCCATCCAGCATGGTGCGAAGCCGAAGATAGTCATTTCAGACAATGGAACCTACGGAACCATCCGCCAGCATCAGGAAAAGCAGTTTCCTGGGCGCATCAGCGGAACCGACCTACAAAACCCAGACTTCACACTCTGGGCGAAATCGTTTCATGCGCATGTCGAACGAATCGACAGAGCCGACCATATCAAGGACAAAATTCGCAGTGCGCTCGACCACGACGGGGCAAGCGTCATCCATGTGAAATCGAGCATTGAAGCAATCTCGGCCTATACGACCCTGGACAGGGTGCAAGCCGGCACTGGAAGGCGCGGTCGGGGTTGAGCGAGGTCAAGTCCGCGCCTTACGGGCTTATGATCGCTGGTCAGTTATGAACGGCAGCTGCAGTTCATAGAGCATGAGGGCTGTTGCGGCAGCGAGGTTCAGCGACTGAACGCCTTGAGCCATCGGAATGCGCACAAGCTTGGTACAGGCGGCCGCCAGTTCATCGGGCAGGCCTCGGCTTTCGCTTCCCATGAGGAGCAGCACCGGCCGCCGGTAAGGCTGGCGAAAAGAACCAGCTGCTTCAACATGGGTGCCGACGATGTCACCGGTCCAGCCTTTGGCAATCTTCGAAAACTGATCGCGGGTCAGAGAGCTCATCTTCATGGCAAACACCGAACCGGCAGAGGCGCGAACCGCCTCGGGCGAGAACGGATCGCACGACTGACCCATCAGATATAGCCTCTTCGTTGCGCTTGCCTCCGCCGTGCGCATGATCGTTCCGAGGTTGCCGGGATCGCGAACGGAGTCGAGGACCAAGACACAAGGGTCGGCGGGAGGACGATCTTCGAGAGGCTGCCATCGCTGAAAGAAAATCATGAGAGGCGACTGCGGATTGTCGCGGCCAGAAATGCGCGTGAAGAGCGAAGACGGAAGTGCGGCCAATCGGGCGCCTGCCGCTTTTCCCCAGGCGATGATCTCCGCAGCTTGCATTTCGGCTGCATGATCAGAATCGAACAGCAGCGTATGCGGGGTGAAGCCGTTCAACTTGGCCTTACGGGCATGCTCGAGACCTTGCGCAACAAAAAGGCCCGTATCCTTGCGATGCTTGCGGAGCGCCAGTGAACGAACGAGGCCGACAAGGGAATTATGAGCGCTGGAAATCCGTTCCACAGGGCCGGTCAGACATTCAGCAGCAGAAACTCGCGCTCCCAGGAACTGATCACTTTGCGATACTGCTGCATCTCCTCGTTTTTGACATCCTGATAGGCCTCGGCGAAACGCTCGCCCAAAACTTCCTTGAAGGACTTCGTATAGTAGAACTTGTTGAGCGCCTCCTCCAGATTGATTGGAAGGGTGTGAGCATAACGGTAAGCCGATCCTTCAACCGGATCGGAGGGCTTGATGCGCTCCTTCATGCCCAGATAGCCGCAGGCAAGCGAGGCCGCAATGGCGAGATAGGGATTTGCATCGGCGCCGGGAACGCGATTTTCGACACGGAGATTGGAAGGATCGGACGATGGAACGCGCAACGACACGGTTCGATTGTCGATGGCCCAATGGACGTTGGTCGGAGCGTCGGATTCCGGTACGAGCCTTCTGTATGAGTTCACATTCGGCGCACAGAGAGGCAACGCAGCAGCCATATAGCGCTGCAACCCGCCGATATGGTTGAGAAACAGCTTAGACGGCTCGCCGTTCTTGCCGGCGAAAACGTTCTTGCCGGTCTTGGCGTTCATCACCGACTGATGAATGTGCATGGAGGAGCCCGGCTCGGTTGCATGCGGCTTGGCCATGAAGGTCGCATACATGTCGTGCTTCAAAGCCGCCTGACGAACCGTGCGCTTGAACAGGAAAACCTGATCGGCGAGATCCAATGGGTCGCCGTGGTTGAAATTGATCTCAAGCTGGGCAGGCCCGCTTTCATGTGAAAGGGTGTCGATGTCGAGTTCCTGGATTTCGCAATAGTCGTAGATGTCCTCGACGATGGGGTCGAAATCATTGGCGGCGTCGATGCCATAGGCCTGGCCGCCAGCTTCTTTTCGACCGGAACGACCGATGGCCGCTTCAACGGGATAGTCGGGATCGAGATTCTTTTTCACGAGATAGAACTCAAGTTCTGGAGCCACCACGGCCCGCCACCCTTCAGCCCTGTAGAGATCGAGAACACGCCTAAGTACGTGACGGGGCGCTATGTCGACCGGGTCATCGCTTAAGTGGAAGGCATCACAGATGACCTGCGCGGTCGGTTCGGAATACCAGGGGACAAGCCTGACCGTTTCGGGGTCGGGCCTCAGGTAGATATCAATTGCGCTGTCGCTGACGGCGGACGTCTCCCAAACGAACCGGCCGGTAATCGTCAAGGTGAAGACCTCTTCGGGAATGCGCAGTCCGTTCGAGCGGCTGCCCTTCAAGAATTTGTTCGGGGGGAGAATCTTGCCGCGTGCCGTTCCCGACATGTCTGCGACAAGGCATTCAACCTCGGAAATGCGTTTCGCCGCGAACCATTCTTCGAATCTCTGAGAGGACATGATGAACCGTAAACTGGGGGATTGGGCTTCTGGCCACCCATCAATCTAAGCTTTCACATTGACAAAGGAAATGCCGCGCGAAAGAATGGGTGAAGACTTTTTTTCCATTTAAATCCAAATAGTTACATGATGAAACCAAGCGAAGGATTATCGTGGTACAAAGCCACTGCGACGAGGAGCTTAGAGTACCCTAAGTTGACGGGGGAGCAGACGGCTGACGTCTGCGTTGTAGGAGCCGGATATACCGGACTCTCGGCCAGCTTGCAACTCGCCCAGGCGGGCTACAAGGTCTGCGTACTCGAGGCGGAAACGGTCGGCTTCGGGGCCTCGGGTCGAAACGGTGGGCAAATTTGCACGGGGTTTTCGCCGGGCCAGGCCCGGGTCGTGGCCCAGGTCGGAGAGGCGGACGCTCAGAAATGCTTCGATCTGGCGGAGGAGGCCAAGGCGCTGGTCGCCGAGCGAATCGCAACGCACAAAATCGATTGCGATCTCACCTGGGGATACCTGCATGTGGCCACCAAGCCCAGCCGGGTGCGCGATCTGCACGAGATGCAGGAGGAGTGGTCGCGATACGGTTATCACGACCACCAATTGCTGAGCAAAGCCGAACTCGAGGAACGGCTCGGAACCTCGATCTACCATGGAGCCCTGCGCGAGGGCGGAGCGGGACATTTTCATCCGCTCAACTATTGCATCGGGCTCAGTATGGCGGCGAGCCAGGCAGGCGCCCAGATTTTCGAGCGGTCTCGAGTTGTACGTCTACAAACAGAAGGGCAGCCACAGGCCTGGACCGATACCGGCTCGGTGAAGGCCCAATTCATGATCATTGCCTGCGATGCTTATGCCGGGCGGCTCGTCAACAAGCTGTATTATGGAATGATGCCGGTGACCAGCTTCGTGGTGGCAAGCGAAAAGCTTGGCGCCAACCGTGCGAGAAGCCTCATTCGGGACAATGAAGCGGTTGCCGACACCAACTGGGTTCTCGACTACTTCCGCCGGACGAGCGACGAGCGGCTGTTGTTCGGCGGGCGGGCGGCTTATTCCAAGCTTGAGCCGTTAAACCTCAAGGCAAACATGAAACGACGGATGCTCAGAATTTTCCCGCAGCTCGAAGACGTCGGCATCGAATATGCCTGGGGAGGCTATATAGGCATCACCCACAACCGCCTCCCCGATATCGGACGGATGGGGCACAGCACCTATTATGCATACGGCTATTCGGGCCAGGGCGTGGCGCTGGCGAACCTCTATGGAAAGCTCATCGCCGAAGTGATCCGCGGACAATCGGAGCGCTTCGACCTGCTTGCCCGGTTCAAGCACTTTCCATTTCCGGGCGGGGATCTGAGGCTGCCAATTCTCGTGGCGGCGATGGCCTGGTATCGCCTGCGCGATGCACTGTCGTAGCCGGTGCAAGGACACGTCTAACGAGTTTGTGTTTCACCGCCATGCCCGGACCGCCCTGGAGCGTCTTGAAAGAGATGGCTGGATCAAGTCCGGCGATGACGATTTAGGGGAAGGAGAACGATGGCGGCGCAGTTCCCCTCACCCGACGCTTCGCGTCACCCTCTCCCACAAGAAGAGAGGGGCCTGCACAATCCGGCCATGACGGTGGCACAATTATTCAGGAATGGGTTGAGGCTTGGCCCCGCGGGCGTAGGCCTTAAGACAGAGGTATTCGAGGACAATCGTGGCGGCCGCCAAAGCCGTGATCTCCGATTGATCGAAGGGCGGAGAGACTTCCACGATATCCATGCCGATGAAATTGACCGCCTTCAATTCGCGAAGAATCGACAAGGCCTGGTGCGAGGAGAGCCCGCCCGGTACTGGAGTACCGGTACCGGGCGCAAAGGCGGGGTCGAGGCAATCGATATCGAAAGTCAGATAAGTCGGCCTATCGCCGACAATGCCGCGGATGTGTTCGGCCACGCCCTTAGGCGGCATGGCGTGGACTTCGTCAGCATAGAGGATGTTCACACCATAGCTTCGCTCGCCATGGTATGTGGTGCGGATTCCGACCTGGGTGGAGTGGCGCGGATCGATAAGCTTCTCGCGGATGGCATAGTTGAACATCGTGCCATGATCGATACGGCCGCCCTCGTCCGGCTCGACGTCGCGATGGGCATCGAAATGAACAAGCGAGAGCTGGCCGTGTTTCTTCGCGTGCGCCCGCAGGAGCGGATAGGAGATGAAGTGATCGCCCCCCAGACTGACCATGGAGGAGCCGCGGGTGATGATTTCGGCTGCATGTTCTTCGATGCGCTTGGGCACATCTTCCTTGCGGCCCCAATCGAAAAAGCAATCCCCATAGTCGACGACCGCAAGGGTATCAAAGGGATCGAAAAACCAGGGCCAGTATGGTCCCCAGGCGTGTTGATTTGAGGCTTTGCGAATTGCTTCCGGGCCAAATCGCGTGCCTGGCCGATTTGTTACAGCCTGATCGAACGGAATCCCGGTTACCGCAACATCGACGCCGTCCAGATCGCGCGTGTATTTGCGCCGCATAAAAGACTGCGCGCCGGCGTAGGTCGCCTCGATCTCGGTGCCGCGATGGTTTTCGCGAAGAAATGCCGCATCACCCGGCAGGCGGGTTTCCCGATCCTCAGCCATGGCTCTATTCAGTGAGGATGAGCGTGTCGCGAGGCAGCCAAGAGACCCAGATGTCTTGCCCGCGTCTGACGTTGCCGCCCCCTGCCCGGCTGTCATTCTGGACGTTGACCGAAAGCTCCATCCCGTCCCGGCCGGTTACGATGATGTGACTGGTGTCGCCGTAGTAGGCCACATCCCGCACCTTGGCGCGCATGGCGATCAGGTCCTTCCCCGTCGGTTCCGTCGATCCGAGCTTGAGCTTCTCGGGACGTACGGCCAGGGTTACGCCGCCTGCGGCCGCTTTGTCATACGGTATCTCCACGGCACCGATACTCTTGGCATCGACGATGATGGTGCCGTTCCTGCTCCCTTTGACTCTCGCCTCGATAAGATTCACCTTGCCGATGAAGTCGGCCACGAAACGGCTCGTCGGATGCTCGTAGAGCTCAGCCGGGCCGGCGATCTGGCTGACTTTGCCGGTATTCATGACGGCAATTCGGTTGGCCATCGACAGAGCTTCATCCTGATCATGAGTGACGATGATGAACGTTATGCCCACGGTCTGCTGTAGACGCGTGAGTTCGAGCTGCATCTGTTCGCGCAGCTTGGCATCGAGGGCGGAGAGAGGTTCGTCAAGCAACAGAACCTTCGGCCGCTTTACCAGCGCGCGGGCAAGCGCCACGCGCTGGCGTTGGCCGCCGGAAAGCTGATCGGGCTTGCGCTCTGCCAGCTGATCGAGCTTGACCATGGCCAAAGCTTCCTGGGCGCGGCGGCGAGTTTCCTCCCTCGGCGTGCCGACGACCTTCAGCCCATATTCAACATTGTCCCTGACGGACATGTGGGGAAACACGGCATAGGACTGGAAAACCATGTTCACGGGCCGCTGGTTGGGCGGGATAAAGGCCATGTCCTGTCCGTCGATGACGATTTGGCCCTCGGTTGGAGTTTCAAGGCCGGCGATCATTCTCAACAGAGTGGTCTTGCCGCACCCCGAGGGACCGAGAAGGGCAAAGAATTCGTTGGGGGCAATGTCGAAGGAGACATCGTCCACAGCTGCTACAGGACCGAAACGCTTGCTCAAGTTGCGGATGGAGATGATCGGATTGCTCAAGTTCAATCTCCTAGGCGTTGGCCTGCTTGACGGGTGCCTGTAGCTTCATGGCAACAACCGTAGCGACGATGGTAATGACGATAAGAGCGGTTGATATGGCATTTATCTCAGGCGAAACCCCGCGACGGACCAGGGAGTAGACTTTTACCGGAAAGGTTACGGTTTCCGGGCCGGAAGTGAAGAAGGTAATCACAAAATCGTCCAGCGACAATGTGAATGCCAGAAGAGCGCCGGCAATAACGCCGGGCTGCATGAACGGGTAGATCACCTTCCAGAAAGTCTGCCATTCGGAGGCGCCCAGATCCTTGGAGGCCTCCTCAAGCTCGCGGTTGAAGCCAGCCATGCGGGCGCGGACCACAACGGCAACGAATGGAAAGCAAAAAGCCACGTGGGCGGTAATGATGGTGGAAAGGTTAAGTGGCCACGGAAGTGCGGCCACGGCCTCCCACCCGACGTATCTGGCAAAGAAAACCAGAAGGGAGACGCCCATGCAGATTTCGGGAATGACAATCGGCAGAGCCATGAGCCCTTCATAGGCCGCTTTCCCCGGAAAGCGGAAACGCCACAGAAGCAAGGCCACCATGGACCCGATGACCGTCGAAATAATCGTTGCGGCAATGGCAATGACGATGGAGTTGGTGAACGCCTCGATCAGCGCGGAGTTCTCCCAGGCCTTGGCATAGTTGTCCAGGGTAAAGCCGCGCCAGACGACGTTGCGCTTATCGGTGTTGAACGAAAACGCAATAAGGGTGGCGACAGGCGCATAAAGCAGGATGAAAACGACCACGAACAGCACCTTGAGCCATTTGCGGCGACCGTAGTCGAGAGGCCCTTGATCTGCGGCCAACAGCTTCTGTCTTATCGTTGGCTGTGCCAGTGCTGCTTCAGACATCCACCCCTCTACTGTGCCTTGAGACGAGAGCGCGCAGCGCCAGTGCGCCAAAAGTCGCGTACATGAGAAGAAAGGACAATGCAGCTCCGAAGGGCCAGTCGTTGGCCGCCTTGAACTGCCGCTCAATGACATTGCCAATCATCGTGGCGTTGGTGCCGCCCAGAAGATCGGGCGTAAGGAAGGAACCGAGGCACGGGATGAAAACCAGAATGGTGCCGGAAACTATCCCCGGCATGGTGAGCGGCAATGTTACCCGCCAGAAGGTGGTGCTTTGGGATGCTCCCAAATCCAGACTGGCTTCCAGATAAGATCGGTCGAGGCGCTCGATGGTGGCATAGAGTGGAAGCACCATGAAGGGGAGAAAAACATAGACCAGCCCTGCAATGACAGCGCCATTGTTATAGAGCATCTCAAAGGGGACGAATCTTTCACCGAACATCCCGCCGAGGCCGATGAGGCCGAAGAGCGTTTTGGCGGCGGACCAAATCCATTCGAGGGTGAAATTGAGATAACCGCGGGTGCGGAAGACGGCAATCAGCGCATAGGTGCGGATCAGCAAATTGATCCAGAAGGGCAGGATGACAAGCAGCAGGAGCAAAGGTTTCCACCGCGCCGGGGCGAAAACGATGCCGAAAGCGATCGGGTAAGCCACCACAAGGCAAATCGCAGTAGCGAGCACGCTGATCCAAATGGATTTCCAGAGAATCTGCAGATAAACGGGATTGAAACTGCGCAGATAATTCGACAGCGTTCCGTCGAAGACCGTTTCGGTGATGGAAATTTTCGTGCTGAAGGACATGACCCAAATGATCCCCAGCGGTATGAGGAAAAAAACGAGCAACCACACGGTGCCCGGCAGGGCCAGGACCCGGAAAGCAGTCGGATTTTTCCGCCAATCTTCCACGTTCAGGGATCACTTAGCTTTTCTAGACGGCGGAGCGACCGGGCGGCCATGGGCCGCCCGGATTGGATAACACAAAGCGCGCGCGACGACGCAGGTCGCGGGGATAGTCCGTAGCCTAGGCAGCGGTGATGCGAGTCCACGCTTCATCGCGCAATCGCGTTCCTTCCTCGCCCACATAGATAGCAGGTTCGCATTTGGCGACCACCTCATCCGGTGGGAAAATTGCGGTATTCTCCAGATACTCCTTGCTCATCAGCTTTTTGGCTGCGGCATTGGCGGTGGCGTATTGGATGGTCTCGGCAATCTTGGCTCCAGCCTCGCCATCAAGCATGTAGTTGATGAAGGCATGAGCATTGTCGGGATGCGGTGCGCCTTTCGGAATGGCCCACGTGTCTTGCCACAGGAGGCTTCCCTCCGTTGGAACAACGTAGGCTAGATCGGGATCATCCTTCATGACCTGAATGACGTCGCCATTCCATTCCTGAGCGAGATCCACTTCGCCCGACGCAAGGAGATCCTGCCCGTTGTCGTCGGCGTAGACCTTGACGTTCTTCTTGTTGGCGATCAGCAGTTCTTCCGCCTTCTTGAGCTCGGCCGGATCGATGGAGTTGTACGAGTAGCCGAGATACTTCAAAGCGACGCCAATGACGTTCTGAGCATCACCGAGCAGAGAAATGCGCCCGGCATATTTTGGATCGTCAAGCACGTACTTCCAACTGTCAACGGCGCCTTCCACTTTGCTCTTGCGGTAGCCGATGCCGAGCGTTCCCCACATATAGGGGACCGAATACTTGCGGCCGGGATCGAAGGTTGCATCCTGGAACGGCTTGTCGATATTGGCCATGTTGGGGATCTTCGAGTGGTCGAGCGGGACCACCATCCCTGCAATGATCATCCGTTCAAGATAGTCGTTGGTCGGCACGATCACGTCGTAACCGGGATTGCCCTCCTTGAGCTTGGCGAAGAGTTCGTCGTTGTCGGCATAAAGATCCATTTTTACGTCGATGCCGCTGGCGGCCTTGAAATCCGCAAGGGTGGTTTCGCCGATGTAGGTGTCCCAGTTATAGAAGTTCAGCTTCTTTTCCTCCTCTGCCCAAGCGAAGCGCGTGGGAAGAGCGAGGCCGACGGCCAGCGCACCGGTACCCGTGAGAAAGCCACGGCGACTGGGTCGAAAACGTGGGCTGTTCAAATTCATGTGGTCAGGTCCTTCTTCTATTGCAATTCTTGTTCCGGTCTTGCCCGGTTGGGTGTCCCTCTGTGCCCGGTGGCGGTGCCCGGGACCTTCCCCGCCAAGCCGCTTTATTGAAGTTCCGATAGGACATCGCTCACCGTCTGGTCAAATGACTTCCTAGCCAGCTCTGCCATTTGGTCGATTTCTCCTTTTTCGATACAGAATGGGGGCGCAAAAACCATGGTGTCCCAACAGGCGCGCATGATCAGACCATTGTCGACGCAGTGATCGCGGCAAAGTGCGCCAACCCGGCCCGGGTCGGCAAAGCGGGTGCGTTTCTCCTTGTTCGCAGTGAGCTCGATTGCGCCTATCAGGCCCTCGGTGCGAACTTCGCCCACAATCGGGTGATCTGCCAGGCTTTGCATTTTCTTGCGCAAATAGGGTGCCAGGGCACGCACCTTGCCAATGAAGTCTTCATCCTCGATGAGGCGGATGTTCGCCAGGGCTACGGCACAGGCCACCGGGTGACCGGAATAGGTATAGCCATGGTAGAACTCGCCGCCCTTATCGAAAAACTCGCCGATGAGGCTTTCCGAAACGGCCATCGCTCCGATCGGCAGATAGCCCGAGGACAGCCCCTTGGCCATGATCACAATATCGGGGTTGAAGCCCATGGTCTCGAATCCCCACCAATTTCCCGTGCGGCCGAAACCACAGATGACCTCATCGGCAACCATCAGGATTTCGTACTTCTTGCAGATGCGCTCGACCTCGGGCCAATAGGATGGCGGCGGAATGATCACCCCGGCGGCTCCCTGTATGGGCTCGCCCACAAATGCGGCGACATTGTCGGGACCAACTTCGAGTATTTTCTTTTCGACCTCGGCTGCGGCCTGAAGGCCGAAATCATCCGGGGAAAGCTCGCCGCCAAACTCATACCAGTAGGGCTGCTGAACGTGCACGAAGCCTGGCAGCGGCAAGCCCCCCTGCTCGTGCATGCCGATCATGCCTCCCAGCGATGCCGATATCATCGTTGAGCCATGATACGCGCGCCGCCGGGAGATGAAAACATTGCGGTATTTCTTGCCGCGGATTGCCCAATAATGGCGCACGAAGCGTACCATAGTGTCGTTTGCTTCGGAGCCCGAGTTGACGAAGAAGACGCGCTTGAAGCGGGCGGGCAAGAGGCTTGAAACCTTCGCGGCAAGTTCGGTCGCCGGAACGGTCGAGGTTTTGAAGAACGTGTTGTAGTAGGGCAAATCGACCATTTGCTGGTAGGCAGCATCGACCAGTTCCCTGCGCCCGTAGCCAACGTTCACGCACCACAGGCCGGACATTGCGTCCAAGAAACGATTTCCGGCGGCATCCCAAATCCACACTCGATCGGCGTGGGTGATGATGCGGGCGCCGCCGCCAGCATGAAATGCCTTGTGATCGGTGAACGGGTGGAAATGATGATCGGTGTCCCGGGCAATGAGTTCGGCGGTGTTGATATTCTTGATCTGTCGGTTCATGGCGGAGGTGCTCGCATCGGCTTTCGATCGAGGCGCGTCGCGATCCAAAAGGCAGGCGCCCCAGTTCAACGAGGGCCGGGCTGGGTTAAGGTTTGAAGCCAATGCGGGCGCAATGCAGCAGCATCTCATCGTGCAGATTGCGCGACCAGACAGCCCGGAGTTCCCCGGAACTCGTTATGCGATAAAACATTCGACCCTTCGACCTGAAGCTGAATTGTGGCATTTTCGCAGGGGCCTCGGCAAGGGGGCGGCAAGGCCTCTTTCGCCATTCATGCCATTTAGAGATCGGCAATCTCGGAAGTGGCTGCAATCCTGAGTAGCGTAACTAGCTGAGTGGTCAATTGCCCGGGCGTTCGGCGACTGGAGCTCCTAGGTTATCACCAAGCGCTGCGGCCATGAGACGCTTGGTGTAATCATGGTGCGGATCGTCAAAAATCCGGTCAGTTGACCCCTCTTCAACGACGCAGCCGTCCTTCATGACCAGGATATGATCGGCCATGGCGCGGACGACCTTCAGATCGTGGCTGATGAACAGATAGGAAAGCTCGTGGGCTTGCTGCAAATCGCGCAGCAAGTTGACAATTTGCTTTTGCACCTGCCGATCAAGCGCCGATGTCGGCTCGTCGAGCACGACCACCTGCGGCTTGAGAATGATGGCGCGGGCGATGGCGATTCGTTGGCGCTGGCCGCCTGAAAATTCGTGCGGGTATCGGTTGCGCAATGCGGGGTCGAGCTGAACTTCGGCAAGGGCCTGGGCAGCTCGGCGGTCGCGTTCGACGGCCGACAGGGCCGGTTCATGCACGAGCAAACCCTCGCTGACGATCTGGCCGACGTTGAGGCGCGGCGACAAGGAGCCGAAAGGATCCTGGAAGACGATCTGCAGTTCGCGGCGCAAAGGGCGCATGGCCTTGCGATCAAGCAGACTCAAGTCGCGACCAAGAAAACGAATAACGCCATCCGATGGCAACAACTTCAGCAATGCGCGTGCGAGAGTTGATTTTCCCGAACCGGATTCGCCTACGATCCCGATCGTTTGATTGCGGCGCAGCGAAATACTGACGTCATCGACGGCGCGCAGCTCAATGCGCGGAGGTGCGAACAGTCCGCCACCAAGCGCAAAGGTCACGCGGATGCGCCTGCCCTCCAGTATCGACGGGGAGCCTCTGGGCGGCGGCGCTTTGCGACCCTCAGGCTCGGCTTCGAGCAGCGCTTTGGTGTAGGGGTGCTTGGGCGAAGTGAAAATCGTCTGTGTCTTTCCCTGCTCCACGATGCTGCCGAGTTGCATCACGCAAACCCGGCCAGCAATACGCCTGACGATGCCGAGGTCGTGGGTAATGAATACCATTCCCATGCGCAATCGCTTCTGCAGACTCATCAACAGCGCCAGGATTTCGGCTTGAATGGTTACATCGAGGGCGGTGGTAGGCTCGTCGGCGATGAGCAAATCGGGATTGTTGGCGATCGCCATTGCGATCATTACCCGCTGGCGCTGCCCGCCGGACAGCTCATATGGATACGAGCCCATGCGCTCCTTCGCCTGGGGGATTCTGACCAGATCGAGCAGTTCAAGTGCCCGCTCTCGCGCCGCTGCGGGGGAAATGCTCTGATGATGAACAATGGGCTCGATAAGCTGATCGCCGATGGTGTAGAGCGGATCGAGAGACGTCATTGGTTCCTGAAAGATCATGGTGATCTTGCGGCCGCGAACGCGATTGAGATCGTGCGGGGAAAGGGCGAGGAGGTTTTTATCGCGATAGGCGGCAATGCCCGTGGCCTCGCCGTTCTGCGCAAGAAGACCCATCACCGCCATCATCATCTGGCTCTTGCCGGAGCCCGATTCTCCGACGACGGCAACCGTTTCCCCCGCCTTAACGCTGAAGCTCGCACCCTTGACGGCTTCGACGATGCCATCAAGGGTCCGGAAGCGGACCCTAAGATCTTGGACTTCGAGGATCGAGACAGCGCCGGGCATCGATCAGCGATCTTTCGGATCGAGGGCATCACGCAGTCCATCGCCGATAAAATTCAGCGCGAATAGCGTGGTGGTGAGGAAAAAAGATGGAAAAATCAGAAGCCAGGTGGCGGTGCCGATATTTTTTGCGCCCTGCGAGATCAAGACACCCCAACTCGACATGGGTTCCTGCACGCCAAGACCCAGGAAAGACAGGAAGCTTTCAAGGATGATCACCTGCGGCACCAGCAGCGTCATGTAAACGACGACGGGCCCGAGAGTATTGGGAATGATATGGCGTCCGAGAATTCCTGCCTGGCTCACGCCCAGCGCGTCGGCCGCCTGCACGAATTCGTGACGCTTGATCGACAAGGTCTGACCTCGGACGATACGGGCCATGTCGAGCCAAAGCACCGCACCCACGGCGAGGAACATCAGCACGAAGTTGCGGCCAAAGAAGACAACCAGCATGATGACGAAAAAAATGAAGGGAAGAGAATAGAGAATGTCGACGATACGCATCATGACTTCATCGATGCGCCCTCCCAAATAGCCTGACGTTGCCCCGTAGATCACACCAATACACACCGCCACGAGACCCGCCAGCAGGCCGATCGACAAAGAAACTCGCCCGGCTATTAGAGTGCGGGTGAGGAGATCGCGGCCGACATTGTCAGTGCCGAACAGAAAATAGTGGCGCTCAATCGCAGCGCGGATCGTGAGCTCTTGACCATTGGACGACTTTTCCACAACCGCTGCGCCCTCGAAGGTGCTGGAGCGGTCGAAATAACGAGTGACGCGTTCGTCGATCGGCTTGGCGGCGCCGACCTTGGTTATGATGGAGCCGTCTTCCACTTTCCAATCGACAAGCTCGACCCGGGCGCGGCTGGCGACCGCCTGAAGCGATTTCTCAATTGTTGGCGGTTTCGGGTAGTGCGAAAGGCTCGGCGGAACCCGAACATAGTCCTGATAGATGGTGGAGAAACCGTGCGGGGTGAGCCACGGCCCTACGACGCAGGCGAAGACTATCAGCGCAAGATAGAAGGTGCTGGCAACAGCGGCGCGATTGCCCTTCATTCGCGCCCAGGCATCCTCCCAGAGGGATCGGCCGGCGACAGGAACTGCGACGGCCGTCTCAGTCATAACGCACCCGCGGATCGAGCACACCGTAGAGGATGTCGACAATGAGATTGAAGAGGATGGTGAAGACGGCAATGACAACCACCGTTCCCATTACCAACGTGTAGTCGCGGTTGAGGGCAGCTTCGACGAAATAGCGCCCCACCCCGGGGATCTGGAAGATGGTCTCGACGATTATCGAGCCAGTGAGCAGCGCTGCCGCCGCCGGCCCGGCATAGGAAACGATTGGGAGAACAGCACCGCGTAGCGCATGCTTCACGACTACCGAAAAGTCCGACAAGCCGAGGGCGCGCGCAGTTCTAATATGGTGGGAGCGCAGGGATTCGATCATCGAACCCCGCATGAGCCTCGCGACGATGGCGATCTGCGGCAAGGCAAGGGTTATGATGGGCATGAGCTTGTGGCTGACGTCGCCACCGCCCCAACCCCCGATCGGAAGCAACTTAAGGGTCAACCCGAAAAACAGCTGCAGCAGCGGCGCGATCACGAATGTGGGAATGGTGCTGCCGGCGGTGGCTACGGCAATGACGGAATAGTCGGCCGTCTGATTCTGCCTGAGTGCTGCCGTTATGCCCAGAGCTCCGCCAATAATGAGCGCCAGGACAAGCGCACTCGCTCCGAGTTGTAGCGAAATCGGAAGACCGGCCTTGAACAGCTCGGTAACGGTGAAATCAGGGAGAGCGTAGCTCGGCCCGAGATCGCCGTGCAGCAGGCCGTTGAGGTAGTCGAGATACTGTTTCCAAAGCGGTGCATCGAGATTGTACTGGCGCTCGAGATTGGCCTTGACGACGGGGTTCAAGCCTTTTTCCTGGTTGAAAGGTCCGCCAGGCGCCAGGCGCATCAGAAAAAAACTGATGGTAACAATCAGAAATAGCGTGGGCAGGGCCGAGAATAATCGCCGCACAACATAGTTCAGCATTGGCACCGCCCTGTCCGGTTCCGCCCTTCATGGGCAGAACCGGATGCGTCTTCACAAGCTAGCCAGTTTTCTTGATGAAGCGCGTGGGATGAACGTCCATCACGTTGTTCTCAAATCCCTGCAGCTTCGGTGAGACAATGTTGTGGAAGGAATAGAAGAGCAAGGGGATGTAGGGCGTGTCGCGGACGAAGATGGCTTCAGCCTCGGAGAGAAGCTTGGAGCGTTTTGCCGGATCAGCTTCCGCGGCAGCCTTGCTCATCAGCGCGTCATATTCAGGATTCGAATAAAGTGCGTAGTTCGATCCATCGCCTGTCACCAGCAGGCGGAGGAACGTTTCGGGATCCTTGTAGTCGGCGATCCAACCGGCGCGCGCGACATCATAGTCGCCATGTTGCTCCAGCAATCCATAATGCGATTTGGTGTCGGTGTTCACGAGGGACACCTCGACGCCTAGAGGTTTCAGCATGTCCTGCACGGCAACCGCGGTGTTTTGGTGGTTTTCAGAAGTGTTGAAGCGCAGCTCCATCTTCAGCGGCTTGTCGGGCCCGTAGCCAAGCTCGGTCAGGATCTTCTTGGCTTCGTCCTCACGATCGATCTGCGGCATTTCCGAGTAGTCGGCAACGCTCGGCTCATAGCCCTCAATGCCCGGCGGAACGAAGGAATAGGCCGGGATCATGCTGTTCTTCCACACCTTCTCGGCAAGGAAGTCGCGGTCGATGGCCAGAGAAATGGCACGGCGGAGCTTGGGGTCGTCCCAGGGCTTCTTGTCGACCTTGAAGGTGTAGTAATAGGTGCCGAGGTAGGGAGCGATGCGCACCTGGTCGCCGAACTTTGCACGAATTTCTTCAAGCTGTTCGGTCGGAAGATCGTCATTGGAGTCAAGCTCACCCGCTTCATAACGTTTCAAAGCGGCGGACCGATCTTCGGTGGGGATATAGTTGACAACGTCAATCTGGACGTTGGCGGCATCGAAGAACTTCGGGTTCTTGATCAGCTTGATGTGATCGTTGGGGACGAACTCTGCCAGGGTGTAGGAGCCGTTCGACACGAGATTGCCCGGCTTGATGAAATCGGCGCCAAATTGCTCGATGTTCTTCTTGTTGACAGGGTAGGTCGCCATGTGGGTCAGCATTTCCAGAAAATAAGGAGTGGGAGCATTCAAGGTTACTTCGAGCGTCTTGTCGTCGATGGCCTTGACTCCCAGCGTGTCGGGCGATGCCTTGGTTGCGGCATCGTTTATCTCCTTGGCGCCCTTGATCGGATAGAGCATGCCGGCATATTCAGCCGCCGTTGCAGGATCGAGCAATCTTTGGAAGGAGAAGACAAAATCCTGAGCGGTGACAGGGTCGCCATTCGACCAGACGCCATCGCCGCGCAATTTGAAGGTATAGACCTTGCCGTCATCGGACACGGTCCAGCTTTCGGCCGCGCCGGGGATAAGCTCGGCCTTTGGGTCTTGCATGACAAGGCCCTCGAACAGGTCGCGAAGAATATGCCCTTCGTAGACGGTCGAGGTTTTGTGGGGGTCGAGAGATTCCGGGTCAGCGGAATTTCCACGATTGTAGACAACCTCGGCGCTGGCGCTGCCGAGGGTGACAAAGAGCAAGGCGATGCTCGCGACGAGAACACGAAACACCGATTTCATGAGAACCTCCCTTACTTGCGATGACAGGCTGCCCGCTGGTCAAGCGGCAGCTTCTTTGGCAAAACTATACCACTGCCGATTGGGGAAGCAAAAGCTGTTGGCAGATTGCTTGCGATAGCGCAAAAGCGGGTGGCTTGATGACGGCAGGTGGCATCAGGAGAAACGATGGACCTTGAGCATGAATACAACATGCGCGAGCGCGTGCCCGAACACGCCCGCATCATTTCCCAATGGGAGCAGGATGCTGCAGGTTTCCGGCGAAATGCACGCGCCGAGTACGATCTTGCCTACGGGGCACGGCCGCGTAACCGGGTGGACGTGTTCTGGCCGGCCAAGGACCAGGGGGCTGTGGCGCTATTCATCCACGGCGGCTACTGGCGTTCGTTCGACAAGAGCGTATTCAGCCATCTGGCCAAGGGCCTCAATCTCCACGGAATTACGGTCGCCGTTCCGTCCTACACGTTGTGCCCGGAGGCTAGAATCGGCGACATCATCGAAGAGATGAGACAGCTTGTCATCTACTTAAGGAACAAGTTCAAGCGGCGCATTTTCGTTTTCGGACACTCGGCAGGAGGACATCTCGCAGCCGCGATGGTGGCCACCAAATGGGAATTGTTCGGTCATGCAAACGATCTCGTGCCAACGGCCGTGGCCATAAGCGGTATCTTCGATCTACGACCGCTGCTTGGCACTTCCATGAATTACGACATCAGGATCGACGAAGGGACGGCACGGGTATGGAGCCCTCTCTTTTGGCCCAGCCCGGCGGGACGAACCTTCGAGGCATGGGTCGGGAGAAAGGAGTCCGATGAATTCATCCGGCAGAGCCGCAGCATTGTAGCCCCGTGGAAGGGTGCCGGGGTCAACACCGGTTATGTGGAGATCGCCGGGCAGGACCATTTCACCGTGCTATCACCTTTCTCCAACGCGGACAGTGAACTGACTGCGCGGCTGGCAGAACTGGCACTTGGAACAAGATGAGATGTTGAGCGTTGCTCGCTGCATGCCGGTTGCCCCTGCCCGCAGCGCTTTGCACCATCTTGCTGCCGTGGTAGGTTGAACGAAGGTTGAGGCGGCGCCCGCTGAGGCGCCGTTTTTGCAACGGGGGACCCCATGCCGAGCGCACGTCCAACTCCGCTTCTAGACCAAATCAAGACGCCGGCCGATCTGCGCAGGTTTGAGGCGCACAAGCTGCGCGAACTGGTGGATGAACTGCGGCGGGAGACAATCGAGGTCGTTTCCGAGACGGGGGGCCACTTCGGCGCCGGCCTGGGCGTCATCGAACTCACTATCGCCCTCCATTATGTGTTCAACACGCCGGAGGATCGCCTGATCTGGGATGTGGGCCACCAATCCTATCCGCACAAGATCCTCACCGGACGGCGCGACAGGATTCGCGCCATCCGCCAGCGAGGCGGGCTTTACGGTTTCACCCAGCGCAGGGAAAGCGCCTATGACTCATTCGGTGCCGCTCACAGCTCGACTTCGATCTCCGCGGGGCTCGGCATGGCAATGGCGCGAGATTTATCAAAGAGCAAGCACCATGTAATCGCCGTGATCGGCGATGGCGCGATGAGTGCCGGCATGGCTTATGAGGCGATGAACAACGCCGGGGCGCTCGATACGCGAATGATCGTCATCCTCAATGACAACGGGATGTCGATCGCGCCGGCTGTCGGCGCATTGACCAACTATCTGTCCTGGCTTGTATCATCGCGGCCCTATCTGTCGATCCGCGGACTGGCTAAGCAGCTCGCCAAACGGTTTCCTCGGAGTTTTCAGGCAATGGCGCGGCGGGCGGATGAATATGCGCGTGGCATCGTGCTCGGCGGCACTTTGTTTGAAGAACTCGGTTTCTACTATGTCGGGCCGATCGACGGCCACAATATCGAATCGCTGGTAACTATCCTGCAAAATGTGCGCGATGCCGACCAGCTGGGGCCGATCCTGATGCATGTGGTGACCGAAAAGGGCAAGGGCCACCCCTTCGGGAAGGAGGACCGCGAGAAATATCACGCGGTCAACAAGTTCAACATCAAGACGGGCGAGCAGCAAAAATCGACAGCGAATGCACCGAGCTTCACGTCCGTTTTTTCGCGATCGCTTATCGAACTTGCCGAAAAAGACGAGACAATCGTGGCGATCACCGCGGCGATGCCGTCGGGCACCGGGCTCGACAAGTTCCAGCAGCGGTTTCCCACGCGCACCTTCGATGTGGGAATCGCCGAGCAGCATGCGGTGACTTTCGCCGCCGGACTGGCGGTCGAAGGCTTCAAGCCGTTCGCGGCCATCTATTCGACGTTCCTGCAGCGCGCCTATGATCAGGTGGTGCATGATGTGGCCGTGCAGCGGCTTCCGGTGCGGTTTGCCATCGACCGGGCGGGGCTCGTGGGGGCGGATGGACCCACGCATGCCGGAAGCTATGACGTGGCGTTTCTGTCGTGCCTGCCTGACTTTGTGGTGATGGCGGCTGCCGATGAGGCGGAACTCGTGCATATGGTCGCAACCGCAGCAGCGATCAACGACCGGCCGTCGGCTTTCCGGTATCCGAGGGGGGAAGGCATCGGCGTAGACCTGCCGGTGCAGGGGTTGCCGCTCGATATCGGCAAGGGCCGGCTGATGGTCGAGGGCAGCAAGGTTGCGCTGCTTTCTTTCGGGGGACGGCTGCATGAGTGTGTGCGAGCGGCTGAGGAACTCAAGGCCATGGGGATTTCGACAACGGTTGCCGATGCCCGCTTCGCCAAACCGCTGGACACCGGCCTGGTGCGCCGCCTGGCCAAAGAGCATGAGGTGCTAATCACGATCGAGGAAGGAGCAATCGGCGGGTTCGGTTCGCATGTTCTGCACTATCTTGCGGTCGAAGGTCTTCTCGCCAAGGTGAAGGTCAGGCCCATGTGCCTGCCCGATCGCTTCATTTCTCACGGTTCGCCCAATGAGCAATATGAGGAAGCGGGGCTGCACGCTCGGCATATCATTGAAGAAGTGTTCACCGCACTGGACAAGGATTTGCAAAGCCTGCCGGTTGGAAGCCGGGCGTAAGACATGGCGCGCGGATCGGAGACGGGCAAAGGCATCAGGACCATTGCCGTGCACGCAGGTGAAGGTGTTGATCCGGTAACCCGGGCATCCTCGCCAAATCTGGTCATGTCGGCGACCTTCGCGCCCGACGCGGTAACCGGTTTCTCCGCGCGAAACCGCATGGGCTACCGTGGATTCGTCTATGCGCGGCAGTCCAACCCCACGGTTCAACAGCTGGAGGAGAAGCTTGCCGCGCTCGAAGGGGCAGAGTCGGCGCAAGCCTATAGCTCGGGCATGGCAGCATCGCATGCGCTTCTGGCGGGGCGGCTGTCGAAGGGCGATCATTTGATTATTTCGGACTCGAACTACGTCGGAACCGCCGAGCTGGTGCGCGACTCGCTCCCCCGATTCGGGATCGAGGTTTCTCTGGTCGACACCTCGGATCTGACGCTGATCGAACGGGCCATAAAACCAACGACCAAGATGGTGTGGATCGAAACGCCGGCCAACCCAATCTTGCGGCTCAGCGACATACAGGCGGTGAGCGAACTTGCGCATGGCAAGGGAGTTCGTGATGTGGTGGTCGACTCAACCTTCGCCTCGCCGATCGCGACACGGCCCATGGAGCTCGGGGCGGATTTCGTGGTGCACTCGCTCACCAAATATATCGGTGGGCATGGGGACGCGATGGGCGGAGCGGTGATCGGCCGCAGGGGCGATCTCGACGCGCTCAATCTCGAGGCGACCGTGCACTACGGGGGAGTGTTGTCGCCGTTCAATGCGTGGCTCATTTTGCGAGGTGCCGCCACCTTGCCGCTGCGCATGCGGGCGCATGAGGAGAATGCCATGGCGGTCGCAGAATTTCTCGCAGGCCACCGCGCCATCAAACGTGTGATATACCCCGGCCTCAAGTCGCATCCGCAGCACGAGCTCGCGCAAAAACAGATGCGAAATTTTTCCGGCATGATGTCCTTGCAGACAAAGGAAGACGGCGGTGAAATTGCCAAACGGATGATCGAACGCTTCGAGGTCGTTCACTATGCCGTGTCGCTCGGACATCACCGAAGTCTGATTTATTGGATACCCACCGAGGATCTCATGCGATCCTCGTTCAAGCTCGAGGGAGAAGCTTTGAAGCGCTATCGCGATCTGGCGGGAGAGGGAATCTTCCGGTTCTCGGTCGGCATAGAGAACGCCGAGGACATCTGCGCCGACCTCGACCGGGTGCTGTAGCGGAATCGGGTTAATGCTGAATTTCGGATTTTTCGCGACTCTCGGAGGAGGTGCGCTGCAGATAAGCTTTTTTTTGCCGGTAATAGCTGCGCACACCAAACGGCAGCATAGCGATATATAGAATTGCGATGAAGGTCAGAACTTCCCAGGTGAATGCAATCAGCATCGCAACGGTGAAGGCGGCAATACCCAGTATCGGCAGGACCATTTCGCGGCTCACCCTCTGGCCGATGGTTTTGCCGGAGAATGTGGGCACGCGGCTGATCATCAAAATGGCGATTGCCGCGATGTAGGGCAAAATAAACTTGGCGGCCAGAGCGCCGCTCACCGGAAGGCCGAGAAAGCCCAGGTACATGGGAAGCATGGCAAGGCCTGCTCCGGCAGGGGCGGGAATTCCGCTGAAGTAATTCATTGTCCATGCCGGTTTATCGGGATCGTCGACGGCAACGTTGAACCGGGCAAGCCTTAGAGCGCAGCAGACGGCAAGCGCAAGCGAAACGATCCAACCAAGATTCTTCAACGCATGCAGCGACCACAGGTGGACGAGCACCGCGGGGGCAACACCGAAATTGACGAAGTCGGCAAGGGAGTCGAGCTCGGCGCCAAAGCGGCTTGACCCCTTCAGCATGCGCGCCAGCCGACCATCAATCGCATCGAGCAAGATCGCAAGTATCACACAGCCGACGGCCAACTCGTAACGCCCATCGATGCCAAGGCGAATCGCAGTGACGCCGCTGCAAAGCGCCAGCAAGGTAATGAGGTTGGGAAGCAGCACGCGAACCGGAATACTCTTGAACCGCGGCTGCAGATCCAGCTGTTCCTCGTTATGTTCAGGCTCGATGTCGGGACCTGTCACGCAAACCTCCTCAAGAGCGGCGGCACGGCCTGCCGTTCTCATTGGCCAAAAGGTCGGCCAAGACGGTCTCCCCGGCGATGGAGCGCTGACCTTGGCAGACCAGCGGCATGTGACTTTCGGGGAGATAGATATCCACCCGGCTGCCGAAGCGGATAAGCCCGATCCGCTGGCCGGCTTGCAGATCGTCGCCTTCGTTCACAAATCTCACAATTCGCCGAGCCAGAAGCCCGGCGATCTGGACGACACCGATGCGACGGCCGCCTGCGATCTCGATGGTGAAGGCCTGGCGCTCATTATCGGCGCTCGATTTGTCCAGCTCGGCGTTGAGGAACTTGCCGGGCACATAGGCGATGCGGGCAACCTTTCCATCGACCGGACTGCGGTTGATGTGAACGTCGAAGACGTTCATGAAAATGGAAATCCGCTGGCGCGGCCCTGACCCCAAATCCAGTTCGGGCGGCGGGGCAACTTCCTCGACGGCGCTGATGCGCCCGTCGGCCGGCGATATGACCAGACCTTCGCGAATGGGCGTGGAGCGTTCCGGATCGCGAAAGAAATAGGCGCACCAGAGAGTAAGAACCAGGCCGAGCCATCCCAGGGCCTCAAAGCCGGTCAAGAAGAAAAGCAGGGAAATGGCGAAAAATATCGCCACGAAGCGATACCCTTCGCGGTGAATGGGCGTGAGAACCGAGGAGATCGAACTGAACATTTGCGAGCTTTCGCGCAATTCACGATGCCTGGCCTAAGGCTCACCGGTTGAAAGGTCAAGCTTCTTCCTGAAACACCTCTTCGCGCTTTTTCGCAACCGCGGGCATGAAAACGATCACCAGCACCAGCGCCGACAAGACCATCAGAACGGCACTGATCGGACGGGTGAAAAACACCGTGGAGTCGCCTCGGGAAATGATCATGGCCCGGCGCAAGTTTTCCTCGAGCATCGGACCCAGAATGAAGCCTAAGAGAAGCGGAGCGGGCTCGCACCCGAGCTTGACCAGAAAATAGCTTAAGGCGCCAAACAGCGAAACAGTGAACAGATCGAAAGCGTTGTTGTTGATGCTGTAGACACCGATGGCACTGAACACAACGATGGCCGGGAAAAGCACGTAATAGGGAATGGTGAGCAGACGAACCCACAGGCCGATGAGCGGCAGGTTCAGCAGCACAAGGAGCAGGTTTCCCAGCCACATGGAGGCGATGACTCCCCAGAACAGAGCCGGTTCGTCGATTGCAACATTCGGGCCGGGGGTGATGCCCTGAATGATCATCGCGCCGATCATCATGGCCATGACCGGGTTGGCAGGAATGCCGAGAGTGAGCATGGGGATGAATGAGGTTTGCGCTCCGGCGTTGTTGGCGGATTCCGGTGCGGCAACTCCTTCTATGGCGCCTTTGCCGAAGCGCCTGGGACTGCTCGAAAGTCGCTTCTCGATGGAATAGGCGGCGAAAGACGACAGAATGGCGCCTCCCCCGGGGAGGACGCCGAGCACGGATCCAAGGGCCGTGCCGCGCAGGATCGGAGCAATGATGGCCTTGAGATCCTTCTTGCTGGGGAGAAGATTGGTGACCCGTTTGATGACCACGTCGCGGTCGGTTTCGTTTTCGAGGTTGCGAAGGATCTCCGCCACGCCGAAAACACCGACGGCCACCGCGATAAAGCTCAGCCCGTCGGCGAGTTCGAGCCGGTCGAAGGTGAAGCGAGGCGTGCCGGTGTAGATATCGGTGCCGACGAGCCCCAAGAGGAGGCCCAGCACGATCATGGCCATGGCCTTGAGAATCGATCCATGCGCTAGAGCGATCGAGGTGATGAGGCCCAAGAGCATGAGCGAAAAATATTCCGCCGGACCAAATTGAAGCGCCATGCGGGTGAGCGGAGGTGCAAATGTTGCGATCAGAACGGTTGCCACGGTTCCGGCGAAGAAGGAGCCAAGGGCCGCTGTTGCAAGAGCCGGACCGGCGCGGCCTTGGCGGGCCATCTGATAGCCGTCGATGGCGGTGACGGCGGAGGAGGATTCGCCCGGCAGGTTGATGAGGATGGCAGTGGTCGACCCGCCATACTGGGCGCCGTAGTAAATGCCGGCCAGCATGATCAGCGAGGTCGCCGGACTGAGGGCGAAGGTGATGGGCAGCAGCATGGCGATGGTTGCCGTGGGACCGATGCCCGGAAGCACACCGATCAACGTGCCGAGCAGCACGCCCAAGAAGCAATAGAGAATATTGACGGGCTCAAGGGCGGTGGCAAATCCAAGCGCCAGATTGGAGAAGATGTCCATCGAGATCCTAGAACCTCAACCAAGGGGCAAACAGGGGAATCGGCAAGCGCAAACCGTAGGTGAAGACGGCCAGGCAGAACAAAGTGAGGCCCAAGGACAACACTCCCGCAAGCGGGATGTTGGCGCGGCGACTGGCATAGATGGCGAGAATGATGGTGATGACCATCGCCGGGACGAGACCGAGGCGTCTTACCGTCAGCCCGAAGACGATCGGGGCGAAGAGCACGAGCACGAAGCCCCGCCAGGGCACCGATCCGACCTGCTCCGGGGCGGTAGCGAAGGAGACAAACACGATGATGGCACCGATGCCCATGAGGATGAACGACAGGACCAGCGGAAAATAGCCGGGGCCCATGCGCAGGGCCGTGCCCAATTCGAGGTTGCGGGCGGCCAGCGCAAATGCCGCGCCGATCGCGAAGAAAATTGCTCCGGCGGCGGCATCGCGTATGTTAGGTTTTTCCATCATCCAACCCAAATGATGAAATGCTTCGCTCCTTCGGGCGAAGCGGCAATGCTCAGTCGGCGTACTGCCCGGCGGCGGTGATGATGGGCCGCCAGCGCTCAATCTCGCTTGCCAGCTTTTGCTTCAATGCGTCGGGAGTTGCCTGATCCTCGGGAACCGGAGCGGTGCCAAGATCGGCAAGCCTCGCTATGACCGTCTCGTCCTGCAACGCTTTCTTGAGCGCCCCAGACAAGCGATCGATCACATCCGCGGGCGTTCCCTTTGGCGCATACAGGCCGTGCCAGACCGTTACTTCAAGACCTGGCAGCCCTCCTTCTGCCCCAGTGGGAATGTCGGGAAGGGTCTGCAGCCGCTCCTTCGTCGTCACGGCATAAGCCTTGATTTCGCCGGCCTTGATCTGATTGGTGGTGTTGGTCGTCTGGTCGCACATGAAATCGACCTGGCCGCCGATGAGATCGGTTAGCGCAGGGCCCGTTCCCTTGTAGGGCACGGTGGTGAGCGGAGTGCCGATTTCGGTCATGAACAGCATGCCGCACAGATGCGAAGCGGCGCCGATGCCGGCGTTGGCATAGGTGACCTTGTCCTTGTTGGCCTTGACGTAGTCGATGAGGCTCTTCAAATCGCCGGGCTCGAAGTCCTTGCGGGCGACGAGGACCATGGGCACGTCGGTGATGAGGCCGACATAGGCGAAGTCCTCAAGCGCGTTGAAGGGAAGCTTGCGGTAAAGCGTCGCCGAGGTGGCCATGCCGATGTGATGGACGAGCAAGGTGTAGCCGTCGGGGTTGGCCTTGGCGACGTGGGCCGCGCCAAGGGTGCCCCCTGCCCCGCCGACATTCTCGACGATGATCTGCTGGCCCAGATCCTTGCTCATGGCTTCGCCAAGCAGGCGCGTGACGGTATCGGTGGGCCCTCCGGCGGAGAACGGCACGACGACGGTGATGGTTCGGTCTGGATAGGTTTGCGCCGAGGCAAGAGATGGCGACAGCGCAAGCAGAATGGCAAACAGAAGTGCGCGCATGTTTCCTCCCAGTTTCTTCACCGAACCCGCCCTCTGCCAACGCGCGCGGGCCGGATTAGCAAGCAGACGACATTTCCCGGCCAACGTCAATTCGCGGATTGCCGAGAGGAAAAGTGAGAGCGGTTGCAGCCCATCGCGGGCTTACGAAGACGGAGACGACGGCCGGGAACATCCGGCCGGCTCGTAAAAAGCCTCCGGGTGAGAAGGAGAGTGGAGCGCCGCCGCCCTGCGGATGAGGGCAAAACAGCTGTTTTTTAAAACATGCAGAGCGGCAACGCTCCACCCGACGTTTTTTACCCCTGGCTACGCGACATTCCCTAACGTTCCTCGGGATACCCCGAGGAGTTTCGGTGATCACCCGATGGGCGGCAGAGCACGTAGATCGCTCCGTCGGGCGTAGCTCTAGAGGCTTCCCCAATCCGCAACGGGTGCACGTTGCGGAGCAAGGCGCCGGTCTCACTCCCCGCAAGGCCCGCAACCATGGTCTGCGCCTCCTTCACGGAGCAAGATGACGATGTTCCTAGCACTAGGCTCAAAACCTGTCAAGAACAAAAGCCGAATATGAGGATTTTTCGCACATCGCATTTCAAAAGAGTCTCTCCCTGACTTTCCACAGCTTGTGCGCAGGTTTTCCACAGCTTATGCACAGGCTTCGACGTGATGCGTGGGAGCGGCTTCCCTCCCCTTTATGCTTTTGCTCCGTGTGCGGACGATGGGACGAACCCCACCCTGCCGTCGCTATCGCGGCGGTCCGGGTATGACGGAACAATGTGGCGGCGGTTCGGGCATCTCTTTCTCAACGCTCCATTGCACGTGTCCCAACTCTCTGATAAGTTGCAGGCGGGCGTGAGGTGCAACTTCATGCCTGGGGCGTGATAACCCCGACCTATCGCGGCTGGCATAGCCGTAAGATGCCTCCCTTGCTCGCATGGGCTGGGGAGGCGCTGTCGTATGTCCAAGGCGAAAGCCCAAAGGACAGCGCGGCCGTCGGTAGGCGGCTTATCAACTCCCCGGTCACCAGCGCTTCTGCTGGTGGCCTCGCATGAACGGGGGTGATAAGTGAGCGGCACTGAGAAACCGAAGAAAAAGAAGATGCCGATCGCGTGCGCGATGCGGCGACTGCATGAGGGCATGGAGATCGTGTTCGCCTATGATCGCGACAAGAGCTTCCTGCCCAGCCCCGATGAGCTCATGCGGTTCGAGTTGGTGCACAAGCAGATCACGGGACATCACGCGATGTCGCTGATCATCATCCAAGACATGCGGGAACGCGCGAAGAAGTGGGTGGCGGAGCATGGGAGCGAGGCGGCGGCCTCCTCCCAGGTTGCGGTCGATGGGTGAACGATGTTCGGCTTTTCAGCAAGCGGCGTTGCGCATTACTTTCCACAGTCCGCGCACAGGTTTTCCATAGCTTGTTCACAG
>DATBLQ010000022.1:0-6824 GCA_036555325.1 Aestuariivirgaceae bacterium | reverse complement strand
TATGCTCCCGAACCCAGGAATGTTCAGATAGATATCTACATCCTGCGCCGCAGCGGACGTGATCATATCGTTAGTCCCCATAAGCGTTAAAGCAGTTGCGGCTGCAAGACACAAATTACGGAGTTTCATGACGTTCCTCTCTGTTCGCGAGTTGACACGGCCATTCAGTCGTTTTGGAAGCGCATCACATTAAACATGAACAGCTGATGAACACAGGCTCTCCTTTCCCGCTCGGGCTGCTCAGCTGGACCAGCAACCGCGACACTCCGCCACGCTCGGGTTACTTAGTTACTACGGCGTCCAGCGCTCAGTGATCTGAGCCAGGCCGTGTTTCGCAAACAGCAACTGAAAACCGCGGCGTACGGGCTGTTTTGAAAATGCAGCTGCTAAGTACCCGAATCAAGTCACCTAGTCTCTTTAGATGGTTGCTGCATCGTGATATGAGTATTGATATGCAAGCACGGTTATCCTTGGCCGGCCTCACGCTGGCGATGCTGAGTTCAGCGGCTTCTGGGGCTGAGCCCTGCACCTGCAAGCATGTGACGGCGCCCCCTCTGTCCCGCCTTGGTGCGGAAAACGCGCGTCCGCAATTTGAGCCTGAGGTTAATGATCTGAAGGAGTTCAGTTCGTTCAGAGGTGTTAGATTAGACATGCAAGAGAGTGACGCAAAACGAGCTCTCGAGCGGCTTGGTTACGCGCTAGTTTCGTTGCGAACTACGGAAACTGCGCGGGAGATCTGCAGGGGCGGGTTTTCAGTGGGAACCCTCCGTTTCGACGCAAATCGGCGGGTAAGCAAAATCGAGCTTAATCCTGCTTATTTCGGTGTTGGCAGCACCGACTTGCGAGTGTTTGCTGATGATGTGTTCAAGCGGTTCGCAGTCCGCAAAGTTCCAGTGAGTGATGACGTCTGCTTCGGGGACATAACCTGCTTCCGAGGAGCCTCATCGACCGAGCAGTTCTTGATCCTGCGAATTGCTGACGATGTTCAGCTGCATATAAGCCGTAGACCACGACATCAGGTGCTTGGCAGCGAAAAATAGTCTTGCGCGTATCCTCCGACGGTCTTTTTTTCAAAGCACGGGTAAATCTTCCTCTCCGTCTATGTGGACTGTTCGGCTCTCAACCGTTACGTCCCCAATTGGATGTTGCAGATCAGAGGACCCTTACCTTGCGCGGTCGTTCAAGCTTCCTATAAACGTCTCTATAATCTTCGTGACTTAACGTGACGGTGAAGCCGTAAAGGGTGTGTTTGGCACCGATCTTGTTGGCCTCTGAAATGAAGCGGCCACCTTTAGGCGGGGACCAACTATTGAACTGGCCGCGCTGATTGCGGAATTCCACTCCGTGGAAATACTCTAGCCCCTCTCGCTTTAGCAATCGTCGCCATTTGATGTCGAAATCTGCCCACTGACCAAGTTGGGCAATTGGCCCCCAAGCAACATAACCGGCGCGCCAAAATGAGTGCCGCTTTCATCGATGTAGGGTTTCTTTGGTAAGACTCAGTGGCGGCAACTGGGCCTCCAAGTATCACGCCGGTTCGCCCGCTGCCGTCGCATCTTTTACTTCCTCCAGACGTCCGCTCCGCACATCGTAGATATAGCCATTAGATCGGAATGCGGCGAGGAACGAGGGGATGGCTACGGATGCGTTTCACATCCTCCACCACGCTTTGCTCCAGTTTGGCGATGGTTGGTTGACCCAATCCGGAAGTACGGCCCGATGGACACCTGAACGGAGCGCCAATAGAATCCCGGGCGCTGTGCTTTTCGAGAGATCGTGTCACATGGCGGAAGAAAACCTTCAACGTCGCCTTGTTGCAATCTTGGCGGCCGATGTCGCCGGTTATAGCCGTATGATGAGCGAGGATGAACCAGGCACGCTTGCCGCGTTGCAACGCTGCCGCTCAGAGTTAATCGAGCCAGCTATCATTAGGCACCAGGGCCGGGTCGTGAAACTTTTGGGCGACGGATTGCTCGTGGAGTTCTCCAGTGTCGTAAAGGCGGTCGCCTGCGCCGCTGAGTTTCAGCGCGAGATAGCCGCCCGCAATGCTGGTGCTGTGAACAAGCCGTTGATGATCTTTCGCGTCGGCGTTCACCTCGGTGATATCATAGTGGACAGAGACGATATCTACGGGGACGGTGTCAATATTGCAGCCCGCCTAGAAGGAATTGCATTGCCTGGCGGCATTTGCATTTCGCGGCAAGCATACGACCAAGTACATAAGAAGCTCGCGCTTGGCTACACCAGCCTCGGTCCGCAGAAGCTCAAGAATATTCCCGAGAGGATCGAGGTGTTTGCGATCAATGGCGATGGCCTCGCTGCGAGCGACGACCGGCAGGAAATCCGTTACTGCCGAGCGCCCGATGGAGTTCGACTTGCCTATGCGATCAGCGGCCAAGGCCCACCGCTGATTAAGGCCGCTAACTGGTTAAACCACTTGGAATACGACTGGGATAGCCCGATCTGGCATCATTTTCTTGCCGGACTATCCAAGGATCACACGCTGATCCGCTATGATGCGCGCGGCAATGGCCTGTCGGACTGGGACGTCGCGGAACTTTCATTTGAAGCCTGGGTCAACGACCTCCAAACTGTCGTTGAGGCGACTGGGCTAAAGCGATTTCCCTTGTTCGGGATTTCACAAGGCTGCGCGATCTCGATCACTTATGCTGTGCGGCATCCTGAGCAAGTGTCTCATTTGATCCTACTCGGCGGCTTTGCGCTTGGCCCTAACAAACGATCGCCGCAAGAAGCGGCAAAGCGAAAGGCGCTCGTAACATTGACGCAGCTGGAATGGGGTGCAAATAGCCCGACAATTCGCCAGTTGTTCACAACAGCATTGATGCCCGATGCTACCAAGCAACAGGCAGACTCATTTAACGAATTGCAGCGACGAACTACTTCGGCGGAATGTGCCGCCCGTTACTTGAGCACTACCGCTGAGTTTGACGTCACAGCCTTGCTCTCCCAAGTGACAGCGCCAACGCTCGTAATGCACGCGCGCGACGATGCGCAAGTTCCCATGGAAGCCGGACGTCAGATGGCGGCGGGAATCCCTGGCGCCAAATTTGTTGTGCTCCAAGGCAACAATCATATCCCATTAGAGCAGGATCCGGCCACCCAGCGCATCTTCGAAGAAATCAGATTGTTTCTGGCGTAGTAACCCTCTTCCAAACCACTCTGATCAGAGGAGCGTTCTCGCGCCCCAACCACCTGGGGGCTGCGAGCGGAGTCGAGGGTCCGGCCCACGGGGCTCTATTCCCAAGAACGGTCCTCCGAGCAACCATAGAAGGGCGATCAGCTCAGGCGAAGCGCTTTCCGGCACGGCTCCAATTCCGAACTGCAGAGGCACAAGCATAAGCGCTAACCCCACCACCGCGATTCCGAGCCGATGACAATGTGGCCTATTTCGACACGGGCAAACGTGCCCGAAAACGACGAGCCGACCCTTACTCGATCGCGCCGCTGCCATTTTTCAGGAAACATTCAGCTAAGCATGGTGGCAGATTGCTCCACCACCTTGTCATCGTTTCGCGGGATTAGGCCGCTGTTCAACCCCATTCTGAAAAAATAGGTGACTAGTTACTCTTGCGCGGATCGTCGGCCGGATTGACATAAACAATCCCTTGCGGTCCCATTCCATGCTGCTGGATCACCGTCTCCTCGCTGGCCATCGCATAGTGCGGCATCCCATGCGGCACTTGCACATAGCCACCAGCCTTCAACGCTTGAAGCTTGCTTTCATCGAATTTTTCACCCGTTCCAATGTGGAATTGGCCGGAAATTACGGTGACATTCTCGGTGTTGGGATGAGTGTGTGGCATCACTTTGAAGCCGGCTGGAAGTTTCAGCCGGGTCACATAGGGCCCTTCCTTCGAGGGGTCGCCAAAAATGACCGTGAACTCTGCACCTTTTTGCAGAGCTGCTGGAGCGTTCCATTTCAGTTGGTCTGGGGACACGATCGTGTGCTGTTCGCCTGCCATTGCCACTAAAGGCAGGCACAGGCTGAATACTCCACTTAACAACGTAATACGGTTCATAGGTAACCTCCCTTGGTGCTCTGGCATTCTGAGGTGCCATGCGCAGTCCATGCCATGATACGTTTCGGCTGGAGCTACGCTATTAGACAAACGAAAACGAAATCATCTGCTCCGCGCAGCGACAGTGATCGTATGGGGGCGAACACTTGGCCGCGCGGAATTTACGCGAGCGAGTTATTTCACCGGCAACATGAGATGGGCATAGGGCGTTCCCGGATACATGACATAGGGCTGTGTCACGTCCGGATTTGACTTGGGCTGCGGATATGTCTCGAGTGCCTCTTTATTGACTCCGAATATCATGACATGTGGACCATCATCTGGCTCCCACTTTCCGTCTGCCGGCGCAGGTGCGTAAGGATCGGCATTACTGGCTGATCCCCCGCCTTGCAACATGTAGCCAAACCCAACCCCTGGCGGGGGTTCCTTTTTTTCCATAATGGCCATGATAAAAGCCAGCCCGTTCTTATCCACACACATCGGATCGTTTATTGTGGTGGTGTTCGTGTCATCGGGCATGCACGTAAAGCCGTTTGTGCCTTCCCTTATGGTTTTCATATCCCAGGTCATGACCGCTGCGTTCTTGCCTACTGGTTCCGGCGCAGCCGATGTTGCATTCGCGATGATTTCCTCATCGCTTGCTGCAAGAGTCGGCGAGGTTCCGATGATTGGCAGAGCCAGGATAAATGCTGCGGAGAGCAAATAGTGGAGGCTACGCATAAACGTCTCCTACGTTGTCGTGAAACTTGCCCCCAGCGCGGATATTAACACCATGGCCTTCAGGAAAACTAGCGCCTTCAGCAGCTATTCGGCGTAGGTGCAACCAAGATGTGCTCTGCAAAGAGGTTAATCGATAATCAGGTTGCGCGCTTCGGTGAGGCGGGCGACATTAGACCGATAGCACGCGTCGCAGGCAAAGGAGCAGTGAGCTCATGGACCTGAAGCTAAAAGGCCGCAAGGCCATCATCTCCGGAGGTAGCAAGGGAATCGGGCATGCGATCGCGATGATGCTTGCGGAAGAGGGCTGTCACGTCGCGGTCTGCGCGCGCAACGAGGGCGAGGTGAAGGCAGCGGTAAGCGCGCTCAAGAAGAAGAGCGTGAACGCCGCCGGCACTGCTCTCGACGTGCGCGACAAGGCGGCACTCGAAGCCTGGATCAAGAAATCAGCTGAGGCACTCGGCGGTATCGACATCGCCATCGCCAACGTAAGCGCGATCGACCTGGGCAGCGGCGAGGATGCCTGGAAGAACGAGTTCGAGATCGACATGATGCACACCGTGCGCATGGTGGAAGCTGCGTTGCCCTGGATCGAGAAATCGGATGCGGGCGCCATCCTCGTGATTTCCTCAGTCGCAGGCTTGGAGTTCGACTGGACCTTTCCGGACTTTGACATCTCCATGCCGGCCTACGGCACCTTCAAAGCAGCACTCATTCATTATGCCTCGCGCATGGCGAGGATGCTTGCGGCCAAGCAGATCCGCATCAATGCACTGTCGCCGGGCCACACCTATCACGAAGGCGGGGGGTGGCAGAAGGCTGAGCAGAATATGCCGGACCTCTTTAAGGCCGCCCGTGCCACGATTCCGTGGGGCCGCATGGCGACCGCCGAGGAGGTGGCGAACGCTGCCGTGTTCCTTGTGAGTCCGCGGGCAAGCTACATCACAGGTGTAAACTTGGTAGTGGATGGGGCGCTGACGAGCCGCGTGCAATATTGAGTGCGCACGGTCGACCTCTTTGACAGGAGCCCTACATCTGCCGAGCAGGCCTTGCAACTGCAGTATCTATTAGCTCCTGAGCGAATGGCGATCATCGTAACGAATGTTCAGGCGAATGAGAAGCTGTGCAGCGAGAATGGCTGTCTTATCCAGACGCAACTGTTCTGCAGCCGCTTTGTTAAAAGAGCTAAAGAGGAGCAGACCGATGCCAAACGCAAAACGCAGCAGCCGCGGACGAAGATCGCAAGCTCGTCGCCGGCGGTCAAACACACGAAGTGAGCTACACCTCCAGAAAAGCTGGGGTAAGCGCCCAGAAAACGGCACCGATATTGTTTTATCTACAGCTGGGTGCGATGAGGTCTTGCTTCCCCCCTGTGACCCTTCCTTCACTGGTATACTTTCGCCTCGTTGTTGGTGAGGCAATTAAGTAATATATTCTCAGCTCATGAGCCGGTTTGGTCCAGTTCTGGCGCTGGTTCTGATGGCCGCTACAGCTTGGGCGGAGGGCCGCGCATTGCTAGTTTTGACCGCTACCGGCCAATTATGGTGTGCCGATACTGACAGCGGTGACGAGAACCCTCCTTGGATCGAAGTCGATCCCCGGTCGCCTACGGCAACCTTCCATTTCGAGGAATCCACAAGCGTAATCGACCGCAGCGAACTGCGCTTCGATCTGCCGAACGTGATGGTCTGGGAGGGCATAACCTTCCGGCCCTGCGAATAAGCTAATTTCCCCTTCGGCAGCTGCGCGACGAATAATGGGGCTCTAACTATGCCCAAGTTACATGCGGAACAATCTGGGCCTGCTTTGGCGCAGGTCCCAAACTTATGGTAGTTCTCCCGCTTCAAGCAGACGAGAGCTGCCATCATGATGGATCAGTTCTGGGCGCAATTGATGGAACGAGACCGGCATACGTTGAACAGGAGTTGGATTGGTGCTCTGTAGCCAAGTCAGACTGACATGACTACGCAGACTTCTCAGCAAGAGATGCGGTTTGTGGAGGGCTTAAGATGAGCAAGATCGTCAAGGAAGTGCTTAGTGCAAACCGTGCCTATGTCAGCAACTTTG
>DATBLQ010000070.1:0-59176 GCA_036555325.1 Aestuariivirgaceae bacterium | reverse complement strand
TCCTCGTAGATGTCGAGGTAACGCACATCCTTGTGTTTGGATTCGCCCGGCGCACAGGACGCAGCGACGTGCCGCGGAAGAAAGCCACCTTGATGTAGTTCGTGAAGTGCACGGGGGCGTTGCCGTCGGCCTTTGAATCCGGGGGTTGCCGCCTGCGAGGAGGGTCGGCTTTGCGACGTTGCGGGCCTGCGACTTCGGTGACCTCTTCTTCGCGGCGATCCCCTTGGCGGCAGACTTCTTTGCGATCTTCGCCGACTTCTTGGACCTCTTGTTGGCCATTGCGTTCACCCGCAAATTCTGAGTGTCACCCCAGCTCGATTGTTCTCTTTATCCCTTTACGGCGCCAAAGGTGATACCGCGAACGAGATACTTCTGAAAAGCGGCGACTGCGAAGAAGATTGGCAGAGTGCCAAGCACCGACATAGCGGATATTTTCGCCCAAAACGTCGATTGGGCGCCAAAATACTGGCTGACCTGGACTGGATAGGTAATCACTTCGGTTCGGGTGAGCACCAGGGCAAACATGAACTCGTTCCACGAAAAAATAAAGGCGAATACCGCGGTCGCGAAGATGCCGTTTCGCGTGAGGGGAATGACGATATGCCAAAGCAGCTGCCATAGGGTGGCCCCGTCGACCAGTGCGGATTCCTCGAGCGCGATCGGCACCTCCTGAATGTATCCGCGCATCAGCCAGATCACGTATGGCAGCGCGAACGCGGTGTAGAGTAGGATCAGGCCGGGGTAGGTGTCAGTAAGACCCACCTTCGCGTAGATGAGAAAGATCGGGAAAACGACTGCTATTGGCGGGAGCAGGCGCTGGGAGATGATCCAGATGGCGAGATTCTCACCACCCGTTTTGAACCGCACAATGGAGTAGGCACAGGCAATACCGAAAACCATGGCGATCATCGTGCTGGAGAAGGCAAGGACGAAGCTGTTCCAAATTGACCAGACGTCACCATCCCGAATGAGTATCCAGAAATTGTTGAACTGCGGCCTTGATGGATACCACGCTGGCGGAAACCTGAATATTTCGCGCGGCGTTTTCAACGACACGGAAAAGATCCAGTATACGGGAAACAGAAAAACCGCGACGATCGCAATGGATGTCGCATACCAGATCACGCTTCGCCCCCAGGAACCGCCGAGCCGCCTCATCGGGCGATCTCCATTTTCTTCAGTGTGAAAACAAGTATTGCAGAGAAAAGAATCATGAGCAGCACTACGACAGCTGCGATGTAGCTCGTATCGAACTCCTGGAATCCGCGGATGTAGGCGTAAATGGAGATCGTTTCGGTCAAGCTCCCAGGGCCACCTCGCGTCAGTTGCCAGACGATATCGAACATCCGAATAAGATCGAGCCCACGAATGAGGATCGCGATCATCATCACCGGGCGTATGGCTGGCAGGATGATCTCGACGAATGTCCGCCAGCTTGAAGCTCCATCGATGGCAGCAGCATCCAACTGCTCGCGATCGAGATTGGCCAGCGCGGCCAACAGAATGATGAACATGAAAGGCGTCCACTGCCAGACGTCGGCAACAATGATTGCCGGGTAGACCCACGCCGAGTTGATCGTCCACAGGATTGAGATATGCTCACCCGCCACCCATCCGATTATCTGGTTGATGGGCCCATAGCGATCATCGAACATGAGTCGCCACATGGAGCCCGCGACCATCGGAGAGATGACGGAGGGAATGATCAGGAGCGCTACGAAGAGGCGCTTGAGCGGTCGGTCGCCGACGAAATGAAATGCCAACAATAAGCCAAGCAGCAACTCCACCGGGAGTGCTGCGAAGGTGATAGTCAGGGTGTGAAGTATCGCTTCCCACAGGCGAGCATCAGAGAAAATACGCCAATAGTTGACGAGGCCCTCGAAGCTCGTGATCTGATCGCTCATGCTTAGGCGCTGGAAGCTGACGACAATCACAAAGACGAGCGGAATGACACTCATCACCAGCATGATGAGTACGGCAGGCGCTATCAGAATATGTTTAAAGGACGGAGTGTCCCTGGTTGGTTTGATGTGCGAGATTTTCGAAGACACCACGCTTGCCCCGCCTGCAACGGCGCCGTAATCGGGGGCGGGGTATCACAGCCCGCCCCCATTGAAGTTGATTGAGGCCTTCCTTTACTGTCGATAGGCGCTCGGTTTTGCTGCCCACTCAAGATAGGCAGCCTTCTGCCGATCAACGCCGATTTGTTCGGTTAGGGCATCCCACTCCTTGGCAAGGTCGTCGAGAGCGGCTTTCGGATCCTTGCCGCCGATCGCAGCAACAACAGCGCGTCCCATCGAATCCCAGTATTTGTAGGTTTCCAGAATTGCGAGATCGGAATAACCCTGCTCTCCGCCTTGGCGCAGCGTTTTCAGGTAGTCTGCCGCCGTCGGCCACAAGTTCTGAAAATCCGGGCTTTCGTAATGGGAAATTCGGAACGCGTCTCGCAAGCCGAGCGGACGCATCACATTCTTCAAGCTCTCCTGCTTGGAATGCAGCCACTGAATATAGAGATATGCAGCATCCTTATTCTTACTGTCAGGAGAGACAGCAAGCAGGATTCCAGAGGCTAATTCCGGGTGGCCGCCGGGAGGCAGGGCGTATCCGACCTTGTCCACGACCTGGCTTTCGGGGACCCAGGACAGCGCTTGCTCATCGGCATTGATACCCTGGGCCCAACGAGCGACCGGTGGCCACGTTATGGTCATCGCGATTTCACCGGAATTCAGCGCGCTCAGGCTTTCGCCAAACCCCCAGGTCTGAGCGCCGGGCGGCTGACACTTGAGCTGATTGACCATATCGGTCAAGGCATCGATTCCCGGCTGGCTATTGACAGTCGCCTTCATCGTCTCTGGATCGAAGAACTTGCCGCCGTAGGTGCGGAAGCGCTCCGAGAAGAAGAAGTGCATGTAGCCGGTATTGATCAGGCCGGCGCCATACAACTTCGGCGCATATTTATCCGTAATGAACTGGCAAACCTCGCCAAAGGCTTTCCATGTTGCTGGCGGCGCGAGGTCATATCCGTATTTTGCCTTGAACTCCTCTTTGTTCGCCGGATCGTCGAAAATGTCCTTGCGGTAGTAAAGAAGATGAACATCACCGTCGACGACGAGCGCATATGTTTTGCCCTGGAAAGTCATCCAGTCCTTGAAAGCGGGGGCAATGTCGTCGAACTCGGCCTTCACACCGTATTTCTCGATGTATGGGTCGAGCGGTTCCAGCGCGCCGTTCCGCACCATGTCGGCCACCCAGGAGGGGCCGATTGTGAGCACGTCATAAGCACCGCTACCGGCTTTATGCTCGAGCATCTGTTTTGGAAAAAGCTCTTCGAACGGAATCTCAGTGACGTTAAGCCCAATACCCGTCAGCTGCTTCCATTCCGGGCCGGTGATGTTCATGCCAAGCATAGCCATGAGGCCAGCTTCCTCGGCGCTCTTGAGCGTCGTTCCTGAGTAAGATTTGGCCGCTTCGATCGCCTTGGTGGCGGCGTTTTCTTCCGCTGCGGCTATCCCGCCCAACTGCATCAGCGCAACTACACCGATACTCTTGAGTAAGGACCTTGTGCGCACTTTCTCCTCCCTTTCTGGCTACCCAATTGCCTCGCATCGCATCACGAACAAGGGGCTTAGTCAAATACCCCCGAACGTCTCGATCACCTCGTCAGAATATGTTACCTGTTGGTGCAAGGGCTAATGTCGGGGGTTATCCACGATAGCGACGACCGCCACCATGGCAGCCGAACAGTCGCCTCGATTGGCGATGCACCACATTGTCAAGACGTTCCCCGGCGTTCGCGCAGTGGATGACGTCTCGTTCGAGGTGCGAAAGGGTGAGGTGCATGCACTGATCGGCGAGAATGGCGCTGGGAAGTCCACATTGATGCACCTCGCCGCGGGGGTCTATCAGCCAAGCAGCGGCAAAATCGAGCTAGACGGAGTATCCATCACAAATCTCAACGAGCAAGGTGCTGCAGACGCCGGCATCGCAATGGTCTATCAGGAACGCAGCCTTGTCGGAGCATTGAGCGTTGCGGAGAATGTCTTCGCTGGGCACCAGCCCGTCAGTGCTCTGGGTGTAATCCAGCGAGCACCCATGTATGAAGCCACACGGCGAATTCTGACCGATCTAGAGGTCAACATCGATCCACGAACATCTGTCGTTCAACTATCGCCAGGCCAGCAACAAATGGTCGAGATCGCGAAAAGTCTTTCGCGAGAATTGAAAGTACTTATTTTGGACGAGCCCACTTCGTCGCTCACTATCAATGAAGGACGTCACCTGTTCGAAGTTATCAGGCGGCTTGCGAGGCAGGGAGTCGCGATTGTCTATGTCTCTCACCGTATGGCCGAAGTCTTCGAGATTTCTGATCGTGTGACAGTGATGAAGGACGGCCGCGTTACTGGCGTTCGCGCAACGGCGTCTGTGAAGCCGCGGGAACTCATCTCGCTTATGGTGGGCCGTGAACTGTCTTTCCAGCCCGATCCGCGCCGCGCTGCCAAGGATGCCCCGATTGCTCTTGAAGTTCGGGAGCTTAAGGCGGATCCGGTGGTCGCGGCTACGTTCTCAGTGCGCTATGGCGAGATTGTGTGCCTGGCAGGTTTGCTCGGTTCAGGGCGGACAGAGGTATGCGAGGCAATTTTCGGTGCGCGGCCAATTCAGGCCGGAAGCATGCATGTAGAAGGCCATGAACTGCGACCGCGCAGTCCAGCCGACTCGATGGCTGCAGGTATCTCGATGCTACCGGAGGACCGCAAGGAGGGAGGTCTTTTTATCGATTTTTCGATCACTGCCAATGTCGTTTCCGCGAGTCTTTCCGATTACACGCACTCGGGGATTCTGTCCAAGAAGGAGATGCAGCAGGCGAGTCAAGACTATGTCGACCAGCTGCGCATCGCGACACCCGGAATCGATCGCGAGGTTCGCTATCTTTCGGGTGGAAATCAGCAAAAAGTACTTCTTGCCAAGTGGCTGACCCGCAGACCGCGCATCCTGATCGTCGATGAGCCAACACGCGGAGTAGACGTCGGCTCGAAAGCCGAAATCTACCGGATTTTGCGTGATCTGGCTTCCCGAGGCATGGCTGTCGTGGTGGTGTCGTCCGATCTTCCCGAGGTGCTGGCACTGGCCCACCGCATCGTGGTCATGTCGGAGCGTCGGGTGGCCGGAGAGCTTGATGCCGAGAAGGCGACGGAGATAGCCATCCTTGAACTCGCAGCTCCTAAAGCCAATGGGGTCAGTTGAGCATGGGAAGTGAAAGTACTCCGTCAACGACGGGTCCGGCTGTAGCTTCTGGGGAAGGTGCGGTGCGTTCGCGCGGCAAAGCCCTGCTCCTCCGTATTGCCACAGACCGGCAGCTGCTGCTCATCGTCCTCATCTTTGTGCTCATCGCGCTGATGACGATTCTGGAACCAACTACCTTTCCGCGTGCTGCAAATGCAGCAGTGGTGCTGCTGGATACTGCACAGACCGGCATCCTGGCATGTGGGATGATGGTGCTGTTGATCGCGGGCATGTTCGATCTTTCGATAGGCGGCATTCTTGCCTTCTCCGGCATCATGGCTGGTCTTGCGGCCAAGGAGCTAGGCCTGCCACCTCTCGCTGCCTTCCTGGTTGGGTGCGGATGGGGCGTGCTGCTTGGTGTCATCAACGGTACGCTTGTCACCAAATTCAAGATCAATGCGCTTATTGCGACGCTGGCGACGCTGTCGATCTACCGCGGTGGACTACAGCTTGTCTCCGGGGCTGGCGTCACCAACATTGGCAATGGTTACACGGTCTTCGGTCAAACGAAGATACTCGGCATCTATTCACCTTTTTGGTTCATGGCGGTCATCGTCGTGCTTTTTGCTTTCCTGGTCGGTCGCACACGCTACTTCCGCCAGGCCTACTACATTGGCGGTAACGCCAGGGCGGCAAAGCTGTCGGGCATCAATGTTGATCGCACGGTGTTCAGTTTCTTTGTGATCATGGGACTGCTGGCCGGCCTTGCAGGAGCATTGCTCGCGTCACGCCTGAACACGGCGGTTGTACTCGCGGGACAAGGGGTGGAGCTCAAGGTGATTACGGCCGTCGTCCTTGGCGGCGCGAGCTTGTCGGGGGGTGTGGGTACGATTTTTGGTGCATTCCTGGGCGTGCTGTTCATGGCGCTCTTGCAGAATGCCATGATTATCGCCGGAATAAATCCGTTTTGGCAGCTTATCGTGGTCGGTATCGTGCTTCTCATCAGCGTCGGGTTGGACCAGTTTGCACGAAGCCGAACCTGACACATACTCTGGTGGGCCATTCAAATGAATTGGTTGGTTCACCAAAGAGGAGAGCAGGAGGGAGGAAATCATGAAACGAACGAAGGTTTGCCTATTTGCTGCTATTGCCAGTACGGCACTTGTGATCGGCATACCCGCTAAGGCGCAAGCCCCAACCGGGCTTGATGTGCCGATTGGGGACCCGAGCCGCAGCGAGCAGGAGTACGTGTGGATCAGCAACGCTTCAAATTTGCCGTTGTTTGTGGAGCGGGTCTATCCCGGGCTTGAGTCGGCGCGTAAGGCGCTGAATGTGAAAGTACGTATCGCCGGACCGACGGCGGTGGACTTGGCCGCTTTCATCGCCACCGTCGACACCGAGTGCACCAAGAACCCAGCTGGCGTGATCGTTGTGGGCGGGTGGGATGATGCCCTTGCCTCCGAAGTCGACAAGTGCATCGACAAAAAAGTTCCGACCGTCGTCACGGATGGGGACCTGCCGATGTCGAAGCGTCTTACATATTTGGGTACCAATTGGTACAACCTCGGCTATCAGCATGGCCAATATCAGTGCCGTTATCATGCCGACGCCGGTCTTACGACCGGTGAGATCGGCACCATCTCGTTCCTAGCTGCCAGCAATTTCATTCAGGCGCGCCAGGGCCTGCGCGATGCGTTGGCCAAGGAGTGCTCTGGAATTACGGTGGTGGCCGATGAGGAATCCGGCACCAATGTCGAACAGGTGGCCGCCAATACTGCGGCGATCATTCAGGGGCACCCCAACCTGACCGGAATGGTGGGCTTCGACTCGGAGGCCGGGCCCGGAATCGTGCGCGCCGTTACCGAGGCGGGCAAGGCTGGAAAGATCATCATCACCTCCAACGAGGCGGGGCGTGACTTCCTCAACACCATTAAGGACGGCACGGTAAAGATGATCAACATGGAGAAGTACGAGACCATGGATTTCTTTGCCGTTTTCTATCTCTACACGTTTCATAACGACATCATTCGCAATCTGAATATGGATCACTGGCTGCAAAACCCGTTGCCCGCGATCGGCGATTCCGGTCTCATCTTCGTCACGGGAGAGAATGTGGACACCATACTCGCAGCGACGGCTGGCAAATAGCCAAACGCGTTGCGAACGACGACCTATCCGACCCATGAGCGGTAAAGCTCATGGGTCAGGATGCGCGATGGTGCACACTCCATTCCGTCGGAGGACCTAGATGAGCCGAAAACTGACACCACCTGCGCCCGTTACTCTTGCGGACTTCAATGCAATTTTTGAGTCCGTGAAGAACTGGGGTCGCTGGGGACCTGATGACGAGCGAGGCACGCTCAATTACATCACAGCGGAGAAAATCGCCGCGGCCGCTGAATTGGTTCGTAGTGGGCGGTCGGTATCGATGGCCATTCCTATCAACAAGGCGGCCGGCCCCGACAACCCGAACCCGGCAGTCCATTTCATGTCGCTCATGCATGATATTCCGGTCAGCAAAAGCGGTTTGTCATTCGGCATGTGTTTTTTGGGGATGGCCAGCCATGGCGATTGCCACACTCATGTCGATGCGCTTAATCACGTGGCTTACCGCGGGCAGCTGTATAACGGCAAGCCGGCCTCGTTATTAACTTCTCGCGGTTCGCAGTGGGGCAGCATCACCGCCTATGCAACAGGTATCGTCGGTCGCGGAGTTCTCCTCGATGCGGCGCGACACCGTCGCATCAATTGGCTCGAGCCCGGCGAAGCAGTGACCCGGAAAGAACTTGAGGACATCGAGCTGTCCGAGGGGGTACGGCTTACCGAAGGTGACATTTTGGTCTTCCGCACAGGCCATCATGCGCGACGCTTGGCTCTGGGCGCCTGGAGCAACGAATACCCGCCTGCCGGCGAGGGCAAGGCGGGACTGCATGTGGATACCGTTCCCTGGATGCATGAACGGCGCATTGCCGCCTTTCTTCCCGACGGAGACGGGGAAACCGTGCCCAGCAATGTGGAGGAGATGCCTTACCCCATCCATCCCCTGCAGCTGACGGCAATGGGAATGTGCGTATCTGACAGCCTGAACCTGGAAGAGTTGGCGAACGCCTGCGAGGAAGAGGGGCGCTGGGAATTCATGGTCGTGGGATTGCCTTTGCGGCTTCCTGGTGCGACCGGGTCGCCCTGGAACCCGATTGCACTCTTCTGAGAACGGTCACGGCTCGAGTGGGACTAGCAGGAGGGAGCATGGAACGACGATTTGTAGGCAAAGTGGCATTGGTCACCGGGGCCACTTCCGGGATTGGGCGTGCCACGGCCGTCCGCCTGGCGGCTGAAGGCGCCCTTGTTGGCGTAAACCAACGACCGACCGGTGACCCCAGCGAAACGCTGCGACTGGTGAAGGAGGCGGGGGGCGAGGCCTTTCCCGTAGTTGCCGACATGAGAGACCCGGAGGCTGTGACCGCTATGGTCCACGAGGTGGCCCAACGCGGTGGGCGACTCGACTACGTCGTCTCGAACGCAGCGATAAATCCCTTCATGACTTGGGATGCCACGTCGGTGGAGGATTTCGATAAGCTGTTTGAAACCAATGTTCGAGGTACCTGGGTTGTTTGCACCGAAGGCGCACGCCAGATGATTGCAGAGGGTCATGGGGGCGCCATTGTCATGGTGAGCTCGATTTCAGCTCATGTCGGAGCGCCCACCCAGGTTGCCTATTGTGGAACCAAAGGTGCAATCAGCATGTTGGGCAAGGCCCTCGGTGCAGTGCTCGGCGGGCACAACATCCGTGTCAATGTCGTCGAGCCAGGAGCCGTGGCTACCAATATGAGCGCGCCGATGCTCGATATGCCTGATGTTATGAAATACTACCTTGAACGCATCGCACTGCATCGCATCGGTGATCCGTCCGAGCTCGCTGCGACGATTGCGTTTTTGCTTTCCGACGATGCGAGCTACGTGACATCGGCGACGTTGCTCGTGGATGCGGGATTCATCGTCAATGCGGAACTTTGAGAGCGGTGAAAAGGGAACCGGCTAGTTGAGCAGTTTTTCCATGGCCTCCTCTGCCAAAGCGCGATCGGGCGTCTGTACGAACAGAAGCGTATCCCCGCGCACGATTACATAGATTGAGCCTCGGGTCAGCTGTCCCGGGTCACCGATGCGCAGGACCGTATGTCCTGCAAGAACTTCATCCGCCTGGGCCAACGGCGTCGTGCTGGAGGCCTGTACTGCTGTCTTGAAGCCTGGCAGCAGGAGTTTGGTATCAGCTCCCTTCACGCGCCAGGCACCAACCTCTGCCCTTAATGCCGCTCGCGAATAAGCACTGGCGAGAGTGAAATCTTCGGCTGTTTTACCCAGGCCGGCGAGAAACTTGTCCAAGGCTGCGCTCTTGGTCGCAAGGTCCGGCCCAGCTTGGCTTTCGATGGTGAGCGCAATGCCACCAAGTGTTGTGGGCAGCAAGGCCTCCATTTCGGGGTCAGCATGACGGCCTTGGGCATAAGTGAGAACGAAAGGCAGAAGAAGCGCAATGAGCACAGCCGTGAAGAACAGCCGCTTCAATGGGGCCCTCCGCTCCGTTCTCCGCGCAATGTCATTGTGGGTTGGCAAAAACAGCACCTTGAGGCGGCGGGACCTGTATCCCGGGATCATGACCGTTGATGAGATCGGCAGCGACCCGACCGGAGCCGCATGCCAGTGTCCAGCCCAAATGCCCGTGACCGGCATTCACCCATAGCCCTTCGATGTGCGTGCGACCGATGATCGGTGTGCCGGCTGGACTTACTGGCCGCAATCCAGCCCAGATGCGGGCCTTCGAGAGATCGAGATAACGCTTCATCTCTGGAAATGTGAAGCTTGCATTATCTACGATGGCCTGTGCGCGAGAGGGAGCTGGCTCGGTATCATATCCGGTGATCTCGGCCGAACCCGATATCCGCATGCGATCACCAATAGGAATCAGGCCAAATAGCTTGCTGTCGTCTATCACTGGCATGGATGGCGCGCTGTTCCAGGCACCGCGCGGAAAGGTGATAGAGATGCCTTTGACCGGATAGATCGGGACGCGAATTCCGAGTTTGGCGAGCAGCGGTGCAGAGAAACTTCCCATGGCTACAACGACGGTATCGGCTGGAATATGACGCCGATCAGTGATCACAGCCGTGACGCGCTGGCCGGATGTCTTAATCTCCCGGACTATCTCGCCGTAGTGGAAACCCACTCCCCGTGTCGCACAGGCTCCAGCCAACCCTTGCGTGAACTTGTTGCAATCGCCGACCTCATCGCGAGCAAAATAGAGTCCTCCCACGAGAGTTGATTTCGTGTCGCGGAGGGCGGGCTCGAGCGCGATGCAACGATCGGGGTCGACACGTTCACAAAGCAACCCATGGCGCGCAAGAAAATCGGTTGATCGCTCGGCGTTGCTGAGTGAGTCTTTCGAACGATAGATTTTGAGGACACCTCGTGCGGCGCGATCATAAGTAATACCAGCCTCGGCAGCGATTTCATGAAGTGACTTCAGCGAATGCAAAGCCAATTCGAGATTGGCCTTGGCATTGGCACGAAATCTCTCGGGAGTGCAGTTGCGCGCGAAATCGATGCCCCAACGCCACATGTTGGGTATCGCGCTATAGCGCAGAAGTAATGGCGCGTTCTCCTGGCCCAACCATTTGATAATTTTGATCGGCATGCCGGGTTGCGACCACGGTTCGACCTCACTGGCATGAATCACACCGCCATTTCCCCAGCTTGTTTCCATGGCTGCTTCTGGCTGGCGCTCGATCACTGCTACATCGCGGCCGCCCTTCTTGAGATACCAGGCTGTGGCGGTGCCAACGGCACCCGCGCCGAGAACGACCGTCGTCATCGTTAGAACCTCCGCTGGTATCGGGGCTTGACTGCGCGGTAAAGTCAATAGCCTCAATCTATTGACCTACCACCCCGTCATTTGGCATCAGTGCAAGTGTGTCGCTGCGCGACGGTTCAATAAAGGCTACGATGGGCACCTATGCGTCGTGATCAGACTCGAACGCCTGCACTTATTCTCGATCGCGATGCACTCGATCGTAACATCGCAACGATGGCCGCGTTCGCAAGAGCCAGTGCCATTGCGCTGAGACCGCATGCCAAGGCACATAAATCTCCTGCGATCGCGCGGCGGCTTGCGGATGCGGGAGCCCTTGGTTCGTCCTGTGCCACGATCGATGAAGCGGAGGCGCTAGCGGCGGAGGATATTGCGGGATTGTTGATAACCTCGCCAATGGCAGCTTCCCACATGCTCACGCGCCTTAGCCGCCTCCTCGCCCGTGGGGCCGATGTGATGGTCGTTACGGATTCGCATCGCAATGTCGCGGAATTGGCGACCTTGGCAGGCAAAGAACGCAAGCCGCTTCCGGTCATTGTCGAGGTTGATGTAGGTGTCGGCCGTACCGGCTGTCTCGAAGTTGCAGACGCAGTCAGCCTGGCGAAGGACATTGCAAAACAACCCACCCTGCGTTTCGCCGGAGTGCAGGGTTATTGGGGCAATTTGCAACAGATCATGCCTTTCGATGAGCGGAAGAGGCGCGTTGCCGCTCAGGCGGACAAGGTCCAGAAGCTGATCAATGCTCTTAGAGCCGAAGGCATCGCGCCCGCGATCGTGACGGGAGGCGGAACCGGTACACACTGGCTCGACGCTGCGCACGACATCTTCACTGAACTCCAGCCAGGATCCTATCTCTTTCTCGACTCCTGCTACGGCGGCATCCCCGTGACGCCGGACGGGAATCCCTTCGAGCCATCGCTATTCGTTGCCGCAAGTGTTGTCAGCGCCAACCGGCCAGGACGGGTGATCGTCAATTCGGGCTTCAAAGCTTTTGCAACCGACTCTGGCACTCCGAAACCACTGCGCGGTGCGCCGGCGAATTCCTCGTACCGCTTCATGGGCGATGAGCATGGAGCGATCGATTTCGAGGGATCCGCAAACCCGGCCGTAGGTGCTACGATTGAACTCTTAACTTCTCATTGTGATCCAACTGTCAACTTATACGCATCCTTCCTTGTCGCGCGCGGAGATGAGATAGTAGATGAGTGGCCCATCGTGGCTCGCGGCTACTAAGCTCTTTCATGTCCAAACGGTCCTATCCCGCCCATCCCGAAGTGCCGATTAGCAAGGCGGTTCGCGCCGGCGATTTTGTGTTTACGTCAGCCTATGGGCCTTGGACCTTTGATCCGTTAAAAGTGGTTTTCGACGAGAACGGAGCGATCGTTGACGATGGCTCTGGACACAAGAACGTGCCCTTCGAAGAGCAGGTGCATCTGACCTTTGGTTTCGTTCGCGATGCGTTGGCTGTCGCAGGTTGTACGCTTGAAGACGTGATCAGCTGCGAGTGCTGGCTCGCCGACGCGCGCGACTTCGTGGCCTTCAACAAAATTTACCGTCAGTATTTCACACGCGACCCGCCTGTCCGGTCAGTTTTTCCCGTTCATTTCATGTTCGATGTCAAGGTGGAAATGAAAGTCATTGCCTACAAGCCACTGTCAAAATCGCAAAAAAATGCATAAGGGTCGCGCTGTCGACTGATGAAAGATCTGCCCCGCGGTTACATCACGGCTACAGTTTCCTGCCAGCATCCGCGGCTCGACGGATGCCGGGTGACGGGAGACCTGGATAGAGGCGCATGATCCACAATAGAAGCAGCAAGCCTGGGATCGCCAACAGAGCGGTCAAGCTCCAGAACGTAATCCAATCGGTGTGGGCGGCGAGCCAGCCGCTACCGGCGGAAAGCGACGTGCGCCCCTGAGCCATGAAGGAGGTGAGGAGGGCGTATTGAGTGGCAGTGAAGGCGATATTGCAGAGGCTCGAAAGATAGGCAACCAAGGCCGCTCCGGCCGCACCACCCGCTATATTGTCCGCAGTGATTGCGATGGCGAGGGCTGGAAGATCGTGACCTTTCGCAGCGACATAGGCAAAGGCCAAATTCGTCACCGCCTGGAGTATCCCGCCTATTAGCAGCGCGCGGAATACACCCCATCGAGCGACGGCCAGGCCGCCGATCAAAGCCCCTGCTATGGTCATCCAAACGCCCCATAGCTTGCTCACGGCCGCGATTTCTTTGCCAGTAAATCCCATCTCGACGTAAAACGGGTTGGCCATAGTGCCGCCGAGCGCATCCCCGAACTTGTAAAATAGAACGAACGCCAAAATGACCACCCAGCCCTTGCGGCTCATGAAATCCGTTAAGGGCGCGACCACCGCCTCCTTCAACCAGTGAGCATAATCTGGCGGGGGTGGCCGAAGTGAAGGTCGCGGTTCCGTCGCCAGAATTGTGATGACGATCGATGCCGCCATGGCACCTGCCAAGATCGTGAAGACGAGAGGCCATGATAAATAATCCGACAGAGCCAATGCGCCTGCTCCTGCAAGCAACAGGCCGAAGCGATATCCAGTCTGGGTGGCAGCGGCACCCTGGCCCTGCTCCTCTTCGGGCAGAATCTCGATGCGATAGGCGTCAATGACGATGTCCTGACTGGCCGACAGAAATGCAATGACCAAAGCCATGACCGCAGTTTTCGCAGGATCTGCGGCTGGGTCGGTCAATCCCATGAGGAATATGGCGATGGCCAGCAGGATCTGGGTCAGCAGGAGCCAGCTGCGGCGTCGTCCGAGGAGTGATGTCAGGACTGGCAGCCGCAAGTGGTCGATCACCGGCGACCATAGAAATTTGAAAGTGTATGGAACGCCGACAAGGGCAAAGAGACCGATGGTCGTCTTGTCGACGCCCACCTTGGAAAGCCAGTAGGAGAGGGTGGCTGCGGTCAACAGAAAGGGAAGACCGGAGGCGAACCCCATGGCGAGAATTATCAACAGGCGCGGTGTCAAATAGGCGGCGACTGACGACCACCACGGCGGCGCGGTTGCTGCTTCTTCAGCCATCTCGATTTTCCCCCGAAGCCCCATCTATGCGGGCGGGTCCGAGCCCACGCAGCCAAATGCAATTGTGAATAACAGGCTCACCGGTCACTTGCAATAAGAACCCAATGAGTCGGATGTCCCTAGCCGATATTCCGGCCAAGCGCGATCATGTGCAATCCAATGAGCATCACCTGAGCAGCGAGATAGGCAGTCATGCCGCCGACATCATGGGGAGGGCTCACAGTATTCACGTCGACGGCGACAAATCTAAGGCCGGCAAGCCCGTGGAGAAGATCGAAGGCAGCTTCGGCGCCAGGTCCGCCCCAGGTCGGGGTCGCCACTCCCGGGGCGCAGGATGGATCGATGTAATCCATGTCGAAACAGAGATAGACCGGTTTCGTCCCGATACAGTTTCTGATGTCGGAGAGAATTCTTTCCAGGCCGCGACGGCGGAGATCGTCACCCAATATCAGTCGATAGCCCAAAGAGCGGGTGTGATCGTACACACCCGGAAAGGCAAGGCTGCCCCTCGCCCCGATATGGAAGGAATTCGGCACGTCAATCAGCCTTTCTTCCGCCGCACGGGTGAAGGTGCTGGACGTATTGTATCCTGGCACATCGTAGGCATCAGTGTGGGCATCGATATGCAACAGCACCAGCTCGGGATAATGCCGATGGACTGCGCGCATTTGCGGGAGCGAAACAGAACCGTCGCCACCCATGGTAACTGGATATCCTCCGCTGAAGAGCACGGTATCGAGGGCTCTCTCTATCATCCCGAAAGATGATTCGACGTCGCTGCTGGTGACTGCGATATCGCCAAGGTCGACCGCGTTGAGCTCGAGCAGCACGTTGGTATCGGACAACGGTGGATAAAAGGGCCGCACGAGGCCTGACTGCTGACGAATGGAGGACGGCCCTTGGCGTGCACCGATGCGGCTCGGGTGCGTGCCGCAGTCAAACGGAATCCCAATAATTGCCGCTTGACCTGGCCTGACGGACTGCCCCGAGGGTATTTGCATGAAGGTTCCAGCTGGGACAAACAGGTCGATGTCACTCATGAGCCGATGTATCCCCAATGGCGTCGAGGGCGCGTCTTTGCCGATGCATTTCCAGGAAAACGCGATAGTCACGGTCGAAGCGCGGGCGAGCGGCGAGATTGGGCCGATGCATCGTTTCGGGTTGCCGCATGGCTTCGCAGGCACTGGTAAGGGAGGGGTATAGCCCGCCCGCCGCCGCGGCAAGCATTGCGGTCCCCAGCAGGACCGCATCGCTGTCGGTGTGCTCCAGGACATTGCAGCCGGTCACATCGGCATAGAGCTGCATGAGTATCGGATTTTTGGTGTGGCCGCCGGTTACGTGCAATGTATCGATCCTGAAACCCTTAGCATTGAGCGCATCAAGGATGTGGCGGACACCGAGAGCGATACCAATCGCGGTTCGCCAATACAGCCGGCAAAGGCTGTCGAACGAGCTGTCGAGTGTCAAGCCACTCAGCACTCCCACGGCGTTCGCGTCGGCCAATGGAGATCTGTTGCCGTGGAAATCCGGCAAGACATGCAGCCTTCCGGCCAGATCCCAGCTTTCCTCGCTGAGCAATTGCATGACGCGTTCTGCGATCCGACGGTGGGTTGCAGCATCGGCCTCGCCACCGGAGGCATGATTGCGAATTATGTGATCGAGAAGAGCGCCTGTTGCGGACTGGCCACCTTCATTGAGCCAAAGGAGAGGAAGTGCGGCGCCGAAATAAGGTCCCCAGACACCATGAGTCGGTCGCGGGAGAGTGGATAGCGCCATCAGACAGCTTGAGGTACCGGCGATCAATCCGAGGTGGCTGTCGATCGCTGTTCCGGTGCTGGCGAAAGGGCCAAGGGTGCCGAGCGCACCGGCATGCGCATCGATGATGCCGACACCCACGCGGCATGATGTGGTGAGGCCCAGCTCTTCTGCCGAACGGGCCGTCAGAGGACCGGTGGAGGAGCCAATCGGGGTTGCAATTTCAGGCAGACGGCCTCGTTCGAACGCGTCGGCAAGCCCGACGCTGTGGAAGAAGTCCCTCTGCCATCCGATTTTCTCATGGGCGAGGTAAGTCCATTTGCAGGTTAGCGTGCACTGGGAACGGTCGAGGGAGCCTGATGACTTCCAAGTAAGGAAATCGGCGAGATCAAAGAAATATCCAGCCTTCTCCCAAGCCTCGGGCATGTGCCGCTTCAGCCACATGAGTTTGGGGACTTCCATTTCCGGCGACATGACGCCGCCAATGTAGTTGAGAACCCGATGACGGGTTTTTGTGCACTCTTCGGCCTCGGCCTTGGCGCGATGATCGAGCCAGACGATCGTATCCCATCGGGGGCTGTTGTCGCTGGAAACGCCGAGCTGCCGCCCCGTCCGATCTCGGACGACAAGGGAACAGGTAGCGTCGAAACCAATGCCGACTACCTCTTCCGATAGAATGTTGGTTTTTGCCACGACCGCTCTCGCCGCCCGGCATACGGATTCCCAGATGTTCTCGGAGTCGTGCTCGGCATGGTCGGCGACCGGATTATTCATGTGGATGGGGATTTCGTCGCGGGCAAGCAAGCGCCCTTGAGGATCGAAGATTCCTGCGCGTGCGCTGCCGGTGCCCACGTCAATAGCTAAGATATGTTGCGGCATGCGGCCAGCTTAAGCGCAAAAATCCCAATGAGTAACCGGTAAAGTTACGCCTACCCGCAAAATGGCCCCCTGGCATCTCGACCTTCTCCGGTTCATACAATACGCTTCGAGCTCCAGCACAGGAGGTAGAGATGCCGGTACGCAGTTCGAAAGCCGAATGGCATGGATCCTTGCGCGAGGGTCACGGCCACATGTCGTTCGGCAATGGTGCATTCGATGGCGAATTTTCCTTTGGATCTCGGTTTGAAAGCGGGGTGGGCACGAACCCGGAAGAACTGATCGCAGCCGCTCACGCCGGGTGTTTCTCCATGCAGCTGTCCGGGCTTCTCACCAAGGATGGGCATCCCCCGAAACGCATCAGCACGAGGGCGAAGGTGAAGCTCGATTTGGGACAACACGGTGCCGACATTTCCTTGATCGAACTTGAGACCGAAGGCGAAGTGCCAGGCATCGATGCTGCGACGTTTGCAAAGACGGCCGAACAGGCAAAAGAAATCTGTCCGGTTTCGAAAGCGCTTAAAGCGGTGAAGACGACCGTCAAGGCGACGCTGCGCTAGGGTCGAGCGGTGGTATGGCGCTGACGTTCATAATAGCGACGCATCTTGGCACGGTTGCCGCATAAGGCTGCGATGCACCACCGCTTGGTGCGGTTGCGGGTGCGATCGATGAACAGCCATCCGCAACCGGGACAAACCTTCACCCGAGCCAAGTCGGGCGAGAAGGCGAGCTCGATAGCCGATTGCAACAGGCTGCCACGCAGGTCCATGGGCCTCTTGGCGGAGGAGACGAAACGCAAGCCGCGATCTGTTTTCACCATTCCCAGGGCGGGCATGCCAAGATAGTAGGAGCGGACGAGTTTCGCCCAACAGGAGCGGCTGAGCTCACCGGCCGCGGCTTGGCGAAAAAACCTATCGATCGTTTCACGCAGTCTCAGGCACTCTTTGAAGCTGATCGGGGGTGTTGAAGGAAGCCGCAGCCGGCTTTTCCTTGCCCATGCGCGCACCACCGCAAAATCATAGAGCCGATCGACGCGGTGTTCAGGACGGTGGCGGTAGAGCACGGTGTTGGCAAAATCCAGAGCTGGATTGCGGTTAAGGTAATGATGATCGGCCCAGCGGAAGCCCGTTTGGGGTTGGGGTTTGACAGGGAGGAGTTTATTTTTCATTCTAACCATCAAACCAGTATTTGACGGTTAGTCAACAGGGTCGCATTTGCTGTCGGTCGGTTACGTCATCCAACAATTCTTCAACGCGCTGGTGATAGGATCATTCTATAGCCTGCTTGCGGTTTCCTATGCGCTGGTTCACGGACTTACAAATCGCATCGTGCTTTCATTTGGCGATATGGCAATGGTCGGCTCGTTCTCGGCGATCTATGCCGCCATTATTGGTCTTGCCCTGGGGTTGAACGCGCCCGCCGTCGTCGCGGTGGCGGCAATCGGAACGGGGGTATTTCTCGCGGCGCTTGGGGTCGCTTCCTTCAATGTGATATTTTCTCCGCTGATAAGGGGCAAAGGACAAACGTTGCTCATCGTTTCCATCAGCTTCGGCTTGGTGCTTCAGGAAATCATGCGATTGCAATCGGGCGGGCGGGAACAGTGGCTGGAGCCGATGCTTAGTGAGGCGATAATAGAAACGCCTATTACCGGTTTCATGGTGCGAGTGAGCGCGATGCAAATCCTAATCATCGGAGCTGCGGCTGCGCTGCTGTTGATGATGTTTGCAGTCTTGCGCTGGACGAGGGTGGGAAAATTTTGGCGCGCTTGTTCGGAAGATGCTTCGCTTGCCGCGCTTTTGGGAGTCGACGTGAGAAAAGTAACGACGCTGTCGTTCATAGCCGCTTCGGTCTATTCGGGTGCGGCGGGCGTTACACTGGCGATCTATTATGGTGGTGTCAGTTTCTATATGGGACTGATGCTTGGCCTCAAAGCGCTATTCGCTTCGATTATCGGCGGATTCGGCACGCTGGGAGGGGCTGTAGCGGGTGCCTTCGTGCTTGCATTTCTGGAGACGATTTGGGCAACATTTTTTCCGCTTGGCTACAGGGACGTTGCGGTGTTCATGCTTATCCTCAGTCTGCTGGTCATCAGGCCGCAGGGCCTGCTAGGCGAAAGGCTGCGAACGGACTACGAATGATGTTGCTGCCGAGATTGACCGGGATTGCGAAATTCCTCGTGCTGCTTGCGCTGGCGGGATGCGACGACAGCGGAGGGCCGGCAGCGTCGTTAGCGGGTGGTGGTTTCGTGTTCAACTACCGCATTGGGGAGGCCTTCTACGGCGTAGTGGTCAAGATCGAGAAAGACCTGCCGCAGCAAGCGGTCATAGAAGCGGAGTTTCAGGATCCGGCGGGTGGAAATCCTATCGAGATGAGCGAACCCATTCGTAGTGACCGGCGGAAATACATGTTGCGGACCCGGGCGTTGAAAGGGGTTAAGCAAGGGGTGCCGTACAAGGTCGTGGTTGAAATTCTGGATAAACCGGGCGGGGAGGTCATCCAACGCCTGGAGCGAACATTCAAGAGCGATATCGACCAGTCGATCCTACCCGAAGCCCCTTTGGTCGTCGGACCAGGCTATACACCCAATCCGGAAAATGACATTACCAAAACGCCTTGAGAGATCACCGAAAACTCCAAGAAAGTGTGGCAGGAGAGCTGAGTTGAGGGGACGCCGAGTCATCACAGTCGTTGGCGCTCATGCGGAAGGTGAAGTGGGTAAGGTGATAACAGGCGGCGTGCTGCCGCCTCCCGGGGCTTCCGTGCGGGATCAACAGCAATGGCTCATGCACCATGACGACGGGTTGCGAAAGTTCTTGCTGTACGAACCACGCGGGGGCGCTTTTACCCACGCCAACCTAGTTGTGCCCGCCAAGCACCCCGATGCCGATGCCGGATTCATCATCATGGAGCCAGACGACTATCCACCGATGTCAGGCTCAAATTGCATCTGTGTGGCAACAGTGCTGCTGGAGACAGGAATACTTCCGATTACCGAACCGGTGTCGCACCTGACGCTTGAAACCCCAGGCGGACTGGTGCCAGTCGAAGCGAAATGCAAGAACGGGAAAGTTGAATCGGTCACCCTGACAAATGTGCCGTCTTTCGCTGCAGTTCTAGATCACACTATCGATGTTCCGGGCTTCGGGAAGGTTCGAGTGGATGTCGCGTATGGTGGGGCATTCTTCGTGATTGCAGATGCCCGTCCTTTCGGATTTCATATCGTGCCTGAAGAGGCGCGTAGACTCGTCGAGGTCGGTGAGACGATCAAAACAGCGGCACGCGAGCAGCTCAGGGTGCGGCATCCCGAGTTCGAGGCGTTCAGCAAGATCTCTTTTACAGAATTCACCTTGCCGGTTGAAGAGATCGCCGGCGAGAAAACTGGCCGCAATACAGTCGTCATATCGCCCGGCAAGCTCGATCGCTCACCGTGCGGGACCGGTACATGCGCGAGACTTGCAGCGATGCATGCAAAAGGAGAAATCGGCGTTGGGGAGGGATTCGTCAGCCGGTCTGTGATCAATTCGAAATTCGACGCGAATATTGACTCGGTGACGCACCTCAAGGATGGAACGGTTGCCATCATTCCCACTATTTCCGGGCGGGCGTGGATCAGCGGAATTCATAATTACTGTCTCGATCCGGCAGACCCGTGGCCGCAAGGTTATACGCTGAGCGACACATGGTACCGTGCACTCGACTAAGGTTCAGAAGTGCGTTTTCGGTCGGCGGCGCGGATAGATTCTAGTGACGGAAGTGACGGATTTCGGTGAATACCATGGCAAGGCCCGTTTCATCAGCCGCGGCGATGATTTCATCGTCGCGAAGCGAACCGCCGGGGTGAATCACGGCGGTCGCCCCAGCTGCGGCGATTTCATGCACTGCATCGGGGAATGGAAAAAAAGCATCCGAGGCTGCGACGGAGCCGACCGAGAGCGAGGTTTTCAGCCCTTGTTGGGCCGCCGCATGACTGGCCTTTTGCGAGGCGATGCGGCTGGCATCTAGCCTCGACATTTGACCGGCGCCGATGCCGACGGTGGCGAGGTTCTTCGCATAGACGACGGCATTTGATTTGACGTGCTTGGCAACGGTGAAGGCAAATTCAAGATCAGCCAGTTCTTCGACACGCGGTTGACGCTTGGAGACGACCCGCATGGTTGCGGGGTTGAGCGCCACAGCATCAGCAGTCTGAACAAGAAGGCCGCCGCTGATCGTCTTTACGGCAAGCCCGGGGTGGCCGAGGTGATCAAAAGGAGCCAAAAGCAACCGCAGATTCTGCTTGCCGGCGATTATTTTGCGGGCGGCTTCGGATACATCAGGAGCCACGATGACCTCGGTAAATACCTTGACGATCGCTTCTGCCGTCGCTGCATCAATGGAACGGGTTAAGACAATAATGCCGCCGAAGGCACTCACCGGATCGCAGCGAAAGGCGTTAGAGTAAGCATCAAGGAGGCTGTCGGCCAGCGCCACGCCGCAAGGGTTCGCATGTTTCACGATCACGCAGGAGGGGCGATGGGCAAATTCCGAAGCGCACTGCCATGCCGCATCCGCGTCGTTGATGTTGTTGTAGGACAACTCCTTTCCCTGGATTTGCCGTGCGGAAGGGATACCAGATCGAACTCCCGCCGTTGAGTAGAGCGCGGCCGTCTGGTGAGGATTTTCCCCATACCGGAGTTTCTGCAAACATTTGCCTCCGATCGCGAAGTAATCCGGCAGCTGCTCAGGGGTTGAAGCAATGAACCAATTGCTGACGGCGGCATCATACACCGCGGTGCGGGCAAAGGCCTTTGCGGCGAGCCTTTTTCTGGTAGGCAGGGTCAGCGAGGATGAGTTGGCGCGCAACTCTTCAAGGATTGCAGTATAGTCGTCCGGGTCAGTGACCACGGCGACAGCTGAATGATTCTTTGCCGCCGCTCGGATCATGGCAGGCCCTCCGATGTCGATATGCTCGATGCAGTCTTCGAAGGCCGCATCCGACTGAATGACGGACTCAAAGGGATATAGGTTCACAATCAGGAGCTCGATCGGCTTGATGCCAAGCCGCTGCAGCGTGGCCTGGTGCTCGACATCACCAGACTTGGCCAGCAGTGCAGCATGGATGTTGGGGTGAAGGGTCTTTACGCGGCCGCCGAGAATCTCTGCACTGCCGGTCAGTTCGGAGACGTCGGTAACGGGGAGTCTTTCGCTGCGCAGAAACTTGGCGGTGCCACCGGTAGAAATCAACTCGATTCCCATCCCATGTAGCGATCTGGCGAAATCGGCAAGCCCGTTCTTGTCGGAAACCGACAATAGAGCGCGCCGCACAAGTTGGGTCATCGATATCACTCCCACAGCGGTCCATGCGAATAGCATGGTCCGTGGTGACAGCGAAGCCCTAGAACCGCCAGTGCAAAGCCGGCGGCTCTTCACCGCAGCTCGGGTCCGCGCTGCGTTTGAATGCCCAATTTACCGGAAGAGCGTCGGGGCTGCCGGTCAGCAGGATCTGCATTGTTTTTCTCGGACCCGAACTGCCCCAAAGACAAATGCTGTTTTGCAGATCAGTATGGGCTCCACGAGCGGAGAACTTCCAGCGCGCCTTGCTGGGCAAGAGCAGCACGATGCTGCCGTCATTGCACTGAGTTGCCTCGACGGCGGGATGCAAGTGGAAACGAATTGCAAAGCGCGTCGAAGTGGGACCAATACCATGCTGCGGAAGGAATCGGTCTTCACCGCGCAGATCGGTGCCGGTGGAGGAAAGAAAGAGCCGTCGCGAAATGCCATATCCGAATTGGGCGCGGTAGGCATCGTGCCATGCCTCGATGATCGATCCGAGTTGGCCTGAATCGGTTTGCGCCCGCACTGTCACCTTGGATTTTTGCAGCAACCCGAGCTTTTGCAGGAATGGCAGCGAGGCGGGTGGCTCGCCCGACTCGGTGGCCAAGGTGAGGGTGCTATGTGCTTCCGCCAGCCCAGCTGCAGTCGCGAGATGATGTTGGAGAACAGGTGTGCCACAGTTGACCACAATGCGGCAGGTCGAATCGGAGAATTCAAGGGCAAGCGGAGCCAGGAAAGAGCGCGGATTGACTGACTTACGAGGGGGAATGCCGATATCACAAATCACCGTGGACACACCGTGGGAGATTCTGGCGAAGCCCGATGACGCTGCTTTCAACAACGGACCTGCGCAGACAGGGCCGGCACCAAGAATTGCTGCGCATTTGGTATTGAGCGGGTCGCTTGCGCCCTGGAAAATAGCCAGACCATCGTCTCCATGCATAAGAAAACGAAGCATTGGAATCATTCGATCGATGGTGGCGTGAAGCTTGTTTGGCATTTCGATTCGCGCTTCACCGCAAGTGGTACGCAAGGGGACAAGGTCCAGCAACAAAGATGCGAGGGCTGTGGGATTTCGCGATACGTGCCCGCCATCGGCAAGGATTTGGTCGTCCAACCTATCAGCGAGAAGATGCAGGGCGGTCGAGCGGGCCGATTCCATGCCTTTCAGGCTTACCGCGGCAAAGGCAAGAGCCATGGCGCAATCAAGCCTAGTTGCGGGAGAACGGGAAAGTGATGCGCGAAGCTGAAGATCGCGAATGTGTCTTGACAAGGAGGAGCAGAAAGCGGCGATGAAGCCATCGCCTGCGCCCTGAAACAAAAACGGCGCTGCGACGATCCAGGATATGAGTCGGCGGCATGCAACTGGAAGCACTCGGGCCGAGCGGTGCCGACCACGGTTGCTATCAAGCCAATCCCAAATCAGGGCTCTTGCGTGAACGCGGCCAAGCTCTAAACCGGTTGCTTCAATATGCGCGAGCCAAGCGAATCCGTGCAGCTCCTCGAGCCAGTGAGGATCGTCAACCGATGCATCGAAAATTATCGCGCCGCGGCAACTGGTGGCGATCCCGGCGAAACTAAATGTTCCATGGTAAATCTCTCGGCCGATTTCAGCATTTCCTGGCAGAAGCGGCTTGATCGGAGCGGCTATTCCGGAAATGTTGGAGGGCGAACCCAGGGGCAAGGGCAGGGCGAAGCCCAAGGCAGAGGAAACTGCTCGTGCCGACTGAGGCAATCGCGAGGATGAGGAAAAAGGAAAATTTCCCATAAGCGGCTGGCCAAAGCTTCCATGAATACCGTTTCTTTCTGCAGTTATCGGACGAGGGCGTTAACGATTTGATAACGATGGTTAGAAATTTCTAAACCCGTTTGAGCCGCATGGCGAAAAAACCGTCAAGCCCTTGATTTGGAAGAGTTCTAATGCACCCCTGAGCGTTCAGCCAGCGTGGAGTCAGGGAAAACTCACTCTCCTGAACAGGGATGTGCCGAAGATCGCTGGAAAGTCTGGTCAACTGGTCTTCGCCTTCTTCAGGCTCGAGCGAACACGTCGAGAAGACGATCAGACCGTCGGGCTTTGTTAGCGAGACACATCTGTTCAGCAATCGGTGCTGCAGCTCGGCAAGCGGGCCAATTTGCTTGGGTATGCGATGATAGGGAAGATCGGGGTGTCGCCTTATGGTACCCGTGCCTGAACACGGAGCATCAAGAAGAACGGCATCGAAAGGCTCCGGGCTTTGAAACTCCAGCGCATCACAAATCACGGTTTCAGCGGAAACCTTGAGACGATCCAGATTCGCCCGCAACTTCTCCATTCTTTCCTGGGAACGGTCAATGGCGGTAACGTGCGCTCCTGCGGTCGCGAGCTGGGCGGTCTTGCCACCGGGAGCTGCGCAAAGGTCCAAGATGCGCTTGCCTTTGACATTGCCGAGAAGGCGGGCAGGCAGCGAAGATGCCTCGTCCTGCACCCACCATTGACCTTCAGCGAACCCCGGGAGATCGGCAATTGATCCGTGCCAGGCGGTAAGACGCACCGTCTGTCCTGAGGCGGGCGATCCGTGCAGGCGATGGGCCCAGGTTTGCGGATCTCCGAGGACGGTCAAGTCGAGGGGAGGCTCCTCAAGATGTGCGCGGGCAATAGCTTGCGCTGTTGACGGGCCGTAATGGTCGCGCCACCTGCGATAAAGCCAGCTCGGTGTGTTGATCGACGGATCGGTGCCGGTGTTATCGTCAAAACTTTGCGAACTGATCTTTCGGCCAACTGCGTTGATCAGGGAGGCAAAATGCTTCGCCTGGGGATTGGCCTTGGCAACGGTTACGGCCAAAGAAACGGCAGCGTGGGAAGGCACGCGCATAAAAAGCAATTGCGCGGCAGTGACGAGAAGAATTTCGTGAGCAGGCCCTGCTGATTTTGGCAACGGTTTCGGCATTACGCCTGCCAGACGACAATCGAGTTCACCCTTGCGACGCAGAGCGGTTGCGACGATCGCGTAGCAAAGTCGACGGTCGGAAGGCGAAGATTTTGACAAAGGCCCGGTTGCAGCCGCGATGCCAAACGCATCGTCGAAGGAAGCGCCCTGGCGCAGGACCGATTGCAGCAACCTTACCGCCTCGGCGCGTGGCAACAGACCTTTATTCATATCCGAGGCGGAGGGGAGACCCACGCTAGCCTGCTAGCCCCACGGGCCGCGTGAGATTGACGGCTGAGGGTACTCGGACGATGCCGGCGCTGCCTCCATTTCTTCGGCGAGACGCAGGAGTGCGGCGATACGGTTCTGAGGGTTGGGGTGAGTGGAAAAAAGGCTATCAAATCCGCTTCCAGCGAGAGGGTTTATGATGAACAAGTGAGCCGTGGCGGGGTTAGCCTCGGCAGATTCATTCGGGATTTCTCTGACAGTGCGCGAAATGCGATGGAGTGCCGAGGCAAGAGAGCGCGGAAGGCCAGAGATGAAAGCGCCAAGCTTATCGGCGGAATATTCGCGAGTGCGGCTGATGGCCATTTGAACGAGCATGGCTGCCAGCGGCGCCAGTACCATCATCGCTATGGAGCCGATCGGCCCTATCGGATTGTTGCGATCACGGCCGCCAAAGAAGAAAGCAAAATTGGCGAGCATCGAAATGGCACCGGCAATCGTGGCCGTTATGGTCATGATCAAGGTGTCGCGGTTTTTGATGTGGGCGAGTTCGTGCGCGATCACCCCGGCGATCTCATCGCGACTTAGCGACTGCACCAGGCCGGCGGTTACCGCGACGGCGGAGTGGTCCGGATTTCGCCCCGTGGCAAAGGCATTGGGCTGAGGATTCGGTATTAAATAGATTCTGGGAGTGGGCAAATCAGCACGCTTTGCGAGGTCCTCAACTAGCGCATACAAATCCGGCGCATCAGCGGGAGTCTGCTCAACGGCGCCGTGCATCGACAAGACCAATTTGTCGCCGTTCCAATAGGCGAAGAAATTGGTGATCAGCGAGAATGCCAGAGCCACAAAGATTCCGGTCTCGCCTCCCAACAGATAACCGATTGCGAGAAATAGGCCGGTCAGGGCGGCAAGTAGCAATCCAGTGCGCATCACGTTCATCGAACACTCCCGGTACAAATCAAGGAGTTATATGATGGCGCGTGCGGAGGGATTCAACCGGGTCAGCTTACGATGACCTTCGTTCCGATTTTGACGCGATTGTAGAGATCGATCACTTCGTCGTTCAGCATGCGGATGCATCCAGACGATACGGCGAGGCCGATCGACCAGGGTTCACGCGTTCCGTGAATTCGATACAGAGTGTCCTGCTGGCCCTGATAAAGGTACATGGCCCTTGCGCCCAGGGGATTGTCAGGCCCACCGGGCATACCCTCGGCATATTTGGCGGCGAGAGGATCGCGCTCGACCATTTCGGCTGGGGGGATCCAGCGCGGCCATTCGGCTTTACGGCCCACGGTAGCGACACCGCGCCAAGTGAAACCAAAGCGACCCACACCGATGCCGTAGCTGATGGCCGTGCCGTCATCGAGCACATAAAAGAGCCTCCGTTTGCGCGTGCTGATGACTATCGTGCCGGGCTTTTCAGCGGTGCGGTAGGGAACAATGGATTTTCCCTTATACTTCGAGCGGAAGCCAAGGTTGAAATTGAAACGGCTATTACCAGTTCGCCATCGTGCCGAGGCCGGCGTCGCAACCAGCGCCGCCATCCCGGATAAGAGGAACAAACGTCGATCCATCGCGAATCCCCATCCGCTATGAAAACAGCCCAGGGAGAATATTTTGCCGAAATGCCACAATGCAAGGGTAACCGCAAGGCGTGGAATCGTTCTCTAGGCGCGCCGATTCTGGCGATTGGCCACGAGGTCTTCGACCACCGCGGGGTCGGCCAGGGTGGAGGTGTCGCCAAGGTTTGAGTAATCGTCCTCGGCAATCTTCCGAAGGATGCGACGCATGATCTTTCCTGACCGGGTTTTTGGCAAGCCAGGCGCAAACTGCAGCTTGTCCGGGGTTGCTATGGCGCCGATTTCCTTGCGCACCCAGCCGACGAGTTCCTTGCGAAGTTCATCGTCGGCTTTCTCGCTGGACATCAGGGTCACGTAACAGTAGATGCCCTGCCCCTTGATGTCATGCGGGTAACCCACAACTGCGGCCTCGGAGACCTTGGGATGCGCTACAAGCGCCGATTCAACTTCGGCCGTGCCCAATCGGTGTCCGGACACGTTTAACACATCGTCGACGCGACCGGTGATCCAATAATAACCGTCCGCATCGCGCCGGCTGCCGTCGCCGGTGAAATACATGCCCTTGTAAGCTGAGAAATACGTTTCGACGAAGCGGTCGTGATCACCGTAAACGGTGCGCATCTGGCCCGGCCAGCTGTCCCGGATCACGAGATTGCCGCTGGCAGGACCTTCGAGGATCTTGCCGGTTTCGCTTACGAGGGCGGGCTGGCAGCCGAAGTAAGGGCGTGTTGCAGAACCGGGCTTAAGCTTGGTGGCGCCGGGAAGGGGCGTGATCAAAATGCCTCCCGTCTCGGTCTGCCACCAGGTATCCACGATCGGGCAGCGTCCGTCACCCACCACCCGGTGGTACCATTCCCAAGCCTCTGGATTGATCGGCTCCCCAACCGTTCCCAGCAATCGCAACGACGCGCGCGAACAGCGTTTGACGTTGTCATCACCGGCTCCCATCAATGCGCGAATGGCAGTCGGGGCCGTATAGAAAATATTCACCTTGTGCTTGTCGACAACCCGCCAGAAACGCGATGCGTCGGGATAGTTGGGTACTCCTTCAAACATTAGAGTGGTAGCACCGTTGGCCAAGGGCCCGTAGACTATGTAACTGTGGCCCGTGACCCAGCCGACGTCTGCGGTGCACCAATAGATATCGCCCTCATGATAGTCGAAAACGTGCTGATGGGTGAGGGAGGCATAAACCAAATAGCCGCCGGTCGTATGCAATACGCCTTTCGGTTTTCCAGTCGAGCCAGATGTGTACAGAATGTACAAGGGATCTTCCGCCCTCATTTTTTCTGGAGGACAGGTTGCAGCGACTCCCGCCACTTCATCGTGATACCAAACATCACGCCCCTCAGTCATAGCGACGTGACCACCGGTTCGGCGGATGACGAGGACTTTCTCGCCGCCAGGCGAGCGCGTCAGCGCTTCATCCGTGTTTGATTTCAGCGGAATGCGTTTTCCGCCGCGCAATCCCTCATCGGCGGTTATGATGAATTTGGATTGAGCGTCGTTGATGCGACCGGCGAGCGAATCGGGAGAAAATCCGCCGAATACAACCGAATGGATGGCGCCAATGCGGGCACAGGCCAACATGGCGTAGGCCGTCTCTGGTATCATGGGCAAGTAGATAGTGACGCGGTCGCCTTTCTTGACACCATGCTTCTTCAGCACGTTGGCGAGCCGGCAGACATGATCATATAGCTGGTTATAGGTAATGTGCCGTTCGTAGTAGGGATCGTCGCCCTCCCAAATAATGGCGGTCTGGTTTCCCCGCTTCTTCAAGTGACGATCGATGCAATTGTGTGCAACGTTCAAAACGCCATCCTCAAACCATCGAATCGATATGTCGGGGTAAGCAAAACTGGTGTTCTTGATCTTTTTGGGAAACTTGAACCAATCGATGCGCTTGGCCTGCTTGGCCCAAAACTTGTTTGGGTTTTTCACTGACTCTGCATACATCGAGCGGTAGGTGGCGTCGTCGATGTAGGCTCGTTTCTTCCACTGCGGCGGGACGGGATAGACTTTTTCGGACATCAGCAACCTCTCGTTCACCGGGACAAATGGTGCAATATTATGTCTAGGCCGGCATCGTGCAACATCATAAACGCGGGCAATCGGCAAGGTACGGCAGGCGGGGAGTGGCAAGGCGGGAAGTTTCATTACTTGCGCGTGGAAATGATCCCTCCCATCTCACATACTGTTCGCCATTCATCGGCGTTTACAGGCTGGACCGACAGCCTGGAATTTTTGACAAGCGCCATGTTTTTTAGACGGGGCTCGGCCTTGATTGCCAGGATCGATACGGGCTTTGGCAAGTCGCGAACCGCACGAATGTCGACACACGCCCATTGACCCGACTTGTCGGTCGAATCCGGGTGCGCGGCGGCAGACACTTCAACTATCCCGACAATCTCCTTGCCGGATCCTGAATGATAGAAGAATCCCTGTTCGCCTTTCTTCATCGCGCGCATGTTGTTGCGGGCCTGATAGTTGCGAACGCCGCTCCACTCTTCGCCTGCCTTGCCCCTAGCCTTTTGTTGGTCCCATGACCAGGTACCAGGTTCGGACTTAAACAGCCAGTATGCCATCCATCCATCTCCACCGAATTTACATCCCCGTACTATTGAAACGTTTGAGCCTCATTCAACACGCAACGGCCGCGCCAGCAATTTTCCAATCGCATCATCAACGGTTAACCGCCGCTCCAAGATACCGTTGACCATCTCACAAACCGGCAGTTCGATCGAAAGCCTAGAGGAAATCGCCATTAGCGCTTTGGCGGTTGGAATGCCTTCGATAGTAGCGTGGTTCTTGGGAAACAAGTCGCTGACCGATCGATCATGTCCAAGGGCGATCCCGAAAGAAAAATTGCGCGACTGAAGCGAGGAACACGTGAGTATGAGGTCGCCCAGGCCGGAAAGTCCAGTAAGGGTAGCACGGTCGGCTCCCAGTGCGTCGCCAAAACGGAGCATCTCGGTGAATGCGCGAGTCGTCAGTGCGGCGCGCGCACTGTCGCCGAGCCCCTTTCCCTCGCTAATGCCACAGGCGATGGCGAGGACATTCTTTATTGCGCCGCCAAGCTGCACGCCGAGGATATCGCAAGATGAATAAATACGAAAAGCCGGCGAGCTCAGTGCCGCGGCGAGATCGAGAACTCGCGAAAGATCCCTTCCTGCCAATGTGACAGCGGTAGGCTTGCCGGCGATGACGTCGGCTGCAAAGCTGGGACCAGAGAGAATGAACGGGTCTACGCTTGGACATTCTTCCTGCAAAACGTCGATCATGAACTTGCCGGTGTTGATCTCGATACCCTTGGCTGCGACGATCGCCGGAACATCACTTTCGAGGCGGGCTGAAAAGAACGCCGCCGCGGCACGCAGGGCCTGGGCTGGGGTTGCGAAGATCCAAAGCTCGCGGCCCTGCAAGTCAGCATCCGTGGCGGTGACGCGCAGCGAGGGAGGGAAAATTGCCTGCGGCAAGCGCGGATGGCTGCGCGCACGGTTGAGCAGTTCGGCGATTTCCCGATTTCGAGAGTAGAGCAGGACATCGTGTCCTGCCCGGCCCGCAACCGTTGCGAGGGCCGTTCCCCATGCCCCGGCGCCAACCACGGCAACGGAGAGGGATTTCTTAATCACGCTTTCACTCCAGCACCAGGGGCGGGTTCGGCGTCCGGATCGAGCGGCCACCGAGCGCGGGCCGGGGTGCCGAGGGAATCGGTCATGCCGCGGGCAAGCCGTTCGGCGCCAGCCCAGGCGATCATCGCCGCGTTGTCCGTGCAAAGATCAGCTGGGGGAACGGTCAAGGCGAAATTCTGCTCTCGGCAAAGGCGATCGAGCGCCAGTCTGACCCGCATGTTCGTGGCCACGCCGCCGGCAACGACAAGACGTCGTTCGGGAACAGTGGAAAATTCCTGGGCGAAGCGCTGCATGGCGATTCGAGTCCGATCCACCAAAACATCGGCGATCGCCGATTGGAAACTTGCGCATATGTCGCTCGTGTCCTGAGGACTCAAGGGAGAAGCGGCGACGGCTGCGAGCCGGACTGCGGTTTTGAGGCCTGAAAACGAAAAGTTGCAATCCTTCCGGCCAAGGAGCGGGCGCGGAAAATCGAAACGGTGTTCGTTGCCGGCGCGAGCAAACCGCTCTACGGGGGGGCCACCGGGATACCCCAGGCCCAGGAGCTTGGCCGTCTTGTCGAAAGCCTCTCCAAGAGCATCGTCGATCGTAGTGCCGTAGCGGGCGTACCGGCCGACATCCTGAACGGCAAGCAACTGGGTGTGGCCGCCAGATACGAGGAGGAGCAGGTAGGGCGGCCTCACGCCGTCGGTCAATCCGGGAGTCAGCGCATGGCCTTCGAGATGATTGATGGCGAGGAAGGGTACATCGGCCGCAATTGCCATGGCCTTGGCCGCTGCAACGCCGACCAGAAGCCCGCCAAGCAGGCCTGGCCCGGCCGTGGCCGCAATACCATCAACCTTTCCAGCACGGCAACGCGCGTCGGCGAGTGCTCGGGCGATAAGGCCATGAAGATGGGAGATGTGGGAACGGGCCGCAATCTCCGGCACGACGCCGCCAAAGGCAGCATGATCGGAGAGCTGCGAGAGCACATGGCTCGACAAAATGCTGCCGTCGCCTTCGGGAGAGCGTCGCACGACCGCCGCGGCCGTTTCATCGCACGAGGTCTCAATGCCCAGAACGGTCAAAGGCGGATTCATGTGGCAATCTTACTGAGTGAATTGATGGTGCGGCCGACTATAGTGGCACTTGGTTGGTCCTAACATCTTCGTTTGGCGCATGCAAATTTCACGGATCCGTATCGGCACCCGGGGGTCAAGGCTGGCGATTGTGCAAGCCGAGAAGGTCAAGGCTCATCTTCTCGCCGCAATGCAGATCGATCCCGCGCGGATCGACATCGTGACCATTATGACGACCGGGGATCGCATCAAGGACAGGAGCTTGAGCGAGATCGGCGGTAAGGGTCTCTTTACGAAGGAGATCGAAGAGGCGCTTCTGCAGGGCGCCATCGATCTTGCGGTTCACTCCATGAAGGATCTTCCTGCTGCGGTGCCGGACGGCCTGGTGATTGCGGGCTTGCTGCCCCGCGAGGACCCTCGCGATGCCCTGGTTTCGTCTGTGGCAGAATCCATCGCAGGCTTGCCACCGGGAGCGCTTGTCGGTTCATCATCGGTTAGGCGGATTGCTCAACTCAAGAGGCGGCGGCCCGACCTCACCTTCACCTCCTTCCGAGGCAATGTCGACACGCGGCTCAGGAAGCTCAAAGCGGGAGAGGTCGATGCTACGCTCCTGGCCTGTGCCGGGCTTATCCGCCTGGGGCTTAAGAGCGAGATCGCCTCCCCCATAGAGGTCGAGGATATGCTTCCGGCGCTGGCGCAAGGGGCCATAGGGGTAGAAACTAGAGCCGATGCTCAGCAGTTGCGAAGCATAATCGAAGAGGTTAACGATCGACCGACAGCGACGGCAGTGGCATGCGAACGCGGATTTCTCAAGGCCCTGGACGGGTCCTGCAAGACACCGATTGCCGGCCACGCCCGTTTGATTAACGGACGACTCGTTTTCCGGGGAGAAACCTTGACCCCAGACGGCAGCCAGGTTTTCACTGCCACGCGCGAAGGATTGCCCTCGGAGGCTGAAGCGATTGGAATGGATGCGGGCGAAGAAGTGAAACGCGACGGCGGGCAGATACTTTGTTAGACCGATGCACCTCATAGTTACCCGTCCCCAGGCCGATGCGGAGGAGCTTCAGCGCAAGCTGGAGGTGAGAGGTCATCGGGTTACGATTGCACCGTTGCTCGATATTCGCATGGGGTTGCCAAGGCCAATCCCCAATCGGATGTATCAAGCCGTCCTCATAACCAGCGCCAATGGCGCCCGAGCGTTGGCGGATCATCCGGCGCGCGCGCGGCTGTTGAACAAGATGGTTTTTGCGGTAGGTCCGCAATCGCGTGCGGCGGCGCTCGCTGCCGGATTTATGAATGTCATCGAGGCTGGAGGAGATGTGACGGCGATCGTTGCAATGGTCGGGCGGGATCTCGTTGCAGGAGCGGGCCCGCTTCTTTACCTCTCGGGGGAGGAAACTTCCGGCGATCTCGAGACGGTGCTGGGCCGGTCGGGGTATGAAGTCGAACGTGTCGTCATGTACGCCGCAGTTCCTGCGGTAGACCTGCCGGCACCCGTCGTCGGGATTATCAAGCGCCGGCTAGTAGAGGGCGTATTACTCTATTCACGCCGGACCGCCAAGGTTTGGGTCAAGTGCGTGGGCGCTGCTCGTCTTGAGAACCATGTTGACGGAATTCCTCATTTTTGCCTTTCCGCGGCAGTGGCGAGTGCAATTCCCCTGGGCTGGAAAATAAGAATTGCCACCACTGCAAGCGAGCAGGCGATGCTCGACCTGATCGAGGACGAGCAACGGACGACAGTAGAAGGATCGACCGATGACGGATGAAAATCCCTCGGCGAGCGGCGGGGGGCGTCCCGTTGAGCCGCCGATCATTGATCTCAAAGCTGAAGAGATCGAAAAAAACAGTAACAGCGCAGCTTCGGATCGCACGATAGGGCGGGGCGCAAGGAGCGTGGCCCGCGCTCTAACGGCCTATCTAAAACCACCGGTAATCGTTGCGGTGCTGGTCGTCATCTTGCTGGCGGGCGGCATTGTAGCCACTGTCAGCCGCACTAATCATAGCAAGACCGCGATGGAGGAGGCGGTTACTGCAAGATTGCAGGGGCTCGAAAGCTCAAGCGAACAGACGCAGCTGCGGTTGGGGGAGCTCACGGCAGCAATCCAGGAACTGAAGACGGAGGAAGAGGGCACCAAAGCTAGCGATCCCGCCCTGCAAGCAGCACAGGCAGAGCAGCTCGAACAGCTCGCAGCCAAGGTCGAGGCGGTAAATGAGGCTGTGGAAAGAGTGAGTTCATCGCTTAAGGTAATCGAGAGCGGACAAAACGAGCAGCAAAACGACATAAAAACAGCGATGAGATCGATCGGCGAAATGCAATCGCGGATCGGCGCCCGCAGTCAATCAATCAGCACTGGGCCTTCGGCAACCAACGCGTTGGCCACCAGCCTTGTCACGTTAAAGAGTGCAATCGAACAAGGGCATCCCTTCCGCAATGAGCTGGAAAACTTCCGCGCGCTATTGCCGGAGGCTTCGGGCATCACGGACCTAGATGTCTATGCAGAAACAGGCGTAGCCAAGATTGCCGACCTGGCAGATCAGATGCGGAAGACAATTGACGAAACCAAGACAGCTTCGGATGGCGAGCCAAATCAGCAGTCAAGTGCGAATGGAATTTGGAGTGCCTTCAAGGTGAAAGCGGCTGCGCTCATCAGTGTGCGCAAGCTCAAGGATGCCAAATGGCTCGACGCGGCAGAGGGTGCCATGCTGCGACTTGAGGAGAACGATCTTGACGGAGCTGTGCGATTGCTCCGCGCGGAAGGGAGTGAGCCACCGCAAATCATTGGAGCATGGCTCAAGGTTGCAGAAGCGCGCCTCGCTGCCGACAAGGCGGTAGCGGGGTTATCGGCGGCAGTGCTCAACCAGCTGGGCGGTGCATGATCCGCCTTGTCATCCGGTTTGCTCTCATCGTCGCTTTGGCGGGGCTCTTTGCGTGGTTGGCCGACCGGCCGGGTGTCTTGAGGATCGATTGGCTCGAGCATCGCATCGAAGCCCCCCTGATGATGGCGGTGGCGTTGGTCTTCGGGGTTTTCATTCTATCTCTATGGCTATTCAGCCTAGCGAGGCGAAGCTTTAGGGCGCCAAGCTCGGTGGCAGAGATTATCCGTATACGGAAGAATAGAAACGCCTACCAAGCCCTCTCGCGTGGGATGATCGCCATCGGAGCGGGCGATTTGGAGGCTGCGCGGCGCAATTCGCAGATTGCCGCGCGGGTGCTGCGCAATGAACCATTGGCGCGGTTGCTTGAGGCGCAAACCGCCCAGCTTGCCGGTGACAGTAAACGGGTGACGGCGTTGTTCGAAGCAATGACCAAAACGAATGAAACGAAACTCCTTGGACTAAGAGGCCTTTTCAACCAGGCGCGGCAGAGTGGAGACACGGCGCGTGCCGGCAAGTTAGCCGCCGAAGCCCTCAAGGCAAATCCAGGGCTGGCATGGGCGTCAAAAGCCATGCTGATGATCCAGTCATCGGAAAGAAACTGGCAGGGTGCAGCAGATACGATCGAGGTCCAACGCAAAAGTCGCTTGATCGACGAGAAGACCGCAATCCGGCAACGGGCCGTGGTGCTGAGCGCGCAAGCGGTTGAAAAGGAGAAAAGCGCGCCCGCCGAAGCTCTGCAGCTGGCGCTTAGGGCACAGAAGTTGGATGCAGCGCTGGTGCCAGCGGCGCTCGTTGCAGCACGCATCTATGCTGCTCGGGGGCAGGCGCGGAAAGCGGCGCGTGTCATCGAGCGGAGTTTTCCCCTTCATCCGCATGTGGAGCTTGTCAGGTTGTACAGTTTTCAGAAGGCAGGGGCTTCGCCTCGCGAGCGGCTGAGAAAGGCGGAAGATCTCGTTACGCGGTTTGGAGGTGGAGAGGAAGGTGCGGTCGGGGTGGCCGAAGCTGCAATTGCGGCACTGGATTGGCCCAGGGCCAAGGCTGCGCTTCAGCCGTTCCTGAGTGACCGCCCGAAAGCTCGGGTGTGCGCGCTCATGGCAGAGATTGCCGAGAGGGAAGGCGATAAGGGCTTGGCGCGAGAGTGGCTGGCGCGTGGCATGAGAGCGCCGGCTGATCCGAAATGGACCGCCGATGGTATCGTTTCAGAACAGTGGCAGCCCGCCTCTCCTGTAACGGGACAGCTTGGGGCGTTCCAGTGGAGGGTGCCGGTCGAGCGACTTGCGTATGAGGGAATGGAGAGTGCGCAGGACGTGTCGGGGGCGACCTCGAGCGAAGTTGGCACCCCGCAAATAGAGTCAAGTAGTGGCCACGCCCCTCCGGAGGAGCAGCAGCCACACTCTGCCGGAGCTGCCGAGAATTCCAAGGCGGCAGAGGAAGACCCTGCAAAGGGTTCCCCGGCTGTGCAACGATCGAGCGATAAATCGATCAATCTGCCAGTGCCGGACGATCCCGGACCCGAGCGGGACGAGGACGCGCTCGGCCCGGAAGGCTGGGCCAGCCGCGCGGCGCGCGGCAGTTGAAAACCTGATTCAGAAAGAGTATGGAGGGCGCCGCTTCTTCGAGCCGCCTTAGCTCAGTTGGTAGAGCATCGCATTCGTAATGCGAGGGTCGCGTGTTCGAGTCACGCAGGCGGCACCATTACCCCAACCATCGCCTTCCGGGACGATCCATCAGCTGTGTGTAGATATCGAAATTTCCGCACGCCGGATGCAACGTGCTTTTTGGCGAACGACAAGCTATTGCATCAATTAGCGAAAATCCTGCTCGCTGTTGTCTCAGGAACTTTCGATTTGCGGGATGCGTTATGTCCCAGCGAGCTAAAAAGGATCGCTCCTGATGATTTCTTTCCGGCTGAATGGCAAGGACGCGTGGATGCGCCTGAAGAAGCCGATCTGCTTTACGTCCTTCTGAACGATCTCAACATCAATGGCTCTAAACTCGGCTGTGGGCGATCCCAGTGCGGATCGTGCACAGTGTTGGTCGACGGCGGGCCAGTCCAATCATGTGTCACCCCTACCAAGGCCATCGCTGGCCACGATGTAACGATACTTGAAGGCCTGATGGTCAATGGTGAGCCAAGCAGGCTGCAGCAGGCATTCATCGACGAACAGGCGGCTCAATGCGGTTACTGCACAGCTGGATCATTATGGAGGCACACGCTCTCCTGGAGCGAAATCCTCATCCTACCGATGCGGAAAATTCGCAGCGCTGAATGGCAACCTTTGCCGATGTGGAACCCATAATCGCGTGGTTCGCGCAATTCTTCGTGCCTCGCAGGAGGTTTAACGATGACTGCCCATCTCAATCGCCGCGGTTTTCTGCAGGCCACAGGGTACTTGCTTCTTTCCTTTGCAATACCGAGGACGTTAGACGGAGCTGCGCTGGCTCAGACGGGCAAGCTAGTCGGAGACCTTGAGGATCATCCACTCTTAAGTTCGTGGTTGAAGATAGACAGTGACAATACCATTACTTTGAACGGTCGCGTCCGCGTTGTACGGGTGGTTGTTGCAAACGATAGCGGTCAGATCATCAGTCCCGATGGGATTGCCAATCAGATGGAGGGCGGTGTCATCCAATCCCTGAGTTGGACACTGAAAGAAGAAGTTTTGTTCGACAAGAAGGAGGTCCTTTCCGAAGATTGGAAGATCTACAGCTATCCGATCCTAACTTTTGAAGAGGTTCCTCCTATAGAAGTCGTGCTTATCAATCGGCCTGGTGAGCTATTCCTTGGCACGGGTGAGGCAGCTCAGGGACCGACGGCTGCGGCGCTGGGGAACGCGGTCTTTGATGCAACTGGTGTGCGTTATCGCTGTATTCCGTTTACGCCAAAGAACATTATCGCAGGGCAGCGGGTGCAGTTGTAGCGGTGACGGCATTGGCAGGCCTGCAATGTTGCTTCTCTAAGCTGGCGAAATATAACCTGCGACTATAGACTGAAGAACCTAGACTATCGGACGTTCTTTCCTGCCGGATGCCAAATCATAAGTACGACGTATCGGTCATTGGGCTATACATCCTGGATGTGCTTGGTCGCCCGGTGACCCGCATTCCTGAAAAAGGCAATGTCGATTTCATCGATGAAATTCGTTTAACCGTCGCTGGAACGGCTGGAGGAACGGTCGTTGACACAGCCAAGCTGGGATTGCGCAGCCTTGCGGTCGGTGCCGTGGGCGACGATGAAAAGGCAGATTGGGTACTTCTGACCTTAAAAAAACACGGCATCGATGTCAGCGCGATGCAGCGGCTGAAGGGAGTTCCCACCTCGGCCACCATTCTCAATATCCGCCCCAATGGCGAACGACCGGCCTTGCATGTGCGGGGAGCGTCGGATCATTTCGATGTGCCTCCTGAGATGTACGATCAGGTTTTCGATGCTCCCATCGTCCATCTCGGCGGAACAGGCCTACTCAAGAAGCTCGACGGTCGGGCCAGTGTAAAGCTGCTACAGGAGGCTAAGCGACGGGGCTGCACTGTAACCTTCGACCTCATCGCCACCAACGCGAGCACGATTGCGATTGTCGACCCCCTGTTGCCGTTGATCGATTATTTCATGCCGTCAATTGAGGAAGCGATGGATGTTTCCCAGCAAAAGACGCCGGAGGACTGCGCCAGGTTCTTTCTAGATCGTGGTTCAGGGTCTTGTGTTTTCACCCTAGGTGGCGAGGGGGCGTTCTATGCTGATCGAAGCGGCAAACGCTTGAAGTCCTCAGCCTATGACATCCAGGTGGTTGATACGACCGGCTGCGGGGATGCATTCGATGCCGGTTTTATCTGTGCTCTTCATCACAAAATGGATATCGAGACGTCCTTGCGATTTGCACAAGCTGCGGCCGCGCTGGTTGCCATGGGATTGGGATCAGATGCGGGAATTAGGAGCTTTGATGACACACTACGGGTTATGAAAACGTGGAAGGTCAAGTCTTAGCGCCTGCGCTGCTCAACGTGAAATGATCATAGTCTGTACAGCGCCGGGGAGTGGTAACTAGGAACTACCGATCCACCGTTACGGGGCCAGTCGATATCCGGCATGACAGCCCGGTGGGCAGCAAATCGATTTCGACGGAACCCGATAGATCGTTTGCCACCAATGATCGTATCAGCTGGGTACCAAATCCATTTTTCAATGGGGTCTGCACGTTTTTGCCAGCGCGTTCTTCCCATGCAATGGACATCCTTCCGCCGGGAAGCTTCTGCCATTCCAAAAAGATGCTTCCGGTGTCCGTGGAAAGTGCGCCATATTTTGCGGCGTTGCTGCACAGCTCATGCAACACCATCGCTATCGCCGTAACGGCGTTCTCTCGAAGATAGATGGGCGAGCCTTTTAGGGAGAACCGATCGTTTCCTGTGGTGCGGTAAGGAGCGGTGATTTTTTCGACTATGGTTGTCAGGTCTGCAGAGCGGACTTCGCTAATCAATAGCAGGTCAGTCGCCAAAGCCAGTGCCTGCAGGCGTGCCTGAAAGGTATCGACCGCTTGGGATGGATTAGTGGATGAACGAAATGACTGAACGGCCAGTGACTGGGCTAGGGCAAGCGAGTTCTTAACCCGGTGCTGGAGCTCGCGCGCTACAGTGGATAAACGCTCTTCGGCGTTCTTTCTTTCGGTTATATCGACAAGCAAACCCGTGATCTGAGGGCGTCCCTCCAGGTTAAAGGTGTATTGTGCTCGGTAGAGCAAACGCTTTTTTTGGCCGCTCGGAGTAATAATCGATAATTCTGCCTGGACTTGCGTCCGATCATCTTCGATGGGGTCAAAATAATTTCGTCGTGGCTTGAAGTTTCCCTGGGCGTATTGCTCCCTTACGGCTTCCAGCGCTGCACCTTCCTCTCTCAATCGTTCCACTTCACCGGGAGCATAAAAAGCCCGAAGCTCGGCAAAAGTTGGTTTTGCCTCCGCCGGTAAGCCGAAAAGCAGATTGAGTTCCGGTGTGTTGGTTACCGTACCTGCTTCCAGATCGACCTCCCAAATTGCCATTTTTCCTGCTTCGATTGCCAACCGCAGGCGGGTTTCACTTTCAGTCAGCGCGTGAGATGCCCTTGTTTGTTCAGTGATATCTTCGATAACGCCTGTATAGGCTGATGCGAATTGTGGATCATGCGGTTGGGCCGTCGCTACGATCTTGTTTTTGATCGAGCGTACCGCACCGTCAGGCCTGATGATGCGATAGTGATACACTCCCTCTCGCGGAAGCTGAATGGCTCCCCGCAAAAGATCGTGCGCCCAGTCCGCATCATCCGAATGGGTCGCCTTCAAGAAATCCCTAAAGGTGATCTGGGTCTCGGGCGAGAAGCCATAAATTTCAACCAATCGAGAATTGGTCAGGAAAATATCGGCATTCCGATCGTAGTCCCATGCGGCTGGAATCGCTGCTTCTATTGCTTCGGCCAAACGAAGGCGGCCTGATGAGGAGGAATCTTTGATCAACATTCGACGCGCGGCTGGTTGAGCATTTTGCTCATGTAGTCAAAGGGCGGCCATAAAGAGCCCTATATCTTTAGGTTGAAGCAAGATTGAAGAGTAGGGTTAATTATGGCCACGACCGTGTATGACATGATTGATCCGCAAACCACCGAAAAGTACATTTTGGAGCTTGCTCGCCACGGCGCCTGGGGCGAAACGGGGGTCTGGCGGACGGTTTACTCTGCGGAATGGGTAGCTGCAGCCAATCTCTATGCAAGATGGTGTGAGGAAGTAGGCCTCCGTGTGAAGCGGGATGCTGTGGGAAATGTTTGGGGCCGGCTCCCCGGCACGGACGGCGGCAAAGCAATCGTTACCGGATCTCATATCGATAGTCAGACGCCGGGCGGGCGTTACGACGGGGCGCTGGGAGTGTTGGCGGGGCTGATCGCCATAAGGGCGCTGAAGGAACGATATGGCACTCCAAAGCGCACCTTAGAGGCGGTCGCCTTGTGCGAGGAAGAGTCGAGCCGATTTCCGGGTGCAAATTTCTGGGGCTCGCGGGCAATCACCGGAGCGATCTCGCCAGATGAGCCCGAGAGTCAACTCAGCTTCGAGGGTGAGACCATGGCCAGCGCAATGGAAAACGCTGGATTGGACTCCCGGCTGATCAGGGATGCGGAGCGTGATGATATCGATGTTTTTATCGAACTCCATATCGAGCAGGGTCCGGTATTGGAGCAGGCCGGCTTGCCGGTCGCGGTAGTCAGCGCCATTACGGGGCTTCGACACTATTTGGTCGAACTCAAGGGTACACAAAATCATGCGGGCGCTTTCCCGATGGACATGCGGCAGGACCCCCTGGCCGGTTTTGCCGAGATAGCCTCGAACGCGATCGATACCGCTCACCGATGGGGAAGACCAGCGGTCACCACGATTGGACGGGTCGTCCCTGAGCCAAATAAGCCGGCTGTGATTCCGGCGCGTGTCGAGTTCACTATTGACGCGCGTCACCCCGATCCAGAGTCCTGCGAGAAACTTTACGCCACTCATGAACACATGATGCGGGAGGTTGCGGCGCGACGAAATCTTGAACTCTCGTGGCGCATAACCGCCGATCATGCTCCATGTCTCAGCGATCCGGAAGTATTGGCTGTTCTCAAAAAGGCAGCTCAAAATGAAGCTGTGCCATTCATGATCATGGCGAGTGGAGCCGGGCACGATACGCAACAGATGGCCAGGCGCGCCAAGGTCGCGATGATCTTCGTTCGGAGCAAGGACGGTCGAAGCCACACCCCGGAGGAGTTTTCCTCGATTTCGGACATTGTAGCCGGAATTAGGGTGCTCGCGGCGGCTCTCCATCGGCTCGCTTATTAGCTGCCATGCCGGATTGTGGTGGCACGCACCTGATCTCGGCGGGCGGTTCATCTGAAACTATGATAAAAATGACGACCTTTAGGGAGGACTGTCATGAGTAAGAAGTCGGGTAACGATAATGAAGTGTTTGGGCCTGGTCTCTCCGCCATCCACAAAAGCATCACGCGACGCCGTTTTCTCGGCCAGTCAATCGCACTAAGTGCGGCCGGCCTGGTAAGCACGAGCTTGCTTGATGCCAGCCTGAGTCCAAGCCAAGCCCAGACCCCCATTCCGGGCGGTGTACTGAAGGCCGCGTTTTCTGCCGATCCGGCGGGTTTTGATCCACAGCGCGGCCCGAGCGGGATGTCGCATGTGGTGATCGAACAGGTCTATTCGACGCTGATGGCGCTAGATCCGGACGCCAAACCATACCCTGAGCTTGCAGAGAGCCACGAAATTTCCGATGACGGGCTGATCTATACGTTCAAGCTGCGTCAGGGCGTTACTTTCCACAATGGCGATGAGCTAACCGCCGAGGATGTGAAATTCAGTTTTGATCGATTGCGTGCCAAAGACTCGGGATATTCGTATGGCGCCCAGGTCGAGACGATCGCCAGTGTTGATGTGGTCGACAAGCACACGGTCAAATTCACTCTATCGAAACGCACGGGCCCGTTCCTTACCTATATGGCATTTCCTGGTTCCTCCATCGTGCCAAAAAAAGCGGTCGAGGCGGGACACGACCTCAATGCAAATCCGATCGGCAGCGGTCCCTTCAAGTTTGTGAGCTACGAGCCAAGACAAGCCATCCTGTTTGAGAAAAATCCTGACTATTTCGAAAAGGGCAAACCGTACGTCGACAAGATGGAGTATCGAATTATTCCCGATATCACTGCCCTGACAAACGCTGTCATATCCGGAGAAGTGAACTTTTCGAATGAGATTCCACCTAAGGACTGGGCAACGGTTCAGAGCAGCCCGGAACTCGTTGGCGTTACGCTTGAGGGGTCGCGTTACAACTGGCTCCTTTGCAACACTGCCAAAAAGCCTCTCGACAATCCAAAAGTTCGACAGGCTGTTGCCCACGCCATTGACCGGCAAGCGCTGGTCAAGGGAGCTTTCTTCGGTCAAGCGACGCCAATTCTCGGGGGCGTTATTCCTGAGTGGAACTGGGGCTATGTCGATCTGCAATATTTCAAGCCCGAAGGCGACCCTGAGAAAGCAAAAGCTTTGCTGGCCGAGGCCGGTTTCAAGGATGGCTTCGACACGACAATGACCATTGCTTCGTCGTTCCCTGCTCAGATGGCAATGGCGCCCATCATCCAGGCCAATCTTGCCGCCGTTGGCATCCGCGCAAAAATTGGCACCATGGAGATTCCGCGCTATTGGGACGAGGTGTGGTCGACGAGCAATTTCGATATCACGAGCATGTATTGGCTGTCGCCGCTTGCCGATCCCGATGACTTCCTCACCAACAACTACAAATGCGGAATGGCAATCAACGTGCAGAAGTACTGCAACAAGACAATGGATGAGCTGCTGGAAGCAGCCAAGACAGCCGCCAGCGAGGGCGAACGCAAGGAGCTGTATCAGAAAGTGATCCAGCTTTCGCTCGACGATATGGGTCAGGTTCCCTTGGTCAACGGATGGCTTTTGATTGCGCACAGCAACAAACTCAAGAACTATAAGCCGATGCGTACAGGCTTCCTCAAGACGCTGAAGGACGCTTATCTCGAGAGCTAGCAGAGAGAACGGCCTTATTAGCGGCCTAGTTCAGCCGTTAGGGAGTCAAGCAGCGAATGCTTCGCCTGATTGCAATCCGTCTTGCGGTGTTTTTTCCGACGCTGCTTGCCGCCTCTATCGTGCTGTTTGTTGCGATCAATGTCGTGCCGGGCTCAGCCGCAAAGGCGGCGCTCGGCATTGACGCAACGGCTCAGGCGATCGCCCGTTTTGAGCATCAGCACGGACTCGATCGTCCACTGCATGAACAGTATCTTGATTGGGTGCTGCGGGTCTTTAGAGGTGATCTCGGCAAATCGTTCCAAAACCATGTTCCGGTAGGACCTGAAGTGCTGAAGCGCCTGCCGGTGACGCTTGAACTCGCAACGCTTGCTTTCCTGATCGCCAATCTCATTGCAGTGCCACTCGGCGCACTGGCGGCCTTTTACCATCAGCGTCGGGCTGATACGGCCATCACCATGATGGCTACAGTGTTCGGCGCCATCCCTAACTTTTGGCTAGCGACATTGCTAATCCTGGTGTTTGCGCTCACCTTGCGCTGGTTGCCGGTGGGCGGTTTTGCGCCAATGGTCGACAATCCAATCCTCAATCTGAGACAGATGGTGATGCCCGCGGTGTCTCTCGGCATTGTTTCATCTGCGCTGCTGCTACGAATTATGCGCACCTCCATGCTTGAGGTGCTCAGCTCCGACTACATTCGCACTGCGCGGGCCAAGGGGGCGACCCGTAATATTGTCATCTGGCGTCACGCCATACGGAACGCGCTCATTCCATATCTCACCGTGGGGGCAGTGGAGTTCGGATTTCTGTTCGGCGGGGTGGTCATAATAGAGGACATTTTCTTGCTGCCCGGAATTGGCTCCCTCGTCCTGGTCGGCATCATTAATCGCGACTATCCCGTGCTGCTGGCGGCAGCACTGGTGATCACGGTTGTGGTGCTGACCGCAAATATGGTGGTGGATATCATCGCGGCACTGCTTGATCCGCGTCTGGTGCGGGCAAAGGGAGCAACATGACCGCCGTTGTGGACTCCGGTTCGTCGCGCCATCGACGTCGTTTCAATTGGCGTCGGTGGCTTCTCTTGCTTATTGGCGGTGGTCTCGTCAGCATCGTTTTACTTTGCGCCATTTTTGCAGAGTTGATCGCTCCCTTTTCTCCCTATGATCTGGATGTCTCGAACATGCTGCAGGGGCCTAGCACCGGCCACTGGCTTGGAACGGACGAAGTTGGCCGCGACGAACTATCGCGGGTCATCTATGCGGCGCGCATTTCGATCGAGGTCGCTCTTGTTGCCGTCGGGGTTGGCCTTCTCGGCGGTACCATCATCGGAATTCTTGCCGCTTACTTTGGCGGCTGGATTGACCTCATTCTAATGAGGTTCATGGAACTGCTGTTCTCTTTCCCGGCAATTCTCTTGGCTGTAATACTCATGGCAAGTCTCGGGACCAGTATGCTGAATGCCATGATCGCCATCGGCATCATTTTCATCCCTGGTTTCTCCAGACTGGCACGCGCTGCTACCAACGATGTTCTGCGTCAGCAATACATCGATGCCGCGCGAGTGATCGGGATGAGCGATGGGCGCATTCTGACGCGCGAGATTTTGCCAAATGTGGTGACACCGCTGCTGGTGGAAGCGGCCGTAGCCTTCGCCTACGCAGTATTGCTTGAGTCTGCGTTGAGTTTCTTAGGACTCGGTGCGCAGCCCCCGGAACCCTCGTGGGGCAACATGCTCAGCACTGGCCGTGGCTTCATGGCGCAGGCGCCATGGCTTGGCATTGCCCCTGGCATGGCGATGTTTCTCTGCGTACTGGGTTTCAATCTGGTCGGCGACGGCTTGCGGGATGTGTTCGATCCACATCTGCGGGACTAGCATGGGCAACTTACGCGCACATCAGTGCACTGACAGGCCGCCGACCCTCGCCATCGACAACCTCCAGGTTGAGATCGCGATGCAGCGCGGCCTTGCGCGCGTGGTCGATAAAGTGAATATTGAAGTTTGGCCGAAAGAGATCGTTGGCGTTATCGGCGAGTCTGGCAGCGGCAAGACAATGACGGCTCTTTCGGTTTTGGGTCTCATACCCCAACGCGCACAGCTTTCAGGTGAGATCAGACTATCCGGACAAGCGCTTACACGATTGCCGGAGGCTGCCTTCCGCAAGCTCCGGGGCGATCGTATCGCTTACATCCCCCAAGATGCCTTACGTGCGCTCAATCCGGTACTAAGGGTTGATATGCAAGTCGGAGAGCCGTTCAACATTCATCGACGTACGCCTTGGCAAGAGGCCAAGCGGCGTGCCCTTGGTCTCTTGAGCGCAGTGCACATACCAGAACCGCAAAGACGGGCGCATGAATACCCACATCAATTCAGCGGCGGCATGCAACAGCGTGCCATGATCGCCATGGGCTTGGCATTAGAACCCGAACTCTTGATAGCCGATGAACCGACAACTGCCCTCGATGTGACCGTGCAGGCGCAAGTGTTGCGTCTACTAAGAGAAATTCGCGAGAGTCATGGGACAGCGATTCTGTTCATTACCCACGATCTTGGAGTCATTTCGGAGTTATGCGACTGGGTTTATGTAATGTACGCGGGCAGCGTGCTGGAACAAGGTCCAGTCGAGACAATCTTTGACAATCCTGCTCACCCTTACACGCAAATGCTGTTGAGGGCGACGCCTACCGTCGGAACCGTCCATGAGGATCTGTTGTCAATCCCAGGCACGATACCGCAGCCATTCGAGCTTCCAGCCGGCTGCCGCTTTGCAGATCGCTGCCCTTACCGTTTCGCTCCTTGTGGCAGGGAACCGCCCCTCTTGCAGGCGAACAGCGGCCATGAGGCGCGGTGCTGGTTGCTCGTGGAGTCGCCGGTGTCATCTGCAGCTTCAATATCATGATAGCGTGATGGCTCAGCCGATCATACAGTTCTGTAACGTGACGAAGGACTTTCAGTCTGGTCTGTTCCCGTGGACGCGACGGAAACTGCGCGCTGTAGATAGTGTAAAGCTTGAGTTGTATCCAGGCGAGACCTTCGGCATCGTCGGCGAGTCGGGCTCAGGAAAATCCACATTGCTCAGAATGGCGCTGCGGCTCATTCGACCAACAAATGGTCGAGTGTTGTTTGAAGGACGCGAAGTCGAGAGGCTGCGGGGCCGTGACCTGCAAGCGATGCGGCGGCGGTTGCAGGCGGTGTTCCAAGACCCAGCCTCATCCTTCAACCCACGTCAAAGTGTTGGCCAGATCATGGTGGCACCACTGCAAGTGCACGAAATAGGCAGCGCCGCGGAGCGGCGAAGACTAGTAAGCGAGACACTAGAGCTTGTCGGCCTCAATGCCGGGATTGCTGAACGTCTTCCGCATCAACTGTCAGGTGGGCAACGTCAGCGGGTGGCCATCGCGAGGGCTATTATCTTGAGACCGGCGCTCATCGTTGCAGATGAACCAACATCGGCTCTCGATGTTTCCGTGCAAGCGCAAATCTTGAATCTATTCAAGCAAACTCGGCGCGAACTTGGGCTTACTTATCTCTTCGTAAGTCACAATCTGGGTGTTATCCGTTACATCAGTGATCGGGTTGCGGTGATGCGCCTTGGTCAAATCGTCGAGACTGGGCATGCCCAACATATCTTCACCAATCCCAAGCATGAATATACGCAGACATTGCTGGCTGCGGTACCCGACTTGAATCGTGCACGACGGCGGGCAGCTGAATAATGGTGTGTGAACTGACTGTGAGAGACTGGAATTATGCTTCAACTTAATACGTTCTCAATTGCAGCCCGTTGTGAGCGCACGGGCATGCTAGGGGTGGCTGTATCGACTGCGGTGCCCGGAGTCGGAGGGATCTGTCCTTTCATTGCGCCCAATTGTGGGGCTGTCTCGACCCAATCTTGGGTCAATCCATATCTTGGCATCGACGGCATTGCACTCATGACAAAAGGGATGGCCGCCCGAAAAGCGCTAGAAAAGTTGATTGCCGAAGATCCAGGGCGGGACGTTCGACAAATCGGTATTGTCGACAAGGCGGGACAGAGCGGTGCTCACACGGGAGAGAATTGCGTACCCTGGGCCGGCCACATAACCGGAACGAACTTTGCTGTCCAAGGAAACATGCTGGTTGGATCAGCCACCGTGGAGGCAATGGCGGCCGCGTTCGAACGCGCAAAGGAACTCGCTTTGCCGGAACGGCTGATTGTCGTGCTTGAAGCAGGACAGAGTGCAGGCGGCGACAAACGCGGGCGGCAGTCGGCAGCTGTCAAAGTCTACTGGAAGGAGGAATTTCCCTATCTCGACCTTCGTGTCGACGAGCATCGGCATCCGGTAGCGGAGTTGCGCCGAGTTTTCGAAGTCGCGCGCCACCAGCTTTTACCCTTTGTCGATGGAATGCCGAGCCGCAAGCACCCGCTCGGCAGCCTGCCCGATAGCGTAGCTTCCATGCTGCTTACCTCGCCGCCTTTCCGCCCTGGCGGCGGTGGAGGCGTGCCGTAGAGTTTTGGTGGGCACCGCAATCCGATACCTAGAGGTCAGCCTTTGTCCGTGCTGCGTTTTCCGTTTCAAAGGTTGACGGGTTGTCCATGCGGTGTCGCAAGGTAGGCGCGGACCCAAGCGTCGCGCCGATCTGCAATCGTCTCCGGTGTTGCGATGCCGACACTGATGAGTAGCCGTTCCAGCGCTCTGAGAGAGGCCTCATAGTATGTGGCCGCATTGTCTGGCGCGGCGCTTTCTTCTGCATGCCGGAGTTCTTCGCCGAGAAGCTTTGACCAGTCCGTTGCAGTAAACGTTCCAGCCGCGCAAAGAGCATCGACGATCGCAAGGACGTGGGCTTGCCAAGGTTCGTCAAACACCGGTCCTTTATCCTTCCGCTCACGTGGACGTATGATTGCTGTTTCAGGCTTGCTCAAGATAGCTCTCCCAGAGGTCCAAAAAGATTTGGTCGGTACGCTTCGAGGCCTCTGGCCATAACGCACTCGCCTTAAAGGCAACTGAGTACAGGTGCTCTGCTCGCTCTTCTCCCGTGGCACTGGCATCGGGAAATATATGCGCGCCGTGATGAGCGTGTATCACGCCGACGTGACCACGCACATAGGCGGGCAAACGAGTGTGACCCGGGGCGCTCATCAATCTTGCACGCACGCTATCGCCTGGCTGGAAGACGGGAGGCGAGTTAATCTCCCGGGAGAATGAGGTTGCCATTGATGCAAACTGCGCGACGACATCACGGCGTTGCATAAGCGGGGGGCGCACGTTTGGAGAAGATGCGGCCTTGCCTGAGACCACTTCATCCAAAGTCAGTACTCCAGCGTCGATCAAGGCAGCGGTCTGTGTCTGCAGCCATTGATCGAAATAGCGGCGGGTAAGGTAGTCGGTGGGTTCGATGAGCTCTCGCACATGGCGCCACCAGTCAAGTGACCCGCCCCTCAGCCGCGTCAGCATTACGATTGCCCACACCCGTCCTTCCCATGGAGAATGGAAAGGAACTTCGCGCTCATTTACGTCAATGGGGCCAAAGCGTTCCTTGCCACCGAGGTCGTGCATGCCATCCATGGATCACGCCGCAGTTTTCGGTGTGAGGTCGCGATGCGTGCCAATCATTGAATTCCTCGTCACCAGTCCGGCGAGCTTGGCTTCGGTCCAGCCTGCCGTTCCGGCCGGTCGTTGCGGCAGAACCATATAGCGAAGCTCAGCTGTGCTATCCCAGACGCGTACTTCTATCTGATCGTCGATAATCGCCCCGAATTCAGCCAAAACCCCGCGGGGATCGCGAACGGCGCGGGACCGATAGGCCGCTGTCTTGTACCAGTTCGGCGCTACGCCCAGGATTGAAATGGGATAGCAAGAGCAAAGCGTGCAAACCACCAAGTTGTGCAAACGATCGGTATTCTCGACGACTTTTAGATGACAAGTTGCGTAACCTAGGTAGCCCAACTCGTCGATTGCTGCCGGGGCATCGGCGATGAGGCGTGCTTTGTACTGCGGATCGACCCAAGCTCTAGCCACGACCTGCGCTCCGCGTTTGGGTCCGATATCCTCGCTGAATGCCTCAATCCAAGCATCAATCGACTGGCTGTCAATGAGACCTTTCTCGATCAGGATCGTCTCTAAGGCCTTCACCCGCAGCGCAGGTTCCGAAGGCAAATGGCGATGAAGTTCGTGGTGGATCGCGCTAATCCGATCTCTACTGTAACTAGTCATTGAGAGGCCTATCCAGCGAACGTGCAAATGTCAGCTCACAATACGACGGAGTCAGCGCAAAGACGAGTGGTTAAGCGGAAGTCCAGCCGCGCGACATATTTCGAAGCTTGCTGAACCGATACGTCCGCAGAGTGATAACATCAGCACTGTGGGCGGACTGATTCGGGAGACAGGCTGTGCCAGGAAAAAAGCGGCGGGCATTTCACAGCGAGGCTGACCTTTGTTCGGTGTTTCGTGCTGCGCTTGAGCGCGAATATGCAGGCCAATGGATCGCTTATGCGGAGACAGAGGGTTGGGACATTCTGCTGGTGCGCGTCAAAGACGGTTTCCAGATCGGTCTCCAAGCGAAGCTCGCCTTGAACATTTCCGTAATCAATCAAAGTCTCGAATATGGAAAATCTGTATGCGACGTCGGTCCGGATTGCCGCGCTCTCCTTGTCCCCGCTGCCAGCGGCGCCCATTTCCGCGCAGTTTGCGAGTATATCGGCCTAACCATCATCAGTTTTGTTCCCAACAAACAGCGCATCGAACCAAAGCTCCCAGGTCCCAATACCCGATCGCCCAGTTCGCCATGGCATGAGTGGTGTCCGACCAAACGTCATTCGCTGCCAGCCTACGTACCTGATGTCTTGGCGGGAGCATCCGCACCGGTGCGCCTGACGCCGTGGAAGATCAAGGCTCTGAAAATTGCTGCCTTAATTGAGCTTCGAGGGGCGGTTTCACGCTCCGACTTCAAATATCTGGGCCTCGATCCGCGCCGCTGGACCGCCCGGAATGGGTGGCTTCTTGCTTCTCCCGCCGGTTATGTCCCTGGCAGGCGCATGCCGAATTTTTCAAAACAACATCCACTTGTTTATTCGCGCATCAAAACAGATTTCGCCGAGTGGGCGCCTCCGTTGCAGGCGCGCAACGCCTAGGGCATTCATCGACTGAGGCTAGCGTGTGAGCTCTTAGGTCAATACGGCATGTCCGACCGCTACCAACTTTGCTTGCGAACGCGCCGCCAAGCGGATCGTGCACACTTCGCACGAACTCGCCACACGTCCACTGACCTGTAGACTGCTGCCGACCGGCAAGGGAGCGACAAACTGAACCGACATACTTCGGATAATTGATTTGGGCCGCCAAACTCGCAGCAATTTTTCGAATTGACCAATGATGAAAGCACCGTGAACGATGGGAGCGTCTAATCCGGCTTCCTGCGCCGCCTTCCAGGAGAGGTGAATCGGATTCCGGTCACCAGAGGCCTCAGCATAACGCTCGACCTGCTTGGCTGTAATACAGTCGAGCATGAATGAAGAAACCAGGGCCGGGGTTTCAGTCGACACGAACTACATTCCGTTTTGATATCACGCGCGTATTGAATTCCATCACCGTTCTACCGCTCATGTCCGATATGGAACCTTTAAGCTCGTAGAGCGGAGGATTTTCACCATCCGTGCGGAGTGTTACCGCAAGTTCGTAAACATTATTGCGTTCCAAGGGGGCATGGATCAGAAACGTTTGCTTTTGATGAAATAACGAGTGGGCAGGCGTTTTGGTCGCCGCATTGATGGCTTCCATAACAGAGGGTTTGGTCAACAAGCGAAGCGAGTAGATAATCGGAACTTCATTCGGTTGAAGAGGAAGCCCCAGCGCTTCAGCAAAGGCATCAACCTCCTCGTTGTCAGTGGAAACGGTGAAAGAGCCCAGCACTAAATCTTGGCGAGGCATGCCTAAGTGGCCCGCGTTACAGCAAGACAAGCATTGATGCCGCCAAACGCGAATGAATTGGACAATGCTGCGGGTATCTCTCGAGACAATGCGATGTTGGCGACAGGATTGGGAATGCAACGGGGGTCTGCTTCCACCCAGTTAATGGTTGGTGGCGCTACCTGATCGCGCAACGCGCAAACAGCTATCACCAACTCGATGGCCCCGGCCGCTCCCAAAGCATGACCATGGATGGGCTTGGTGGATGAGACTGACACGGATGCAATGTCTTGGCCGAACGCCGCCTGCAGAGCCATGGTTTCGCTGATATCATTAAGAACAGTGCCGGTACCGTGTGCGTTGACGTAGCCTACATCTGCCGGCTTGAGTTCGGCATCATCCAGCGCCAGCCGGATGCAACGTGCCGCCCCATCGGGATCGGGCCGAACGATGTCACCAGCATCGCTCGATGTGCCGTAGCCTGCAAGAATGGCGATTGGTTTCGCGCCGCGCGACTGAGCCGTATCTTCAGCCTCGATTATGATAACCGCCGCACCCTCTCCCAGTACCATGCCATTTCTTCCTTTCGAGAAAGGGCGGCACAGTGTGCTGGTCATTACGCGGAGTACTTCCCAGGAACGAAATGTGGCCGGAGTGATCAACGCTTCGCTACCGCCGACAAAGCACGTGTCGATTGAACCGCTTCGAATGGCTTGCAATCCCAACCCAATGGACTGCGAGCCCGAGGAGCACGCGCTTGAAACGGCGAAACTCGGGCCCTTGGCTCCATATCTCATGCTGATATGCGATGCCGCGGCATTCGGCATCACACGAGGAATGGTAAAAGGGTCAATCCGGGTCTTAGATACGTAGAAGGCAAAATGCTGGTCGTCCGACGTTCTTGCACCGCCGATGCCTGAGCCGACGATAACTCCCGTGCGCTCATTGATGGGTAAAGGCGCGTCTGCAGAAGCCTGTTGAACCGCTTCCATGGCAGCGATCAAGGCGAATTGAGCAAATCGATCCGTACTATCGACAATTGTTTTGTCGAGGCAGGAGGAAGGGTTGAAAGCGTCTAGGTGCGCAGCAGTTTGTACTTGCTGTTGCTGAGTTCGTTCAAGATTGAGGAGCTTTACGCCACTTTTTCCCGAGCGCGCGCCCTGCCACAATCGATCCACGCCAAGACCGAGCGCGGTAACACAGCCCATGCCTGTAATTACCACCCGCCTTCGGCAATTCACGGTTTCGCCTTCTGCAGATGCAGGGCAATCGCGGCAATGAATTCGCGAAGGTTCTTGGCTTCCGAAAGCGTATCATCGAGTGGGATATAAACGCCAAATTGTTCCTCGACAGCCATGAGCACAACCACCACGTCGGCCGATTTCAGACCCAGGCTGTCAAGCGTGCTGTCCAGCAACAGCTTATCTCTATCAACGATCCCCTCCTTGGCTATAACGTCCAAGAGTCGGTTGAGGGTTTCTGGGTCAGGAAGCTGCTGTTCGACAGATTGAAGCATGAAAATTATCCGCCTAATTACGTTCTACCTTTGCATCAAAGAGGTCATTTTGCAATCTTTGTCCCGACCATGAACTCATGCGGATTGACCGAGCCCGGCGGTTCAATCGGCCGCAAGAATGCTGCCGGGTGCGCAAGACAAACGAGCCGCAGCCGATTCGATGTTGTCTACTAGCGTGGCCATGAATTCTCCAGATTGCAGACCCGGCGGGATTGCGGGAAGAAACTCAATAACGATCACGCCCGGTTTCCTGACAAAACTGCGCCTGCGCCAGAACAGACCGGCATTGAGAGCCACGGGCGTACATGGCAAAGCGAGCTTTTTGTACAGAAACGCGACACCCAGCAAGTATTTTGGCGGGCTCGCTGGCGCGCGCCGTGTGCCTTCCGGAAAAATAACCACCTGCCGGCCCGCCCGCACTCGTTCCTTTGCGAGGCCGAATAGGCGAACAAGAGATCGCAAACTATGGCTACGGTCGATGGGCAAATGGCCTAGCTTCATCAGCACCCAACCCACAATGGGCAAGCGAAGATTTTGGGCTTTTGTGATCATCGCCGGATCGGTAAGTATCATTTGCAGTGCTAGTATTTCAGCCGTCGACTGATGCTTTGAAGCGATCAATGCTGGACCTTGGGGCACATATTGCAGACCTCGAACCTCAAGCGAAAGTCCGCAGATCGTTTTCAGCAAGAACCATTTAGTACGAAGAAAGGAGCGGGTGATCGAAAGTGTAATTGGTCTTGGGAACAGGATAAGCGGCAAGAGTATCAAATATGTCACCGCGATGAACGCCAAAGAAATATGAAAGATGGTGGAGCGAATAAAAATGGTGAGGGTCATTTTGGAAATCGGCCCGGCGCCTTGTTTGAGGATAGCACTAAAAAATGATGTAACTATCCGCAAACTCGAATTTGGCATTCTATGTAGTTTCTTCAACCACCCCCTAGTCGAACTAGGCGAGGTTGATCTCTCGCGGCGCATCGAAGGTTTGCATTGTCATGTCAATTGCGAGTTGACTTCTCAAGCGGCTCGTCGAGCCACCTCTACGCTTTTTATTGCTCAACTTCTTTACCCCGCGGGTCAAAAGCGATCTCCACAGTCTTGCCCTTGTGTCTTATCTGAAACTCATAGCTTATGGATGATCCACGGGTTAGTTTCTCGGCGAGAACGATTTCACCCTCGGGAAACTTTCTGTCGACCGCTTGCTTCACCCGCGCGGGCAAATTTCTGATGGAAATGGTCTCCTCAACGACAATTAACTTTCCACTAAAATAATAGAGAACGTCACGGCGCTTGTTTCCATCGACACTGGCGATCTCATAGGCAACCTTGCCTCGTTCAGTTTCCTTGGCGCAGGACTTAATCGTTGCCATCGGATAGGTTTTTTCAAAAGCTGCCCTAACTGCTGCAGGAAGCTTTTTGCATTGAATGACTTGCTCTTGGTCTTCTGCAAAGCCGATCGCTGCTAGATCAATAACGAGAAGGGCAGGCGCTGCGTAGGCGAAAGTTTTAAGAAATCTCCGACCAAGGGCGGGCACTTCATGACCTCAAAACTGGTTTCCCGGCGAAATTATATTCCGTTCGCCCAGGCGAGGCCAGCCTAGAGGCCTCGTCCTGGCAGGGCACATTTCCGATGCTCGATATTCCGCTTGATCTGGCCGCTGTTGGCTCATTTGTCCCGGTTTCAATCAGGCAGTTCAGGGGTCGTTAACCTAGCGATGGTGCGGAAAACTAGATGGCTAAACTTTTAATCAAACCGGCATTTCCAATGCGAGGGAGAATTACCTCTCAAAAGCGAAGGGTTGCCGTTGTTCACCATAATTTACTTGCCCCATGCAAGCTTAGACCTCTCAGATAAGGGGAGGGATTTTCATGTACATCAAGGCTGCCGCGATCGGTGCAGTGTGGTTGCTGGTTGCTGACTCAGCTGCGGCGAGTGTGTCGAATACAAGGCAATCTTGTATTCGCGAAGCTATGGATGCAGGGTCGGCTGCGTTAGGCAACCCGAATAGACTCAGCACACTCTACGAACGCTATTTCGAGGGCGAAAGAATAGCCCAGCTAGCTGCCGGCAGGGACTGGAAACGCTATTCTGAAATCCAAAGAAACGCTCAGCGGAATAGAGTGAAGCGCTTCGTAGTGGGTGTGCTCGCCCCCAGCTTTTCAGAATACAAAGGATCCGAGGTTGAATTCTTGAGCGAAAGCGACTCAAAGGTGAAGGGTGCTGTCACAGACTCGCAGGGGCAGCGTCGAACAGTCACTTGGTATTTCACCGGGGAGTGCAAGTTTGTGAACCTGAGCATCGACGGATACGGCTCCCTAATCAGCTTTGTCGGGAAGGAGCCGGCGAGAAACTAGTTCCTCGCCGGCGACAGCCGGGTCTTTCAGCGCGGCTCGGGCCAGCGGTACAATTCCCTGCCATCTTCGGAAAGAACCCTGTAGCAGTTTCCCTCAGGAGGCCATTGAGGGGATTTCAGCGCTACCTTCATGGTTTCTTGTAACAGGCGAAGCGAGGGCGCGTAATGCGCAAACCTATGCAGCGCACAGGCAGGTTGATTGCCTTTGACCCGGAGAATTTCGATGGAGTAGTTCAAGCGGCTCCCCACATCGCTTTCAGAGTCCAGTCAAGCATTAGTAACCTCAATCTGACTAATGCCCAATTAAACGCCTGCCGGCAATCCGACGAAATAATGATCGGTCATTGTTTAGGTTAACCGTGTGATTGGCAGGCGGCGGGACTCAAAGACCGTCTTTGCCGGAAGAGGCCGCAAGGGTAGGGCGCTTGCGTCCAATGTAGAGCGCGCTGGTGATTGAACGAATTCTTAACCATGTATTCCCGATGATAGCGAATTCCAGAATCGTCTGCTCCGAGCCACGGAACCGACGCGTCTGAGGTATGTCGGTGAGCAGGTTAGAAACCTAACGGGCGCATCCGATTGCCTCGGCTGCGGTTCAATCATGAGCGCGATGAGACAAACAAGGCTGGCACTTGCGATTCTTGTTGCCTGTTTTGCCGCAAGCTGCTCACTCACTCCCGACTACGTTAGGCCCGAGCTCCCCATTCCTCCGAGTTTTACCACCAAGTCGTTGGCCGGCGTTCCGAATATCGACCCTGAATGGTGGAGGATCTTCAGCAACAAGACACTCAACGCGCTGGTTGCGGAAGCCGATAGAGACAACACCGATACTGCTGCGGCGGTTCATCGAATCGAACAGGCCCGAGCCTTGTATCGCATCGCGCGAGCCTCGCTGTTTCCGTTTATCGATGCATCCGGAGAAGCCAGCATCGCGCGGATCAACCCGCGCAATGCCCCCGCCCGCACCGAGAAGACGCTGACGGGCGACGTCACCCTATCGTACGACCTCGATCTTTTCGGTAGGAACCGCGCCGAAACTCAATCGGCGCGGGCCGATATAGCCAGTCGACAATTCGATCAGGAGGCGATCAAGCTTTCCATTCAAGCTGAGGTCGCTGCTACCTATTTCTCGTTCCTTTTGGCGCGCGACCAGTTGGGCATTTCCGCCGATACGATCACAAACTTTGAGGAAGTGTTGCGGGTGGCAGAGGCGCGCTTCGAGGCCGGCGCCACGTCCACGCTCGATGTATCGAGGCAGAAATCCGAACTTGCTTCGGCACGGGCCGCGCGGGCCTTGTTTTTGCGAGATATGCGCAATGCGGAAAATGCCCTAGCTGTACTGTTGGGAGATGCCGCCGGTACGCTCAAGGTCAAGGGAAGCGGGCTTACAGCGTTGAAAGTTCCCAAGGTCACGCCGGGCCAGCCCGCGGCCCTGCTCTACCGGCGGCCCGACATTCGCCGCGCCGAGGCCGATCTGATCGCGGCCAATGCCGACATCGGCGTAGCGCGAGCGGCACTGTTCCCAGCTCTCGGCCTAAATCTTGAAGCGGCGGTTGCAAACAATCCGGTAACGACAACGATTTCGATCGGATCGTCTCTTTTGGCTCCGATATTCCATGGGGGGCGGCTCAAGGCGGGGGTTCGCCTTTCGGAGGCGAGGAAAGCGGAACTGGTCGAAGTCTACCGCAAGACGGTCCTCGTTGCCTTACAACAGGTTGAAGATGCCTTGGCAGCAGTGCGAAGCGCGCAGCAGCGGTTTGCCGATCTCACGGTTGCTCTGCAGGAATCGCGCAATGCCTATAACCTTTCGCGGGTTCAATATGAGGCGGGCACGATCGATTTCCAAACGCTGCTCGATGCCCAGCGGACGTTGTTCTTCGCACAAGACAACCTCGCCCTGGCGCGGTTCGATCGCCTGGTTGCAGCGGTGGAGATGGTGAGTGCTCTGGGCGGGGGGTGGGTCGAACAGACGCGTGATATCCAGCTGGCAAAATCTACCAATTGATGCGTTCGATGTCGGTAAAAGTTACGGTGCCGCCGCTTGTGAGGCTGATCGAGCCATCGCTATCTGCAGTGAGGTTCATAATGCCGTTGGTGGTGTCGGTGTGGGTGATCGAACCCGAAGTGAGGGAAAGCGTCCAGTCGACCCCATAGACAAGGTTGCTGCCGCCGCCTGAATCCAGCAACCGGATGACATCCATCCAGCTTGCTCCCGCACCTCCATTGACGGAGTCGTTGCCCTGGCCCACTTGGTAGATGAAAAGATCATGACCCGCTCCGCCGGCGAGGGTGTCGTTTCCAAGGCCCCCGTTGATCGTATCGTCACCACCTCCGCCTGTAATTGTGTTGGCGGACGAGTTGCCGGTGAGCACATCGTTATTGTTAGAACCAAGGATGCTTTCGAAGTTTGAGATGATGTCGCCGGTTGCATGACCACCCGAGGCGGTGTTGGTGGCAAGGTTCACAGTGACGCCCGCGGTTGAACTTGCATAAGACAGGATGTCTGTGCCGGCCCCGCCGTCCAGAGTGTCGGCACCTGCTCCGCCCTCGATCGTGTCGCTGCCGCCCCCGCCGCTGATCGTATCGTTGCCCGCGAGGCCGGTCAGCACGTTGGCACTGTTGTTGCCGGTGAGGGTATCGGCAGAGTTGGAACCGGTGATATTCTCGAAATTGCTGATCGAATCGCCTGCCGCGTCGCCGCCCGAGACAGTGCCGTTCAGATTGACGTTCACGCCCGAGGCAGACGTCATGTACGACAGGGTGTCGGTGCCGGCGCCTCCGTTCAAAGTATCATTGCCCGCGTCGCCGATAATGAGGTCGTTGCCGTTTCCGCCGTTGATAGTGTCATTGCCTCCAAAACCGAAGATGATGTCATTACCCGAGGTGCCGGTTATGTTGTTGGTTCCATTGTTGCCTTCCGTGGCGTTGAGGACGGAAAGCGTGACAGCCTGGTCGATGAATGATCCGCTGCTGTCCGTGACGCGCACAGTGACGTTGAAGGAACTCGTGGTTTCATAATCGAGCGCCCCATTGACCGTAATGACACCACTCACCGCGTCGATGGCAAACGGACCGGATGCGCCAACGAAGGAATATGTCAACGTATCGGCCATGTCGGCATCGACCGGCGTGACATATCCGACGACGTAACCTGTCGGCGCATTTTCCACAACGGATGAATTGGTGAGACTTAGGCTTGTCGGAGCGACGTTGGTGTTTCCAACGGTGAAGGTCACCGTGTCGCTGGCCGTTCCGCCATTGCCGTCATTTACCGAGAAGGTAACGGTGTAGGTTCCGGCAGCATTGTTTGCTATCGTGCCCGACACGAGGCCAGTTGATGGGTTGATGGCCAGGCCCTGCGGCAAACCCGAGGCGCCGTAGGTCATAGTATCGCCAATATCGATATCTGAGAAACCGCTGCTCACGTTGAACGACACCGTCTGGTTCTCCGAGTACGAGCGATCCTGCAACGGATCGTTGGTCACCGTGATGGTGGCGTTCATACCATCCGGCCCGTTGTCATTGTGATTGATAATTTGCAGCGTGTTCTGGCCCGTTGTGATGTTGGGCAGGACGAGGCTTCCGTTCTGCAGCACCATTTGTTCCATCACGACAGAAGCTGACGTGCGCGTGCCCCAAATCTCGATGCCGTGTTCGGTGATGCGGATTTCGATGCGCGGCAAGCCGCTGGTATTGGCCACCCACGGCTGGTTTGCGTCAGTGCCGTCGGCAAACGTCACGTGCGCATCGGTCGCCGCATTGAAATTGGCGTTTTCGAATTCGAGATACTGCTGCGAAGCGATGTTCGTTCCGTTCACGAGTACCGTACCGGAATTGTCGATGGTGGCAAAGGAAATGACGACCTTCGTATTGCCCGGATCGGCCGTTGTGGGAATATCGAAATGTCGCGTATGGGTCGTTTCCGTTCCGCTGCTGATCGTCCCACTCGTGAAGCTGCTGCTGGCCTCGCCAGAATCGAACTGGCCGTTGCCGTTGCTGTCGAAGTAAACCGTCGGTGTAGCAACTGCATTGACCACCGGGCCGTCGTTGGTACCGGTGACGGTCACGGTGAGGGTGGTGGAGCTGGTGGCGCCTGCGGCATCCCGCATGGTGTAGGTGAAGCTGTCGGTCGCCGTCTGTCCGGCCCTGAGGCCTTGGACGGCGGCACTGGCGTTGTTGAGAGTGTAGCTGTAGCTGCCGTCGGCATTGATGGTCGCCGACCCGTAAGTGCCAGCCACCGCCACGCCGACGTTGCCGGCACCCCCGTTCACGGCGGAGACCGTCTTGGTGTCACCGACATCGGCATCGGTGTCGTTGGTCAACACGTTGCCCGAGGCCGAGGTGGTGACATCCTCCTGCACGGCGGCGGTGTTGGCCACCGCCACCGGGCCGTCGTTGGTACCGGTGACGGTCACGGTGAGGGTGGTGGAGCTGGTGGCGCCTGCGGCATCCCGCATGGTGTAGGTGAAGCTGTCGGTCGCCGTCTGTCCGGCCCTGAGGCCCTGGAC
>DATBLQ010000005.1:0-65869 GCA_036555325.1 Aestuariivirgaceae bacterium | reverse complement strand
TCAGGCAGCAGAAGGCTTCGGCGCTGTTCGTCGAAAACATCAGCGACAAGCGACTGATCGAGCAGATCGGCAGGGAGACGGGTTTGAAGATCGCAGGGGCCTTGTTTTCAGATGCGCTGTCCAAAAAGGACGGACCTGCGGCCACCTACATCGACATGATGCGACATAATGTTCACACAATCCTCACCGCGATCAACGAGGGCTCGTAATCCTCGTGCAAAGTCAATGCGACATGAGCAACGGCACGGCGAGGTTGGAAAGAGCATGGCGGGTGGCGCCGCCCAAAACGAATTCCCTTATGCGGGAATGGCCATAGGCTCCCATGACAATGAGGCCGGCACCAACCTCGCGGGCTTTGGCCATTACAGCTTCGGCTGGATTGGCGCCATTTGATTCAACGGCTTGTGCTGTTGCCTTGACACCGTGACGCTGAAGGCTTTCAGCCATGTCCGCTCCGGGAGGGGCAGCCAATTCGCGGTCTTTTGGGGGATCGACCCAAACGACGCGAACATCCTTGGCGTTGCGAAGAATGGGTAACGCATCGTGGATGGCGCGGGCGGCCTCCTTCGATCCGTTATAACCGCAAACTATCTGGGCGGTGTCGAGAGCCGCCGTTCTGCCGGGCACCACCAAAACGGGCCTGCCGAGGCCTAGAATGACATTCTCAACGAAATCCACCTCGACCCCGTTCTTGCCTTCGCGGTTGGCCTCGCTCACCACCACGAGATCGGCAATTCTTCCGACTTCGCTGACCGTCTCGGAGATGACGGGCGCCAAAGCCTTGACCTCCAGCCACGTGCCAGGAACGCCGCGGCGTTTAATCAGGGCTTCGAACTTGGCTCTGGTACCCTTGGATTGCTCTTCGAAATAGCGGGTGAGGCCGTCGAAAACTTCCGGTACGACATACGGCCCGACCGCGGGATAGACGGCGGGCGCGGGAATGACATAGAGGCCCAATACATGGGCGCGCTGATCGGCGGCCAGCTTGAGGGTTATCTCAAGCAATGCATCGAGGCGCTCGATCTCGTTCAGGGATACAAGAAGCGTTTTGTAGGTCATCACCTTCGATTTCCGCAGCCTTTTGCAATTCTACAACAAGCGGTGGGCTTTGCCAGCCCGTAGCCACGACCTTCAGCCGGCGGAATAATCGGAGCGGAGTGCGGCCTGCTGCTCGACCCAACCGCCACCTAAGGCCCTTACAAGTTGCACTGCAGCTGCCAGCCGGTCGAAGCGGGCAATAGCGAGGGCTTCCTCCGCCACGAAAAGGGTCCGCTGAGCATCAAGAAGGGTCTGGAAGTCGATGGCACCTGCTTCATACTGGACGCGCGACAGACGATAGGCGCTGCGCGCCTCATTCAGTGCGATGGAAAGGTCGGCGACTCGCTGCTGGGCGGCCTTGACAGCGGCCAGGGCGTCTTCCACCTCCTGAAGGGCCACGAGAACGGTCTTGCGGTAGGCCTCGACGAGCTCGGCCTTGCGCGCCTCAGACAGCTTAACCCCTGCGCGCAATCTTCCACCCTGAAAAATGGGAGCCAACAGACTCGATCCGATCGCAATCGTGGTGGTGAGGGGATCGGTAGCAACCGCGGCATCGAGATCGAGTGAGAGAGAGGGAAAAAGCGCTGACCTTGCCACACCGATATCGGCATTGGCAGCGATAAGATCGGCCTCGGCGCGTCTGATATCGGCGCGACGATACAACAGGGCAGCCGGCTGCCCGGGGGAAACCTTGGGCGCGCGAAGATCGTTCAAGCCGGTACCGTTGACCTTGAGAGTGCCGGCAGCATCGCCAAGCAGAACTGCCAACGCGTTTTCCGAATTGCGGACCAGTTCGACAAGCTCGGCGCGAATGGCGCGGGCTGAAGCAAGGGCGGATTTCTGTTGCGAGATGTCGAGAGTGGTTGCAGCACCAGCTTCGAAGCGCGCCTCGGCGATGTGAAGGACTTCGTTGAAGTTGACGATCGTGCCGTCGGAGATGCGAACCCTTTCCCTGTCGAGGAGAAGGCTTATGTAGGTTAGCGCAACTTCTGACTGGATCGTCAGTTCGACAAATTCGCGATCAAAGTAGCTGCTGGCGAGTTCGGCACGGGCTGAAGCGGTAGCGGCGCGATTGCCGCCGAAAATGTCGAAGTCGTAATTCAAGTTTCCGGCGGCGGCGAGCGATTTCCTGGTCTGCGCCGACATGCCTTCCACTTTGGTGCGGGTAATGGTGGCATCGCCGGAGGCTTCAATCGCAGGAAACAGCGATGCTCGTGCAATGCGAAACGAGGCGCGCGCCTGCTCGACGCGGCTAACGGCTGCGGCTATGTCGGTGTTGTCGGCGTTCGCCTCGGCAACCAACCGGTTGAGGGTTCTGCTTCTGAACAGCCGCCACCATTCCGGATCTATGGAGGGGACCGGAACGGGAGATTTGGCGGTGAAGGTCGGCGGGATCGGAACAGTGGGTCTAAAATAGTCGGGGGTTAAAGTGCAGCTGCCAAGAGCGGTGACGGTAAATAACAAAGCATACAGTCTATGGGTTTCCATGCGGACGATAACTCTTAAGGGTCAAGTTATAGCTCCGCCGCATACGGAGCATATAGCGGATTAGTGAGATTACGGCCATAGCGAAAAGTCGCCGCTCTGATTCATTGTGCTTGACCTCACGGCGCCTCGACGTCATCAAATAACCGCAAAGGGATGCCGCAGAAAAAAAAGATCGCAATCGTTACCGGCGCCGGCAGCGGCATTGGCAAAGCCGTGGCACTGACGCTTTCTCGGGCCGGATATTGCGTTGTCCTGGCAGGTCGCCGGCTCGAGCCGCTGCAACAGACGGCGACCGAAGCGGGCGACTTGGGCGGGCAGGCGCTTGCCGTACCCACGGACGTCACAAACCGGGACTCGGTCAAGGCACTCTTCGACCGAACGAGGAGCGAATTCGGCCGGCTAGATGTCTTGTTCAACAACGCAGGAACTTTTACCCCGGCGGTACCGCTTGAGGAGTTAACGCTGGAGCAATGGCAGACGGTGGTGGCAACCAATCTCACCGGGCCGTTCCTATGCACCCAACAGGCCTTCCGACTGATGAAGGAGCAGGATCCGCCGGGCGGGCGCATCATCAACAATGGCTCGATCTCGGCGCACGCGCCGAGGCCCCTGTCGGCGCCTTACACCGCCACCAAGCACGCCATCACCGGGCTTACCAAGTCAACGGCTCTCGACGGGCGCAAGTACAATATCGCATGCGGACAGATAGATATCGGCAATGCCGCCACAGACATGACCGCGAAAATGAAAGACGGCGTGCCGCAGTCGGACGGGTCGGTCAAACCGGAACCAACGATGGATGTGCAGCATGTGGCAGATGGCGTTCTGTATATGGCGTCGCTGCCGCTGGAGGCTAATGTGCAGTTTCTTACGGTGATGGCAACGAGAATGCCGTTCATCGGCCGGGGCTAAAACGCGCGAAGTTTTCACCTCGTGCGCGAGGCGGGCGAAGCTTGGTGCCAGCGTCGAGCTTTGACTATGACGAAGACCGCTTCAACGCTTTCGCACCTTCACGCGATTTATTTCCCCGTGCAGATCGACCAGGCGAGGGACATAGCGCTTACCGTATCCCATGGTTTCCGCGAGCACATAGGTCTGGTGGACCGCCTCGCCAATGAACGACACAACGGGAAGCGTCTCGGTCATGCTGGTGTAATAGCGTAAATCCTTGGCGGCATTTTCGATGGCGAATTTCGCCGCGGTGTCGTCATCGGCGAGGGCGACCTTGATGATTCGCTCGAACATCACTGAATTTGCTCCACCGGCGGTGACGACCTCGCGAAGAGCCTCCATATCGACCCCGGCCTTAGCGGCGGCCGCCATTCCCTCAGCAACGATGGCAGCGGTGCCGAGGGCGATAAAATTATTGATGAGTTTGAGCTTGTGGGCCGCTCCCACATCGCCGGCGTGAACGATGGTATCGGCGAAACAGGAGAGGATGGGAGCGATCTCAGCGAGGATTTTCCCGTCACCGCCCGTCATCAAGGCGAGCTTGCCGGCTTCGGCCTCCTTCGGCGTGCGGGTCATCGGAGTGTCGACGAAATGCCCGCCCCTTGCGGTCACGTCGGCGGAAATGCGCATGGTGGATTGCGGCTCGGCGGTCGAGCAGTCGGCAATGATCAGACCGGGGCGCATGCCTTCCAGCAGACCATCCGGTCCATAGATCACCTGTTCGACCTGCGGGGAACCGGTGACACAAAGAATTACCACGTCGCTTCTCTGCGCCAATTCGCGCGGCGATTTGGCTTCGTTCGCACCTTTGGACAGGAGATCTTCAACCGGCTTGCGATTGCGGTGCGCAAGGACGGCGAGCGCGTAGCCCTTTTCAAGTATATTTTTGCCGATGCCGTGGCCCATGAGCCCTGCACCGATGAGGCCGACTTGTTTCTTTTCACTCATGGACTCTGAGCTCCGGTTGTTGCGACAAACACTGCATAGAGCGATTTCGTGGCGGTGATGAAGAGACGGTTGCGACGGGGACCGCCAAAGGTAAGGTTGGAGACCATCTGAGGCACGCGGATTTTGCCAAGGGCTGATCCCGAGGGATCAAGGCATAGCACGCCGTCCCTACAACTCGTCCAAACGTTCCCGCCGATATCAACTCTCATGCCGTCCGGCACACCCGGATTTACTTCGAAGAACACCCTTCCCTGCGACAGCCGGCCATCCTCGCCGACGGTGAAGGCGCGGATGTGATGGGGCCCGGCGGGATCGTGAGAAAAACCGGAATCGGCGATATAGAGAATTTTCTCGTCGGCAGAAAAGGCAAGTCCGTTCGGTTTCACGAAATCATCGGCCACGATGCGAGTGTGACCGGTTGAGGGATCGACACGGTATACAAAACAGCCATCCTGCTCCATGTCTGCCTTATAGCCCTCGTAGTCTGACAGAATGCCATAGCTGGGGTCGGTGAACCAGATGCTGCCATCGGACTTCACAACAACGTCGTTCGGAGAATTCAGCCGCTTGCCCTGGTGTTTGTCGGCAATCACCGTGAGCGAACCGTCGGGTTCGGTTCGAGTCACGCGTCTTGTGCCGTGTTCGCAGGAAACAAGCCTTCCCTGACGGTCACGGGTGCTGCCATTGGAGAAGTTCGAAACGGCGCGAAATACGCCGGCACCGAGATCAGGGCTCCAGCGCAGCATTCGGTTGTTGGGGATGTCGCTCCATACGAGATAGCCGCCATCGTTGAACCAAACCGGCCCCTCTGCCCAGCGACAGCCGCTGAACAGTTCCTCCAGATCGGCGATGTGAACGGTAAGATCGTAAAAGCGCTTGTCGTAGTATTCGTATGAGTCGCTCGTGAGTGCCATTTCACTCCTTCCAGCGCTGTGACTGCCCGCCTCCTAGAAAGTCCAAAACGGGTGAAGGGGGCCTTTGCAGGTGTCCTCGCCAGGCCCCTGCCCCCAAAACCGAGCATTCTCCTGTTGAGGTTCAGCTTTGCACAGCGGGCGCCTGACCCGTCAACCGTGGAATTGTCCGGACAAGATAAACATCAATCAGGCCAAGGAATTGGACTTCCTTGCAATTTTTCTGGGGAAACAGCCCCGACAGCCGTTGATTGCAACTTCTGCGCTATGGCTTTTCTCGGTTGAGGATGGAACTTTGCCGGGGAACCTGCGTTAGGCCTTGACACTCGAGCGGCGAGAGGAGGTGGCCATGCAGATCGTTTTGGCGGCAATTCTCGGGGCAGCGATCCTCATCATGATGCCAATCCTCGGCAAGGGGGTGGGCGTGAGCGATGATTCCGCTGGTCTTGCTCGCGTCACCGTGATCCACAAGAATCTTACTTCGCCGACCCTGGAAGAGCTGGGCCAGAAGGCAGGGGATCCCAGCAATGCGGACGTGCCCGAGCCTGAGCCCCTCCTGCAGGCGAAGCGTACCGAACAGTGGATTTAGTCAGGCGCGTCGCTGTTTTAGCGACGAGAAAATCGCCTCGGCAGTGCTATCGGGACCGATATCGGAATCACTTTCAATTTTGAGAGTCTTGGCAAGGTGGCTGCGGGCGCGGCTGACCCTGCTCTTTATGGTGCCAACGGCCACGTTGCAGATACCAGCAGCCTCTTCGTAGGAAAATCCCGACGCTCCGACGAGCACCAGGGCTTCACGCTGGTCGTCAGGCAGGCTGCGCAGAGCGCGCTTGAAATCGGCAAGATCCAGATGGCCCTGCTGAGGCGGATGGGCGGCGAGACGGCCGGCGTAGTGGCCATCGGCATCTTCCACCTCGCGCCGGCGCTTGCGAATTTCAGAGTAGTAGTGGTTGCGAAGAATGGTGAAAAGCCAGGCCTGCAGGTTGGTCCCTTCCTGGAAGGAATCGATGTTCGACCAGGCCTTGACCAGGGTTTCCTGCACGAGATCATCGGCGCGGTCCGGCTGGCCACACAGGGATACGGCAAAGGCTCGCAACGAGCGCACCGAACCCAGGAGCTCTTCACGCAGACGCGGCGAGATCGTCATTTTCTTTGGTCTTCCTCGAGCTTCGCCAAAAGATCCACAATGCGGTCCGGTATCGGCGCCGTCGCGACCTCGTCATAAACAGCGCGCAGTTTTCGTCCGATATGGGCTTGAATGTTGGGGTCGAGAGCAGGACTTTTGCCCGGTTTCTTGCCGTTGGTTTTTTCCTTGTTTGTCATGCCCAGCAATTCCAAGCTTTCCCGTCGCCTAAAGGAGCAGCGGCTACTATACGGTATAGTGCGAGAGGCTAACCTACCGGCCTACAGTTTAGTTCCCTTTTTATGGACAAAGCCTTAGCGTGGCGCGGGAACAAAATGGGGCAAAGTGTGTTAACGAGACGTGCAGAATACCCTCACTTTGCAATTTATGGTTTGATCTTCAGGGGTTAGAATGCCAATTGCCCAGCAAATTTCACCGCACATTCCCTATCTGCGCCGGTATGCGAGAGCTCTGAGCGGCAGTCAGAAGAGCGGCGATGCCTATGTCGCGGCCCTGCTTGAATCCCTGCTCCAGGACAGTTCGGCCTTCCCGGGGGACATGGAGCCGCGGGTGGCCCTCTACCATGCGTTCGCAAATCTTTGGAAATCCGTGCGCATCAATTCCGAGCGGTCGCAGGCCGCCGATCCGGACCAACGGCACACGGTCGACGCGAAGCTCGAGGTCATGACTCCCCTGGCACGGCAGGCCTTCTTGCTCATGACGGTTGAAGAATTTCCAATCGCCGACACTGCGAAGATTTTGGGGGTCAGCGAAGGAGAGGCATCAACGCTCATCACCCAGGCCGGCCGGGAGATCGCCGAACAGGTGGCAACGGACGTGCTGATCATCGAGGATGAACCAATCATCGCCATGGACATCGAACAGCTGGTCCGCTCGCTGGGTCATTCGGTGACGGCCGTGGCACGCACGCAAGCGGAGGCCGTGGCGGCGGCAGAACGCAGAAGACCCGGCATGGTTCTGGCGGATATCCAGCTTGCGGATGGAAGCTCGGGAATTGACGCGGTGAATGAAATTCTCATGGCGTTCAAGGTGCCGGTGATATTCATCACAGCGTATCCCGAACGTCTGCTGACAGGCGAGCGTCCGGAACCGACCTTCCTGATCACCAAGCCGTTCCAGCCGGAAATAGTCAAAGCGGTGATCAGCCAGGCCTTGTTCTTCGATGCCAAGGCGGTTGCTTCGCGAGTGCGTGCCGCGGAATAAACAAGCCGGGCCTTCCGATCCCTTTATCGGTGTCGGTGCGGCAGCGGATGCCGTCCTGAGCTATTTGAGGCACTTGCCATGCATAAGATATTTCGCAGCGCAGAGAACTTGATCGCCTACCAAAAAGAAGACGGCTGGCCGAACAGCTATAGCGATGCACTGCGGCTTTCGAATGTGGTGCTGTTCGGACAGGATGCGGAGCTGCACTATTTGTGGGTGGAAAACCATCCGCAAGGATTGACAACCCTGCAACTGCGCGGCTGCAGCGAGGATGAATTCATGCCCTTGACCGCCGCACAAGCGGTGTTTCCGGCCAAGCGCGAGGTGTTGAACACCGGCAAGCCGCGCACGATCGAATTTCAATGGCCGATCGGCGACAGCTTGAGGTGGTACGAGTTGAGAATCGATGCGGTACGCGATACGAGCGGAAGAGTCGTCGGACTCAATTGCGCAGCCATAGACATCAGCGAGCGGAAGCAATCGGAGTCGCATTTGCGCGTATTGCTTCTGGAGCTTGCGCATCGATCGAAAAATCTGCTGGCCGTCATTCAGGGCATTTGCAATCAGACTGCAAAAAGCTCGACGAACGTCGAAGAGTTCAACCGGCGATTTTCCGGCAGATTGCTGTCGTTATCGCGCGCGCACGACATATTGTCGGACCAGAACTGGCGCGGCGCGGGAATGCACGAGCTCATTCGCACGCAGGTATTGCTGTTTGCGGGAGCGGCGGCCAACCGCATCCATTTCGAGGGCGAGCATATCTATCTGCGGCCCAATGCGGCTCAGCACCTAGGACTGGCGCTGCATGAGCTGACCTCCAATGCGCTCAAGTACGGCGCACTGGCGAACGATGTTGGACGGATAAGGGTGAGATGGGGCGTCAGCCCGTCGCAGCCGCAAGCACAGTTCGCCTTAAGCTGGCAGGAGGAAAGAGGGCCGCCGGTGCGCACGCCCGAAACCCGTCATTTCGGACGCATCCTGCTCGAGGAGGTGGCGCCGCGTTCGGTCCAGGGAACAGCCTCGCTGGAGTTTGCAGGGGATGGGGTTCGGTACCACATAAGCATGCCGGTGAGCGAAATCAGCTAGGCCACGCTTGGGAACCATTTTGGCACCCGGGCGTTAACACTGAGCAAAACTTCGTATTTCAACGGAAGGAGGTCTCCCATGAACTGGGATCGCGTGGAAGGAAACTGGAAAACCTTCAAGGGTCAAGTGAGGCAGCAGTGGGGAAAACTCACTGACGATGACCTCGATGTCATTGCAGGCAGGCGTGAGGAATTGATCGGACGAATTCAAAATGCCTACGGCCTGGCGCGTGATGAGGCCGAGCGGCAAGTCACGACATGGGAAAAGAACCAGACGATCTTCTAACTCAACGAGTGTGCGAGGCTGCCGACGGCAGCCTCATTTTTAGAGGGGCGAGCGGTAGAAGGGCCCAGCGGTCATGAAAAGCACGATGATGGAAGTACCGGCGCAACGAATAAACGTCAAAACCGGACTTGACGCAGCCGCCCGGCAAAAACTTGGCACGCTCATGATCGAGTGCCTTGCCGACACAATGGTTTTGATGCTGAAGAGCCAGGTCTTTCATTGGAACGTCGTTGGACCAATTTTCTTCGATCTGCACAAACTCACCGAAGAACACTACAAGGACATGTTCGAAGCGGCGGATGAAATTGCAGAGCGGGTGCGCGCCTTGGGCAACCTGGTTCCACTCAATGCACACAGGATGGCCAAAGCCTCGATCCTCGGGGAGGAGCTCAGCCTTCGGACCACCGAGGAGATGCTCGATCAGCTCATCACCGATCACGAGGCGGTGGTGCGCAATATGCGCAATACGGCGCATGAGGCGGAAGACCTCGGCGATATCGTTACGAACGATATCTTGGTAAGGCGCATGGCTTTCCACGAAAAGGCCATCTGGATGCTGCGCGCCATCGCTGCCCAGTAAACGCTGCCGATACGTTCTAAAGAGGATATTTCATGGCTCTGCCAGAGCGAAACAAGGCGATTGACGATCCAACCCGAACGTTCCAGACGCCGCAGGAGGTTGTTGAATCGAAATTGCCGCGGGAAGAAAAAGTCCGTATTCTCAAAAGCTGGGAGCTAGATGCCCGGAGGCTGCTTGAATCTGCTGAAGAAAACATGGCTGGAGGCGAAAAGGACCGACTACCGGAGGTGCAGCGGGCGCTGCGAGAACTCGAAGAGACAGCCGACTAAGGGGGGGCCAGGGCGCTTTTCCTTCGTTTCCGGCCTATTCCATCACCCGAAAGGATATGAAGATGTCACGCCGAAGTGTTTCCCGTGAGATTGACGGTATCGGCGACCAGCTTGCCATGTTGCGAAAGGATCTCGGCGCCATTGCCGATCAAGTGCAGACCTTGCTGCAGCATCAAGCCGAGGGGTCGCAACAGCTGCTCCGCAGCATTTCCGAGGATGTCAACGAACACAGTCAAAAACTGATGGAAAGTGCGCAGGACCAGATCGCTTCGTCCTATGGCGATTTGGAGGCAATGGTAAAGCGCAACCCCTTCACCGCGATGGCGATAGCTGCGGGGATCGGCCTCATCGCCGGCACTCTCAGCCGCCACAAGTGAGCGTCACATGTTTGGGCAACTGTTCAGTGAACTTCGCGCGATCGCCAATGAAAAGCTCAGTCGGCTGAAAAGACGAGCCATAGCGTTCGCGGCGGCAGGCGTGTTGTTCTCGTTTGCCATCGTCTTCGGATTGCTGGCAGCTTTCATCGCTCTGCAGGAAGAAGTGGGGCCCGCTCTGTCGGCGCTCATCATATTTGCCGTGTTGCTAGCGGCAGGACTTGGCGCTCTCATGATGGGGCGCGAGAGAAAGATTGGCGAACCGGCACGCCAGCTGCAGAAGTCCGCCACGGCGATCCGGCAACCCGGCGAGGAGGCGACGTTCACTTCCAGTGGCTGGGCGCTCATCCTGACGGCTTTCGCAGCAGGGCTTGCGCTGTCGCGAGGACATTTTCCCGCAGGGCGAAAAACGCGACGATAACAATAGGTTACACACTCATTTCATCATCTCCCGCAGGGAACTCCCTCCCCCTGCGGGACGTTTTGCTTACGGGATTGGAATGGCATTAATCTAGGAAGGAGTGAGCTAATGGCAAAAATCACCGTGAGCTCGTTGGCGCTGCTGGCAGCGCTAAGCTTGCCAACGGCGGTCATCGCACAGACGAGCGACGAACAGCAACAGACTGCGCCGAAGGTCGAGGAGAACCAGGCACAGCCGGAGACCACTGGCAAGGGCGACGCGGCCCCGGCAGACACTCAGGCGCAAGATACACAACAGCAGGATACACAACAGCAGGCAGAGCAGACGGCTACGGCCAAGCCTCCTGAGGGCCTGATTATGCTGCAGGATAAGGACACATTCCTGGCATCCGATCTGACCGGGGCCACTGTTTACAGCCCGGCAGACGAAGCCATCGGCGATGTCAACGATGTGATTGTGTCGCGCGACGGCAAGGTCGACGGCATCGTTGTTGGGGTCGGCGGATTCCTCGGCATCGGCGAGAAGGATGTCGCCATCGAGATGAGCAAGATCAAGATGACGGAGACTGAGAGCGGCATCAAGCTGGTTCTTGACACCACGAAGGATGAACTGGCAGCTGCGCCTGAATTTAAGTCAAAGGAGGACATGCAGGCGGAAACGACCACACCGGATACTGGGACAACCCAGGGTCTGATGGCGCCTGATCAGCCTGCAGAAGGCACCGACCAGCCTCAACAGCAGCAGGAGCAACAGCAGCAGTAAAGAGGCTAATGCGGCAAATGCGGAAGGATGGTCTTTCGGCCATCCTTCTTTTTTGCATGTTTTGCCAGGCGGCTTGCCAAATCCCGCCCAGACAAAGTCAGACATCGACGACTTCAAAGGAAACTGCCAAGCTGTTCTGCCTGAGGGTGACAAGGTCCAAACTCGCGTGATCCAATTGTTCGCTTGGTAGCGCCTGCAGGGGAAGATAATGCACAGGTCGATGAACTATTTTTCCATCACGCCTTATGATGTAGCGGTCGTCGGGGCGGCGAGCGGCATCGGGAAGACGGCAGCACAGTTCATGGCGAGGCAGGGAGTGAGCGTTCACTGCATCGATCGCGATGAGGCGGGCGCGCGGGCGACGGCAAGCGAAATCGAAAAAGAGCAATTGAAAGCCACGGCGACGACAGCGGACATCACCGACGCGAAATCAACGGGCAAAGTGTTCGCAGATCTCATCGGCCGCGTCGGCCAGCTGCATGGGGTGGTCAATTGCGCGGCGATTACCGGCCGCACGAACATCAAAGCCCATGAGGTCGATCTCGACGATTTCGACAAGGTATACAGCATCAATCTCAGGGGGGCGCTCATCCTGTCGCAGGCAGTCTTGCCGCACATGTTGGAGCGAAGGTATGGAAGGCTCCTGCACATCTCCTCGATCGCCGGTAAGGACGGCAATGCGGGCATGGCTTCCTATTCCGCGACCAAGGCGGGGCTCATCGGACTGGTGAAGTCGATGGGAAAGGACTACGCCGAGACCGGTGTAACGATCAATGCGCTTGCTCCAGCCGTGATCCGCACGCCGATGGTGGCGGCGCTGCCGGAAGCGACCATCAAATATATGACGGACAGGATTCCGATGAAGCGTTGCGGGGACCTTGAAGAGGCGGCGCAGATGATCGCCTGGATCGTATCGCCAGCCTGCAGCTTCACCACCGGGTTCACCTTCGATCTCACTGGCGGCCGCGCCACCTATTAGAGCAGCCGGCGGGCCGCGAGATTGCGCATCAAGTGACCTGTGCCGAAGGCCCAGGCAGGCGCATCGTGGGAAAAGACCATGCGGTTTGCCAGACAGCCCAGCTCGTTTGAAGAAACCGACACGATGTCGCCGATCTTGTGGGTAAAACCCTCACCTGGGGAGTCCCGATCATCGACGGGTGCGAAGAGCGTGCCCAGGAACAGCACAGCGCCGTCGGGATATTGATGATTGGGGCCGATCATCTGGGCGACAAGATCAGCAGGATCGCGGCTGATCTTCGACATGGCCGACGCGCCGTTCAAAACATACCCCTCTGGACCGTCGACAAGCAGGTGCAATTGCATACTGCGAACATGGCTCAAATCAAAACCCTCATCGAACAGGCGGATGAAGGGCCCGATGGCGCAACTGGCATTGTTGTCCTTCGCCTTGCCGAGCAGCAAGGCAGAGCGGCCCTCGATATCGCGAAGATTGACATCATTGCCAAGCGTAGCGCCGAGGATGCCTCCCGAGGAGGAGACAACCAGGACCACCTCGGGTTCGGGATTGTTCCAGCGGGATGCGGCGTGAATGCCGGCATCGGCGCCGTGACCCACCGCCGACATCGGCTGCGCCTTGGTGAAGATCTCAGCGTCGGGCCCGATTCCGACTTCGAGATACTGAGACCACATGTTTCTCGCCAGAAGCATTTCCTTCAACTTCATGGCTTCGGGGGAGCCGGGCTTTAGACGCGAGAGATCGTCGCCGATCAAATCGCGAATATCGGCGCGGATGGCGAGCGCGGCAGCGGCATTGCCACGGGCACGCTCCTCTATCACACGCTCCAGCATGGAAATCGCAAAGGTGACACCGGCGGCCTTGATGGCCTGCAAGTCGATCGGAGCGAGCAACCAGGGTTTGTCGGGATCGCGGCCAGCAAGGGGAGTGTTGGAAAGAACGTGACCAAGCTCTGCCATGGGCGGACCTTTAATGGATCGCACGGCCTTGGCGGGGTTTGATTCTTCGCAGAGATCGCGCATGGTCGGAAACACATGGGTGAGGTCGACAAGCCGATCATTCTCAACCCGGACAATGGCAGGACCGGAAGCAGAAGGGAGCCAGACACGGCCGACCAGGACTGCGTTGGCGGCGTCCCTGGGCAGCGTTCGATGCGGCTGGAGGTGGACGGCGAGTGAGTGCATTCGCCTTCAGCTTCGGCAATTCCAGTCCAGTTTGCAACCGTCCGTCAGCAACCCAGCCGGTGTTTTTCGAGTTATCTTCACCCATCAGGAGATCCAATGGCTGCCCTAGATCCCCACCGGTGGATATATCCAACGCCGCAAGGACTTTATTGTGTTGCGGGCGATTTCTACGTCGACCCGGCACAGCCCGTCGAGCGCGCGCTTATCACGCATGGTCATGGCGACCACGCCAGAGCCGGACATGAACACGTGCTCAGCACCCCGGAAACCGCAGAGATCATGAAAATTCGCCTAGGCCAGGGAGCAGGCCAAATCAGCGAAGCTCCGCTCGGCAAACCGATGACGATAAAGGATGCGCGCGTGAAGTTCGTCCCGGCGGGGCATATTCTCGGTTCGGCGCAGATCGTCATCGAACATTCTGGACGATGCGTAGTGGTCTCGGGCGACTACAAGCGAACCTCTGATCCCACCTGTCTTCCCTTTGAAACGGTTCGCTGCGATCTCTTCATCACCGAAGCGACGTTCGGCCTGCCGGTGTTCTGTCATGAGCCGCCCGACAAGGAAGTGGCACGGCTGTTGGGCTCGCTTGCCGCCAACCCGGATCGCACGCATCTGCTTGGCGTCTATGCGCTGGGAAAATGCCAGCGAATGATCATGATGTTGCGCAAGGCGGGCTATGACGCGCCGATATTTCTGCATGGTGCGCTCGTCAACCTGTGTTCGCTCTATCAACGGCTCGGCGTCAACCTGGGGGAATTGCTCCCGGTGACGGAACGAGACCCAGCCCGCTATCAAGGCGCCATCGTCATGTGTCCGCCGTCGGCTATTGCGGATCGTTGGGCGCGGCGGTTCGGAGACGCATTGAGTTGCTTTGCTTCAGGCTGGATGCGGGTGCGGGGACGGGCACGACAGCGAGGTGCGGAGCTGCCGCTGGTGATCTCCGATCATGCCGACTGGCCGGAGCTTATCGACACAATCCGCGAGACAGGCGCATCGGAGGTATGGGTCACGCACGGCCGCGAAGACGCATTGGTACATCAGCTTGGTACCATGGGGCTGAAGGCCAGAGCGCTGGCGCTTGTCGGCTTCGAGGATGAGGACGACTGATGGACCGGTTCGCCGACGTACTCGACCGGCTTGTCACGACGACGCAGCGCAATGGCAAGATCAGGCTTCTGGCAAACTACTTCAGATCCACTCCTGATCCCGATCGCGGATTTGCGCTGGCTGCACTGACGGACGGGCTGCCCATGTCGTTCCCGATGCGGCGGGTGGTTGCAGAGATCATGGAGCCGCATATCGACCCGGTGCTCTACCGGCTGTCGCGCGACTATGTGGGCGACACGGCGGAAACGGTGGCACTCCTGTGGCGAAGCCGCGAGCCACACGGAATGGCGCCGCGCCTGTCGGAAGTGATCGAAACGCTCAAACGAACATCGACCAGAGAAATGCCGAGAGTGGTTGCCTCTTTCCTCGACCGGCTCGATGCGAACGGGCGCTGGGCGCTCTTGAAATTCCTCGGCGGCGCGTTGCGGGTCGGGGTATCGGCGAGGCTCGCCAGGATTTCGCTTGCCCAGGGTATGGGGGCTGCGGTTGAGGAAATCGAAGAGGTATGGCACGCGATAGCGCCGCCCTATACCGATCTTTTTCAATGGCTCGAGGGAGTGGGGCCGAGGCCCGATCCGGGGCAACGTCCGGTGTTCAGGCCTGTGATGCTTGCGCATCCGATAGAAGACGGCGACTGGGCCTCGCTTGAGCCTCAGGACTTCGTGGCGGAATGGAAATGGGATGGAATTCGGGTACAGATCGTCTCGATCGGAGAGCAGGTCAAGGTATTCTCCCGCGCCGGGGACGACATCAGCCAAAGCTTTCCGGACGTAGCACAAGCTTTCTTCGGAAGGCACGGCGTGCTCGACGGTGAGCTCTTGATCGCCAAGGACGGCGAGGTGAGGCCGTTCAACGAGCTGCAGCAGCGGCTGAACCGAAAAAGCGTCACCGAGCGCATGATGCAGCAATACCCTGCCCATGTGCGGCTGTACGATCTGCTATTCGATGGCGCGCAGGACCTCAGAGCACTGTCGTTTACGGAACGGCGGGCCCGGCTTGAAGATTGGTTCGCGCGAGCAAGGCCGGTTGCGGCCGATCTCAGTGAATTGGTGGGCATCGAAAACTTCACGGAGCTGAGAACCGTGTGGAGCGCAACGCGCGAGAGCGGCATCGAGGGCTTGATGTTGAAGCGGCTGTCGAGCCCCTACCTTGCCGGGCGGCCAAAGGGGCATTGGTATAAGTGGAAACGGGCACCGCTCACCGCGGACTGCGTGCTCATGTACGCCCAACGCGGATCGGGCAAACGTTCATCATACTACTCCGACTATACGTTTGGCGCGTGGCGCATCGGAGAAGAGGGGAAGCCTGAACTTGTGCCGGTGGGCAAAGCCTATTCCGGTTTCACCGATGAGGAGCTGTTATCGCTCGACCGCTGGATTCGAAACAATACGATCGAACGCTTCGGACCGGTACGAGCAGTCAAACCGGCGCTGGTACTGGAAGTGGCATTCGATGCGATCCAGTCGTCGAGCCGGCACAAATCCGGCATCGCAATGCGGTTCCCGCGCATCCATCGAATCCGCTGGGACAAGCCTGCAGAGGAAGCAGACCGGCTGGAGACGCTTCTGCGATTAATTCCGCGCTAACCTCGCTTCCGCAAAGGACTTCAAAAGCTAGGCGGCTCTGGAGGCCTGGTCGCGGGCGTGCACCTGAGTGGCACGCTGGACCAGCATGTACTCGGCGAGGTTCTCCATGGTCAGAATTCCCACGATCCGCCCAGCATCGTCCGTCACTCCAACGACGCGAAGCTTTCCGGACTGAAGCTTGCCCACGGCATCAGACAATGGCGAACGCTGGGTCACCGTTGGAACGTCGCGCTCCATCACATCCATGACCGGGGTTTGAGGACCCGTTGCCGACAACGCGCGAATTATTCCGTCACGAGTCAATACGCCCCTTAACCGTCCTGCACCGTCGACAACCGGGAATTCCGTTTGCGTGGTGGCGAGCAACAGACGAACCGCCTCCGCCACGGTTGCTTGGGTATCGAGTTTCTGAAGGGTGGTGATGGTAGCGTCGAGCATCGGAACATCGCGAGTGGCTTCATTCATCTCGACCAAGCTTCGCTCGCCTGCGGCAGCAATAAAAATGAAGATGGCGATGAAAATGAGCAAGGGGCTGCCGAAGAGTCCGAGAAAACCGAGGCCAAAGGCGACGACCTGCCCGATCGTCGCAGCAATCTGCGTGGCGCGGGCACGCCCCTTGCGCATGGCGAGCAGAGCACGCAAGACACGGCCGCCATCCATTGGAAAGGCGGGAAGAAGGTTGAACACGACGAGGGCGATGTTCACGGAAGCCAGACGAGTTATGAAATCCACCCTGCCCGTCTCGATGTCTACCATGCGGTCAGGGGTTAAGGTGGCGCCGAAGACTGCAATGAGGACAAAGGCAATGACCACGTTCACCAGCGGTCCGGCGATGGCAATGACCAGCTCCTGGCCAGGATGGTCGGGCATCCGCTGAATATTGGCGATGCCGCCGATGGGCAGCAGGGTAATATCGCGGGTTTCGATGCCGTAGCGCCGTGCGGTAAGCACGTGACCGTATTCATGCGCCAGCACACAGGCAAAGACAGCAAGGATGAACAACACCGCTTCCCATGCGGCGGATTGGCCGCCGCGCAGACCGGCGGCAATGCCATACCATGCGACAAGGAGAAGGAAGGTAAAATGAATCCGCACTTCGGTGCCGGCAATTCTGCCAAGCGAGAAAGACCAGCTCATTGGATCGTGCCTTCTGGTTTCGCCCGAACCCACTCTACCTCATCGGGATGAAACAGTAATGGGGCCGGATTCGGGATAACTCAACGCCAACAGCCGCGCGGGGCCTTGGTTCCACAATACCATCGCGCGCTTAGCACTCACGCGATGATTTGATAGTGCGCCTCGACGGTCTTGCCCTTATTGATAGGTAGAATGTCCTGCGGGCATGCGGACATGGCGATGACGCAATCCATCACGGCGCGCAACACGACGTAGTCTCCGGGCTTCGAAACGGGCTCGCCCCATCCGGTCGTGCCATCGGCCGCCACGGGTATGTTCATCCACAAATTAAGCGGACTTGGGATCTCCGGCGGCATCAGGCCTATCTGGCGCATTCCGGCGATGAGATTGTCGGTGCAGTTGTCGTGATACTCGGTGCAGCCAAGCAGGCCATACCGATAATCATCGCAGGCTGCGATAATGGTATCGTGGATACCTGGCGAGGTGTCTTCCTCAAAGTACAGGATGGGCCGCCGGCGGTTGGTGTAGAGATGGTGTCCCTTGGTGGGAAAGATAGTGCCGATGGTGGCGCGCAGATGCTCCATCGACATGAACTCGTGCAAATCTTCGGCGCTAAAGGCCCAGGTATCGACAACCTGATGGCCGTGGGTGTTGATGATCTTGATCGCCTGGTCCTTGTTGATCCGGCAGGCGCGTCCTTTGCGCGCAGGCAGTGTCATTAGTTTGCCGACCGACATGTTCTCACCCTCACTGCTATAACCAACTCCAGCCTTGGATGGCTCCTAAATCACGAACGTCATTGCTTGTCGATTTCGTTGAAAACCTCCCTTGCATTTCGGAATGCGTCGACTGCGGCCGGAATTCCGCAATAGATTGCGGTCTGCATCAGGACTTCGCGGATTTCGGTGCGGGTCACTCCGTTCCTCAGCGCACCGCGCACATGAAGCTTCAGCTCGTGCGGGCGATTGAGTGCGGTCAACATCGCGATATTGAGCATCGAGCGGAGTTTGCGCGACAGCTCCTCGCGACCCCAAATCTCACCCCAGCAATAGGTCGTCACCAATTCCTGGAGAGGCCTGTTGAAATCATCGGCGGTTTGGATCGACTTCTGGACATAGTCTTCGCCCAGCACAGCCTTGCGATTTGCCAAGCCTTTTTCGTACATGCTCTGATCCATGGCTCAAGATCCTCCAGTCAATGTTGGCTGAGCAAGCCATGGAATGACGGTTCATGCAATCGGTGTTCGCTCACGGCGATTGGGTCGCGACGGGGGAGACTCGGCAGCTTCCGCGAGGAGTGTTCGGACCTCATCATCGGTTGCCTGCGAGAAGTCGGCGTACCACAGTCCGACGCCGAAGAAGGGTTCGGGGGTGATGTCGCAGATGACTTCGTCCGCCTCGGCGCGGAGCGATTCGCAGGTGTCCTTCGGGGCGGTTGGCACCGCGACGATGATTCGAGCCGGCGCGAGCTCTCTTAGTGCCTTGATCGCCGCCTGCATCGAGGAGCCCGTGGCGAGACCGTCATCGACCAGGATTATCGTTTGGCCGCGCACGACGGGTGGCGGCCGGCCGCCGCGGTAGGCGCGCTCACGGCGCTGCAATTCGTCCAGCTCCTTTGCCGCCACAGCGTCGATCAAATGAGGGGGAAGTTGGACCTTGTCGAGCAGTTCCTGGTTGAGCACGCGGACGCCACCCGTGGCAATCGCACCCATCGCCAATTCTTCTTGCCCAGGCAAGCCGAGCTTGCGCACCACGAAAACATCAAGCGGCGCCCGTAATGCACGAGCTACTTCATAGCCGACAGGGACGCCGCCCCTCGGAAGGGCCAAAACGATCACGTCGGAGCGGTCGGCATAGGCCGAAAGCTTCGCGGCCAACAACCGTCCCGCCTCCCGGCGATCCTGGAATACTTTTGGCTTCATCGCATTCTCGTTCCCGCGATGCGGGGCCGTCCCCCTTCCTCTGCCACGCACGATTGTCTAACGCATTGAGCGAAATAAGGCTCCCAGACGGAGCGACCGTCGATCTCGGCTTGCTCCGACTTGGGGTCTGTCTTAGCCATTAAACAGCAACACAATCCCGATGGAAACCAAGACCATGCCCAAGACATCGCGAATCCCCGGCGTCTGGGCGAACAGCCGTCGGGAAACCAGTCCTGCAATTACGATCTCCACCACGCCAAGCGTGCGGACGCGCGCGGGGTTGGTCAGTGCGAATGCCAGGAACCAGTTCGTGGACGCGAAGGCACCCAAGAAACCAGCTGCAAGAGAAGGCCGCCAGGCATTAAGGATAGCTTGCAAGACCATTGGTTCGCGCCAGAGCAGCCAAACCGACAGACACGCAGTCTGAACTGTCAGAGCGATTGCCAGCGTCAGAATTGCTGCAGAGGAAAAGTGGTCGGCTTCAAGAGCTGTAATGCCGCCCCGAAATCCAACCGCCGTCAGTGCAAAGAACGTGCCCGAGGCGACACCAAGGCAAGCCGGGCGCCAGGAATAGATCTCCGTTCCCGCACGTGACGGCCAGGACAGCAGGAGCACGCCCGCACAGGCAACCACTACGGCGACGGCAAGTGAAAGACTTACGGGCTCGCTGAGGAAAATTGCTGCAAACAGCGCGATCTGCACAGGTTCCGTGTGGGTATAGGCGGTCGTCACCACGAACGAGCGCTCGCGCATGGCAGCGAGCATCAGCGCCGTCGCAGTAATCTGACTTAGCGCTCCGAACACGGTCCACAGCAGCGATTCGGTGTTGGGTCTGGGCAGTTCTCCCCAAACCAACGCGCCGGCCGCTAGCGAGAGAAGACCGAACGGCAAACCGAAGAGGAAGCGGATGTGCGTAGCTCCGACAGTGCCAAGCTGATCGATAAGGCTTCTTTGCGCAGCGTTGCGAAAGGTCTGAGCGGTCGCCGCGATGAGCGTGAATACGACCCACAGCCAGGAAGGATATGTCACGGGCTTTCCCCAATCCCCCAATTAGACATAAAGGTATAGCTTGGAGCGCAGATAGCAGGTCAAGTCCCGCTGCGGAGAGGTGCCATACTATTGGAGATGGGCGCGACGTTCGTAAAGACGAGTTCGTGGTAGAGTGGTCACCATGGCAACATTCACCCAAGCAGAGCTTGAGGGTTGGAACCGCAATGCGAACGACTACGAGTCGTTGGTTCTTCCGGCGACAAGCCAGGCCTTTGGTCCAATTAACGATAGCCTGGCATCCTCACCAACACCAATGTGCTTGAGATGGCGTCCGGCACAGGACATCTTGCGCAGCGGCTTGCCGACAGCGGAGCCAATGTTGTGGCGGTGGATTTTGCACCCGAGATGATCCGCGTGGCCCGTGAGCGCTTTCCCGCAGTCGATTTCGTTGAGGCGAATTGTGAGAAGGTGGCGTTCGATGACAAAAGCTTCGATGCGGTCGTAAGCTGTTTTGGTGCACTCCATTTTGAAAGACCTGACAAGGTATTCGGAGAGGCTCTTCGCATTCTAAAGCCGGGTGGACGCTTCACCTTCACGATTTGGCTACCGCCGGCCCGCAAAGGGCGGCATGATGGTTCGATCGGCAAGTCTTGCCTGCGACACCGTTTCGCGCCAATTTTGACCCATATTGACGAAACCGGAGACCATGCCGGTCATTTCGCATTCAGCAGGGTGTGCACGATGAGCACTGCAATCGAAGCCCACAACCAAAGGCCCGCATCGGTGTGGAGTTCCGGTGGGGACCTTTATGACGAAATCAGCCGCGGCATCAGCGATTCAATTGAGCATTGTGTTCGGCGACTCATACCTAAGCCCGGCGAAAATATACTGGACCTGGCAACTGGCACGGGCTGGACGTCGCGGTTGCTTGCACGCCGGGGCGCCAAGGTTACCGGTGTTGATATCGCCGGCGATCTCATCGCTGCCGCCAAGAAACGTGCCTCTGCCGAAGGGCTTGCCATCGATTATCAGGTGGGCGACGCGGAGAGCCTTCCCTTCGGTGATGGAGCCTTCGATGCGGTGATCTCGACGTGTGGAATCATGTTTGCGAGCCGGCCAGAAGTTGCTGCGGCGGAACTCGCCCGGGTGTGCCGCAGGGGCGGGCGCATTGCTCTCACTACTTGGCTGTCGGACAGCAATCTGGCCAAGATGTTCCAGGTGATGAAACCCTATATGCCGCCGCCACCCAATCCAGCGCCTCCCTCTCCATTCGAATGGGGCAAGACAGAGCGCATTCGCCAATTGCTCGGCAATGCCTTCGATCTGAAGTTCGAGAAGGGCCTGTCCAACTACCGCGAGCCCAGTGGGGAGGCTGCGTGGATCACCTTTTCCAGCGGTTATGGCCCAACGAAAGCGCTGGCGGAATCGCTCGACGACAAGCGCAGAGGCGAACTGCGACGAGATTTCATTGCCTTCCATGACGGCTTTCCGACGGAACTCGGCATCTGCGTGCCGCGCGAATACTGGGTTACAGTCGGAGTTCGCAAGTAGTGGAGGAAAACGAAGGTTCGCGCCACGCTCAGGAGAGCGGGGCAGTCAGACCTGGCGTGTCGGGAACCCCGCGTCCTTCCACGCCTGTGTGCCGCCTTCGAGAATGGACACGTTGGCGAAACCCATATCCTTGAGCAGCTTGCCTCCAAGCGCCCCCATCGGCCCCATTTCGCAGGTTGTGATGATTGGACGGTTTCGGTCGCGAAGGGCTGGCTCACGCCAGCTTTCGTCCACTTCGCTGTCGGCTTTGAAGGTCAAGGTGCCGAGCGAAATATTCATCGCATTCGGAATGATTCCGGTGGAATTGATGTCGGTCGCATCGCGCACATCGACTACGAGCGTGTTGGGATTTTGCTCCAATTGTCGTCGCGCTTCAGTCGGGCTGATGGTAGGAACTTCGCCCAGTGCTTCACTGACCATCTGATTGAACGTTTTTGGCATTATTCCCTCCTTGCATTCTATTCGCTGGTTTCCTGAGGCGAACCGCTTTTTTGGCCGGCCATCAGTACATTATTCGAAAAATCCCTTCGGCGTCTCGCCCTTCAGGAAAGGCTCGATAAAGCCGATGAGAAGGTTGGTCTGGTTGATGACAGCAGTGTGCGAGGTCGCCGGCAAGACGGCGAGGCGCGAGGCCGGCAGCGGCTTGCCCATATCGCCCATGACACCGCCGCCGAGCAGCCGGAACATCGCGGCCGAATGTTCGAGGGTGGCAACGTCGGCGTCGCCGGTGATGATCAGCACCGGTGTCTTCATCGCCTTCACGTCGTTTTCCCACGCCATCGGCTCGTGTTCGAGGGCGATCAGCTTCTTGACCAACGCGGGAAAGCCTTCGGGATTGGCGGCGAGCTTGCGATAGTCTTGAGCGAACGGCATGTTGAGGAACATCTCGACCGTCATCTTCGGGATGAAGGCCTTGAACTCCGGCTGCCAGCCCCCGGCATCATAGGCAACAGAAGCAGCAACGAGTTTGTTTACCTTTTCCGGGTGGCGAATGGCGAGCTGCAGCCCGGCGGCGGCCCCCATGGAATAGCCAAAGACGTCGGCCTTCGTGACGCCCACCTTGTCCATGAAGGCGGCCACGTCGTCTGCCAGGTTGGGATAGGTGATGGGACGGTCGATGTCGGTGGTACGGCCGTGGCCCTGGAATTCCAGCGCATAGACCTTGTGGGTCTCGGCGAGTTTGGGAATGATGGCGCCCATGGACGGGATGTTCATGTAGGCCCCGTGCAGCACAATCAGCGGGTCGCCACTTCCTGAGACTTCGTAATATATTTGCATGCCGTTGACTTCTACGCGCGCGCCCACGGGTTGCGCGTCGGCAAGGCTGGAGCCAGTCAAGAGCAGTGCTGCGGCCATGAGTACTGTACGAACCATGGGGTTTCCTTCTGATGGAACTGCACGACAAGAACCGAACTGTGGAACTATGTCTCGTTTTCTCCAGTTCAAGTCTAAATAGAGGAGGTGCCCCGATGAAAATGCCACCGATCGTGTCTTCACAGGAGTGGGAGGCTGCCCGTCAGAAACTGCTGGTGGAGGAAAAGAAGCTCACTCGCGCGCGTGATGCCCTCGCTGCCAAGCGCCGCCGAATGCCGAGGATGGCCGTGGGGAAGGAGTACCGTTTCGACGGCCCAAGCGGACCGGCAAGCCTGCTTGACTTGTTCGAAGGACGCCGGCAGCTGATCGTCTACCGTTTCTTCTTCGAGCCTGGCGTTGCTGACTGGCCGAAGGGTGGTTGCCGCGGCTGCTCTTTCCTCGCCGACCAGATCGCACATCTTGCGCATCTCAATGCCCGCGACACCACGCTCGCGTTCGTTTCGCGGGCACCGCAGCCGGACATCGGGCGATGGAAGGCGCGGATGGGCTGGGAGATGCCCTGGTACACGCTCACCGACGATTTTGATACCGACTTCGGTGTGGGCGAATGGCATGGGACCAACGCGTTCTTCCGCGACGGTGAGCAGATTTTCAGGACCTACTTCGTCAACAATCGGGGTGACGAGGCGGTGGGCAGCACCTGGAGCTACCTCGACCTGACCGCTCTCGGGCGCCAAGAGGAGTGGGAGGATTCGCCTAAAGGTTACCCGCAGACCCCACCTTATCAGTGGTGGCGCCTCCATGACGAGTACGGCAAGGCTTCGTGATGCACGCCTTTGCTTTGCGCTGCTTCTTCACCAGGGATATTCGCGCCCATCGTAGTTGTAGAACTTGCCGGACTGCTCCGGGCCGAGCTTTTCAATAAGCCGTCGCAAGGCGCTCACGCTCTGTTCAGGCGTCATCCTGGCAGCCGATCCGCCCATGTCGGTCTTGACCCATCCTGGATTGACCACAACACAGGCAATGCGCCGTGGTGCAAGGTCGATTGCAGCACTCCGCGTGACCATGTTCACGGCTGCTTTTGAGGTGCGATAGGCGTGGGAGCCACCAGATGTATTGTCGGTAATGGAGCCCATACCGCTGGTGATCGTGACCACGAGCCGACGTTCGCTCCGGGCAACATGGTCGCTGAAGGCTTCTATCAGCCGCAACGGGCCCATCGTGTTCACATCGAACACACGGGCCCAAGCTTCGTAATCGACATTGCCCGTGGTCTGTTGCGAGGCGCCGGAAATACCGGCGTTATTTATCAGCACGTCGATTGCGGTGTTGCTCAGATGCCTTGCCGCACTTCGCACGCTTTCAGGATCGGTCACATCGATGGCAACAACTGTGAGTTTGCCCTTGGTGTCTTTCGCCAGGCGATGGAGCGTCTGCGCGGTTGCCGGATTCCGGCATGCGGCAAACACTTGCCATCCATCGGCTGAATACTGACGAGCAAACTCAAGGCCCAGCCCGCGATTGGCTCCAGTAATCAAAATTGACGCCATTTTTCTCTCCAACGAGATAGGGCTCCCGAGCGATGGTTCGCAGCGCTCATGGCCCTAATCTATGTATTGAGAGTTGGAAGTTTGAAAGGCACAATTCAATCTTGTCCGGCCGCATTTTTGGTCAAGAGAGAAGGTTTGCAAATGTCCATCGTAGACAGTGGGAGAGTGACGACGATTGGGCGCTGCCACTGCGGCGCAGTGCGTTGGCGATTTGAGGGCGAAATCCCCGATGCCACTATCTGCAATTGCACGATCTGTCGCCGCTATGGAGTGCTCTGGGCCTATGGCTACGACGGGCACGAGATCAAAGTGGAGGCTCCGAAAGATGGGCTCAGCTCCTATCTCTGGGGTTCTCAATCCCTTTCTTTCAACTTCTGCCGAGTGTGTGGCAATTTGGTGAGCTGGCGCGGATCAAAACCGCAGGAGAACGGCCAGACCAGAATTGCCGTTAACCTCCGCCTGGCCGAGCCGGAAGATGTGGCGCATGTTCCATTGCAGCGCTTCGATGGTCTTCACAGTTTTGAAGATCTGCCGCGCGATGGCCGTTGCGTCGCCGACGTCTGGTTCTGAGGACGCTAACGGTTTGCGCTGGTCAGGTTTTTAGCTCGCGCTTCAATTCGTTGAGGAAGCGCCAGTCTGTGGCGTCAGCGATGATTTTCTGGGGGCTGGTCTTGATCATGCCCGTTTCCTGCATGCGAAGTGCATAGAAGCGCACCGAGTCCTCGGGATCGTAGTCCCGCCATCGATCGTAACGGATGTCGCGCAATGTTTGGAGCGCGAGGTCGTAGCTTGGGAAGAATTCCTGGTCGACCATTTGCCGAGCGGCCAGCTGCGGATTGGACGCACAAAGGTCCGCACTCTTCAAGATAGCCCGCAACACACGCTTGGTAGCGATCGGATAGTTGTTCACGTAGTCAGCTCTGGCGGAAACCATGCAGCAAAAATGCTGCGACCATGGCGGATCAAGAGTGGTATTGAGGAGGGTATTGTACTTCAAATTTCCACTGCGCATCCGCTGCGTATGAGGCGGACCGGCGAGAAAAGCATCGATTTTGCCTTCTGCAAGAAGTTGGACGGCGGAGATGTAGCCGGTCTCTACCCACTCGATGTCTTTGGCCGGATCCATACCAACATAGGAAAACATCAAAGTCAGCAGCTTATGCGTTGACGAACCGAGAACCCACACGCCTACCCTTTTGCCTTTCAAATCTGTAAGCCTGTTGAAGTTTTGATTGGCAATGAGTTCAAGACAGCCGGAGTGCAGACCGGCCAAAGTCTTGATAGGCACGCCTTCTTCAAACAGCGAAATGTCCATCGGGACGAAGTTAAGGCTGAAATCATTCTCGCCGCGGGCAATCCAGACTGATTGATCGACGTTGGGATCCCCCTGGAAGTAGAAAACCTTGAATCCCTCGGCCCGCAACAGCTCACCCGCGATATACGCGCCTGCCCAGCAGGGGTTGGTGCCAATCCATCGCGGTAGTCGGACCTTGTCAGTTTCAGGGGGTGGCTCTGCGGCACCCTTGCCCGTCTGAGCAAGCAATGCGGCTGCACCTGCTGCTGATACACTCGCCAAAAATGTGCGACGACTTTGGAGGATCTGCATCGAAAGAACTCCTTTTCCGATCAATCGGAGCCGGCAACAGCAAAATGGGAGTCCGGCCGGGCGAAAGTTTCCGTAGTATCGCGCAAACTGCGAGGCATCTAAACCCCCACTGCAACGCTGCGGTGCGGACCGGGCCTCCCAGAGTTTCGCCGTTTCATCATCCAAGACATTTGCCGGAGATGCAATATGGGGTACGGTCATACAAAGATAGGGTTATTTGTTCGGACCACTCTTCGAAAATCATGAAGCATCTTTCAATGCTTGGACGGGTGTTTGTGCTTTCGTTCAATACCATTCTTCTGTGTGCTGCTCAGCCACTGTCAGCGACGGAAGTATTGGATGATTTCGACAATGTCCGCTCTTCATTTGCGCAATGGGACGATCGACAGGCAGACCGCAGCAGTCTGATGTTCATGAAGGAGCCAAAGGGCGAGCGCATCTATCTTCTCAATCGCATTGATGGCGCTCAGGAACACAATGATCCGGGGCCGGTTTGCCCCAATGATGAGCCGCTAGCACCCAGTTGTATCGTACCAAGCGCAGCGAGCGATGCTGGCCCAAAGTGCCCCATTGCAGAGCGACGGAACGGCAAAGTGATTCATCAACGCAATGAACTTCGTCTAAGAAACCCGCAAGTAAATTTCCATCCTGCCGACGCTTCTCACTGGTACAGCATCAGCTTCAAGCTGGCTGGCACTGAGGGCGAGGAGATACCCAGTTGTGGTTCAGTCCGATGGGTCATCGCTCAGTGGAAGTACACTGAGATGGACTGCAACGCAAATGCGAGCCCATTCCTCGCTCAGCGATTTGACAACGGAATACTGCATGTAACAGTTGAGGATGGTGTTTGCCGCTGCATGATCGCATCTGCCCCGGGGGATCCCTATGTGAAAACTGCATCCCGCATTTCGCCTTTTGTCCAGCTGCCTCTTCCAGGGCGGTTGCAGCGAGTGGCACCATTGAAGTGTCTCACGCATGATGAGAGACCTTGCAAACCGAATAGGCTTGAACTTTTTGCAACCAACCCAGAGGCGATGAAGACCCTACCGGATCCAAAGGCTGATTGGGTGCGAATGACCTATTTCGTGCGTGCGGATGGACCAAGCGGCTCCCAGTTCGACGTCTATGCCAATGACAATTTCATCGTTCGCGCAGTCGGTGCACGACCAGAGGGAATAAGATTTCCCAATCGGGTCAAGTTCAAGTTTGGGCACTACCGCGACAAAATTCAAAGCCGGGCCGATCTCATGGTTGATCGCGTCTGCATCTCCCGGAACCCGAAACGATGTGGAATAATGCCGCCGCCTTAGCTGCCGGTAGCTCAAGCTTGATGTGTTCCGCTTACCCAAATCGAATTGCTGAGGCGTGGATCCTAAAGCCGTGGTCGTTTCAGCTATGCGATGGGACGAAGTTAAGGGCCACGCCATTGATGCAATAACGTTTGTAGTTCGGTGGGGGTCCGTCATCGAAGACATGGCCGAGATGACTGCCGCAGGTCGCGCAATGAACCTCGGTTCTCATCATACCATAACTGTGGTCTGTAGAGGTTTCGACTGCGCCGTCGATCGGATCATTGAAGCTCGGCCACCCCGTTCCACTTTCGAATTTGAGCTTTGATTCAAACAAAGGTTGGTCGCAGCCGGCACAATTAAACGAGCCTCGTCGCTTCTCATAGAGAAGTGCACAACTTCCTGGGGCCTCGGTGCCGTGACCGCGCATGATTTCATATTGCTCAGGGGTCAGCCGCCGACGCCACTCAGCCTCGGTCCGCATTACCGGATAAATCTTTTCCGTCTGAGACATAACGTGCAGGAGTTTCGCACCTCAGTCAGCAATCTACAAGTGGAGAGAAACTCCCCTCTTTCAGCACTCCGCCGGAATATACTGATAGAGCAGACCAGATCAGATAGCGAAGGCGCGAAGCCGTAATGAAACCAGCCCATTCCATCCTCATCGTGGGTGCCGGTATCTGCGGAGCGACGGCCGCCATAGAATTGCGCCGACGAAGCCATGAGGTCTCGTTACTGGACCCCGGTCCATTGCCTCACCCGAAGGCTGCCTCAACCGACATCAGCAAATTGATCCGCATGGATTACGGCGCGGATGAGTTTTACACGGAGCTGATGGAAATTGCTTTCGAAGGCTGGGAAACGTGGAATAAGCAGTGGCCTGAGCCGCACTACCACCAAACCGGCTTTGTGAATATGACCACCTGTGAAATGCAGCCGGATAGCTATCAATACGAAAGCTTCATGCTGCTGCAAAAACGGGGGCATTCCGTGGAACGCCTGAACTCCGCTCGATTGAAGACCCGCTTTCCGGCCTGGGCGGCCGAGAACTATCCTGACGGGTACTACAATCCGCAAGCCGGTTGGGCCGCCAGCGGCAAGGTCATCGCCCAACTGCTCCGAGAGGCGCAGACCGCGGGAGTGCGACTGTGCACGGGTGTGGCGATGGCAAACCTGTGGAAAGAGGGATCGCAGGTGACCGGAGTTGTCACTACCGATGGTACGAAGCACCGGGCCGATTTGGTGCTCATCGCCGCCGGAGCCTGGACGCCCAAGCTGTTGCCCTGGCTCGGCGATGTCATGTGGCCAACCGGTCAAGCAGTGCTGTATTTTCGCCCGGCTGCTGTAAAGGACTTCCAGCCGCCATGGTTTGTTCCCTGGGCCGCCGATGTTACCCGCACCGGCTGGTATGGTTTTTCTGCCCAGCCGGACGGCACACTCAAAGTGGCCAACCATGGGCCGGGCCGGCGAGTCCAACCCGACGAACCGCGCACCATTTCCCCTGAAGATGTGATCAACTGCCGCGAATTTTTTCGTACCACTTTTCCGCGCTTGGCTGACGCGCCGCTCATTGGCAGCCGCATGTGCCTCTATTGCGATACCTGGGATGGAAATTTCTGGATCGATCATGACCCGGAACGCCCCGGACTTGTCGTCGCCGCAGGGGACAGCGGGCATAGCTTCAAATTTGCACCGATACTGGGTGGTTTGATTGCCGACGTCGTGGAGCGGAAACCCAACCCTTATTCATCCCGCTTTGCCTGGCGATCTCGCGGCCAACTAAGTACGGAAAGGGCACGGTTCAGCGATGCTCACGAATCCGCGGGGCGTGGCACCCGTTAGTCTTAGTGGCAAGCTGTTCAACTATGCGCTAGGGCGTGCGATATTGTCGCGATCAAGCTACGATGCTGCGCCCGCAGAAGATTGCGTACGCGCGCTCTTGTGAAACAGCAAGGCCGATACGAGCCACAGCGCGACGAAGAGCCCCGTGAGTCCCAGGACTTCAGATGAGCGGACCGATGCAATCGAGCTTAGCTCCAAAGTCAACGCGATCACCGGGACCAACGCTTGGGCGAGCGCAGTGGCACCCATGGCCAGCGCCATTCCGGCCGGTCGGACCCGCGCTATGATTACACCGATGAGCGCCACCGCCAGGACTCCGCCATAGAGCACGTTCGCATCTTCCTGCTCGCTGCCGATGATCCCGACGGCACCGTTGATCCAGACGAGGAGGAAGGTCGCCGCGAGTGCAGTGCCGGCCGCGATCCGGTATTGGGCGCTTCTGGTCTTTCTGACGGCCAGTTCCATGCCGAGGCCGACGCCGCCTAGGAGCGCGCCCATGAAAGCGAAATCGAACGCGGTCCAGTTCACTTCGTCGGCGAACTGCATCGCGACCAAGGGCAGCAGCAACAGAAGCGCTGCGATTGCCCAGGCCGTTATCCTCCAGCGGTTGCCTCGCAGGGGCCTTCCGGTTTCTGTGTTTCCTGCCATTGAATTACCTCCGTGCATGAGTAAAAGGGCGTTTCTTAGGTGTACGGCCAGGTTCCGGACTTGAACTCATGCAACAGCCTGATTCCACAGAGCGCGGGGCGAACGTATCTTTTCCTCCGCCGTTGGTTTACATTGGATTCATAGTGCTGGGGGCACTGCTTCAATATACAATTGCGCCGATACCGTTTCCCGGCGATGCCTGGATAAGGATCGTTGGCGTCATTATCGTCGTTGCCGGTTTGGCGTTGGTCTTTTCGGCGCTGGGCACATTCAAGAGAACCGGTCAGGACCCCAAGCCGTGGACACCAAGTCCTGAGCTGATTGTACAGGGGCCTTACCGTTGGACACGGAATCCCATGTATGTGGGGTTGACCTGCATTCTGATCGGGCTTGGATTGGCGCTCAATAATCTATGGTTCTCGTCGCTGGCGGCCGTTGCGCTGCTGGTCGTGCATTTCATGGCTGTGCTGCCGGAGGAAAATTACTTGAAGGAAAAATTTGGACGTAGCTACGAGGACTACCGCGCGAAGGTTAGACGCTATATTTAACCATCGCGTGCTGCCGGACGGCCGGAAGCTCGCAAAAATAGGTCGACATAACTGCTCGAATTTCGGCGCAAGGGCCTTTTGATTTTCCTATACTTTGGGAATGCTCGATCGGCTTGACCCGGAAACACTCTACGCAGCCCTTACCAGGCGGGACCCCGCCTATGAAGGGGTGTTCTATGTTGCGGTTCGGACGACCGGCGTGTTCTGCCGGCCGACATGCCCCGCCCCGCCACCCAAGAAAGCAAACTGCGAGTTTTTCAAGAACGCCCGCGAAGCGATGCTCGCAGGGTTTCGTCCCTGCAAACGTTGCCGTCCCCTGTCACATCCCAATGAAACGTCCACCGTCGTACGCGAGCTTGTCGAGGCCGTCGAACGCGATCCTGCCAAACGTTGGCGCGATGCCGACTTCGATCGACTCAACATTCACGCTTCGACGGCTCGGCGCCAATTTCGCAAGCGATTCGGAATGACATTTGTCGAATACGCGCGGGCCCGACGCTTGGGAGAGGCGTTCAAGACAATTCGTGCCGGAGAGCGAGTGATCGCGGCGCAGATTGATGCGGGCTATGAGTCGGGAAGCGGCTTTCGTGATGCCTTCAGCAGGATTATGGGAGCACCTCCGGTGAGCCAGAAGACTCGAGTTCTATTTGCAGCCTGGTTCGACACTCCCTTAGGTCCGATGACTGCAATTGCCGATGATCGCGCACTCTATCTCCTCGATTTTGCCGATTGCCGCGGTCTGGAACGACAGATCGACCGATTGCGAACCCGCCTAAAGGCGGGCATTGCTCCCGGGCGCACGCCACCGATTGCCTGCATCGAAGCCGAGCTTGCCGCATATTTCGATGGCAGTTCGACGCATTTCGAAACACCGCTGGTCCGCCTTGGATCGACCTTTCAGAACACCGTATGGGATGCACTTCGTGAAATTCCCGCAGGCGAGACGCGCAGCTACGCACAACTCGCCCAAACGGTCGGCAGACCCCGTGCCGTGCGTGCTGTTGCCCAGGCCAACGGAGCCAATCAGTTCGCCATCGCCATTCCTTGTCACCGTGTAATCAACGCCAACGGGGAACTTGGCGGTTACGGTGGCGGGGTGGCCAAGAAGCGCTGGCTTCTGGATCACGAACGCAAACACCAATCGCCAGAGAAGCACGGCCTACTGTAGGCCCGGCACCTCTGCGAGCCACAGTCGAACCCCCAGGGCAATCAGGACAATTCCGAGTGACCAGTTTACCAATTGAGCTGATGCGAGCAGGCGATCACGTACGCTGGATATTTGAAGCACATATACAAACAACACCCAAAAGCCTGCACTGACACCGATGGTCGTGAATACGAGCAATACCAGGTACACAATGGTTGAGTCCGGATGCACGAACACTGCAAGCATTCCAAGGTAAAACAGTGGGCCCTTTGGATTGAGCAAATTGTTCAGCAGCCCTTGCACCCACCACATCCGGCTCCGGGGTGTTGATGCCTGAACTGCCTCGGCCACGTTCGAACTCGGGCGAAAGCTTTGAAGCCCAAGAAAGATCAAATACGCACCCCCTGCGAGCTTGAGGATCGTGAAAGCCACGGTACTGTTTGCAATCCATCCAACACCAAGCAAGCAATACGTCAGGTGGACCAAGTTACCGGTCAGGATTCCCGCGCTTGTCCAGCCTCCGGCGCTCTTGCCACCCATAACTGTATTCCGAGTCACGAGTGCAAGGTCGGCCCCGGGGGCAATCATAATCAAGACGGTGAGACCGGCGACGCCAAGGAGGTCGGCAAGCATGCTGTCACGCTAGCACAGGATAGTGGATCGTCGAACGCTCGCTCGTCGGACGTGCGTGAATTTTCCCGTCCCTTGATGGCGCCAACGACACCCAGGATTTGCTCAATGCTTGTCGTACTCGTCGTGGCAGGAGCGCCGATCTTGGGCGGATTGAATCGGGACATGCACTTCTTCTGCCCTCGATGCCTGCCCTGGATGTTCACAAGGCTCATTGGCATGGAGTGGTTTGTCAATGTTCGCGCTCCAATGCTTGACGACCACCATTGGGTGGAACCCTTTGTGGAGACGTTCACTGCAGAGAAGCTTGCCTGGGCAAGCACTCCTGCAAAGCACAGTTTTGAAGGGGTTCCTGAGCTGTCGGCTTACGAGGAACTCATCCGTGAGTTTGCCGCAGAAGGCAGACGTCCGAAAGCCTTATAAACCGCATAAACCGTCATAGATCTTTTTCGGCGAGTTCGCGAAATTCGTCCGGAACAGAGGCAGAAATCGCCGATGCGATCCGTCCGTATCCGACGGCGTCCCATCCGAAGCGATCGCGAATCTTGTCAGCGGCACAGTCAGCCAACCAGCGCGCCATGCCTTTCTGGGTGCCAGGGCGGCGATTTTCGTCCTCTAGTCCAAGGGGAAGTTCGAGCTGCATTTGCCAGTGCTCTTCGAGGTTGGACATCGAAATTGCCAAGAGCGAGATAGTGTCTTCATCGAAGTGATCGGCGAGAGCTTTCCGCACCAAGTCCTCGGCGATCTCGGCAAGACTGGCGGTTGCCGAAATTGGTGCGGGCAGCGTTACAGAGCGTGTCACAGAGCGAAGATCGGCGAACCGCACACGCACGGTAACGGTTCGGCCGGGCCGGGATTTTGCCCGAAGCCGGCTCCCAATTCTGTCAGCAAGATGGCGAAGCGTGGGTCGGAACACCGGCTCTGCGGCAGGTCTCCTGCCGATCGCCGATTGTGCTCCCGCCGATTGCGATCTATGACGCGTTCTGATTTCCCGTGGATCGCGATTCCATGCGAGGGCTGCCAACTTCTCTCCTGCCGCACGGCCGAGCAAGCATTCCAGCGTCGCACCCCTGACGTCCGCCAACTGCCCGATGGTGAGGACGCCAATCTCCGCCAATCGGCCCTTGGTCATCGGACCTACGCCCCACATCAACTCCACCGGCAGGTCATGAAGGAAATCGAGTTCAGTCTCAGGATCGACCACCACCAGTCCGTCGGGCTTGGCCACCTGGGACGCGATCTTTGCGAGATGCTTGGTGCGTGCGACTCCGATCGAGATCGGCAACCCAAGTTCCATTCGTACACGATGCCGGATCGTGTTCGCAATTTCGGCCGGCGAACCAAAAAGGTGGGTGCAGCCCGCTACATCCGCAAAGGCCTCATCGATGGAAAGCCGCTCAACGAGTGGCGTGAAATCGCCAATCACTCGGATGGCGGCGTCGCCCAGTCGCTGGTACTCCTTGAAATGTCCGCTCACGAAAATGAGTTGCGGACAGAACTCACGCGCCCGCCGTCCTGCCATTCCGCCATGGACTCCAAAAGCCTTGGCTTCGTAGGACGCGGCGAGCACCACTCCGCCACCTACCGCGATGGGCTTCCCTCGCAACGAGGGATCTAGCAGTTGCTCGACCGAGGCATAGAATGCATCCAGGTCAGCGTGGAGGATGGTGGCCGTCGCTGGCATCTCGGCCTTCCCAAAATTGCGGCGTTAGAAAGAGCTTGGAACAAAAGGAGAACATTTTCCCTGCGTTGTCAAGCCGACCGGCCAATCTGAGCGGCCCCTCGGGATCGGGATGCTCGGTCAATGGGGACCAGAAAGTGGCGGCTTTTGCCGAGTTATGAAGCTTGACGCCCTTCCCTCGATTATCGATAGTCGATAAATGAAGCTCACCGCGCTATTGTCCTCGTCCAAACGCGATCAGGTCGTTCATCTTCTGAGAGACGCCATACTGGGCGGGGAGCTGGTTCCGGGCGAGAGAATTGTCGAATCCCGGATCGCCAGGCAACTCAGGATCAGCCAAGCCCCAATTCGGGAAGCGTTGGCGCTGCTTGAGCGTCAAGGGCTGGTGGTCAAGGTTCACAATCGAGGCACTTTTGTTTCTCGCGTTCACGGGCGTGAACTACACGAGCTTTTCACCCTGCGAGCCGTGCTCGATGCGTTCTCCGCTCGTCTTGCGGCATCGAAAGCCACGTCCAAAGATGTCCAAGATCTACGGCGCCTGCTTGCGCGAATGAGAACTGCAGAAGAAGCCGGCGATCTCGTCTCCCTAACTGATGCGCATCTGCAACTCCACGAAGCCATTTATCGGCTGAGCGGTCATGGACTGCTCACCGAAATCTTCGCCCAGATTCATCCGCGCATGGCGCTCGCGCTTACCTTCGCTGAAAATTTGTTCTCTTCCGAAGGTCACGAGACAGACTGTCATGTTCCGTTGATTGATGCGATTGCCGCCCATGATGCTGAACGCGCAGAAGCAATTGCGCGCGAGCTCGCACTTGGGTGGATCGATCAGGTCGTTGTTGAGGAGAAAGTGTGAATTGAAACACCTGTTTGTGGACGCGTAGACGCCGGGGACCATGACCGACAGATTGCACGTCGCTCTCACGGGAGATTTTGTGAAGCCGAACGGGGACTTCGCGTTCCCGGGCTTTGATCTCGATCCCTTACGACAGCACACCAAGATCGACCTGCACTACCTGCAGGATTGTTCGGAAATTACCGCGCAGCAGATCAGGGACGTTGATGCGCTCCTATTTTCGGGCGGAGCAATCACCACAGAGAGCTTCCATGCGAACGGGAGGCTTGCGCTCATTGCGCGTTTCGGGGTCGGCTACGATACGATCGATGTCAACGCATGCACGGCCAACAATGTCGCATTGGTGATAACACCAAGCGGCGTTCGTCGGCCGGTGGCTGTCGCGATTCTGACCCACATCCTCGTCCTCACCCAGAAATTCATGGAGAAAGAACGCCTGTGCCGACAAGGGCCCAAGGGGTGGGCGCAGGTTACCGACTTCAACGGAACTGGCCTGGTCGGCAAAGTCTTGGGCTCAGTGGGTTTCGGCAACATAGCTCGGGAGATGTTTCGCATTACAGCCCCGCTTCAGATGAGACCAATTGCCTATGACCCCTACGTGGACGCCAGCATCGCTCGGGAGCTCGGTGTTGAAATGGCGGATCTCGACACCGTCCTACGGCAATCGGACATTCTAACCATCAATTGCCCTCTGAACTCATCTACCCGGCATTTGCTCGACAGGAACCGCCTCAGCCTGATGAAGCCGACTGCCTTACTGATCAATACGGCGCGCGGAGCGATCGTGGACCAGGCCGCACTCGCAGAGTTGCTTCAAAGCAAGCGAATTGCAGGTGCCGGCCTCGATGTGTTCGAACAGGAGCCCTTGAGCGAAAATGATCCGCTTCTGGCGTGTGAGAATGCCGTGCTGACACCCCATGCGTTATGCTGGACCGATCAATTGTATTCCGGCTGCGCGAATGCCAATATCCAAGCGGTCCTCGACGTTTTCGCCGGCAAAATTCCCAAGGACATCGTGAACAAGGGCATCACGCAGCAGCCGGAATGGCTTGCGAAACTCAGCCGCTTCGCCTCGGGCACAGGCTTTGAGCGGCGGCCGCGTGCGCAACAGACATAATAAAAGGGAGGAAGTGATGAGACGGACAGAAGGAGCTGCAAAGTTAACGCGTCGCCAGGTCTTGCAATATGGATCCTTGGTAGCCGTGGCTACCGGACTGTGGCCCTCGTTTCGCGCCTCGGCTTTGGCACAAAATTCAGTGCTTCATCTGATGTCGTGGGAGGGTTACGACTTTCCGGGGCCTATGGAGGAGTGGAAGAAGGCGAACGGGGTCGACGTGCAGGCGACCTACATGGGATCGCATGATGACATTCAAGCGAAAATACTCGGTGGCGGGGGTGCCGGTCTCGACCTCATCACTTATGGCTCGTCCTACAAGGAACTTTACCGCGAGCTTAAGATTCTAAAGCCCATTGATGTATCGAAAATCCCGAACTTAAAAAACCTGCTGCCGTTCTTCGGCTCGAACGTGCAGAACATCTGGGTGGAGCCCGATGGCACCAGGACCGGCGTTCCCTGCGATTGGGGCGCGGTTGGCATCAGTTATGATTCGAGCGTCATAACAGAAGCGCCAACTTCCTACGACATTCTGTTCGACCCGAAATTCAAAGGCAAAGTCGGGATGCCGGATGATGCGCTCGGCGCCTATGGCCAGGCGGCGCGAGTGCTCGGGCTTAACTCTTCGCGGATGACGGAAGACGATTTCACCAAGGTGACAAACTGGCTGAAGGATCTCGCCAAACAAACGAAGGGTGTCTCCGCCTCTTATGGAGATGTTTCCACACGCTTCATTGCCGGAGATATCGTATTGGCGTTCCTGGGATGGGCCGCTTACAAGTCGTTTGCGACGGATGCGGGCAAGAAGACCATCGAGACGGTGTGGCCGCAGAACGGCGGGGGACTTGCTTTTTCGAACGCCTACGCCATCCCGCCGGGGGTGGACAATGAAGATACAGCGTATGCGTGGATCAACGAAACCCTAAGACCGGAAGTTCAGGCGGCAATGGCAAAGGCCCTGGTCGGCGGAGTTGTTGTTAGCGGAGCGGAGAAGCAGCTCGATCCGACGATTGCCAGCCTCTACCCATACGATCGGCTGGAGGAGTTCTTTGCCCTGGCGCCGCTACAAGAAGATCCACCGCTGAAATCTGACAAGTATGTCACGCGCGAACGGGTGCTGGCAGCTTGGCAAGAGGTGAAAGCAGCCGGCTAATACTTATCGATGAGTATAACCCGCCTCGAAAGGCGAATAGCCTGGCAGTCCTTCCTCCCGGCGACGGCTTCGCCAACCTTGCTCATCATGCCGCTGGCGATGCTGGCGGCAATTTTCTTTCTCGCTCCGCTATTGATTTTCGCGATCTACAGTTTTCTGACGGCCGGGTTGTTCTCGGTCTCCCTGCCCTTCACCTTGGATGCCTACAAGGCGGCTTTGAGCTCTTCCCTGAACTGGACCTTAGCAGCCAACTCCATCGTGATTGGGTTTATGACAGCGGCGATCTCCACCTTTTTTGGGCTCGCCGTTGCATACTGGCTTCGCTACCGCGCCGGGCGATTGCAGCTCCCGCTGTTATTCTTGATCACAGCTTCAATGTTTGCGAGCTATCTCGTTCGCATTTACGCCTGGCGCACCATTCTTGGATCCAACGGTGTGATCAATCTAAGCCTTCTAAGGCTCGGTATTATCGATGAGCCGATGACGTTCCTTCTTTACAATTGGTTTTCCGTCGTCATCGCTCTCGTTCATATATTCCTGCCTTATGTCGTGCTGGTGTTGTTTGCGGCCTTCCGGCCTCTTGAGCCCCACTATCTCGATGCGGCCCAGGATCTCGGAGCCAACTCAACAGCGCGGTGGCGCCGCGTAATCCTACCCCTCATGGTACAGCCCTTGGCAACCGTCTTTCTGTTTGTGTTCGTGTTGGCCGCTTCCGATTACGTCACCCCACAGCTGATCGGCGGCACCGGCGGGCAAATGCTCGGGGTGCAGATCCAGTCCAATTTCAAGGCAATCGGAAACTGGCCAATAGGCGCAGCCACGAGCATTCTCATGCTGATAGGTTTCGTTTTGTGTTTCCTTGCAACGCAGATCTCTATTCAGAGATCGGGGCTCGGTCGCATCCGTTGGAGCACATGAGAAATTCGTCGCAGGCAAGTCCGTTCACAGCACTCATAACCGGCGCATCGCTCATCTTTCTTTTTGCGCCTCTTTTCATCGTGATACTTTTCAGCTTCCATGCGACGCCATCCCTTTCCTTTCCATTTACCGGCTTTTCTCTGCGCTGGTATCGCCAGGTTTTAGGATCCGCTGAGTTTCGGAACGCGGCCTACAACTCGTTGATTGTCGGCCTGGCTTCCGCCGGTATGACGCTCGTGCTTGGCACCATGGCTGCCTATGGGTTGAGCCGCATCTCACCGCGTTGGCAAAGACTGTTCACAGTGCTGTTCTTCTTACCCATCACCTTACCGGGTTTGTTCTTGGGTCTGGCACTTTTGGTATTTTTTGCTCAGCTCGAAATCCACCTCTCTCTGGCGACAGTCACCATTGCGCACCTGATCTATGTGTTCCCCTATTATCTGCTGATCGCCAAAGCAGCGCTGGATCGGCTTGACCCTGCCCTAGAGGAGACAGCGGCAGATCTCGGCGCGAACTCATGGGCGGTATTCTGGCGGGTCACCATGCCGCAAATATGGTCGGTGCTGTTGGGGGCTGCATCTCTTGCGTTTGCTCTTTCCTTCGACGAATTCGTCATTACCTTTTTCGTCATCGGCTCTGAGTCTACTCTACCTATGTTCGTATGGTCTGGAATCCGACGTACCATCGACCCATCAATAAACACGATCTCGACGCTGCTCTTGGTCGTGACGCTACTCCTGTTCGCGGTGGCGTTCTTTCTCACTCTCAGACGACAGCACACGGTGGCGGAAGCATGAGACCCGCGAGTGCAGATGAGCTGCGAATAGAAGGGGTTTCACACTCTTATGGTGCGGTTGAGGTCCTTCATGACATCAATCTTTCAGTAAAACAGGGGGATTTCATTACCCTGCTCGGCCCATCCGGGTGTGGAAAGACCACGCTTCTGCGGATAATTGGAGGCTTCATTCGCCCGTCCAAAGGGCGGATTTTCCTGAACGGTCAGGACCTGACAGGCGTTCCTCCTCACACACGCCCCACGAATACCGTCTTCCAGCGATCAATGCTGTTCCCACATCTCAGTGTCGCGGAAAACGTTGCATTTGGCTTGCGGCTGCAAAAGTTATCGGAGGAGGAGGTAAGGAAGAGAGTTGGCAAGGCGCTGGCGCTTGTACGACTTCAGGGGTTCGAGCACCGGCAAAGCCACGAGCTATCCGGCGGGCAGATGCAAAGGATAGCTCTGGCGCGAGTGCTCATCCTGCGTCCGCGAGTGCTTCTTTTGGATGAACCGCTTTCTGCTCTCGATCTGGCTATACGTTTGGAAATGGAAGAGGAACTGAGACGACTGCACAGGGAGGTGGGAGCCATATTCATGTATGTCACGCATGATCAGAGAGAAGCACTGGCCCTTTCCGATCGCATCGTCGTGCTGAACAAGGGGCAAATCGAACAGGTTGGAAAGCCTGATGAAATATATCGTTCTCCCGCTACAACCTTTACCGCTCGGTTCGTAGGGAATGCCAACGTCGTTCCGGTGAAAATTCTTAGCATCGAGAATGGGGAAGCAGTCGTGCAACTAGCCACGCAGACGCTGAAGCTGCGCATAAGCAAGCCGCCACTAAGCCCCGGAGAAGCTTCGATGGTCGTAAGGCCCGAAGCCATTCGGATTCAGCCGATTGGTAAGGTCCTGAATGGAGGTCTTGCCGGTGTGGTTCAGGACTTTGCCTATCGAGGTTCTGGCCACGCCTATCAGGTTGCCGTCAACGGCATAGCAGAACCACTGAAGGCGGAAATGCCGGCAGAAGCCATGCAAGTCTTCCCGGTCGGTGCGCAAGTGTGGATCAGTTGGGATCTGCATGCACCTCTTCTGTTACAGCCTGGGAGTTCCCAAAATGGGCAATGAAAACGATCGAGCGCAGCCATTCGTTGGTTGCTGGCTTCAAACCCCGAGCCCCTGGGTGTGCGAAATTCTTGCTGCCGTCGGCTATGACGCGGTGTTCATCGACGGAGAACATGGAACACTGAGCCATATATCGATCGATCCGATTGTTGCGTTGGCTCGCTCACTCGGGCTGCAGGTGTTTTGTCGGGTAGCGACCGCCGACAGGCCACATGTTCAGCAGGCACTCGATTCCGGAGCTGATGGGTTGGTGCTGCCCCAGATCCGCGACTTTGCGCAGGCGCGCGAGGTTACGGAGTATGCAAAGTATGCACCGCTTGGCAGTCGTGGCATGGGAACGCCGCGCAGCTTGAATTATCGAGATACTCCAGCGACCTTTGTTGCTGATGAAAACCGCAGGACGAAGTGCTTTGTGATGATAGAAACTGAGAAATCGTTTGAAGACGTCGCAAAAATAGCTGCACTGCCCACAGTCGACGGTCTCTTCATGGGCCCATATGATCTTTCTCTTTCAAGGGGTCGCGGGCAATATCAGGCGAGCGCGGCTGACCGCAAAGACGCTGAACACATTGCCGCTGCTGCCGCTTCAGCTGGCAAGCTGCTTGGTATACCAGCCTTTCAACAAAGCGATTTTGCCTTCGCTCGCAAGCACAGTGCGTATGTCATTACCATAGCAGACGATATTTCCGTGCTTGTAGAGGGATTGAGAGCCAAGCGCGAGGGCGCACGCTGGTAAAGTATCTAGCGAAACGGGTTCGCCACGCCCGTTTCGCTCATTGCCATCAAAATACGCTGTCGGGATTGTAAAACTTGATTGCGTTTTCCTTGGTGATAATTGGTGAAGGCAGCACAGTCTTTTGCGGGGCCTCGGCTCCTGCCAATATGGCCATGAGGCGGTGGAAGCTTGCGCGCCCAATCTGGTCGGAATTGTTATGGCCAGTCGCACCATAGTTGGTGCCTTCGCTCATGATCTCCTTGAGCGTTCCCTTTTCTCCATCCACTGACGTCAGGAAAATCTTGTCCGAGCGCCCTGCATCCTTGATCGCCTTCTGCGCACCCTGACACATGGAGTCGTTTTCACAAAACACGGCGTCAATCTGCGGATGTTTCGTAAGCATATCCTCCATGAGCTTGAAGCCACCATCGACGCTCCAGCCACCGAAGTCAGGAGCTTTTTCTACTTGTATGCCGGTTTTCTCAACAACCGACAGCACGCCATTGGTGCGATCGAGTCCGATCGAGTTGTCGGCCGGGCCGCCTCGCAAGATCACCAAGAGACCCTTACCGTCCAATCGCTTGACGATATACTCGCCAATACCAACCCCAATGGCATAATTATCGGGGCCAATCCAACTCGTGAATTCACCGCCCTTCAGCATCCGATCGACAAGAACGACCGGAACGCCGGCAGCCTTGATTGCGTCAAGCGCTTCCGGTGCTGCTTCTATCCAGGCACCACTAATTATGAGGCCATCAACTTTTTGGCTGAGCAAGTCCTCAACATTCGATGTGAGCTTGGCTACATCGCCCTTCGCATCAGTCGAGATGACCGTGATATTGGGAAACGCCTTCGCCTCATCCTTCACCGCCAGGTCCATGCCCACGAAATAGGCGCAGCAAAGTGAAAGGTTGACTACGCCGATTTTGAGATCCTTTGCAGTAGCCGGGCCCACCGTAGCTGCGGCTAGCATCAGTAAACTGAATACCAACTTGCCGAGATGCTTCACTGGTTTTCTCCCTTCTCCTCCTACATACGACCACCGATTTCTACACGTGGCCAGTTTCCTCCCTCAGGCCCTTTTTCGCCTGGCCAACACCGCGACCAGGATTATGAGACCCTTGAGAAATTGCTGATAATAGGACTCCACATTGAACAGGTTCAGGACGTTGTCGACAAGGGCCAGTGCAAGCACGCCGCCGACAACTCCAATGACCGTCCCTCCGCCTCCACCGAGAATCCCACCGCCAATCACCACCGCAGCAATGGCGTCAAGTTCGTAGCCAATGCCTACACTTGGCTGTGCGATGCCCAAGCGCGAGGCAAGCAGTACACCGGCGAAGGCGGCAAGGAATCCACACGCCGCGTAGGCACCAATTAAGTGGCGGCGGACATTGATGCCAGCGAGGCGCACCGCCTCTGAGTTAACACCTATAGCGTAGACAGCGCGTCCTGACACAGTGTGATTGAGGTAAAACCATACGAGCGGAATGATGCACAGCAGTATGAGGCTGGGCACCGGGAAGGGCCCAATGAAGCCGCCCCCCAATAGACTCCGGAAGAGGGGATCGGTCGGATATTGCGGCGTCTCGGAAAAGATATACAAAAGGCCGCGGACGCTTCCCATGGTGGCCAATGTCACGATAAACGGTTGAAGTTTGAAGCGGGCAATCATGAAGCCGTTGAAGAGACCTACGGCGAGGCCCATGGCGAGAGCCACAGCAATCGCTGCCGGGAAAGGCATGTAAGCTTGCAAACCGGTGGCCAGAAGGCCCGAGAAGGCCACCACCGGCCCCACTGACAGGTCGATGCCACCCGTTAGAATGACCAAGAGCATCCCGAGGCTCAGCAAGCCATTGGTGACGAGTTGGCGTGAAATGCTCACCAGATTGCGTTCGGTCAAGAACACATCTGAGGCCATGCTGGCTACGATAACGAGAATGAGAATGGCGAGTGCGAAGCCTATATTGGCCACGTTGAATCGGCCGATGCGGCCGTAACTCGACTGTTGGGCAGAGCCTTGATCTCTGAGTGCGGTCGTCAACGTCAAACCGTCGAGCTAGGGGTCTCTATTCCAGCAGCATGAGCGAAAACCGCCTCCATGTCGAATTCGGCGCGGTCGAGAATGGTAACGATGCGCCCGGATCGCATGACAATAAGCCGATCACAGAGACCCAGCACTTCCGGCATTTCAGAGGAGATCAATAATATTGCCTGACCGGTCGCCGCGAGTTCGTCCAGGATACGGTAGATCTCAACTTTGGTCGCTATGTCGACCCCCCGTGTGGGTTCGTCAAAAATAAAAATGCGAGTATTTTCGACCAACATCCACTTACCGAGAACGACCTTCTGTTGATTGCCGCCGCTCAGTTGGCGAACCGGTCTGCGCATGCCGCGTGGGCGAACTTGAAGCCCATCGAGCTTATTGCTCACGACTTCGCCCTGTCGTGCGCGATTAAGCACGCCGTGAAAGGCGAAGCGATCCATGGACGCCAATCCTCCATTGTCGAGCACAGAACAGTCCATGGCCAGGCCGTCACGCTTGCGATCTTCGGTGACGAGCGCCATGCCCTTGGCAATAGCAGTTGCCGGAGTTGTGGTGACCACCGGCTTTCCGGCGACAAGGATTTCCCCCTCAAGGGCCGGTTCTGCACCGAAGATGGCTTTTGCCACGTCGGTCCTGCCGCTCCCAATCAACCCGAACATGCCGACGATCTCACCAGCCCGGATCGTAAAAGTCACATCATCGAAGAGTGGCCGGCGACCCAAGTGGCGCACCTCGAGCGCGACCTCGCCGATGTTCGGGTGGCGAACCGGATAAATGGCATCGAGCGAGCGACCGACCATTGCCTTGATGACAAGGTCGCGATTGACCTTGGCTGTTTCTGCGGACAGAACGCCAAGCCCGTCCTTCAAGACAAAGACATTGTCCGACACTTCGAAAATTTCGTCGAGCCGGTGTGAGATATAGATCACCAGGGTACCCGAGGCACTCAGCTCGCGGATTTTTCTGAACAGCAACCTTGTCTCGTGAGCGGACAAGACAGCGGACGGTTCATCAAGGATCAGAACTCTTGGCTTGCCGACGAGCGCTTTGGCAATTTCGACGATCTGCTGCAGGGAAATTGAGAGATCGGAAACGCGAGCACCGACGTCGATACCTTCGAAACCAAAGTCGCGGATCACCTCAGCAGCACGTCTTTCTGTCTCCTTCCAATCCACCAACCAACCCACTCGCCGATGAGGCCATTTCCCGAGCAGGACATTCTCAGCAACACTGAGATGTGGCAGCAGACTGAGTTCTTGATGCACGGTTTGGATGCCCAGCTCTATGGCATAGTGCGGGTTGCCAACGGCAACATTGACTTCATCGAGCAATATTTCGCCTTGATCCGGTTTGATGGCACCAGAGAGCACGTTCATGAGCGTCGTCTTGCCGGCTCCGTTTTCGCCACAGATCGCTAGCACTCGACCGGCGGCGGCCGTAACCGATACGTCACGCAGAGCAGGATTTCCATCAAAGCTCTTGCTGACGTTGATGATTTCCAACATTTCGATCACCGCGCTGCAATGATGGTTGGCGTCCAGTTGGCACGGCGCCGCGCACTGCGCTGGTCTGCAAGCTCGCCATCGTAGTCCTGGCTGGCGGCGACTTGCGTGAAGACCTCGCGATCATCGAGGACGTTGACATTGATGGTGGATAGACCCTCCATGACTGCCGCCACGTAGACGCCGCAGTGACGGCAGATTATGAATTCGGCGGTTCTTAAGCCGAAAGCATAGCGACTCACGTCCTCTTCATGGAAAGTCAGCGTCACGCGTCCGTTGCGGTCCGTCGCGGTGCGGGCGGCGTGCCGCCGGCAGAAGGAACATGCACAGGCGCGCAGCGGAATGGATGGCAAAGCAATGGCGGTTTCGAAATCCACGCCGATCTTGCCGCAGTGGCAGGAGCCGTGATGAATCATGACACCGTTCAGGCCTTTCGCGATCGTCTTGGTAGGGAAACGTGCTCGATCACGGGCGTGATATCAATCCCCTTCTCAAGGGGTGACAGCGCTTCAGGCTTACCGACGAGGCGTCCATCGCGAAGTACGCAAACGCGGTCAGCGCAATTTTCCACCTCATTCAGCCGGTGGGAAATGAAGATGACGCTAACTCCATTCGACTTCAGATCGGCAATTACCTGTATAAGCCTTGCTGTCTCGGTGATGGTAGCCCTGGTGGCCCCATTCATAGGGATTTTGCACGACCGTGCCTTCGATGGTGCCCTCGCGCACTCCTCCGAGCGTGATTGGATCCTCGTCAAAGCCTATAACCTTTATCTTGCCGAGTTGACCGGATTCCTTCAGCACTAGTAGCCATTACAAAAGGCCCCGCGGTTCGTGTCGTCCGAATCGAACTCGTATGTCCAGGGAGATATATAATGAGGTGTGCTCTTCGGTTTGGGTTGGCAGCCTGGCCGAGGGCGACAGATCAGTTGTTCGAGAATTGTCAGCGCCTGCCGACGATGAAGAAATGCCGCTTTCATAAGCAGTCATGGGGAAAGGTTATTCCGGTAGCCCGGTTTCTCTGAGAGCCTGGCTCAAGGGAACGGCGAGCGATGGGTGGAGATCGAAGGCAGCGCACAATCCGCCGATCGTAAACCCGGGTTGCAGCTCAAGCACCCGACTAGCGGCGGATTTGGCCGCGGAAAGCTTTCCGAGTCTTGCCTGCGTTGCCGCAAGAGCAACAAATGTCATACTCCAATAAGGATTTGCCTGAAATACCTTGTGCGCAGTTTCGGCAGCGACTTCATATTCGCCGCGCTGAAAATGGCCGAGAGTAATCGCAAGGAGCGGGGCGATCTTGATCGGATCGAAAGGACTCAAACGGAGCGCTCGTTCACCCCATTCGATGGCGCGATCCGCATCGCCCGCATAAACCCTGACGACACTGCCTAGGATATAGGTTAGTGCGCACGATGGGCTTACGGCAATCGCCGCTTCGAAAGCTTGATGAGCCGCGTCACGATCGTGCGCGACCAGGCCCAGAGCAAAGCCTCCCAGCGAAAGCGCCATTGCATCATCGCGACCATGAGCGATGGCCGCATGGGCGTGGCGGGCGGCGCCCAGGCGATTCTCTTCGTGCGCTCCGCCACGCGCGAAGATAATCTCATGCGCCCAGGCAGCCAACCCGTGCGCGAGTGCGTAGTCAGGTTCCAGTTCGAGCGCCTTTTCAAGAAGCGGCAGCGCCCTCGCCGCCCCATCCGGCATTGCTGTATAGACGTGGGGGAAGGCGCGAAGCACGAGGTCATAGGCGTCGAGACTGTCAGGGCGTTTGCGCTTGACGCGCTCGACCTCGGCTTGACGGAGGCTCGGCTCAATGACCGCAACCACACTCATGGTGAGCTCGTCTTGGATTGCGAAGACGTCGTCGAGGGTGCGGTCGTAACGATCCGCCCAAACATGCCGGTCGGTTTCTGCTTCAATAAGCTGCCCGGTTACCCGCACGCGGTTTGAGGCCTTGCGTATACTTCCCTCGAGAATGTAGCGCACGCCTAGTTCACGCCCGGCCTGCTTCACATTCACGGCCTTTCCCTTGTAGGCGAAGCTCGAATTTCGTGCGATGACGAAGAGCCACTTGATGCGCGAAAGTCCGGTAATGATGTCCTCAACCATCCCGTCTGCGAGATAGTCCTGCTCTGGGTCGCCGCTCAGGTTGGCGAAGGGCAGGACTGCGATCGATGGTCGATCAGGAAGAGTCGGCAACTTATTCTCTCGGTCGGCCACACTGACGTTCCTGGGTTTACTCCACGTCTCGATACGATAAACATGTACCGGCCGGGCGATGTTTTTCACGCTGTGTTCGCCCATATCGGCGAAGCCAATCGGAAGCTTTTCGGCCACGTGTTCGCGCACCGTAGCGCTGACACAGGTCTGGCCTGGCTCGGCAAGGCTCTCAAGCCGCGCCGCCACATTAACGCCATCGCCAAATATGTCATCTCCCTCCACAATCACATCGCCAACATTGATGCCAATGCGAAAGCGAATGCGCCGGCTTTCATCAATGTTTGCATTGCGACTCTCCATTCCCTGCTGCATCACGACGGCGCAGCGCACCGCGTCAACGATCGACGCGAACTCGATAAGGAGTCCATCGCCCATGGTCTTAACGATGCGTCCTTGGTGTTGCGTGATCAGCGGATCAATGAGTTCCCTGCGATGAGCGTTGAGCGCGGCAAGGGTTCCTTCCTCATCAACCCCCATAAGCCGCGAATACCCCGCCACGTCCGCGGCAAGAATCGCGGCGAGTCGCCGCGACGTCCGGGAATCTGGGCTCATGTGCGTTTTCTCAGGCTTGGCCGGATTCCGATGGCCCGGCAGTGCGTGGCCATTTTGCCCTGATGGCCCGAACTGGGCAACAATTTAAGGCTTCCCTGAGGCTCAACCCGAAGAGACGAGAGGAGGACGGACCATGAAAACTCTCGCGGTCAGCTAAACCCCCCACCGCAATGCTGCAGTGTGGACGGGCGCATCCCAGAGCCTAGCCATTTCGTCGTCCAACACTGTAACGGTGATGGAACATCCCGCCATTTCAAGGGAGGTAACATAAGAGCCCACGAGTGAGCGGATTATTGTTACGCCCCTGCGTTTGAGCAAATTATGTGCAGCATGGAACATCAAATAAAGCTCCATAGCTGGCGTGCCGCCAAACCCGTTGACAAACAGGAGCACCTCCCGTTTGGCCGTGGATCCAAAATCCGACAGGATGGCGGAAACCAGTTCCTCTGCGATGTCGTTGGCCTCTTTAAGTTGCACACGACGCCGGCCGGGTTCGCCGTGAATACCAACGCCCATCTCCATTTCATTCTCGCCGATAGTGAAGGTGGGCTTGCCTGCAGCAGGTACCGTGCAGCTTGTCAGCGCAACTCCCATCGATCGGGTCCGCCCGTTGATCTTGTCGCCTAGTGATTTCAGCGTCGCCAGATCGGCTCCTGCTTCCGCCGCCGCGCCCGTGATTTTCTCCACAACCAATGTACCGGCCACTCCTCGACGCCCGCTTGTATAAAGGGAGTCCTCGACTGCGACATCATCGTTAGTGACGACCGTCTCTGCTCGACCGTCATACATCTCCTTTGCCATTTCGAAGTTCATCACGTCGCCTTCATAATTCTTGACGACGAAAAGGACGCCTCCTCCGCTTTCAACCGCTGCAGCCGCCGCAAGCATCTGATCAGGAGTGGGCGATGTGAAGACTTGTCCAGGACAAGCCGCATCCAGCATGCCGCGCCCTACCAAGCCTGCATGCAGCGGCTCGTGGCCGGAACCCCCACCGGAGATCAGTGCCACTTTGCCCTTTTTCAGCACTGCTCTCTGCACAAATTTATTGTCCGGACCGAGCCTAATGATGTCGTTGTGGGCCAGAGCAAATCCCTGAAGGCTTTCAGCAATGACGCATTCCGGCTTGTTGATCAGCTTTTTCATCGCTGTTTTCCCTTGTTCCGCCCCTGCTCCACGATGCGGGTTAGTTCGCGGACAAATTCGGTAACCAGTTTGTGCAGTTTTTCATTGCCGGCCCCACTGCCAAGATCCGGCAGATAGACGGTATGCGCCTTAAGCTTATGTGGCTCGAGCGAGGCATGGGGACGGCGCGGATGCGCCCTAGCGTAGGCGGCAAGAAACTGGTCTCGCTCTACCCGACTGAAGTGGCAGATCTCGAAAATGGTCTCCACATGTCCGTAGGGAATTGGTGTTGGGTAAACCGCGCTCGATATTTGCGAGATGAAGCTGCGGTTTTTCCCGAGCGCCGCTGCCAGCCTTTGGCGCGTGCCGGACGGCCGCCGATCCAGCACCTCAGACAGGATGCGTTTGTATTCAGTTACCGCTTCCCCCGCAACGGCATCTGGTCTGCTGGACTTCTGCATCGATCAACGCCCAATTCTTATGGCCGTCAGGGCCGCCTTAACGCGTGCAATCGCCGATGGCGCGACGGAAAGGGATTTGATACCAGCGGTGAGGAGGGCTTCGAGGTAACACGGTTCACTGGCCATGTCGCCACACAGGCTGACAGGAATGCTGCGTTTACGGCCAAATTCGGCAACCGCTGCAATTAGCTTGAGAACTGCGGGATGCGCAGGATCATTCAGCGCCGCCACAGAAGCCTCGTCGCGGGCAGCGGCAGTCACATATTGCGTGAGATCATTGGAACCGATGGAGAAGAAAGCCGCCTCGGCGAAGAGTTCAGGCGCTATCGCCGCTGCAGGCACTTCCACCATGATGCCGATTGGCGGCCGGGCATTAGCTATGCCCTCAGCATCAAGCTCGCGCACTGCCATGTCGACGAGCCGCGCCGTCTCGGCAATTTCAGCTGGCACCGTCACCATCGGAATCATTACCTTGAGTCGTCCGTGCACGGCTGCCCGCGCCAGCGCCCTGAGCTGCGACATGAAGATTTTCGGCTGGGCAAGGGTGAGGCGTATGCCGCGCTTTCCCAGAAACGGATTTCTCTCAGACTCGGGCGTAATGCCGCCAATCGGTTTGTCGCCTCCCGCATCAAGGGTGCGGATCGTCACCGGTTTGTTGCCGGCCCATAGAAGAAGCTTTCGATATGCCTGGTACTGTTGCTCTTCGTCGGGCAAGGGCGCCCCGTCCCGAAACAGGAACTCGGTTCGCATGAGGCCGATGCCATCGCAGGTCGAGATGTCGATGTGATCAACCTCGTCGGCGCTCGCGACATTGATCATGACTTCGATACGCTCGCCATCCCCGGTCATCCCCTGCCGGTACCGGAATTCCGCTTCACGGATCGTTCGGTCGTTGAGCTCCTGCAGCTTTGCCCCAAAGCGCTGCCGCTCTGCTCTGCTTGGGCTCAGCACCGCGATACCGGTTTCGCCGTCGATGATCGCTTCGCGATGACCATTGAGGTTGATGTTTCCCAGGCCCACGATCATCGGAACCCCTCTGGCCCGGGCCAGCATGGCAACATGGCTGGAAGAGCTGCCGGCGGTAAGCAATACTCCACCGCCACCTGACCAATCGGTTTCGAGAAACAGCGTCGGGCCAAGCTCTTCACCTATTAGAATGGCTCCCGGTGCCCCCGTCGCCTCGCTCGACCCGTCGAGATAACGCAGAACTCGGTCGCGAACCTCCCTGATGTCGGCGGCACGTCCGCGGAAATACTCATCATCAGCAGTTTCGTAGCCTCCTGTCTCGTCATCGACGACTTTTCGCCAAGCCTCGTCGGCTGCGCTGCCGCCCATAATCAAAGCTTCGACCGCGGACTTGAGAGTGTCGTCTTCGAGAAAGGCCAGCTGAAAGGCAAGAATTTCGCCTCCATCCTTATCGACCCGGCTGATCAAAGCTGCCAAATCGATCGCAGCGGCAGCGAGAGCCTTATGGAGATCAGACAATTCGATCTTGGGATCACCGCTGCTGATTCGTTTTTGCCTGTGACCGCCAAGCACGATTAGGGGGCCGGAGGCAATCCCTCCAGAAGCGGGTTGCCCCTTGATTTCGACCGGCTCACCCATTGGCGTGGGTATCCTCGAAGTCGCCCTCAACAAGCGAAACCAGCGCTGTTACAGCTTGCTCGGCATCGTCTCCTCGGGCCCGAAAGTAGAGAGTCGTGTCTTTTTTCACCTTCATTGCCATGACTTTCACAATGCTCTTGGCATCTATCCACGGCCCTTCGCTAGCTTGAGCTAGTTCAATCGCCGAGGCGAAGCTTTTGGCAAGCTTCGTCAATTTCACGGAAGGCCGCGCATGAAGACCCACGTCATGAGTTATCCGCACGGATGCGAGCATGGCGCCATTTTCCCTTCCTGTTGGCGAACGTTTTGTCATGCCGGCGACAACTCTTCAGCAGTTCGCTTCACATCCTGCAAGCTGGCGCCACCCCAGGATTCGGTGGCTGCCATCACTGCCCCCTCTACGATCGGCGCATTGCAGATGACGACCTTTCCCTGTCTGTCCGCCGGCAGCATCTCGATTGCCATCTCGCTGTTTGTTTCCGCACCGCCGAGGTCGACAAGAACGGCGACACCATTTTCCGACCATGCCGCCTCAATGGCAGCGATGATTTTTTCCACACTGGTACCAAGGCCGCCATCCGGGTTGCCGCCGCAAAAACCTAAAGGAATTTCGTTGCCCACCATTTGCCGCACCATATCGGCGGTGCCGCGCGCAATGTCGGGCGAATGTGAGACGATCACTATCCCTACTTTCTTGCTCATGCCCTACCCTCCCAAACATCGCACACCGCATCAATCATCAACTCGCTCGAGCGAGCACCGGGATCCATATGGCCGATCGACCTTTCGCCCAGAAATGAAGCGCGCCCTCGCGTTGCCTTCATCGGAATTGTTGCCTCGGCCAGGCTTCTGGCCTTTTCGCGGATGGAGCCAGGATTGGACTCTTCGCTCGCCAACACGGCGGCAACGGGTGCGAGCACGTCCAGCATCGTTTTCTGACCCACATCAGACTTGCCCCGCAACTTCATGGCCTCCACAGCAGCCGCCAGGGCTCGGCCGACATCTGCAATATTTGGCGATGTGCCAAGCTCCTTGCCAAGCGTCATAAACAGCGTGCCGTACAGAGGGCCCGATGCACCGCCCACTTTCATCACCAGGGCGGTGCCCACGGCCTTGAGCGCATCCGGCAATGGCTTTGCAGAAATGCTCTCGAGATCGCCTAGAACTGCTTCAAATCCGCGTTTCATATTGAGCCCGTGGTCCGCATCCCCGATTGCCGAATCGAGCACAGTCAATTCTTCTGCATGCGAGATAACCCGCGTAGCCACAGTCTGAGTGAGTTTTTTGAGATCAAGGTTCATCGAGCTGCCTGAGAATTCTATTGCCATTTGAGTCGAAATAGAGCGGGTGCTCAAGCTCGATTGCCACGCGGTCGCCCGAGTTGAGCTCGGTAGCCGGGCTCGTCAGGGTTGTGATCTTATGTTTGCCGACCTTCACATGCAGATGGTTCTGGTCGCCCAAATGCTCGATCCATTCGACCGTGCCATTGCCCGTCTCCGCCTTGCGGATCTTGAGATGCTCGGTTCGCGCTCCGACCATCGTCACACCTGATGGGCTTGCGCCGTTCAACAGAATTCCGGCCGGCAACAAATTGATCGGCGGCTGACCCAGACGCTGCGCCACATAGATGCTCCTGGGGCTTTCATAGATTTCACGCGGACTGCCAACCTGCACCAGCTTGCCCTTGCTGATCACGCCGATGCGATCGGCCATGGTCATCGCTTCGATCTGATCGTGAGTCACATAAAGGATGGTCGCACCCAGGTCCTGCTGGATGCGTTTTAGCTCGAGCCGCAATTCACCCCTGAGCTTGGCATCGAGCGATGACAAAGGTTCATCCATGAGATAGATCGCCGGACGCCGCACCAGCGCTCGACCAATGGCGACGCGCTGCATTTCGCCGCCGGAAAGCTGGGTGGCCCTGCTGTTTAGCTTGTGGGAAATGCGTAAGAGCTCGGCTATTTGCCCGATCCTGTCTTTGATTTCCTTGTCCGGCACACGTCGCGCCGGTGAGCGCAACGGGAAGGCCAAATTGTCGTACACCGACAAATGCGGATAAAGCGAATATTGCTGGAATACGAAAGCCACGTCACGTGAAGCGGGCCCCAAAGGTGATACGTCCCGCCCGCCGATCAGCACTTTGCCCGCATCGGCCTGTTCAAGCCCGGCGATGAGGCGCAAGGTGGTCGTCTTTCCTGCCCCCGTTGGTCCGAGTAGAACAACAAACTCTCCCTCAGCGAGGTCCAGGTCTATCCCATCGACCGCGGCAAGCCGATTGAAACTTTTCTTGAGTCCGCGCAGACTGACCTCAGCCATTTCCGGCCCCCAGGTGAAGAGTTGATTTCATCGCCCGGCCGTTTTCCTTATCGAAAATCGACAGCCGATCCCTCATAAACGATAGCCCGACAGTCTCTCCTGCCCTCATTTTTACATGCGCCGGAACCCGCGCCTTGACTTGTCCATGTTCGGTCTTGACCGAGACGATCTGCGTCGTTCCCAGATACTCGGTCCCGAATACTTCGCCACGGAATTTGGATCGTTCATCGAAAATAACATGCTCGGGCCGCGCACCTAACACCAGTTCGCTCTCGGCTTTGCCTTCGCAAAGTTCGGGTACAGGTATCGTTGCGCCATTGAGTTCGACAGTTCTTGCCCCCTTAGCGACCGTTCCTCTGAACGGAATGAGATTCATTGCCGGCGAACCGATGAAGTCGGCAACGAACAAGGTCGCGGGCCGATCGTAGATCTCCTGTGGCGTGCCAAGTTGTTCAACGACGCCCTGATTCATCACCGCTATTTGATCGGCCATGGACATTGCCTCGAGCTGGTCGTGAGTCACATAGACCGTCGTTGCGCCAATGCGATTGTGCAGTTGACGTAACTCTTCAGTCATGAGCGCGCGGAATTCCGTATCGAGAGTCCCGAGCGGCTCATCCATGAGAAAGGCCTTGGGCCGGCGCACGATGGCTCGTGCGAGCGCCACCCGCTGGCGATCCCCGCCGGCGAGCCCCGAAACTGGCAAGTCGATTAGATGATCGATGCGCAGAAGCTTGGCCGTTTCTTCGACCCGTGCGCGAATTTCCGCCTTTGGCGTCCCCTGGCACAGCAGTGGAAAACCGATGTTCCGGCGCACGTTCATGTGCGGATAAAGGGCGAAGAGCTGGAAGACAAAAGCGATGTCGCGCTCGGACGCCCGCTTGAAGGCCACATCCTCCCCGTCAAGAAGGATTTTGCCTTCGCTGGGCAGTTCCAGCCCGGCGATCATGCGCAGCGTGGTTGTCTTGCCACAGCCGGAAGGACCCAGCATCACGAAGAAGGAACCATTGGGAATGATGAAGGATGAGTCCTTCACCGCTACGAAATCGCCAAAGTCCTTTCTGAGATGTTCGACGCGGATCTCGGCCATGGGCTCATTCCGGGAACTTCGAAACGATGAGGAAGAGAGCGGAACCAGCAAGTGTGGTGACAAAGGAATAGGTGTAAAGCGTCACCGAGAAAGGCTGCATCAGCATCAGAACGCCCAGCCCGATAAGAATGGTGGCCAAGCCTTCCCATGGCCCGCGCCGGAATTTCAGCAGACTTTCCAGGATCGTTTCGCGGCGGACAGCATCGTTCATTTGCGCACCGCCCCAAAAGTGATACCTCGCAACAAATGTTTCCTGAGTAGGATCGTGAAAACCAGGATCGGGATGAGAAACAACGTCGTCCCGCCTCCGACAGCCGGCCAGTCCATGCCGCCTTCGCCAATGATGGTCGGGATAAAAGGTGGCGCCGTTTGTGCCTGTCCAGAGGTCAGCAGAACGGCGAATGCATATTCATTCCACGCAAAGATCAGGCAGAAAATGGCAGTGGCGGCAATGCCGGTTGCGGCTTGCGGCAGCACCACCTTGCGGAAAGCCTGCAACCGCGTGTAGCCGTCAACCATCGCTGCCTCCTCATATTCGCGGGGAATTTCATCGATGAACCCCTTGAGCAGCCACACGGCGAGCGACACATTTACAGCCATGTAAAGCAGAATCATTCCGAACGCCGTATCCGACAATCCGAGGTTTCGGTACATAAGATAAATTGGAATGGCGACCGCGATCGGCGGCATCATCCGCGTGGACAGAATGAAGAATAGGAGATCGTCTTTAAGCGGCACGTGGAAGCGCGAAAAACCGTAGGCTGCAAGGACACCAAGAACAACCGCGCCAAAAGTGGAACCGAAGGCAATCACCAGCGAATTGACAAAGCGCGGCATGTAGTTGGACGGTCCGGCGATCACCATGTCGCGGCTTCGCGTGATCTTATCGCAAACATGAGCGGGAGGCCCCAGCTGTTCTATGTATCCCTTTGTCTGCCGCGTCCGTGTAGTGAACAGATTGCAATAGCCTTCCAGCGAGGGAGTGAAGATAATTTTTGGCGGATAGGAAATTGAGTCCGGTGGTGTCTTCAATCCGGTGATGAAAATCCAAAACAGCGGGATCATGGTGATCACCGCATAGATAATAACGACACCCGCTGCTACCCGCTTGGCGACCGCGCTGGGCTCGACGATCGAATGCGCCGTGGTGAGATATTTCGTCATCGTTGCTTGACGCGGTTGAGCGCCTTTACGTAGATGTTTGCCAATCCGAACACTGTTACAAAGAGAATAATGGCGAAAGCCGAGGAATAGCCGGTGCGCCATTTCTCGAATGCTTCCCTTTTGAGCGTGATCGACGCCACTTCGGTCGTCGATCCGGGGCCACCGCCGGTGAGCAAATTGACCATGTCAAACATTTTGAAATTCTCGATGCCGCGGAACAGCACCGCCAGCATGATGAACGGCAGCGCCATCGGCAGCGTGATCGACCAGAACTGCCGCCATCGGGATGCACGGTCGACTTCTGCAGCCTCATAAATATAAGAAGGGATCGAACGAAGGCCTGCCAAGCAAATCAGCATCACGTAAGGCGTCCACATCCAGGTATCGACGATAATTATCGACCATGGTGCCAGGGCCACCGAGCCAGTCATCTCAAATGAGGATGGCGGAATGCCGGTAAAGAAGGAAACCACATAGTTAAACAGGCCGATTTGCGGTTGATACATAAAGCGCCAGAAATTGCCGACGACCGCCGGTGACAACATCATCGGTATCAAAATGATAGTGGTCCACAACGCATGTCCGCGGAACTTGCGGTCGATGAGGTATGCAAGGCCGAAGCCGATCACGGTCTGCAGCAGGATTGTCCAGAACACGAAATGGGCTGTTGATTGCATTGCCGCCCAGATATCGGAATTGCCCAGGATGGCAGCATAATTATCTGTGCCGACATATTTAATCGGAGCATTTGGCCGGTTGGCGCGATAGTTGGTGAAAGAAAGCCTGATAGTCCAAATGAGCGGGAAAATGTTGATTGCCAGAAGCAGGACTATGGTCGGCGTAATGAAGAGCCAAGCAATTGCCCGATCAGATAGCCCGCGTACGACTCCGGCAATGCCAGGGGGAGTTGTTGCGGCAAAGCTTTCAGCGATTTGTGCAACCTGTGCCATGGAGTACCAACACTGGCCAGCCGGGCCGGATTGTTCCCCGCTCGTTTAGGCGGGGAACAATGACATGACGATGAGAGTTACTGGATCTTGCCTTCTTCTTTGAAGACTGCGGTCCAATCCTCGATCAGCTTGTCGAGAGCTTCCTTAGCCGTTCCCTGATCGGCCACGACATAGTCATGCAGACGCTTCTGCATGGATTGCAGCAGTGAAGCATAGGCCGGCTCCTGCCAAAAATCCTGAACGCTCGCCATGGCCTTGAGGAAGTCGGCAGCAAAAGGCTGCGATTGAGGGAAGCTGGGATCGTTCAGCACTGCCTTGTGACAGGCATAACCGCCGAGAGACCACCATTTCTTCTGCACCTCGGGCTGAGCGAACCACTTGATGTACTGGAGAGCGCCTTCCATGTTATCGGTATTGGCAACGACAGAGATGCCCTGTCCTCCAAGCGTTGAGGCTTCCACCTTCTGCTTTGGATTGACAAAGAAGCCGATCTTGTCGCCGCCCACATTTTCGTCCTTATACATTCCCGGCCAGAACGCGAACCAGTTCATCATCAAGGCAACAGTGCCGGATTTAAATGCGTCAAGCCCTTCACCCATATAGCTGTCGTTGTAGCCGGGCGGTGTGCAGCACTTGTACAGTTCCTTATAGAACTCGAGGCCTTTAATGGAGTCTTCCGAGTTCACCGCCCCTTGCATCTCGTAGGTGCCGGGCTCGGTTTCATATTTGAAACCAAAGGAATAGAGCGCCGAAGTGGCGCCCATGGTGATTCCTTCAGAGCCGCGCTCTGTAAAGATCGCTGCGCCATATACGGTCTTGCCATCGATCTGGCGGCCCTGGAAGAATTCAGCGATGTCCTTGAGTTCGGTCCAGGTTTTTGGAGGTGCCAAGTCACGGCCGTATTTCTGCTTGAACTCGGCCTGAAGCTCGGGCCGCCCGAACCAGTCCTTTCGATAGACCCAGGCATTGGCGTCGCCCATGGCCGGGAGTGCCCAATAATTCGGCGTTCCCTTGGGCCACGTAGTATAGGCATAGACAGTGGCCGGCGCGAAGTCGTCCATTGATATGCCTTCCTTTTCAAAGAAGTCGTTGAGCTTTACGTAGTAACCGTTCTCAGCCGATCCACCGAGCCATTGCGAGTCACCGATCAACAGATCGCATAGCTTGCCACCAGAGTTGAGTTCATTCAGAAAACGATCGGCGAAGTTCGGCCACGGTACGAACTCGTATTTCATCGTCGTTCCGGTTTGCGCCTCGAAATCCTTCGATAACTCAACGAGTGCGTTGGCCGGGTCCCACGCGGCCCAGCACAGCGTAAGTTCGGCTGCCTCGGCTCGAGTGAAGCCGGCGGATGAAACGAAACCGGCGACGGTTAGCGTCACCGCAGCTTTCAAAAGCTTGGTCATCGGGTCTCCTCCCATGTGAATCGCCTCCGGCGCCCACGGCCGGGCTAGCGCATCAGCTTCCACCGACACCGGCAGTACTGAATTCTTGTTTAGTAGCTTTGTTTAGTAAAATCACAAAACACTAAACAAGGCAAGAAGTATTTTTTGGACATTTCCCGGATTCTCGTCTTCCTGGTTGAAGTCGAGGGGTAAACTGAGAATCAACTAACAAGCCATTGGAAGCAGAGAATGACGCTAGACACGCGCTGGGGAGACGATCAGGCTCCTTCAGTCCGATGCCGGAAAGCCCTAGTTTGTAGTAGAAGTACGTCTACCGCTCGACGTTGTGTCCTTTTGTGCATTTTCGGAGTGCAGGAAGCGAGGGAGAGCTTTCCCGAAACCAGGCAGTAGCGTATCGCTCTCATGGGTGCGGACGAAGGCAACTTTCGTAGAGAGGCTTGGTAATGAAAGCATTGGCATTGGTTACTTTTGCACTTCTCGTAACGCCCAGTTTTGCGTCTCCTGTCATGCCTAGAATAAGCGTCGCTCCCAACGATGTCTCGATGGTTCAAACGGTCGATGAACGCAAGGACGATAACGGCTTTTTTAGCTGGGATGAGGATGAAGACGAACTAAGACTTCGCCTCGGGTTCGGGCAGATCCTCCTCGGTCACGGTTCACGGTACTATGAGGGGTACGATTTTGATCTGCTAGAGTGCAACGGACATTGGCATCGTCACCGATGGCACGGAAGGTGGCATTGCCACATTCGTCTGATTTATTAGCTTGTCGTAGCATAGCGAGTGCTCAGTCCCTACAGAGCGGGGCAGGTTCCTTGTGAGGAGGCACTTGAGCTGGAATGCTACCGGCGAAAATGTTGCAGATTAGCGAATGCGGATAGATGCAGTCGGGCAAGGGTGTAACTCCTGCCGCGCCAAGAGGAGCAATGAGCTGGAACCTCGAGGATCATGACAGGAGCCATCGTCAGATCACGCCTATGGCCTGGTGTTCCGTATGCTCTCCTCTCCGTGTAAAGATCTGAGCTGCCGGTTGGAAAGATGATGGCATTGTGGTCGGAGTGGTAGATGAAGTGGAGCGGCTGGGAAAGCCTGGGCGGGTTCTGCACGGACGGGGTGGGCGTGTCGTCCTGGGCACCGGGCCGGCTCGATTGCTTCGTCGTCGGCAACAATCGCCACCTTTATCGTAAGTGGTTCAGCGGCAGCTGGAGCGGCTGGGAGGATTTGGGCGGCAACATCTATTCCAATCCTGCGGCAGTCTCATGGGGGACCAACCGGATCGATGTCTTTGCGATCGGCGGCGACCGCGCCATGTGGCATAAGTGGTATAGTTAGCGAGATGTGATTACGTTGGTGAACGACGCAACTACCCCGTTCCTTACACCGAAGTAGAAAGGCTGTGCGCTGTTGCCTCTCAATATGGGATGTCACTACGGGCATGGGCGCGGCCATCAACACCGCAAAGGTCGAAGCCGGTGCAACAGCTGTGGTGTCCAGCCTTGGCGGCATTGGCCTAAACATCATCCAGGGCTTGAAGGTTGCGGGCGCCGACATAATCATTGGCGTCGATATCGACAGCGGGAAGAAGGAATGGGGTGAGCGTTTTGGTATGACCCATTTTGTCAATCCTTCCGACATCCGGGGTGACCTGGTGCCCCATCTCGTTAACATGACAAAGCGCGGCGCCGATCAGATCGGCGGAGCGGATTATACTTTCGATTGTACGGGTAATGTGAAAATGATGCGCATGGCACTGGAGTCAGCACACCGGGGCTGGGGCCAATCCATCATCATAGGCGTTGCAGGCGCAGGCCAGGAAATCTCGACACGTCCTTTCCAGCTTGTGACGGGTCGGATCCGGAAGGGAACGGCCTTCGGCGGCGCACGCGGCCGCACTGTCGTGCCCAAAATCGTGGACTGGTATGTGGACGGCAAGATCCAGATAGACCCGATGATCACACACACAATGCCGCTTGAAGACATCAACAAGACCTTTGATCTGATGCATGTCGGAAAGTCGATCCACAGCGTTGCGGTTTTCTGACGAAGCTATCGGCCAGCTCGGTACACAGGGAGGAAAAAACATGGCAAAGAAGTCTGCAAAGAAAGCGAAGAAACCCGCAAAGAAAAAGGCTGCAAACAAGAAGACACCGGCCATTGCCCTTCATCCGGCGATTGACCATGGCCTTGCCAAGTCCGCCAAGAAGGGCTTCGCTGGCGGCAAGCTCACCTGCCTTTGTGCTGCCAATCCTGTTGTTGTGGAGGTGTCTTCGCAATCGGCCCACAGTCACGCCTGCGGTTGCACCAAATGCTGGAAGCCTGACGGTGCCATCTTTTCAGTCGTGGCAGTGGCGCCGACCGAAAAGGTCAAGGTTCTGGCCAATGAACACAAGCTCAGGGTCGTGGATGCGAATGCTGTTATCTTGCGACATGCCTGCATGGACTGCGGCGCGCATATGCATGGTCCGGTTAGGAAGGAGGGACACCCCTTCCAGGGCCTGACCTTCATCCACACAGAGTTGTCAAAAGACAAAGGCTGGTCACCACCAGGCTTCGCCGCCTTTGTTTCGTCAGTCATAGAAAGTGGCGTGCCACCATCCAAGATGCCTGCAATCCGCAAGCGGTTGAAGCAGCTGGGACTTGAGCCCTATGACAGTCTCAATCCGGGTCTCATGGATTATCTCGCAACCTGTGCTGCCAAGAGGTCTGGCGCATACCGCGAAAGTTAATCACAGAGGAAACGTCATGTGGCCGTGAGGGCACAGACGCTAGTTGGCACAAGGATTTTCTACGCCATAACATACACAATATCTGGCGTGCCCGCACAGTGGACGATTCCTTCAGATACGAGGCTGGTAGCGAACGACACGCCACGGATTGCAACGCTCTATGAAAATGTTTCTTGTCACTACGAGTACGATCTTGGAAAAAGTCGTCTACACTCGGAACACTATGCGGAACCATCAGATTCAGAAAACGCCAATCGGCGCCTTGTGAAATGATCGTCTGCGGGCCTGACTGGATCATTCCCGCCTCGTGAGGACGCAGGGAAATAAGTCTAACGGTGTCCTCAGGATCGTACTCACGCCACTTCGCGTATTGAACAGCGAGAGCGTGCTTAAGAAGATCGGATCTGTTCAGTGGTTAACGCAAGCGGCGAATCGACTCTTGCTATCAAATGGCCTGCGCCGTGCGGCTAAAATCCATCTCGCACCACCGCCAGCATGACCTGTTCCGAAATAAGAAATTCCGAAGCAGCCTTGAGATGCGAACACCCCACTGTTTCGTATTGTTTATCAATGGGGGCTTCCCACTCGCGCCATCGGCGCCCTAGCGTAACCGGCAGCGACACTCCGAAGGGCGGATTGAGGCCCCCGCCTGATTAATGGGTCCTGATCCTAGACCTCGTTCGGTGCTATGATAATGCAGGAGGCGGTTTTCATAAGGAGGTGCGCCATGCACAGCTTGAGACATTTCGCTGCGGCCGCGGCAATCGGGGGCATGTTAGTACTCCCACCTGCTAGCTGGGCCAGTCCTCTTACCGCTACCTTGCATGCGGTCGGATCAACAACGCCGGTGATCGCCGATGATCTGGTCCTGGAGGTTCACGGCTGGCACTGCGCCAAAAAGAAAGGTTGGTATAAGGGGGCCAAGGTTTGGCATCGCCATCGTCGCGCATGTTACGAAACGCAGGTTTACGATGATGACTACTACGACGACGATTACCCCTACCACCCCGGACGCCCCCCAAATCTCTATGTTAACCCAGGGATACGCTTGTACTTTGGCATTCAAGGGGACCATTAGGACTGAGCTGGCGATGGACTACTTGAGGTGATCAGAATGAACAAGCATGGCACTATGCGGAACCATCACGACATACGGCGTTTCGGATTGCAAGAAGGGAGAAAGAGAACCGTACTACGAAAGTGGCGATCAGAGAAAAACGCATGGAAAGGCGCCTGTGTTCTCGTTCTCTCGGGTTCGGATCTAACTAGCGGCCAATGAACGCGTAAAAAGCCCGCCGTTTGCGAGGCTTTTGAAAGTATTCAGCGGGTTGCCGAAGTACGCCCAGAGAGAAGGACTACATGGCGGAGGGAGATTGATTCGAACCATCAGTATGGTTGTGATGCACATTAGAAATCCCCAGTGATCCAATGACTGATTGTCGAATCCTGCCGCGAGCTCAATTGCAACTTAGCCTTGAGGGAAACCTATGGGAAGAAAGATGGGGATCACGCCGGCTCGATAGCGAGCTCTTCGGCGAAGATGAATCCGGTCGGATGCAGCTTGATGTTTTTTGCGCGCTTGTCATACGCGCCATAGTTCGACCGCCACAACGGTTGCGCGATGGGTCCGTCCTCCTGCATGATCGCCTCGAGCTCGCCCATGAGCTCGCGTCGCTTATCGATATCGAGCGTACCCTCCGCCTTGGTCAGGATCTCGTCGAATTTGGCGTTCGAATAGTGGGTTTCGTTCCACGGCACCCCCGTCCGGTAGGCCAGCGCGAGCGTCATGAACCCCAGGGGCCGATGCGCCCACGTGGTGAACCCGAAGGGGACCTTGTCCCATACTTCCCAATACTTTGTCGACGGCAGGACGTTTATGCGGCAACGGACGCCGGCGTCTTTCCACTGCTCGACCATTGATTCGACCGCGGTGAGCTCATATGCCGGATCCGGCTTGCAGGTAATCTCTATGTCTATACCGTCTGGGTAGCCCGCCTCCGTCAGGAGCTTTTTTGCGGCTTCGACATCGCGACTCATGAACGGCAGCTTCTTGTAGTCTGGATGCAACGGGCAAACGTGATGATGCTCAGCCTGGATGCCGAAGTTCTTGAGCGAAATTTCAAGTGTCTTGGCCTGGTCTGTGGCGAGCCGCACTGCCTTGCGCACTTTGGAGTCCTTAAACGGGTCCTGGTCGACCTGCATGCGCACGACGCCGGCTTCAGCGGTCGTGACCTCGTAAATCGTGACGTGCGGGATGGATTTATAGAGATCGAGCTGCTCGATGTTGCCTTCAAAGATGCCGTGCACCTGCTTGGAGGACATGGCGGCCGCGACCGCCGAGGGACTGTCGCCGAGATCAATATAGTGAAGCTCGTCCACGTGCGGGCCCGGGCCATAGTAATTCTTGCGCGCCTTAAGGATCGCTGTGCGCCCGACCTCACACTCCACAAGTTCGAACCCCTCGGTGCCGTTTGACCCCACGCCGAACGTGCCGCCGTCGGCCGGATCGATGATGCCTAATGCGTAGTGGAATAGGTGCTCGGGTATCGCGACCTGCGGCTCCTTGAGATTGAGCACGAGTGTCCTCTCGTCCTTCACCTCGATCGCGTTGGCGTCCCACAATTCGGTCGTCATTACCGGATTGCCCTGATCGTCCTTTTTGCCGGAGTCGACCTCCTTAAGCATGAAGCTCTTCATGAGGCCGACCACGGACGAGCCTGTCGCGGGATCCAGGCAGTGCTTGATGTTCCAGGCGAGGTCCTCTGCTGTCAGCAGGCGGCCGGAATGCCATTTCACATCGCGAACGCTGAGTGTCCAGGTCTTGAGGTCCTCCGAGGTTTCCCACTTTTCGACGAGATGCGGACGGGTGACATTGTCATGCCCCGTGCGGGTCATGTACCCGCACACTGCGCGCATGATATTCGAGTCGTAAATCCATGAATATGTATGCGGGGAATCGATCTTTGGCACCCGCATGGCGATCTTGAAAACTCCACCCTTGGGTAGATGCTGCGCGAAGGCGGGCGGGGCGACCGGCCTCCCCGTGATCTTGCCCGCCCATGTGTAAGCGGCGCCTGCGGACATGCCCAAGAGCGTCGAGGACCGGATGAACTCCCGCCGGCTGATCCGGCGGTTAGCCAAATACTCCTTGAGCCGCGGTATCCAGATGTGCTCCTTGGAGGACATGTTTTCCATCGCTTTTGTCGATGCTAGATCGCCTCGGGTATCATAACCGAAGTCAGGTTAGCTTCAACTCGGGTCTGAAGCCTTTCTCCCATTACCTCGCCGCGTGGACTCTTTGGCGGTCGCGGCTTACGCTGTCGTCAGGAACGTTCTTGAACCAGAGCATGCCCCCTTGGCCGAACCCACGGAGAAAGTTAGCGGCAATTCTCGCTGCCGACGTGGTGGGTTATTCCAAGCTGATGGCCAATGATGAAGCCCGAACCCTCGCACATTTGAAGGCTCGGCGCCGCCAGGTGCTTGAACCCCTGATCGCTCGGCACGAAGGTCGGCTATTCAAAGTCATGGGGGATGGGGTACTGGTTGAGTTCGCCAGCGCCGTCCAGGCGGTCGAGTGCTCCGTCGAGCTGCAGAAGGCCATGTCTGCAGCTAACAAGGAAGCCATAGACGATCCGCAGATCGTGCTCCGGATAGGCATCAACCTTGGCGATGTCATGATCGAGGCAGGCGATCTCTACGGTGATGGCGTGAATATCGCGGCTCGTCTTGAGGCCATAGCTGAACCAGGCGGCGTTGTCATATCGGGAGCCGCCTACGAGCAAGTGAAGAACAAAACCAGCTCCCGCTTTGAGGACCTCGGGCCTCAGAAGCTAAAAAACATTCCCGACGCAGTGCACGCCTACAGCATACGCTCAGCAACTTCACGTGACGTCCCCCGGCTCCGCCCAACTTCTTCGGCGTCGGGAGGCCGGTCAGCGATCGCGGTGCTGCCATTCGCCAACTTAAGCAATGATCCGGAACAGGACTACTTCTCCGATGGTGTAACGGAAGACCTCATCATGGAGCTGAGCCGGTTCCGGGAATTGACTGTGATCGCGCGTACGTCCTCTTTCGCGTATCGGGGTGCGTCTTTAAACCTTGAGCGGGTCGGCGCGGAACTTGGCGCCAAGTATGTCGTTGAAGGGACCATTCGCAGGGTCGGCGATCGGCTGAGAATCAACGTTCAGCTGATGGAAACCGCCACAGGTAAGCATCTATTGGCTGAACGATACGACCGTAGCTCAGTCGAAATCCGGGAGCTCCAGCACGAGGTCGTTCAGAAGATCGTCGCGCGAATAACAGGACGAGTTTTCCAGGCCGATCACGATCGCGCGCTTCAGATGAGCGCGGACGAGTTGGCTGCCTACGATTGCTGGCTTAGAGGGGTGCATGCAACGCGCAATTGGACAGCGAAGACCGACGAGGAGGCTCTCAAATGGTTCGAAGCAGCCCTTGTGAGGGATCCGAATTTTGCGCGAGCTCATTCATCGCTCGCTCTCCAGCTGAATGTAATGGGGGGGATGCGGCCTGGCTACGAAGAGGGTGAGATGGACAGGGAGCGAGCGCTGAAGCATGCCCGGCTCGCCGTTCAATGCGACAATGAAGACGCACGGAGCCACTACAGCTTGGGCTCCGTTTCCATGCTTCGAGGCGACTTTGCGGTTGCGGAGCGACATTACCGTTTGACCGAGGAGTTAAACCCCAGTGACGCCGATACGATCTTGAACTGTGCTTTTGCCGCCGCAGTCTTTGGCGATGTCAGCAAAGCAAAGGAGCTTGGCGAGCGCGCCTTCAAACTTAATCCGTTGCATGATGATTGGTACTACCCCTTGCTCAGCTGGATCTATTTCATTGCAGGGGAGTACGAGCGGTGCTTTGAGGTCGGGCATCCCTATATTGATGTCCTTCCAGAACAAGCGGCCTGGACCGCAGCCGCTCTTGGACTCTTGGGTCGAGAGCCCGAGGCGAAAGAGGAAGGCGCCCAATTTCTGCGGATAGTAGAAGAGAGCTGGGTTGGCCGCGAACCTTTCTCTCCGCTCAAGGCGGTAGAGTGGTTTCTTCACTGCAACAAGATCGTTCGTGGACCGCCGATGGCTGAACTACTGCGCGGGCTGCGCATCGCCGATCTACCAGTGCCCTAGGCGATGAAGAGTAACATGCTATTGTGGCGGCACTACAGTGCGTCAGCCTAATAAGGCAGGAACTGAAACCGCTTTGTCGGCTGGCCCTTTCCATCAAGAGCAAAAAAAATCGATTAGGAGAACCGTACTACGAAAGTGGCAAACACAGAAAAACGCTAGAAAAGCGCCTGTGTTCTCGTTCTCTCGGGTTCGGATCTAACTAGCGGCCAATGAACGCGTAAAAAAGCCCGCCGTTTGCGAGGCTTTTGAAAGTATTCAGCGGGTTGCCGAAGTACGCCCAGAGAGAAGGACTACATGGCGGAGAGGGAGGGATTCGAACCCTCGATACGGTTTCCCGTATACACGCGTTCCAGGCGTGCGCCTTCAGCCACTCGGCCACCTCTCCGGGAGGGCGCTATATAGGCCGGCCCGCCCGCGCCTGGAAAGGCCGCCCGCAACCGCAGGGCGCGCCGCGACGTATGGACCACGCGCGTGAAAGCCTTAAATCTGCGCGGGAAAGAGGCGCCCATGTTCGCACCCAAGCCGATGTCCCTGCCCTCCAAAGCCGAGGCCCTGCCTGGGCGGCTCCAGCCCATCGTGACGAGCGCGACACATTTCGTTTCCGGCCGCCCGCTCCATCCGCCGTTTCCGGCCGGGCTGGAGGAGGCGGTGTTCGGGCTCGGCTGCTTCTGGGGCGCTGAACGCGCCTTCTGGCAGGCGCCGGGCGTGTGGACGACGGCGGTCGGCTATGTTGGCGGGGAAACGCC
>DATBLQ010000076.1:0-67342 GCA_036555325.1 Aestuariivirgaceae bacterium | reverse complement strand
GCTCTATCACTACCCGCTGCGCGACTACGCCGCTGGCCTCGCCGCCTTCCTGCAAACCGACCCCGTCCCCGCTCACGACTCCCCCTACCAGCCCTTCGCCGCTAACCCAGTCAACTTCACCGATCCAACAGGCGCTGTGCTGAGTACTAATCCATGGCGGATCGGGACCTTTCTTGCCTCATTTGCGGTTCTATCGGGCATTTCAATTCCAGTGATGACTGCCGCGATGGGCCCGGGCCCCGAATCACTGTGGATGGCGCTCACCATCTCGGCCGGTGCGGCCTCTGCGATCGCCTATGTCGCCACGCCAAATGTTGTCCACGCCGCCGAACGGCCAATCGAGGTCGCCCAGGAATCTAAACTCGACAGATTGAAACGCGAGCTGATGGCGGCGTGGAATTTGGTCAATGACACCGCCATTGATGAGCAGACATTCGATCAGATGTTTCTGGATGAACCCTACGGCAGGCAAATGGCATTGAGCCGGACCGTGGCGTTGGACCTCGAGGACCTTATTGCCTCACTCATTCGTCAAATTGATGCAGCTCAAACCCTTGAAGATAGATATGCCCAAGATGCAGCCCAATCGCCGGCGTGGACGAATATCTATAGAACCTTCCGCGGCATGCAAGACAGCGAAATCAACAGCCAGTTCCTGCCACGATTCGTAGAAGCAGCGGAGACTCTGAGGAAGCAAGACGCACGGCACGCGAACCAGGCAACCAATAGAAAAAGAGCTTTTGAAGCTCTGCTGGAACGTAGCGAACAGCTGCTGAACAGGTTAAATCAGGCGATGAGCGATTACGAAGATGAAAGGATACAACAGCTCAATGTTCCCGTCGAAGACTCAGATGAACGGAACGAGGCGGCGGATCGGTCGCAGGCGAGGGTCAACAGTGTTCGTCCTGGAGGCAGTCAGCATGAGTACCGGGAAGGGGATAGCGATGTCGAAGAAAAGGATCCCGATGATCCCTTGAGATAAAGCAGGAGTAAACAGGGCAGGAAGCCTCGATTGGATTCCCTGTGGCCAGTCTACAGCGGCAGTCTAGTCATGATAGCTGCCAAAGCTCCAGAGGTATAAGCTAGTCTTTTTCCAGGTGCGGGTGAAGGTCGCGCGCCACATCTTCAACCTCCGTATTCTTACCTAACTCGCGTGCTTCCGGATCGGTCACCTCTTCCTCGATCCCCAAATGGCTGCTCATTCGATGCAGAAGTTGAATAACCTTGGTTACCTCCTTCTCTGCCAGAAGATTGATCTGTAAATCGAGATGACTGCGTCTGTCGGCTATCTCACTCATCCGGTGTTGCCTGATAAGGACGAACGAACTGAGAAGAACGGCCTCGAGTGCGAGCAGCATTCCCAGAAGTGGAAACGGAAAGGGATCAAGAGCTGCAAAATGCGTATTGATGACCATCCAAAACATCACGCAGGTTAATTTGGAGAACCACAAAGGAGTTCGTGCCGGCAAATCTTGCGACCGCCTCCGACAAGCGGCTGGCAGGGGGAACACGCTGAGCCTTTTAAGCATCGAAGCAAATACGCAATCCTTCTCACCTCCGGGCAGAAGCTCAGAGGAAGCATTCTGTTTCTTGTTGTCGCCTAACTTCTGATGCTGGGACTGCGCCCAAACAGGTGGCTGAAGTCCTTTGCTTGATCCCGGTGCCTTCCACCGATGACGGCAGCCCACCAGGATGCCGCAGCGGCGATTGCCAAAGACGCAGCAGTTATGAACGTCAACAACACACTGAACTTGCGGGCCCTTTCGGCCAGCCGCTGCGCCTGCGCCTTTGCCTGGCTAAGACCTGTTACCGCTGCATCTACGCGCGCGGCAGCATCGGCTTCACTGAGGCCGGTCGCATCCATGACGCGCCTTGTCAAATAAGCCCGATCCTCATCGGGCAATTTGCCTTCAGTGATCCTGGAAGACATGATGCGCTGGGCTTCTAGCCGAGCTTCACTGGTGGCTACCGGCGCAGCCGTTGTGGTGGCCGCAGCAGGGGCTCCCGGCCGAAGCAAGACATCGGTCCAATAGGCGTTGGGATTGGCTTCGTCGGCAACCTGAGCGGCTGCGGCGGTGGCGCCGGTCGCGGCACCGGCAGCGACATCTGCAGTCTTGCTCGCTGCAAGACCAGTCACCCATGCCGCTATGAGAGCGCCAACGAGCACACCTACGGCCCAAACCAGAAGTCCATGGACAGCATCGCGCACCTCGATCTCATGCTCACTGGCAGTGCCTAGGCGACGTCGCATGCGGCCGGCAAGGTAGCCGCCAGCAATAAAGCTTGAGATCGACACCCAGAGGACCCAAAGACCCAACGCCAAGACGAAGCCCGTGGGAGAAACGGATCGCTCCGGATAGGGCGAGGTTATAGAAAGCCCGATGCCGGTTCCGAAAGTAAACAGGACAAAGGATATGGCTGAGGCCAATACAACTCCGGCAAGAACCGCGGGCCAATCAATATACCCTCGGGTTCCTTCAACCGAGACGTCGACGACTGTCTGAGGAGATGTAGCCATCGAATCCTCCTATCGCAAACCCAATAGAGAGAGAATGAACAAGATAACGACCACCAGACCGATCAAATAAATGATCCCGTGCATAGCTGGCTCCTTTTAAAGTCCGAGAGACAGAGTTCCATTCGATTGAAGCCGAAGTGGTATACAACGCTCTCCGCAAGAGCAGGTTCCCATGAGGGAATCGGCCCGCTTGCTGCGACTGCTTTGCGATGGCATGTACAGGGAACGGGCTGCGTTAGGTGCACAGAGGGTGTCCCATGATCTGTGAGGTATGCGTGGATTCAGTCGCTGGTGTGCGCGTTGCCAAAGGCGCGGGGGCAGATCGGGTTGAGCTTTGTGGCGATCTCCTGGAGGGTGGTACCACGCCCAGCCTAGGCATGATCCGCCAGGCGCGGATGATTGCGGGTCTAAAGCTGCATGTCATGATCAGGCCGCGCGGCGGGGACTTTTCGTTCGATGACGACGAAATGGCGATCATGGAGAGCGACATCGATACCGCAAAAGCGGAAAGCGCCGACGGGATCGTGCTAGGCCTTTTGACGTCGGAGGGCAGGGTCGATGCGAGACGGACACGTGAGTTGATCCTGCGTGCGCGGCCAATGTCGGTGACGTTTCATCGTGCATTCGACATGACGCCAGATCCTTTTGAGGCGTTGGAAGCGTTGGTCGGACTCGGTGTTGAACGCGTACTAACCTCCGGCCAAGAGGGGACGGCGCTTGAGGGGCTACCGCTGATCGCCGAGCTTGTACGGCAGGCAGGGAAGCGGATCGTCGTCATGCCGGGGGGCGGTATCACGGCCCGCAATGTCGGTCGAATCGTTGCCGAGGCGAGCCCTCAAGAAATCCATTTCGCTGCACTTGAAATCATGGCCAGCACGATGAAGTTCCGCCGACCCTATGTATACATGGGAGGCGAATTACGCCCGCCGGAGTATGATCGACCTGAGACTTCGGCGGCTTGCCTCCGAGCGATCATGACAAAAGCGTTAAGCTGACTCGCAAAAGGTGGAAATATGCATGAAGTTCAAAACCTGTCTGCAACTGAATCTGCGGCCACCCTGGCGGCAAGAATCCGCCGCAAGCAGATATCGCCGGTCGAGGTGGTGGACAGCGCCATCGCCAGAATCGAGGCGCATAACCCGAAGATCAATGCGCTAATCATATTGAAGTTCGACGAAGCGCGGCAGGCGGCAAAAGCAGCGGAAGCTACAATCATGCGCGGCGGTGAAGTTGGTCCTCTGCACGGAGTGCCGATCGCGATGAAAGACTGCTTCGACTACAAGCCGGGGTGGGTTACGACCTTCGGCGGCATTCGCGCCCTCAAGAATTACGTAGTCCACACTTACTGCGCGTTCGCTGAACGGATGGAACGAGCAGGTGCGATTATCATCGGGAAAACCAATAGCCCTGTGTTTGGATTTCGCGGAACGTGCGACAACTATCTGTTTGGGCCATCGAAAAACCCGTTCGATCTGTCGAAGAACACCGGGGGCTCTTCGGGCGGAAGCGCAGGGGCCGTTGCTGCCGGATTGCTCCCGCTTTGCGAGGGAACCGATGGCGGTGGGTCGATCCGTATTCCGTCGTCGTGGTGCGGCGTCTATGGATACAAGCCATCCTTTGGTCGTGTGCCGCTGGTTACCAGGCCAAACGCTTTCGGTGGCACGGCACCTTTCATCTTCGAAGGCCCGATCAGTCGTACGGTCGAAGATTCCGCCTTGGCGATGACGGTACTCGCGGGCTACGATTCGCGCGATCCTTACAGCATAGACGATAAGATAGACTTCATTTCCGCCTTGCGAGGTTCACTCGCCGGCAAAAAGATCGCCTACACGCGCGACTACGGCATCTTCCCGGTCGACCGCCAGGTCACTGCAGTCGTCGACAAAGCCGTCACCACATTCGAGGAGGCAGGTGCCCATGTCGAAGAAGTCGACGTTGGCCTTCGCCGTTCGCAGCGGGAGCTGAGCGATATTTGGTGCCGCTTTATCGCTCCGCTGCAAGTCGCGGCAATGGAGAAGTTCAAACGCGAAGGCATAAATCTCCTACGCGATCACCGTGCCGATCTTCCGCCAGAAGTTCTCCATTGGGACGACATCGGACGGAGCTTGACAGTCACGCAATATATTTCCGATCAGGCGGTGCGCAGCGAAATTTTCGACGCGCTGCGAGGTGTGCTCGATCGCTACGACTTTCTGGTATCGCCGACACTGGCCTGCCTCGCTGTTGACAATGCGGCGGACGGGAACACGCTCGGGCCAGCAGCAATCGAGGGACAGGCGATCGATCGACTGATTGGCTGGTGCATGACTTATCTAATCAACTTTATAGGCTATCCGGCAGCCAGCGTTCCTGCGGGGCTCGCGGGCAACGGATTGCCGGTGGGCATGCAGATCGTCGGCAAACGCTATGCCGATGCCGACGTAATTACGGCAAGCGCGGAATTCGAGCGATTGAGGCCCTGGATCGACAGTTACAGGCTGTGCAAACTGTAGGCTGGTCCACACCCTTGCTTCGCTCTACTGACCCCGCCGTGCAAGGCCCGCGAAACGTGCGGCCTCTTCCGCTGCCCTAAACAGAGCCTTGGCTTTGCTTAGACACTCTTGGTGCTCGTTTTCCGCCACGCTGTCAGCCACGATTCCCGCACCGGCCTGTACATACATCTTTCCATCCTTGACAATAGCGGTACGCAGAACGATGCAGGTGTCCATATCGCCGTTGGCCGAGAAATATCCCACACAACCAGCGTAGACCCCGCGCTTCTCCCGTTCGAGCTCATCGATGATTTGCATCGCCCTTACCTTTGGCGCGCCTGAAACAGTCCCCGCCGGGAACCCTGCAACCAGCGCATCGATGGCGTCGTATTTCTTGTCGAGCTTTCCTTCGACATTCGATACGATATGCATGACCTGGCTGTAGTATTCGAGAATGAACTTGTCTGTGACCTTCACCGATCCGATTTCCGAGACGCGACCAGCATCATTTCGGCCCAGATCCAGCAGCATTAGATGCTCGGCGCGCTCTTTGGGATCGGCGAGGAGCTCATCGGCGAGAGCCCTGTCCTCCGCCGGTGTCGCGCCGCGCCGCCGCGTGCCGGCAATGGGGCGAATGGTGACTTTACCCTCACGGACACGCACTAAAATCTCCGGGCTGGAGCCGATAACCGAAAACTCGCCGAAGTCTAGAAAATAGAGAAAGGGCGAGGGATTGACCCGTCTGAGTGCGCGGTAGAGCGAGAAGGGCGGGAGTTGGAAATTTGTTTCAAAGCGCTGAGACAGGACAACTTGAAAAATGTCGCCGGCGGCTATGAGCTCCTTGGCCTTGCGCACCATGTCCATGTATTCGTGCGGGCTGGTGTTGGAGGCTGCCGTTTCAATATTGAGCTCAGATGCCTGATTGCGGGCCTCGTGATCGAGCGGGCGATCGAGAGCATCCACCACCTCCGTGATGCGCTCGGAGGCGCGGGCATAGGCTGCCTTGGTGCTGAGCGTCGTTTCCGGGTAAACCGGTGTCACCACCGTCACTTCGTCATTTACCGAATCGAAGATCGCCATAATCGTGGGTCGTATGAGCATGCCATCCGGCAAACGCAGACTATCAGGATTCACCTTGGGCAATTCTTCCATCAGCCGGACCATGTCGTATGACATATAGCCGAACACCCCGGCGGACATGGGCGGCAGCTGGTCAGGCAGGTCGATTCTAGATTGACCAAGAAGCGCGCGGAGCGAAGTCAGAGGATCGGCGCCTGCGACTTCGAATGGACCCTTGGGATCGGCGAGCGCTCTGCGGTTGATCTCTGCCTTCGTGCCCGATGAGCGCCAGATGATGTCGGGTTTTAGCCCAATGATCGAATAGCGCCCGCGCACGGACCCGCCTTCGACCGATTCCAGCAGGAAACTATAAGGCTCGCTTCGTGCAAGTTTAAGCATCGCCGAGACTGGTGTCTCAAGATCCGCAACAAGGCGTGTCGAAACTACCTGCGCTACGCCTTTGCGATAGCGCGATTCAAACTCCTCGAAATCGGGGCTGATCTGCATTGTGCGCCGTCGGTGAGTCTACTGGGGGGCGCCTGTCGTCTGGCGCCAGAGCTGGTCGTTAACGATCACGCCGAGTGACTTTTGAACCGCCGAAATGTAGGTGCCAACGAGATCGTTGCGCAGGCCTTCCTGCAGGGCGTTGCGCAGGGCCTCGGCGTCCTTGGATCCGGGATTGTAAGCGGGCGCCGAGATTGGCAGGGCCTGCATGATCTTGGCACTCCGGCCTTCGACATCGGGCGCATAGGAGAACCCATTGTCGGCGGCGAGGAAGAGTGCCGAAACCGCGGCGGCGTCGAAATTCTGTGTTGTCTCGTTGCGCTTTAGTCCGGCCTCGGTCTTGATCTCCGCTCCGACCTCCTGTGCCAGAGTTTCAAGCGAGGTGCCACTTTGTGCCCGTTTCACAAGATCGCTTGCTTTCTTCAACACCTGTTCACGCAGCTTGCGAGCAGTATATGTCTTGCGCACTTCGTCTTTGACCTCGGCAAAGGGGCGGACGGCCGCCGCGGTGGCATCTCTCACTTCTACCCAAATAAATCCCTCGCCTTTTGTGGGAATGGGATCGGTTTCGACGCCGACATCGCTCTCAAATGCCAGGTTCAGCACCTCAGTCTTCCCAGGAATTTCGACTGGCTTGTCGGCTTTGTCGAAACCCTTGGCATCGACGGCCGGCACAGTAATGAGCGAGATGTTGAGCGTCTTGGCAATCGATTCGAAGTTGGCCCCCCCGGCGCGCTCATCCTCAACCTTGCCATGCATGGTCAAAATTTCCTCATGAGCCCGCTCGAGCCTGATCTTGTTGCGGAGATCTTCGCGCACTTCAGCGAAGGATTTGACGACCTCGGGGTAAATCTTGGTAACCTTGAGCAGCGCCTTGGCAAGCCTTCCTTCCACGGGTTGGCTAACGGCACCCTCACTCAAGGCAAACGCTGCGTCCGCGATGGCCTTATCAGGTATGTCGTTGCGAGCGAGTTCTCCAAGGGTCGCATCTTTCTCGCTGAGGCCGCGTTCCTTGGCGACCGACAGGAAGTCAGTGCCCTTGTCGATGCGCTCTTTTGCGGTACTCGCTTCCTGGAGCGTTGGAAAGGTGATTTGCAAAATCTGGCGACGCTCGGGCGTGCTGTATTCTGCCTTTCGCTTTTCATAAGCTGCGAGCAGCTCGTCATCCGTCACATTGATCGAAGCAACCAGATCCTGGGGCTCGACCTTCAGCAACGCAAGTGAACGATAGGCTGGAGCGGTGAAGAGTTGCGGGTTTTTCTCGTAGAACGATTTCAAATCTCCCTCTGAGGCGGCGGGAAGCTCGCTCTCATTGGCTTTCAATTCGAAATATCTCGCGTCCCGCTCTTCGTTGACCTGCCGCAAAACGGCATCAACAAGGATATCGGGCGCGCTGAAGTCTGCAATCAACGGCTCCACCAACGCCCGCCGTTGCTTAGCGACCTTTTCTTCCTGCAAATAAATTTGCTCGTTCAGACCATTCTGCTGAAGAATCTGCCGAAAGCGGTTGGCGTCGAACTCCCCACGCGAGTTTTGAAATATCTTGTCTCGATGAACCTCCTGGACGACGATCGCGTCTGGCACAGCCAGTTTCATTTCCGTGGCCTTCTGCTGCAGCGCTCCGTCACGTAGCATCTGACCCAGAATTTGGCGATCAAGCCCGAGCTCAATGGCCCGCCGGCTGGTGATCGGTTGACCCGCCTGACGCGAATAGCTTCGCAGCTGCAAATCGAAATTTCGCCGGAAGGTCTCGGCAGATATTTCATAATCGCCGACGGAGGCCAGCACGTCGGAGCGGTAGCCTCTGAAGACATCGTTGATGCCCCATATTCCGAAGCTTAGCGCAAGGAGACCAATCAAGATCTTTGCCATCCATCCGGTGGCAGCGCTTCGCAGACTGTCCATCATGGAAACGAATTCCTACTTCAACGGCCGCGCGGGTCGAGCGCGGCGCATAATAGGTAGAGCTCTCCATCGCTGCAAGGCTTTGCAGCTGTGATTCAGCTTCGCATTGGCTTAGCCGTTTGCTAGATATTCCAGTCGCATAGCGGAGAATCAAGAGTGCCGGTGACAGGGGGTTCCCGCGCCCTGGTGGCGGGAAACTGGAAGATGCATGGAACGACGGCCTCACTGGCCGAGCTGCGCTTGCTTGCCACCATGCTGAAGGGCGTCAAATTAAGCTGCGACGTGCTGATTTGCCCGCCGGCGTCACTGCTCATGGCTGCGTCTCGTTTGACACGGTCATCGCCGATCAGGCTGGGCGGGCAGAACTGTCATCCCGAGCCTACTGGTCCTTACACAGGAGAAGTGGCCGCGGAGATGCTGAAAGACGCGGGAGCTTCCTTTGTAATCGTGGGACATTCCGAACGGCGCATAGGGTACGCCGAGAGCGATGAACTGGTCCGCGGCAAGGCTCAAGCTGCGCATCGAGCCGGACTTGTTCCCATTATTTGTATCGGCGAGACCCTCGAGCAACGCAAGCACGGCGAAACCTTGCAGATCACGGCCGAGCAGCTGAAGGCCTCGGTCCCGGAAGATTCGAATGGCGCGAACACCATCATTGCCTATGAGCCGGTGTGGGCCATCGGAACAGGCTTGACGCCCACCCCCGCCCAGATCGGCGAGGTGCACGGCCACGTCCGCTCAATGCTCGCCAAGCATGTTGGAAGCGGGATGGAGTCGGCGTTGATTCTCTACGGCGGATCAGTGAAGCCAGCCAACGCAGTGGAATTGATGGCCATCGCGAACGTAAATGGAGCGCTGGTCGGTGGCGCTAGCCTCAGGGCGGCGGATTTCATCGGTATTGTCAAGGCTTACAGCTAACGTTCGGTCGATTTCCCCGGCGGAGCCGGTGGCATTCCTGAGCTACGGCCTTCAAACCGCCCCATTCACCAAGCGAAATCCGCTCCAGGATATTCATGCGGGATTGCGTGATGGCGGGCACGCGATTTTTCGGGCTGAGCTGGATTGAGGTCGCACGGAGGTCGGCGCGGCGATATCCGATTTTCGCGGCCGTCTTGGGCCTCGTTGCTCTGCTTGCTGCGGTCCAATTTTCCTCGCACATAAGAGTTAACGGGGCACCATCAGCCAAATCAATTGATTTCTCGTCACTCGGAAGTGTTGTGCCGGTCGAAGAATACTCAGATCCCGACTGGTTCGAGCCGCGAACGGGCAAACACGACAAACTTCAGCGTGACCTTCCGGAATTGACCTTGGCCACGACCGGCGGGGCGAAAGCCGACTTCACCCATCCGAAGTTCCAGCCCAGCGTTTCCGCGGTTGCCAGTCAATATGCGGACAAGCTACGCCAACACTTGGAAGAGGGCCTGCTGCCGCACGCCGCATCGGCCGCAAACGCGGAAACAGTGCGACCGACCCCTCGGACGGGGCTTGCAGTCGGTCAAGGGACAGATGTTGTGCGAGCTTCGCTACGGTCGGCTGGATCTGCAACGTCCGGTGCAGCGGGCAGTGGAACGTCTGCATTGTCGGGAGATAGAACAGGCGGGCGCCGCGGTGCGCTATCGGGGCTGCTCCGCTGACAGCGACGCAGTGCGCTCAATGATGGAGGTCGGCGTGCCAGCCGATGACCAGCAACATCAACAGGAATCCGACGATATAGGATAAGGGCACGTGCCAACTGCCACGCAGCCAGTGGGCTGTGGACTTCGCCTCGGGATACATGTTCGATATTGCCACGCCGGCGGATGATCCGAACCAGATGATTGAACCGCCAAATCCAACGGCGAAGGAGAGGTAACCCCAATCATAGCCGCCCTGCTTCAGCGCTAGCGCCGTGAGTGGAATATTGTCGAAAACTGCCGATAGGAAGCCCGCGCCCATAGCAGTCTGCCATCCTGGCTCCGGCAGCCGCTCGACCGGCATCATCGAGGCGCACATAACCAGGGACACGAGGAAGACCGCCCCCTTCGTTGCCGGCCAAACGACCGTCCAGTCGGGCTTGGCTAGGTACGAAGTGAGCAAGAGGGCGAGCCATACCGCAAGCCCCAGCACCGGTACATGCATCGGTACGGACGGAAAGTACACATTACTGCCGGCATTGACGACAACGGCGATCAAAAGAATCAATCCAACGATCAACAAACGCACAGAGTGCAAGCGGATTTTTTTTGGCGCATCCTTGATGATCGGTGAGAAGCGGTGCTGCTGGCGCGCCGCTGCCACGGCGAAGATTGCAAACGCGAAGACAGCGGCGACAATCGCTTCGAAAACCAGCAGGGGGCTTACTCCGGCAATCCACATCATAGTCGTCGTCGTGTCGCCGATGACGCTCCAGGAGCCGCCGGCGTTCGCAGCCGCGACGATTCCACCGAGGTAACCGATGTGCACTCGTGACCTGAAGACGTGACGGGCCGTTGTTCCGCCGATGAGGGCGGCTGCTATGTTGTCAAGAAAGCTCGACAGAATGAAAATCACGCCAAGTAGAACGAGACCTCCGGTCCAATCGTCTGGAAGATAGTCGGGCATGAGATCCGGAAATCGGCTTTGCTCGAAATGCCGGGCAAGAACAGCAAATCCCGTGAGCAACCCGAACAGATTGGCCAATGTCACCCATTCGTGACCGAGGTGACCAAGAAGACCGGATAGACCTTGCCTGCCATCGAAACCCGTAAGCCAGAGCTTGTATGTCGAAATCGCCACGAGTCCCGTCAAAGCGACATAGAGGGTGTGCCGGTGAAAGAGCACAACGCAGATCAGGGTTATCCCGAACAGCAGGAATTCAGGCGGAACACCGAAAATTTGCGGGGAACTCATTATGTGCGGGAAGGGGCTGCGGTGGTTGGACAAAAACGCTTGCACCCTCCAAGCTATAGCCCATCTTTCCCAGTGTCGAGATTTGCATTCAACGACCATTCGCGCTAAAGGCAGCATCGCAAACAGACAGGTTCCCGTATGACCGAATTCCTCCTTGTAATTCACCTGTTAATCGCAGTTGCACTCATTGGGGTGGTGTTGCTTCAGCGTTCCGAGGGAGGCGCCCTGGGCATTGGCAGTGGCGGCGCGGGTTCGCTTTTCACCAGCCGCGGCGCTGCAAACGTCCTTACTCGCACAACTGCCGTGCTGGCCATCGCGTTCTTCGTAACCTCGATTGCCCTCACGCTGATCGCACGAAAACAGCATGCTCCCTCATCGGTGTTCGATCAGCAGCAACCCTCCGCCACCGGTCAGCCATCATCACCGCAAGGTGGAAACCAGGCCCCGGACATCTTGCCGAATCTTCCTCCGGCAAATCAGTCCCCGCAAGTCCCTGTGGGACAATAGTTCAAAGGGCCTGCAAAGGCCCTTTTCGCTTTTTGGCGGAAGTTCAGAATGAAGGAGTCTTCAATGAAAGTTTCGCTGGCCGAGATCTTGAAGAAAATCCCCGGCGCGGCTTCAAGCGATTGGCCGTCGGGTGAACCGTTCGCCGAGGCAATGCGCCATGGATCGATGTCGGTGGAAGTCTTCGCGCCGCGCGGCCGGGACAATCAAACACCTCATGAGCAGGATGAGCTTTATTTCATAACCAGCGGCGCGGCGACCTTCTATCTGGAGGCGAAGTCTGAAAGGGTGCGCTCTGGCGATGCTCTTTTCGTACCAGCAAGGGCTCGCCACCATTTCGGAGACATTTCTGAAGATTTCGTAACCTGGGTTGTGTTTTGGGGTCCCAAGGGAGGCGAAGGCGAGACGGTTAAGCATGACTGAAAGATCAGCACGAAAGCCTAAAATAGAAGTATTCGAATCTCGATGGGATCGTGTATTTTAGAGTTCCATGGCGCGGTACATATTCATCACCGGCGGCGTGGTCTCCTCACTAGGGAAAGGTTTAGGGTCTGCCGCTCTCGGAGCACTGCTGCAGGCGCGAGGCTTCAAAGTGCGGCTGCGCAAGCTCGATCCCTACCTGAACGTTGATCCGGGAACGATGAGTCCTTACCAGCACGGTGAGGTTTATGTCACTGATGACGGTGCCGAGACCGATCTTGATCTTGGGCACTACGAGAGATTCACTGGCAGATCAAGCAACAAGGACGACAATATCACCACGGGCCGCATCTACCGCGATATCATCGCGAAGGAGAGGCGGGGCGACTATCTCGGCGGTACCGTGCAGGTGATTCCCCATGTCACCGACGCAATCAAGGAATTCGTCCTGACCGGCAACGAGGGATATGACTTCGTTCTCGTAGAAATCGGGGGAACCGTGGGCGACATTGAGGGGCTGCCATTCTTCGAAGCGATTCGCCAGCTCGGCAACGAATTGCCTCGGGGTTCGGCAATTTACATCCACCTGACGCTGCTGCCTTTCATCCCCAGTGCCGGAGAACTCAAGACGAAGCCGACGCAGCATTCAGTCAAGGAACTGCGCTCGATCGGCATTCAGCCAGATATCCTGCTGTGCCGCACAGATCGACCAATACCGGAGAACGAAAGGCGCAAGATCGCTTTGTTCTGCAATGTCCGGCCATCGGCAGTAATTCAGGCGCTGGATGTGCAGAGCATCTACGACGTCCCGATTGCCTACCACCAGGAAGGCCTCGATGCGGAGGTGCTGGCCGCATTCGGCATCAAGGTCGCCAAACCTCCCGACCTGGCCCGGTGGCAGACTATTTCCGACCGCATCTGGAATCCAGAGGGCGAAGTCAATATCGCGGTCGTGGGCAAATATACCGGGCTGCCTGACGCCTACAAATCACTTAACGAGGCCCTCGTCCATGGCGGGATAGCCAATAAGGTGAAAGTCAATCTCGATTGGATCGAATCAGAGATGTTTGAGAATGAGGATGCCGCGCCCCGCCTCGAAGGGGTTCACGGCATTCTGGTGCCGGGCGGATTCGGCCAGCGGGGCTCGGAGGGCAAGATCCGCGCGGCAACCTTCGCGCGCACTCGCAACGTGCCGTACTTCGGCATCTGCTTCGGTATGCAGATGGCTGTGATCGAAGCGACACGAAATCTCGTTGGCATACGCAACGCAGGTTCCACCGAATTCGGCCCCACCGCAGAGCCGGTCGTGGGTCTCATGACCGAGTGGATGAAAGGCAACGAATTGGAGATGCGGCGCAAGGAAGGCGATCTGGGCGGCACGATGCGGCTTGGCGCCTATGATGCTTTGTTGGCGAAGGACAGCAAGGTCGCCGAGATCTACGGCGCCGTCCGAATCTCTGAACGCCACCGTCACCGCTATGAAGTTAACATGAAATACCGTAACCAGTTGGAGGCCGCAGGCATGCGCTTCACGGGTCTGTCGCCGGACGGGCTGCTGCCAGAGATCATCGAGATCCCAAACCACGTCTGGTTTATCGGTGTACAATTCCACCCCGAGCTTAAGTCGCGCCCGTTTGAGCCACACCCCCTGTTTGCTTCATTCATTAACGCCGCACTCGAGCAAAGCCGGCTGGTTTAGTTTCAACTGCCAGACAAATTTCCATTGACGGTAAAGCCGATTTTGACGTCACATATCCCAAGGGACCGCGCTCCCTGTGCTGTAGGGAGCGGCCAGCCGGGACAAGGCTGCGGCGGTTCTATTGCTTGTCGGGTGGCGTAACCCGAAAAGGTGAGGAGAACGCAGATGAAGCTAGTTTCCAAAGTTACGATTGCGCTTGTCGCTGGCGCGGCGATGATTGGATTTGGCCAACCCAATAATGTCTTCGCTGGTGACGAGTTGACGATTGTTTCCTGGGGTGGCGCGTATCAAGAGAGCCAGCGAAAGGCTTTTTTCGAACCCTACATGAAGGAAGGGAACAAGGTCACAGAGGAAGAATACAACGGGGAAATCGCCAAAATTCGAGCCATGGTTGAAGCCGACGCGGTGACATGGGACGTGATAGATGTCGATACCCAGACGGCGCTAGCAGCCTGTGCGGAAGGAATTCTTGAGACCATTGACTGGAGCAAGCTTGGCCTTGACCGGTCAAAGTTCATCGGTGGTGATCTGCAGGACTGCGCTGTGCCCAACATCGTCTACGCGACAGTCATCGCCTACGATACGACGGTCTTGAAGGAACCGCCTACAACGATCGCCGATGTGTTCGACCTGCAGAAGTTTCCGGGCAAGCGAGCGCTACAGAAAGATCCGTTCGTCAACCTCGAATGGGCGCTTATTGCGGATGGGGTTCCCCAAGCGGATGTCTACAAGGTACTTCGAACGCCTGAGGGTATCGATCGTGCCTTCAAGAAACTCGATACGATCAAGAAGGATGTAGTCTGGTGGGAAGCTGGCGCCCAGCCACCACAGTTGCTTGCCGACGGCCAAGTGGTCATGACCTCGGCCTGGAACGGCCGCATATATAATGCCGTCGTGACCGATAAAAAACCGTTCGCCATCATGTGGGATCAGCAGGGCTTCGACTGGGATTGGTGGGCCATTCCCAAGGGCACCAAAAACCTTGACGGCGCCTATCGCTTCATCAGCTTTGCCAGCGACCCGGCGCGTATGGCCGAGCAGACCAAGTATATTTCCTATGGACCAGCCAACAAGGATGCGATTCCCAACGTTTCGCCTGAAGCTTTGCCGCATCTTCCCACTGCCGATGCCAACATGAAAACAGCGCTGATTGTTGATGTCCATTTCTGGGGCGACAACAGCGAACAGCTGCGTGAGCGCTTCAACGCCTGGCTGGCGCAGTAGTATCTTGTCGAGGCATCGAGGAAGGATGCGAAAAATCGCATTCTTCCTCAGCCCTGGCTGAGGAGGTTCGCCGGTGGCCGTTGCTGAAGTTGTCGTCGCCGATGCGGGTGAACTTAAAAAGAGACTGAGAACGACCGAACTGCGTGGCAAGCTCCGCGCAATCGGCCTCGTTGCACCGCTTTTTGTTTTCATTCTAATAACCTTTGTCCTGCCGATCGGCTTGATGCTGTCGAATGCCGTCTACGATCCGGATATCTACGAAAACTTCCCGGCGACCCTCCCTTTGTTAGACACTTGGGATGGAACCGAACTCCCACCGGAAGAGGCCTATGCGGCGCTGGCAAGCGACCTGCAGCGTGCGGACAAGAACAAGAAATCTCAACTCATCGGCAAACGCCTGAATTATGAGCTGGCCGGGACGCGGAGCAAAATCATAGCGTCGGCTCGCAAGGCAAAGGAGATCAAGGCACCGCCTTACAAGGAACAGATGATAGCCATCGATCCAATGTGGAACGATGTCGGCACCTGGGCAACGCTGAAACGCGCGGGCCGGCCTTTTACCAGCTTCTATCTGCTGAACACCCTCGATCTCAAGCAAAACAATCAGAACCAGATTGTGAAGACTGACAAGAACCGCGCCATCTACATCGACATTCTAAAGCGCACCATGGGAATCAGCCTGCTCGTCACGTTGATGACGCTGATCATGGGTTTTCCGGTTGCCTACGTTCTGGCAAACACGCGACCGAGCACTGCCAATCTCTTGATGATCCTCGTCCTGTTGCCCTTTTGGACGTCGCTGCTCGTGCGGACCACCGCCTGGTTCGTCATCCTTCAGGACAATGGTCCAATCAACGATACGCTGCAAATGCTCGGACTTACCACAGCGCCATTGCCCCTCATCTTTAGCCGTTTCGGCACGGTCGCTGCCATGACCCACATTCAATTACCCTTCACGTTGTTGCCAATTTACAGCGTAATGAAGACCATACCACCATCTTACATGCGCGCCGCGCGCTCTCTCGGCGGAGGACCCGTTTACTCGTTTGTCCGCATTTATCTGCCTCAAACGCTCCCCGGAATAGGCGCGGGCTGTCTGCTGACGTTCATCTTGAGCCTCGGATACTACATAACGCCGGCCCTGGTCGGCGGACCCACCGATCAAATGATTTCGGGATTCATTGCCGAAGCGATCAATCGGGAGAACAATTGGGGCAAGGCCTGCGCGCTTGGCACGGTTCTCCTGGTTGCCACCCTTATTCTTTATTTCGTCTACAACCGCATCGTCGGCATCGACAAAGTGAAGCTGGGGTGATAGCGATGCGCTTGCCGCCCTATGCCACGCCCATCGAAAAGTTCTTCCATTATGGAACGTTGATTTTTACCGCGCTTGTTTTGTTGTTCTTGATGGCTCCCATCATCGCCATCATGCCGCTATCGTTCAATTCAGAATCGTTTTTCAGTTACCCCATGCCGGGGTTTTCGCTCAAGTGGTACCGCGAGTTCTTCGGAGCAGATGCGCGCTGGATGGCTGCGCTGAAGGTCAGTCTCATCGTCGCGTTGCTGGTTACCGTTGTTTCCACAGTGCTCGGGATACTTGCCGCTCTTGGGCTGAGCCGTGCCCGATTGCCTTTCAAGCCGATTATCCTCGGAACGCTGATCATGCCGATGATTGTGCCGGTGATCATAACGGCGGTGGGCATTTACTTGTTCTATTTAAGGCTCGGACTTGTTGGGACGATTGTTGGGCTCGTTTTGGCCCATACGGTGCTGGCCACGCCCTTCGTTGTCGTTACCGTGACATCGACGCTGACCGGTTTTGATTATTCCCTGGCCCGTGCGGCCGCGGGCCTGGGCGCATCGCCGCTCATTGTATTCAGAAAGATTATTTTGCCGCTTATTCTTCCCGGAGTGATCTCCGGCGCGCTGTTTGCCTTTGTAACCTCCTTCGACGAGGTGGTCATCGCTTTATTTGTATCCAGCGCCGAGGTGCGAACACTTCCAAAAGTCATGTTCTCTGGTATTCGCGAGCAGATCAGTCCAACGATAACGGCGGCGGCAACCGTTCTGATAATCTTCTCCACGGTCATGCTGGTTGGTGCGGAGCTCTTGCGGCGGCGAAGCGAGCGACTTCGCGGTATCAGAAGCCGATGAGTCGGAACCGGTTGATGCGGTAGGGTGTCAGATCGAAACGCTGCGGCCTGTTGCAGACAAGATCCGCTACTATGCGGCCGGTTATTGGCCCCAATGTAAGCCCTAGATGATGATGGCCGAAAGCGTAGATCACCCCGTTCGCGTTGGGTGATCTGCCTATGACAGGCAGAGAATCGGGGGTGGAGGGCCTCCGACCCATCCACTCGCGCGTAACTCGATCGCTGAGCCCGGGCAGAATTTCCTGCGCTTTGACGACCATACGATTTATGCGCGAGAAATCCGGCGGCGCATCGAGGCCCGCCAATTCGTCTCCGCTTGTCAGCCGGATTCCATCTTCCGATGGAGCAAGTATGAAGCCATCTTCCGGAAAAGAAAGCGGACGATGAATTTCTCCTGCTTCGCCGCGTTCGAGGTTGAGGTGATAACCGCGCTCGGTGTCTAGAACTACTTTGTCGCCCAGCGCTTTGCATAAGCGCTTCGACCAGGCCCCCGCTGCTACGACCACTTCGTCGAATTCACGAAGGCCCAAATCGCACCGCAGCCGCATGCGCCCATCTTCCAATCGTTCGATGCTGAGAACCTGTTCGTGCACGAATTCTCCGCCGGAGCGAATGAAGCTGCTGGCGTAGCTGTCGATGAGCCGTTTGGGAAGGCTTATCGAAGCGGAATGTCCGTGAAACAGACCCCGAACGAACATCTTGGAGATATGCGGTTCAAGTTGGTGAATTTCATGCTGACCGAGGATTTCGTACTTCACAGCATGCAAGTCCATGAGCTGGCGTTGCAGCAATGTGGCTTCGAATCCTCGTTGCGAGCGGAACAGCTTAAGCCATCCAGTCGGGCGAAGGAGGTTGGTCGCGCCGGTGAGGGCTGCAAGCTCGAGGTGAGCTTCGTATGCTCCCGTCACCAACGGGTGCAGTGCAGCTGCCGCGTGTCGTACACGCGACAGCCGGCTTTCCAAAACAAATCGGAAAAGCCAAGGCATGAGGTGGGGCAAATAGCTCCATTTGAGCCGCACCGCACTCGAGCGATCGAACAGATAACGCGGAATTTGCTTCAGCACACCGGGCGTGCTGGTCGGCGTAATTGCCCCTGTGACGATCATTCCGGCATTGCCGAACGAGGTAGCCGTTCCCGGCAGACGATAATCGATGACCTTCACCCTGTGGCCGTCTCGTTGCAAATAGAGAGCGGCACTCATCCCGACAATCCCAGCGCCGATAACGGCGATAGATTTTGGCTTCGTCATCCTGGCAACGAAAGTGCAAGGCGGTGGCCATGTTGCCATGACCTGCGCTAAGTCTGTGCAAACAATACCGTAGAATCAGGTACTCTGCTTGAATGTCAAACGGTTCGAGACGCTTTGGCGAAGCCCTGGCAGCTCCAATCCTGCTGCTGATTTTTTGCACACTGGTCGTGGGCCTGCGGGGGACAAGCGCTTTTGGGCAAGATGAGCCGATCGCTGCTGCTGAGCAACAGGCCGCTGAGTCGCGGTCCATGCTTGATCGAATCGTGTCGGAAATCGGCGCCCCTTCGCTTACACCGCAAATCCTGAATGACAAGCGCGCAGCACTGGATGCAACGAAGTCGGCAACCCTCTCGATCTTGCCGCGACTAAAGACAGCCATTGCCGAGCTCGAAACCAGACGAAGACAGCTTGGACCGCCGCCCGCTCAAGGTGCTGCCGAACCTGAAACGCTGGTAGCGGAACGGCGAGCATTGTCCGATTTGCTTGGACGTTATTCGGCGGCGGAGAAGCAGCTAACTCTTCTGGCAATCGAGGCAGATCAGCTCTCCGCCAGGATTGCGCGGCTCCAGCGCGATGTGTTCCTGCAGCGAATATTCGAATCAAGTCGTTCTATTCTCAATCCGCGACTGTGGACCGATGGGGCTCAGGCATGGTCGCTGGTGTTTGAACGGGTGAATGCCCTGATCTCGGCGTGGTATGTGGAGGCCAGGCAAAAAGTGAGCCCGCCTGGGCTGTCGGTTGTTTTGCTGGCAATCGGCGGGCTGTTCGTCGTGGGGATTATCCTTGCAGGAGTCCTCGCGCGCAAATTCGAACCAGCCATACGGGCGGAGACGCCCACAAATTTTCACCGCCTCTGGCGTCCATTGTGGCTATTGGTCATCACACTTTTGGTGTTCGCCTTTGTGATGCTGGTAATGATCGCGATGCTCGAGGTCACTGGCATTGCCACCCCTCGTTTCCGGGAATTCATCACCGCTGGCTTCAACTTCTTCGTCAATTTCATTGTTCTTACGACTTTTGGCCACGCCATCTTGTCTCCTAACTGGAGTCAATGGCGTTTGCCGCCACTCGACGACTTATCTGCCCGCCGGCTCAACCAACTGATGATCGCTGGAGCCTTTGTGCTCGCACTCGACGAACTGTCGCTAAGCTTCGTGCAATTGTTATTTCTGCCATTTGTTTTTTCAGTCGGGCAGAGCGCGATCCTGACGGTTGCGATGATCGTCATTCTGGCTGCAAGCCTCTTTGTGCTTCAGGCCAACCGGTCGGGGGAGGCTGCCGAGAGCCAAAAGAGCCGCAACCGGCGTTTCTACTTCACCTGGGTTGCGAGATGGCGGCAGGTGGTTTGGGTTCTGATAGCGATTTCCGGCTTGGCCCTGATGTTTGGCTACGTGGCGCTGGGCCATTTCATCGTATTTCAGATCGTCAATACATTCCTTCTGGTTTTCATTTTTTACATTCTTCATCACCTGGTGGATGAAATCGTTGCCACTTCGACGCAACCGGGATCAGTGGTCGGCAGCTTTCTGCGGCGGAAACTCTCTCTCTCCGAACGGGCGGTTGAACGCGTTGGCGTGGTGTTTGGCGCCGGTGCAGACCTTGCCATCATTCTGATTGGCGTGCCGATCATTTTTCTTCAGTGGACGATCAATTGGATAGATTTCCATGGGTGGATATCGAGGGCATGGCTCGGCTTCGAGTTTGCCGGAGCAAAAATTTACCCCTCGACGCTGGTGTTCGCGCTCCTGGTTCTGCTTCTTGGGATCGTCGTAACGAATGTCATCACCCGCTGGATCGATATGCGGGTTCTAATGCGCACGCACCTCGACAAGGGAGTGCGGGAGTCGGTCCGCAAGGGAGTTAGTTACACCGGAATTTTACTGGCTTGCGTCATTGCGCTGACGTCGGCGGGGGTGGAGTTTTCCAGCATTGCCATCATTGCGGGCGCGCTTGGCGTCGGTATTGGATTTGGACTCCAGTCGATCGTGAACAATTTCGTTTCCGGCCTGATCCTTCTGGCCGAGCGACCGGTGAAGGTCGGAGACTGGATTATTGTTGGGGCAGGAGAGGGCATCGTGAAACGAATCAATGTGCGGTCGACCGAGATCGACACTTTCGACCGGGCAACGATTATTGTCCCCAATTCAAGCCTTATTTCGGAGCCCGTTATGAATCGCACCCACGGTGATACCACCGGCAAGGGGGTGATCGATGTGGTCGTACGGACTGAGTCGGATCCCGAGCAGGTGCGCGACATACTGCTTCACTGTGCCCAAAGCCACGCGGGCGTGGCGCGCGAACCGGCTCCCATGGTGCAGCTGGCTGGCTTCAGTGAATTCGGACTGAAGTTTCAGCTGCATTTTTTTGTAGACGATTCGCTTACTGCCGTGCCGACTGCCAGCGATCTGCGCATTGCCATTGTCAAAACGTTCCGGAGCAGGGGTGTTGAATTGGCATTGGGGTTGCCGGACCTGTTGGCACCCGCTACTTCGCGTGCCGAGCGCTCGCGCAAGAAGCCCACATGAAAGGGATCGACCATCTTGTGCTGTGCGGTCACGACTTGAACACAATGCGCCATGCCTATACTTCACTCGGATTTACACTCACTCCGCCGGCTGTGCATCCTTTCGGCACGCAGAACAGTCTTATTCAGCTCGATCATGTGTTTCTTGAACTGCTGAGCTTGGAAAAAATAGAGCTCGTTCCCGAGCATGCGCCAGGTTTTTTCAGTTTTGCGGCTTTTAACCGGGATTTCCTGAAGACGGCCGAGGGCCTTTCGATGCTCGTGCTCGACAGCGATGATGCGCGAGCGGATTTCGCATTCTACCGGGGGTGCGGATTGCACACCTACGAGCCGTTTGACTTTTCCCGAAAAGCCAAGCTTCCCACTGGAGAGGAAGCGACTGTCGGATTCTCATTGACGTATGTATCGAGCCCGCGAATGCCGAGGGCCGGATTCTTTTGTTGCCAACAGCATGCACCGCAGTACTTTTGGCAGCCCCTCTATCAGAATCACCCAAACGGCGCATGTACGATACTCGAGGTAACTCTCGTTGCCGAGCAGCCAGAAGGCATCAAGAGGTACGTCGAACTGTTCGCCCAACGCCCGGCTCAGCCGTTCGGCGAAGGCTATCGTATTGAGACCGCGAGGGGCGACATTGCAATATTGAAACCCGACAGCTTTCGGGCAGCCTATGGTGTCGATCCACCCGATCTTTCCCAAGGACCGAGGTTTGCGGGCTATACCGTCGGACTGAAATCGACCGTGCAACCGGACTTGGCTGTCCTGCCCATTTGCAAATTTGGAACCGCAATACGATTCAAAACCGTTTCCGTTGCGCGCTCGACCGGAGGCAGTTAGAAGTCCTGGACGAAGCAACGGGAGAGCTTATGAGCGCCATTATGGCCATTACCGCTCGGCAGATTTTGGACAGCCGCGGCAACCCGACAGTGGAGGTCGATGTCCGTCTGGACGACGGTTCCTTCGGCAGGGCAGCAGTACCATCCGGCGCGTCAACGGGCGCTCATGAAGCTGTGGAACGTCGGGACGGCGACAAAAAGCGGTACAAAGGCAAGGGGGTTCTGGGGGCGGTCGCCGCCGTCAACGGCGAGATTTTTGAAGCACTGGCTGGAATGCAAGCCGAGGAGCAAATCGCTCTTGACCGAACGATGATCGCGCTCGACGGCACGCCGAGCAAGAAGCGGCTTGGCGCAAATGCTATTCTGGGTGTATCGCTGGCAGTGGCAAAAGCCGCGGCGCAGTCGAAGAACTTGCCGCTTTACCGATATGTGGGAGGAGCATCTGCCCATATCTTACCGGTGCCGATGATGAATATCATCAACGGCGGGGTCCATGCAGATAATCCCATAGACTTTCAGGAGTTTATGATTGTGCCGGTTGGCTCAAGCTCGCTTGCGGAGGCAGTGCGTGTGGGATCAGAAATCTTTTATACGCTGAAGGACGCACTGAAAAAGGCCGGCCATAACACCAATGTCGGAGACGAGGGCGGTTTTGCGCCAAACCTTCCCACCGCCGAAGCCGCTTTGGACTTCATTATGAAATCCGTAGAGCAAGCCGGTTACCAGGCTGGTAGGGATGTGTTTCTCGCGCTCGATTGTGCTGCGACGGAATTCTACAAATCAGGTTCGTACATGTATGAGGGAGAGGGTAAGAGCCGATCTCGCGACAACCAGGTGAAATACCTTTCAAGCTTGGTTGATTCCTATCCCATCATTTCAATTGAGGACGGGATGGCCGAGGATGATTGGGAGGGATGGAAAACTCTCACCGATGCCATAGGTCGCAAATGTCAGCTGGTCGGTGATGATTTGTTCGTCACCAATCCTGCCCGGCTGCGAGAAGGCATAGGCAAGGGTGTGGCGAACGCCATCCTTGTAAAAGTAAATCAGATCGGCACTTTGACGGAAACGCTCGAGGCCGTGGAACTTGCGCACGAGGCCGGATATTCGGCGGTGATCTCCCATCGATCGGGTGAAACCGAGGATGCAACGATTGCCGACCTTGCTGTTGCCACAAACTGCGGGCAGATCAAAACCGGGTCGCTGGCGCGATCCGATCGGACGGCAAAATATAACCAGCTTCTTAGGATAGAAGAACAACTGGGAGCGCAGGCAACCTACGCCGGCAGTTCGATCCTAAGATCATCGTGACGGTTGATGCGGATCAAAAACATACACGTGGCCATCTCCGCAGTTTGTGCCGTTGCCGGAGTGTTGATTGCCGCCATCCAGACCTTCGGGCATTCCGATGCCGTGCCCGTGGAAGTGAAGGTAGAGCTCAATCCGCAGAAAAACACTGGTGAGCAAACTCAAGCGGAAACCGTGAATGCCGACGTGAAATCCAACAACGCACCGATCACCGAAAAGAACCTAACAGAAATCGCACAAAGCGAACCTGCCGGATTTGCAGTTGCAGCACTTGACCGGGCGAGATTTCTTCCCGCAACGCGACAAGACACGACCACGCGATTTGCGCTGCCCGTGCTTTTTGATGGCAATCCCGCTACCTACCTGAAGATATTGGCACCGGAAACCGATATCGATTTCATTGTAGAGTTTCCCGCTTCCCAACCATTGGCGATCACCGGCGTCCAAATCGATACAGGCGAGTTCGGTGCCGTTGCACCGGCGAAGCTCGAAATCACGATATTGCCCTCGGGCGGAATGGAAGGCAGCGGTCGCGCCGTTGCAAGCTTCGATATTCGCCCTGAAGGCGGGATACAAAAGTTTACTTTTCCTGCGCTAGAAGGAAAGGGAGCGTGGATCAGGATTGCCGCGAGATCCAGCGCTGAAGAAACGATCATCGGCGATTTGCAGCTGATTACCACGGCAAAGCAATAGTCGATTGCGATGCAGATGAACTAAACGGGGATCTCGGTTAGGAGGTCCTTGAGGGTTGTGCGCGCCAAAGCGGAATTCATCGCTTCTTCGGCAAGCTTGAGGGGCCCTGAAACTACCCGCGCGATTGATGCGCCGACGGGACATTCCTTGGACGGTTCCCTCCCATGCATCCGGAACAACTCCGCCCCTTCGAGAGCGGTGAAGATTTCTTTGAGCGTGATGTCTTTCGGTTGGCGGGCCAAGATGAAACCACCCTTGCGCCCTGCGAGCGATCGGACCAGTGAATGCTGCTCCATATTGGCCATAAGTCGGCGTATGACGACAGGATTGGTGTTGACGCTCTGGGCAATGAAAGTCGAGCAGACGGGGTGGCGTCCGTGTGCGCGGGCCAGGATGGTGAGAACGTGGATACCGATAACGAAGCGGCTGCTGCCCAACATGAAAGACGTAACTCCAGCGGTTACATAATTACCGTCAGGCACTGTTCAAGCAATAGTATCCTTCAAAATCCTCGGAAGACAGATCATTAACCAATCCTTATTAGCCTTTGGACTGGAGGCATCGATGTCCAAACTTCTATACGACAGCGTGGTTATGGCCTTTTGCCTGCTGTTATATGCCTACTTCGGCTGGCACTATTTCTACGGGCCCCGAAGCATTTCGCTTCACGCTGCGACTGTCGCGAATCGAGCGGCGCTAACGAGGGAGCTTGAGCAGGAAGTCCAAAAAAGCCAACAACTTGAGGAAAAAGTGCAGCTCTTGAGACCTGAGCATATTGATTCAGACCTTCTCGAGGAGCTGGCACGGCGCATTTTGAATTACACAGCCTCGTCTGAGCTGGTCTTGCCTAGATAAATTACGTTATAATAGATAGTTAAACCAACTTGCGAGTAATTGACCCTCCTGGCGGTAGCTTTCAATTAATTGGTGATATGGTCGGGTTAATGCGGGCCGCCAAGAGCCCGCTGCTTTAGGGAGATTTCGCAATGGCCACTCGGACTCAGACCAAGAGATCGCTCCCGGCCGAGACCCAGCCCGCGACGATGTCGGTGGACGACCAGCTCAAGGCCTACCGGATGATGCTGCTCATCCGCCGCTTCGAAGAGAAGGCTGGCCAGCTCTATGGAATGGGCTTCATTGGCGGGTTTTGTCATTTGTACATCGGTCAGGAAGCGGTGGTGGTGGGTATGCAAATGGCCCTGAGGGAAGGCGATCAGGTGATTACCAGCTACCGCGACCATGGCCACATGCTGGCAACGGGCATGAGCCCGCGGGGTGTCATGGCCGAGCTTACCGGAAGGCGGGGGGGATATTCGAGGGGCAAAGGCGGCTCCATGCATATGTTCAGCCGCGAGAAACACTTTTATGGCGGACATGGAATCGTCGGAGCGCAAGTGCCGCTTGGAACCGGTCTTGCCTTTTCGAACTACTATCGCGGCAATGATGCTGTGTGTCTCACCTATTTCGGGGAAGGCGCCTCGAACCAGGGCCAGGTGTACGAGAGCTTCAATATGGCGTCCCTGTGGAAATTGCCGGCCGTCTACATCATCGAGAATAATCGCTATGCGATGGGCACGCCCATCACTCGCGGCAGCGCCAAGGCAGAAGAACTTTTCGCGCGGGGCATGGCCTTCGGAATACCCGGCAATCAAGTGAATGGCATGGACATTAGAGCCGTGAGGGCGGCAGGCGAGACGGCGGTGGCTCACTGTCGGGCGGGGAATGGACCCTACATTCTCGAAATGTTGACCTACCGGTACCGCGGACATTCCATGTCCGACCCGGCGAAATACCGGACCAAGGACGAAGTGCAAAAAATGCGGGAAGAGCACGATCCAATCGAGCAGGTGAAGCGTCGCCTGATGGTGGATAGTCAATTCCGCGAAGATGAGTTGAAAAAGATCGATGCCGAGATCCGTGCGGTCGTCACCGAGGCGGCCGAGTTCGCCCAGTCCGATCCCGAGCCCGATCCGGAAGAGCTGTGGACCGACATTTATAAGTCGGCGTGAGGCAATTCATGGCACCACAGATTCTCATGCCGGCCCTTTCGCCGACTATGGAGGAGGGCAAGCTGGCGAAATGGCATGTCAAGGTCGGCGATGCCGTCAAGTCGGGGGATGTCATCGCCGAAATAGAGACAGACAAGGCAACCATGGAGGTTGAAGCCGTCGATGAGGGGAACATCTCAGAAATTCTGATTCCGGAAGGGACTGAGAATGTAAAGGTGAACACGCCCATTGCCGTCATCGACGGTGACGGCGGTAAACCGGAGAACACGGCGGCTGTGCCCCTCCAGGCCAAGCCGTCTCCGCCTAGTCCTCCCCCGCAAGGGGAAGGCAGTGCACCGGCCGCTCCCGTTCCCCTTCAGGGGAAGGGTCGCGCCAGCGGCGCTGGAGCGGTCGAGGATCCCGCCATTCCCACAGGGACAGAAATGGCGCCCCTGACGGTGCGCGAAGCGCTGCGCGACGCGATGCGCGAAGAAATGCAACGGGACCCTGATGTCTTCCTTATCGGCGAGGAGGTGGGTCAGTATCAGGGGGCCTATAAAGTCAGCCAGGGACTGCTGGATGAATTTGGTTCAAAGCGCGTCGTCGATACGCCAATTACCGAAATGGGATTCACCGGCCTGGCAATTGGCGCCGCCTACGCCGGCTTGCGCCCGATCGTCGAATTCATGACGTTCAATTTTGCGATGCAGGCCATCGATCACATCGTCAATTCTGCTGCCAAGACGCTTTATATGGGGGGCGGGCAACTAAATTGCCCTATTGTTTTCCGCGGGCCCAACGGCGCAGCCGCACGTGTCGCTGCGCAGCACAGCCAGGATTTCGCTGCCTGGTATGCCCAGATTCCCGGCCTCAAGGTCGTGATGCCCTACACCTCGGCCGATGCCAAAGGGTTGCTCAAGGCGGCGATTCGCGATCCCAACCCGGTCATATTTCTCGAGAATGAGATTCTCTATGGCAAAACCTTCGATGTGCCGAAGCTCGACGACTGGCTGGTGCCGATCGGAAAGGCGCGAATCGCGCGTAGAGGCCAACACGTGACGATTGTTTCATTTGGTATTGGAATGACCTACGTGCTGGGAGCGGCTGACAAACTTGCAGCTGAAGGAATCGAATCGGAAATTATCGATCTGCGCACCATCCGACCTTTGGACATGGAAACTGTGATTGAAAGCGTGAAGAAAACCAATCGCTGCATCACCGTGGAAGAGGGCTGGCCGCAAGGTTCCGTTGGTTCGGAAATTTCAGCGCAACTGATGATGCATGCCTTCGATCATCTCGATGCGCCTGTCATGAGAATTACCGGCAAGGATACACCCATGCCGTACGCTGCCAATCTCGAGAAACTTGCACTGCCCACCGTTGATGAGGTGGTTCAGGCTGCGAAGTCGGTGTTGTACGTCTAGGAGCACACGACCCATGCCGACGAATGTTCTCATGCCTGCGCTGTCGCCGACCATGGAAAAGGGAAAACTCGCCAAGTGGCTCAAAAAGGAGGGCGATCAGATAAAGTCAGGGGACGTCATCGCGGAAATCGAGACTGACAAGGCAACCATGGAAGTGGAGGCAGTCGATGAAGGCACACTTGGCAAGATCATCGTAGCGGAAGGGACCGATGATGTTGCGGTCAACACACCAATCGCGGTGATTCTTGCCGAAGGGGAAGATCGATCGGCGATAGAACAGTCCAGGCAAACTTCGCAGGCCGGAGCCGCGGTACAAGCCCCAGTGCAACGTCCGGCGGCGCAAGCATCTGTTATACCTCTCCCTGGGCAGCAGCGGAGTGAACCCGCCGTGAAGACGCCTCTGCCGCGTACAAATGGTCGCGTTTTTGCCTCTCCACTTGCACGTCGTTTGGCAAAACAGCGAAACGTCGTGATTGCTCAGCTTAGGGGATCAGGCCCCCACGGACGAATTATTGCGCGTGACATTGCAGCGGCAAAGCCAGCAGCGGCCGCAGCTGCCACGACCTCACCCCTTCCCGCTTTGATGCCAGCCATGGCGGATGATGCGATCCTCAAAATTTACGAACCTGGGTCATATGAGATAGTTCCGCACGACAACATGCGGAGGGTCATCGCCAGCCGTCTGCTGCAGGCGAAACAGACTATTCCCCATTTCTATCTGACCATCGCCTGCGCTCTCGATGCTTTGTTGGGGGTGCGCGAGAAGCTTAACAATCATGCGCCGCTGGGCAAGGACAAGGCGCCCGAATGGAAGCTTTCGGTCAACGATTTCATCATCAAGTCCATGGCTCTCGCACTTCAACGCGTTCCTGAAGCTAATGTGACTTGGACAGAGGCGGGGATGCTCCGACATAAGCATTCCGATGTTGGTGTCGCTGTGGCGATCGAAGGCGGTCTGTTCACGCCGGTCGTTCGCAAGGCCGAAACGAAAACGCTCCCGCAGATATCTGCTGAGATGAAGGATCTCGCCAGCCGGGCGCGCAAACGCCGGCTTGCCCCCCACGAATATCAGGGTGGCACGACTGCTGTTTCCAACCTTGGGATGTACGGCATTCGCGAATTCTCAGCGGTGATTAACCCGCCGCAAGCAACAATCCTCGCGGTGGGCGTAGGGGAGAAGCGTCCCGTCGTGGAGGGTGAGGCCATCGTGATCAAGACGATGATGACCGTTACCTTGTCATGCGATCATCGCGCGGTGGACGGAGTCGTGGGGTCTGAGCTGTTGCGCGCGTTCAGAACTTACATCGAAGATCCCGCCCTCATGCTCGTGTAGCGCAAACAATGGCAGACGCTTCCTTCGATATCCTGATCATCGGTGCCGGGCCTGGCGGTTATGTTACGGCAATTCGTGCCGCCCAGCTCGGCTTCCGAACGGCAATAGTTGAGGAAAAATATCTGGGCGGCATCTGCCTTAACTGGGGCTGCATTCCGACCAAGGCATTGCTGCGCTCTGCGGAAATCTACCACTATATGAAGAACGCGAAGAACTATGGTCTCTCCGCCGAGAAGACGGGCTTCGACACTGCCGCAGTCGTAAAACGCTCCCGTGATGTGGCCAAGAGGCTGAACACGGGTGTTGGTTTCCTGCTGAAAAAAAACAAGGTCACGGTAATTGATGGGCGGGCGCGAATCAGCGGCGCGGGAAAGGTTCAAGTTTCGAAAGATGGAAAATCACTGGGCGAGTTCTCCGCGAAGCATATCATAATCGCCTCCGGGGCAAGACCGCGCTCGTTGCCGGGCCTTGAGCCGGACGGAGAGCAGGTATGGACCTATTTCGAAGCAATGGTACCGCAGGCGATTCCGAAGTCGCTGTTGATCGTAGGATCAGGCGCCATCGGCATCGAATTCGCCTCCTTCTATCGCACCATGGGCGCAGAGGTGACAGTTGTAGAAATTCTCGACCAGATCCTCCCTGTCGAGGATAGGGAGATTGCCGACCTCGCAAGAAAGCAACTCGAAAAGACCGGCATGAAGATCATGACCAGCGCCAAGATGACCGGCATCAAGAAAAGCGGCGACATGGTCGTCGCCAGCATCGACTTCAGAGGGGCAAACCAGGAAATCACGGTCGAGAGGGTTATTTCGGCCGTCGGTGTGTCCGGCAATATTGAGGATTTGGGGCTCGAAACGGCAGGCGTGCAAACCAAGAGCGGGACAATCGTTGTTGACGGCCATGGCCGCACCAATGTCGCGGGGATCTATGCCATCGGCGATGTGGCGGGCCCGCCCATGCTTGCCCACAAGGCGGAGCATGAAGGCGTTATCTGCGTCGAAAAGATCAAGGGACTCGATGCGCATCCATTGGACAAGAACAAGATTCCAGGCTGTACCTATTGCCACCCCCAGGTCGCCTCCGTTGGATTGACCGAAGCCAAGGCGAAAGAATCGGGGCGCGAAATTCGTGTCGGACGGTTTCCCTTTATCGGAAATGGCAAGGCGATCGCCCTTGGAGAGGATCAGGGCCTAGTAAAAACTATCTTCGATGCCGGGACCGGGCAGCTATTAGGTGCGCATCTGGTGGGGGCAGAAGTAACCGAGCTTATTCAGGGATTTGTCATTGCGCTGAATTTGGAAACAACGGAGGAGGAGCTTATTCACACGGTATTTCCTCATCCCACCTTATCGGAAATGATGCATGAAAGCGTGCTTGATGCCTACAACAGAGTTATCCATATCTAGCTTCGAGCAACCAAAGGAGCGATGTGTCGGCCGTGGATTTTAAGAGCATCTTGATTGCGTTGCTGATCGGGCTCGTGGCGGGTTGGCTGGCAAGCTTCGTCGTCGGCGGGGCGGGACTTTTGCGCTATTTGCTGACCGGGATTATCGGATCGTTCGTTGGATCGTTTCTGTTGAACTATTTCGGCATTTCTCTCGGCATCAGAAACGAGATCGTTAGAGATATCGTCACTGCCACCATAGGTGCGATAATCATCGTGTTGCTCGCGCGTATCATAGCCTGATGCAAAAAAGGAAAATCACCATGCAACCTAATACGCTTATGGATCTCGGCGGTGGCGTCGGAATTCTTGGCACTATCTTCATCGGTGCCCTCGCAGGATGGGTAGCCGAGAAACTGACCCGTAGCGACATGGGGCTCTTCATGAACATTGTGGTGGGCATCATTGGCTCATTCATTGGAGCATTTCTTGCCAACGCCCTTGGCATTCGTCTCAATGAAGTCTTTCAAGGCTGGTTTTGGGGCAACTTGCTCGTCTCGGTCTTCGGCGCGATCATTTTGTTGGTGATCCTGAAGTTGATCAGAGGGAGGAGGGCAGCTTAAGTCCAAAGGCGGAGCAATGGTCACAGTCCTCGACAGAACAGCTCGACCTCGACATCCGGAAAAGGCGAACAAGCCCGACACGCCGCTTTTGCGGAAGCCGGAATGGATCAGGGTCAGAGCACCGGGCTCGCCGGCATATCATCAAACGTTGAACATCGTTCGCGAAAGCAGTTTGGTAACCGTTTGCGAGGAGGCAAGCTGTCCGAACATAGGTGAATGCTGGTCGAAAAAGCACGCAACTTTCATGATAATGGGGGACACGTGCACCCGTGCCTGCTCATTCTGCAACGTGCGCACCGGACGCCCGGGTCCGCTCGATCCCGATGAGCCGAAACGTGTAGGTGCAGCAATTGCGCGAATGGGGCTCAATCACGCGGTAGTTACCTCCGTTGACCGCGACGACCTGGAAGATGGTGGTGCCTTTCACTTCGTGCAGGTCATCAATAGCATCCGGGAGCTCTCGCCGGGCACAACCATTGAGGTGCTGACGCCCGATTTTCTACGCAAGGGCGGCGCGCTTGAGCTTGTGGTCGCAGCGCAGCCCGACGTGTTCAATCATAATCTGGAAACGGTGCCATCTCTCTATCTTTCGGTTCGGCCCGGCGCTCGCTATTTTCACTCGTTGCGGCTTTTGCAGCGGGTAAAGGAACTAGACCGGCGGATGTTCACCAAGTCCGGCATCATGGTTGGTCTCGGCGAAACCCGCGAGGAAGTGCTGCAGGTGATGGATGACATGCGCACTGCAGATATCGACTTCATAACCATCGGTCAGTATCTGCAGCCGACCCGCAAGCATGCGCCGATCGAACGCTTTGTAACGCCTGACGAATTCAAGGCGCTAGAGGCCATCGCCTATGCCAAAGGTTTCCTGATGGTGGCTGCCAGCCCATTGACCCGCTCCTCCCACCACGCTGGTGATGACTTTGCGCGGCTCCGTGCGGCGAGATCTACCCGAGAATGACCGTTGCTCGTTTGAATCGATGGTTTCCGTTTGAACCGCAGCAGCTCTTTCCCATTGTTTCTCGAGTGGAAGATTATTGTGAGTTCCTGCCTCTCTGCAGCCGCTCTCGCGTTTGGGATCGCATGATTGGTGCCGATGCAGTTGAGCGTTTTCAGGCTGAGCTGACAATTGTCTATCCAAAGCTTGCCCTTCGAGAGACGTTCATCAGCAGCGTGACCGCTGACTATTATAGCCTAACCGTTGCTGCAACATCTCGTGACCGACCGTTTCAGCATCTCGAATGCACATGGGTGTTGCACCCTGCGCGAGGCGGCACGAATATTGAAATGGCGCTCGACTATGCGATGGCGAGCCGTACTTTGCAGCTGCTACTGACCGGGCTTTTCGATTACACGATGCGCAAGGTCATGGCGGCATTCGAGCAACGCGCCCGCAACGTATTGGGCCCGGTCGGAGCGCATTGACGCTTATTTTTTCAGCACCAAAACTGCGCTTGTTAACCTTTTTCATCGTGCCCCGCGTAAACGATTGAGCGTCGGGAATTTGGAAACGATCTCGCAGTCGCCAAATTGCCGCAATCCGGCCAAAGTGGTGGTAATATTGAATTTACAGCGAATGCTCCTTGGCGCTGGGTGTTCGCCCATACGAGCGGTAACTGCGAAATATGGTCCTGATTGCCGCTCGGCGCCTGCGGCGGAAGGCGTGATAACATGGCGCTGGTTTGTAATCCCGGGGCCGGGGAGGGTGCGTATGATGGGCCAGAGTCCGAAACGCAAAGCGCTTGATTTGCGGAACAATGAGTATTCAACTCCGCGCGAGGACCTGGACGATATATTTGTTCCCGACTCCCCCGCTCCCGAGCATTCCACTGCGCCTGAAGCCAAATCCGAGGCCGGCCTTTCTTCTGCGAAGGGACCTACCGCGGTCCGCACCCGTCTTATTCTAAGGCGGGCGTTGCTCCGGCAGGCACGGGCAGCGCGGCAAGCGCGCCAGACCTCCTCGTCGACCGAGCTTGCGTCGCCGAAAGAGCTTCCTTCGCCGAGTCGAACAGTTGCCTGGCTTCAACGACCACGGGTCAAGCCCACCGGCTTCCAGCTCAGTCTTTCTGCCGCCGTGAGCGGTGTACTTTTCGGGGCGGTGCTTGCCTATTTCCTCAATGAGTATTTCAAAGGCAACGTCGACCCGAATTTGCTCGCACCCACTGAAAGCACAGCCCTTGAGACCGCAGCCGGCTCGGCGGTTCCTCAACCTGACGCCGTAGAAGAATCCGAGCCGAGCTCCCAGGACCAAGCAGAGGACGCGGCGGCCAAGATCGAACTACCCGAAGTCGCAGAGCCAGCCGAGACAACGGCCGCCTCCGCGACATCGGAGACAGGCAACGCCTCGGCACCGGTCTCGACTCCCCCTGTCGTCGAACCACCGCCTGATTTATCAGAAGATGCGTCCACTCATACATTGCCTCTTGCCGAAACGAGCACCGTTGCTCTTCCTGCGCAGACAGCGCCGGAAACGGGACCCGCGGAGACTATGCAACAGCCGATGGTTGCTGCGATTGACCCTAAGGCCTCGACGTCTCCTGCAAGAAATGTGGTGCTACCTGAGAACGTCGAAACCTTCCAGGATTGTGACCTATGTCCCACCATGGTGAAAATACACCCTGGGGAGTTCACCATGGGGTCACCTGCAAGCGAAGAGGGTCACCAAAGCAACGAAGGCCCTCAACGGTTGGTGAAGCTCAGCAAGCAGTTTGCAATTGGGCAGTTCGAAGTGACAGTACGCGAGTGGGATGCATGCGTCGCGGATGGTGGTTGTAAAGCTCAGGTTAAGGATGAGGGCTGGGGTCGCGAAAATCGCCCGGCAATCAATATCTCTTGGGAGGAAATCGCAGACCAATACCTCCCATGGCTGTCGAAGAAAACGGGACACAAATATCGCTTGCCGACTGAATCCGAGTGGGAGTTCGCTGCGCGGGGCAACGCGGACGGCGAAGCCAAATTTGGCTTCGGTGACAATCTTGGCGATCTGTGCGCCTACGCAAATGGTTCGGATGCCACGGCAAAGGGGCAGGCCAGTTCCGCCACCGACTGCAAGGATGGATACGCCAACACGGCACCGACTGGAAGTTTCAAACCCAATCAGTTGGGTCTCTTCGATATGCACGGCAACGTGTGGGAGTGGGTCGAAGATTGTTGGAACGAAACCTATGAGAACGCACCGGTCAACGGTTCAGCATGGACGACAGGGGACTGCACCACTCGAGTTGTTCGCGGCGGATCGTGGAACAGCGATATTCCCAAACTTCGCTCTGCGGCGCGCGGCTGGAATCAGCCAAGCGGTCGCAACCGGAGCATAGGTTTTCGGGTGGTAAGAGAGCTCTGAATTTCAGCCAACATTCAATGCTGATGGTGGACAATGCGTAACCGGATCGTTTGCTCAGCCGCCCTCCTGTTTTCCGGCTGGTTGATCGTCACTGCGACAACAGATGCAATGGGACAGGGAATGAGGTCTGCTCCCTCACCGGGCACTGTGGCGGAATTCGATGCCGGCAAACTCACGGGAGCGGATGAAAAACAGGTCGCTACCTTGCAAAGGCTGCTGCGGCGGCTCGGGTATCTGAAGGAAGAAGATGTCACCCGGAAGCTTGACGCCACCACCAACGCCGCAGTCGCCCGCTTCTTATCCACCGTCACCACTCCCGATGCCAAGGTTTCCGACTATCCGAGCCTCCTGCGGGTGCTCTTCACCGAATTGTGGCAGAGGGAGGGTTGGGGCGCGGGTCAAGCCGCCGGTCAGGACACCATCGTAGAGAAGGACAAAGTCAAAGCGGCCCAAGAGGCTCTCAAGAAACTGGGTTACGAGCCGGGACCGGTCGATGGAAAATTCGGGCCTGCCACCCTGGCTTCAGTCGAAATTTTTCAGCAGGATTTGGGTATGAAGGTGGACGGGCTGTTGACGCGCAACACGCACGAAGCCGTCCTGAGGGCCTTGGCACTCAACGGGGAAAAGTATGATGGCCAGGTACGGGTTTTGAACTGGCCCGATTACATCGATCCCGCCGTGCTTGAGCGTTTCACCAAGGCAACCAAGATCCAGGTTGTCCACGATGTCTTCGAAAACTCCGAAGAAACCAAGGAATTATTGCTGTCCAAATCTCCCGCCTACGACGTGATTTTCCAGAGCAGCTCCTCACTTTTGCCAATCTTGCAAAACAATGCCATCAAGGAGCTGGATCGTGAGCTGTTGCCGAACTACCGCAATCTCGATGAAGAAGCGCTGCGTTATACATCGCGACTCGACCCCGACAACAAACATTCGGTCCCTTACATGTGGGGAACCGTAGGAATTGGCGTGAACGAGGAAGCGGTCAAGAAAATACTGCCTGATGTCAAAGTGAATAGTCTCTCAATGTTTCTCAATCCCGAAATTGCCAAGTCACTTTCGGCGTGTGGCCTGGCGTTTGTGGACGAGTCGAAAGATGTTATTCCTGCACTAGTCGGATATGTTGGAGGGGATATCGGCAAGATCGGTATAGCCGATCTCGAAGCCGTGGAGCAGACCTTGTCCAAGGTGACAGCCTACGTAAAGGCCGTTTCGGTAGCGCGCTATATCGACGATCTGGCGGAAGGAAAATATTGTGCCGTGGTCGGATACTCCGGCGACATGTTCATGGCGCGCGAAGCGGCGCGGCAATCCGGCAAGGCGAAGATCTCGTATTACGTTCCAAACGAGGGAAGCCAACTTTGGTTCGATTTCTTGGTTATTCCCGATCAGGCTCGCAATGTGGAGGCAGCCTATAAGTTCATCAACTTTCTTCTCGATCCCGAAGTCGCCGCTGCCAACACCAACTATCTCAGATACGCCAACGCAAACAAGGGTTCCGCTCCTTACATCGACGCCGCGCTCATGGATGATCCGGGTCTATATCCCCCGCCCGAAGTACTTGCGCGGCTGGAAGTGTTGTTGCCCATGACATCCAACGTGGAAACGGAACTGACGCGGATTTGGCAGAAATTGCCGAAGGCCGATTGACCTCATACATGAGCGTCAGGCAACTAGAGTTTTCGTGCCATCGCCAATCCAATTCCGGCCACAATTAAGAGTGTGCCAGTTGCCTTGTGCACGAAACGTGCCCTGCCGTGTGCTAGCTTACCCAGTCGCGCCGCCATCAGTGCCCACATGGAGTCAAGGACGATTGCGATGAGGAGGAAGGTTATCGACAAAATTAGCAACTGGAATGTCGGCTCTGCCTCAGGACTTACGAACTGCGGTAGGAACGCAGCATAAAAAAGCAGTGTTTTGGGATTTGTGAGCGACACCAGGAATCCGCCCATGAATGCTTCTGCAGCGGTTTTCGGCTTGGCCGAAACGGAAGGATCCAATTCACGGTTGGTAAGACTTCCGACGCCGAGATAGATGAGATAGGCAACGCCGATCCAGCGTAGCGCCTCGAACCAGCTGGCTAAGGTTGCAAGCAGCGTCAGCGCACCTATCACCGTTATCGAAAGCTGCAGGACCATAGCGCTGCTGGTGCCGACGACTGTGATTAGCCCGCGTCTTCTGCCATGCGCCAGGCTGTTGGCGACGATCACGGCAACATTGGGCCCTGGGATCACAACCAAAAGAGTTGCAGTGAGGATGAAAGCCAAATAAAGAGCGGGGTCTGGCATTTGTCGGCTCGTGAACGTGGCACTGGGGCAATGAAAAACCCGCCGAACTGCTTGGCGGGTTGGCTGCATATCGGTGTTAGATTTCGCCTAACAAGCGCGTTGCAGCCAACGCCTCCCGCGTCTTTGTTGCAAGTTTGAAAACGCTCGGTTTCGCATGCGTGCTCCTTATTGCCGTGTCGGGCATCTGTCAAGCCGCTCAGCCAAAAGGCAGGTGCAGGGTGCTGACGTACCCTGCATAGAAAAGCTGCAATCTTGATTATTATCTAACCGCGAGGCCGGCTTTAGGAGAGGACATCCATGAGATACCGCGTAGCTTTGCTTGCCCTTGTTTGTTTGTCCACGCCCGCAATTGCCGCTTGTGAGACGCCAGCGTATGTCGATTATCCCGGATCGCGCGCAGTGTCGTTAACGATGTTGCCCTTCTCGGCAGCCGTGACAGTATTATCCCTTCCCACCGGTTTAATCGGAGCTGCAACAGGGCATCCGACGTTAATAGAGGGCACCACGGATACGTTTTGCTACACCACCGGTTTCGCAGGACACGTTGTTCACGGTCGCAGGTAAGTTGAAAAAACCCCGGTGACTTGCGGTGGCGAAGTAGGCTGAGCTACGGCCCTACGTAGTCCAAATCGATCCGGGCTACTCCGGCCGCGATGTTAAGACCGGTCTGACCCTGTACGCTCAACGGTTGCAAGGCGATCGATTTTCGCGATCCGCCGATGAGCACATTTGCGCCCAGACCCAACCCCAAAGATGCTTCCGCCGTGGCGCCACTGTAGCTTCCGGCGAGAGACCCGGGCTCTAGCCTGCCTGGCGCAAAAACTGCCCAGGCGATGTAAGTCTCACCAGTAACGCCGATATCTATGCCGAGCTTGGAGATGGAGCCGGTGTAGTCCTCAGGCTCTCCACTCACCGGGTGGAAAATGCAATTCAAGCCTTTGGAGGAGCCAAGAATCAGCCCGACGCCCCCCGCGACGGTGCAGTTGAGCGATCCGATTTTGACACCGGAGGCGGCCTGGGATTCGCTGGAATTGGGCAGGTCCGATATGATGAGTGCAGCCGCTGCGGCTACGAGGCTTGTGAGACGTTTCATGACCAACTCCTTTAGCATCCAACGCAATATGGCTTCAGCGATGTTTCCGATGAACCAAGGCAAAATCGTGTCGATTATGGGTCCATTCACCTTGACGTTGACCAGTGGTAAATTTTCATGGCTATCTAGGGCATTTCTTGGGGCAGAATTTCGGTGCGCCACGCAATAAACATACCACTCACCCGCCGGGAGCTTTTCGCTATTGCAGGCTCTCTGGTCGCGGGCTGCAACTTGGCCTCAGCGGCCACCACCAAGCCTAGTAAGGCCGCTCGCGCCTATTTCTCTGGAACAGGCGAAGACAATGGCATTGTCTTTCGTCTCACAAATTGGAAGAAGATAGATCCGAAGTGGCGCCGGCAGCTGGTGGAGTATCAGAGTCGCGAACCCCAAGGCACCGTTGTCGTCGATACGTCCAACCACTTTCTCTATGTAATTTTCGAGAACCAAACGGCCCTACGCTACGGCGTTGGGGTTGGTCGGGACGGTTTTCGCTGGTACGGGCGGGCGCGGATAGATCGCAAGGCGCTTTGGCCGAGATGGATACCGCCCCCAGAAATGCGCGTACGCCAGCCCGAATTGCCTGAATCAATGGATGGCGGTCCCGACAATCCACTCGGCCCGCGCGCCATGTATCTTTTCAGGAACGGCAAGGACCTGGGATATCGTCTCCATGGAACGCTCGAGCCCTGGTCAATTGGAACAAATGTGTCCTCCGGCTGTATCAGGATGTTTTCGGAGGACATAATAGATCTGTATCAACGCTGCCCGATCGGAACGAGGGTGCTGGTCTTGAAGCATTTGGGAGCGCCGGTGATCAATGAGGCAGCACCGGTGGACACCGAACCGCCGCTGTAGGGCGGGGGAGGGGAATGATGATCGCTCAATACTGTCATGCGGTACGAGTGCCCGCGGCCCTTGTTGCTCTTTTGGTTGTCGTTGCCGGCTGCGCGACCTCTGGCCGACAGGCCGCAATCGTTCAGTCGAACCAGGATTTGGGTAGTACCACCGACACTCCCGTTACAGCATCCGTTAACGCGGAAGGCGGGACCGAAGAAGATTTCATCGTCAATGTCGGGCGTCGTACATTCTTTGCGGAAAGTTCAGCAAACCTTGATGACACCGCTCGGACAACGCTCGACAAGCAGGCTCAGTGGTTGCTCAAGTACCCGCATTGGAAAGTGAAGCTGCAGGGATTTGCCGATGATCCAGGATCGGTCACAGAGCAAAAGCAGCTGTCGCAAAAACGGGCAGACGCAGTTCGAAACTACCTTGTTTCGAAGGGAGTTGCTGCCGAGCGACTGAAAGCCAAAGGATACGGGCGTGATCGGCTAGTCGGTGATTGCACCGACATCGAATGCACGTCACAGAACCGAAGGGTAATTTCAAACCCGCAGGAAGCTCCGGACTTCTGAGCTAAGGAGCTCCGAATTCGTAGGTGAGAGTAAGCATGAGCGCACGACTGCGGAGGTCGCCCTCATCGACGCTGCCTAACCCACCCTGGCTGTCAAAACTCGTCTCGCCACTCAACTTTCCCACGATTTTCTGGGTGTAGCGAACACCAAGAGTAAATGAAGGGCTGAATTGATATTGCAACCCAGCAAACCCCTGCACACCCAGTTTCCAGACGGAGTCGTCTGCCGAAAAATCAAACTCACTATCGGGAAGCCCCGGTTGTTCGGAATTCACGCGAACACCACCCACGCCTGCTCCGATGAAGGGGGTAAGCGGGCTCTGAGTATCGAAGTCATACATGCCGTTAAGCATGAGTGAGAGCTGTTGGACTTGGCCCTGTTCATCGCTGAGATCGCTGCGAAGATCTGCCAGGGCATCACGCCGGCGGTTCATTTCGCCCTCGAGCCTGAAACCGCCGCGAAAGATGTAGCCAACCGATGCGTCGAAGATCAGTCCGTTGTCATGGGCCGATAGTGCGTCGACTGAGTCTGCGGAACAGCGAGTATCGCCATAGGACGAGGGGTCGAGACAAACCGAAAAATCGCGAGTCCAGTCCTGACCTGTCGAGAGATTGCCGTACCAGCCGAGCACTTGACTTGCCTCGGGCAGCTGCGCCGGCGAAGAGAGCTCCATGGCGGACGCGAGGTTAGGTCCAATAAACACCCAACCCGCCGCTACCAACAATGGTCTGAACGGAGCCACGAACTTTCCCTCTACGCCGATAATCTAACACAGAAAGCCCTCTTGGTTAAGGCAGATCGATACCCAGCCCCGGGGCCGGCTAGCATTCGGGTCACACCTCCAAAATCAGCGAAGAATCCCCCTGAATCGCCTTAATTATGCCGTCAGAAACTGGTCCTAAGGGGGTGGACGCGGCGAAAGTTTGGAAGTGAGTAGTGCGGGGTTCTGCGTCAAGCCTGTTCGCGAGTGTGCTGTTAGCACAGCTCTGGTCGTCGATTTTCGTCGCGCAAGCACAAGCTGCGCAGTGCAGTGACATTTATCCTGATGCTCGAGTTGGACCCCCTCCAGAATGGACCTTCTGGGGAGATGGATCGGCTTGCTTTGTGAGGTGGGATGCTCAGAAAGGCAGCGAAACTGCACTGCTGGAACAGTGTCAAAAGACTCCGAACGCCCGATTCGTGCATTTCGAACCCGACAATGGTGAAGGCCGAAGCATCTGTATCTTCAAATTGCTAGGTGCGGACCTGCCTTCGCAAGAACAGGCTCTGAATTCAGCTTCTGATACACCACCCTGGCGCGATCCTGAGCTCGCTCAGGATCTGCAATCAACTCAATACCGGAAGTCAGACGCTGAAAACCCCTCGCTTAACGAGCTGAAAGATCTGGTCACGAAAACCACCGAGAAATGCGTAAGCGAGGAGAAAGCCGGACATCTCGAAACCGCCCAATCATGCTGGCGGCATGCTGCAGCAGAAATGGAGCGGTTCTCTGCCGATCAGGAATTCCTTGCGGGAGAGTTCCACAGCCAGATCGTGCAGTTGCGTAAAGCGTGGCTGCAAAGGTCCGAACAACTGAAAGCGCCCGTGGTCAGAGTAACACAGCGGGATGAGAGTACCGTCCTTCCAGCCGCTACCCATTTGGCTGGACCCGATCCAGACCGCTTGACCGAAACTGCGATCTGCTCGTCCACAAGTCTTGGCAACTTCAAGGAGTGCCTTCGCGATCCGACATCCACCGGCGCAAACAGATATGCTTTCCGAATAAAATCCAGCTGCAAGGCCGGGGTGATCGCAGCAGTCAAAACCTATGATGAGAGTGGCAGGTGCATAAGAAAGGTTGTTGCCGTGCTGCCTCACCAACGCTCCAGGAATGTCATCAGCACAAGGGCGCCCGAAATCCTAGACGCGATTTCATTTCAAGGGTCGGAGACATTTGAATGCTATGTGAGGCGGCACGAGCAGATATCATGCGATGGCAAAATCGATTATGGAGTTTCCGCTTCAAATGATACGGGCAGCTCCGGGGTAAAGATAAAGCAAAAAAAGAAAAACCAGGTCGCCAGCAAAAAACCAACCAAGAAGAAGCGATTATCGGAACCTCAGCAGGAAGAGGCGCAAATTGAAGAAAAGCCCTCGTTCCTGGCAAAGGTGTCGAACAGCTTGAAAGATTTGTTCAAGTCTCAAGATTAGAAAACTGAGTGCCATGGAGCAATGAGGACCCCTCCCATTGCCGCCAGTGCAATCGTCCAGATTGCATCGAAATTGATCCACGCCCTGCGCAAGATGCCCACTCCAATCCAGTCGTACACGACAAGCGCAACGATCCCGGCAACCACCAACATCACACCGGTATGAATCGCAACTGCGACCAGCGCAGTTGAAGCGATTGCTTGTGCGGTGATTGGACTGAAGCCCGGTGACGCCAGACAGAGCGGCATCAGTGCAGGGATTACCATCGCTCCCGCGCCATGCGCCGTTGCCATAACAAAAGACCAGAAGGCGAGGCCGGCAAGTCCCGTCTGCATCCCGATCCGTATGCGATGTCTATGGCCGAAGAAATAGTGATAGATGGCCCAGGCTATGAGCACCATCCCGGCAGCGGCAAGAAAGACGCGTTGGTTGATCATGATGCCGGTGAACGTCATCGCGCCGGCAACTGTGGCAATTGAGAGCGCGTGGCCGATCGCGAGTGCGGGCAGCGCTTTGAAGATCACCGAGCGGCTTCCACGATGCATCCCCAGAGCGACGGCGAATAGCCAGCCCATTGCCGGATTGATCCCGTGAAATGCTCCAAGCCCGGCAAGCGCAAGCCATGGCCAAAGTTCGTTCATTCCAGGCTCCGCCAGAACGCCGACAGCGTCATCTCGGCTTATGGATAGCAGTAGGAATCAGAGGAGCAATCGCCGCCTTGCAGCCTCACTTGGTGCGGACGGTGAGGGCTTGGCCAATCGACGAAAAACTTCTCGTCGAATTTGATCCCCCCGGCTGGATTGGCGTCCAGTTTGACCATCCAGCCCTTTAGTCCGTCCGGGTAGAATTGTTCATCAATCACCCCATAGAGGGAATTGGTGAAATATACGCGGCGACCATCGCGGCTGATTTCAACCATCTGTGGCCCACCGTTCAGCGCTCCGTTTTTTGCCTTCGGGTGAGTTGCCCGCGATACAATCCCGCCGATACGTACCTTGCCCGTGAGCTTTGGCTTGAATGGATCGGACACATCATACTGCTGCAGATCCCCGGTGCCCCAGCAGGAGACGTAGAGAAACCTGTCATCCATCGAGAGATCGATGTCGGTGACCAAAGGGGGTACAGCTTTGAACCCCTTCAACATCGGCGGCAATTGATCAGGCTCGGCCGGTTCCGCCGGAATTTCGACAATTTTGGTGACAGCCCACTTGTTTCCGTCGCGGTGCCAGACCCAGATCGATGACGACAGATTCTCGAGACTGAGAACGCAATTGACGAAACCATATGCTTTTGTCGGGTCATGAGCTGGCCTCAGCTCGAACACCAGTTGATATTTGTCGCCGAAGTCGATCGTCTGCTGGTGTTTGCGTTTGTGCAGATCCCAGAAATGCAGCCTGCGGCCATAATTGGCCCCCAGCAAGATTTCGGGAACCAGACCTTTTTCAATCGTATTCGGTGTGCCCCACTCGCTGGTCACAAGCGTGTCGTGCCCGAGATGCCACCAGGCGTCATAAGCGAGTTGCTGGGGACCTCTGTCGATTTCCCATCGTCCCAGAACATCGAACGTTTCGTGGTCAATCAAGAATACCCCGCCTGGCGCGTCCCCTTGGGCGTTGCCAAGTGCGGCAAGATATATGCCATCAGAACCACAATGGACTGTGTGAGGTCTGCTATAGCCTGCCTTTTCAGCCACTTCAGAAGGCTCGATCACTTTGGTGATCTTCGGCTTCGCGGGGTTTGGTTTCGTATCGAGGATATGGATGCGTGAAGATCTGAGCCCTGGAAGCACGAGATAGCGGCGCTCGACATGCGCATGCGGGGCGTTTGGACAGAGACACGATGAACACGCATTCCATCCAAAATGATGAAGTTCGTCTCCCGCCTTGGGCATCGCGACCTTGGTGACGATCTTCGAGTAGTTTGAAGAGCTGGGATCGACATCGACCACTGCCAAAGCATCAGGCACTTTTGCAGTCGGATCGAAAGACGCGACATAGGCCAGCTTCTCTGCAGGCGCTTTCATCGCCAGTCGCGGTGAGGGATAAAAACTGGGATCAGGTGTCCAGGTTGCCACGGTCGGTACTCCCTTACGACAGCATTGACGGTGGCTGCAGATGCAGCCTTGGCTTCCGCCGTGGCCCCAGTGTAACGCAAAAAAAGTTGTCGGGTTAGTCCGCCGCAAGCATGGCTGGTTACTAATTTGCCCATCCTCAGATGGAGGATTTGGCCAGCATTCCGATCCAATCGGCCAATGCACCGATCAATTCATTCCTCACGTCCTCGTCGGTTTTTCCTAGTCGAGCCGGCACGTGAAAGGAGTGATCGGCATCGTTAAATAGCTTCAGGGTAGCGCGTGACCCAAGCCGACGGACGAGCGGCTCCAATTGCTCGAGGTGAGCCAGGGAATCTCTGGTTCCCTGCAGGAAAAGCATAGGGATGTCTACATTATCAAGATGTCGAGCGCGCTCCTGCGACGGCTGCCCGGCGGGGTGCAATGGAAAGCCGAGAAAGGCGAGGCCACGGACATTCTCCAGCGGGACTTTCGCCTGCGCCTGGGAGCTCATTCGGCCCCCGAACGACCTGCCGCCCGCGATGAGAGGAATATTCGGCAAATGTCGAGAGGCCTCTGCCACGGCGGCACGCACGGCAGCATGAGCCACAGGGGGCGGATCGGGCCGCTTCAAGCCCTTCTGCATGTAGGGGAATTGAAACCGCAAAGAGGCGATATTTCGTTTGGCCAATCCCATCGCAACAGCATTCAAGAAGGGGTGTATCATTCCCGCTCCTGCGCCATGGGCCAGAACGTAGCAAGCAAATGAGTGCTGGGGCACTTGCAGAAGTCCCGCAACTTCTTGCTCGTCGTTGAGTGTCACGACCAAGTCGCGCCTGTCCGAGGTCATCGTGTTGTTCTATTCCTGAAGGTTATTGAATAGCGCAGACTGTCGACCGGATGATCCCATGTTGCCAACGAACGTTGAAGTCATATCGCCAGCCGAAGGAAACCACGCGTCGCTTGGCTTGAAAACCCTGGTACTCGAAGTCCTTGAAGGGTAGAATGGAGAGCCGGTATAGCGGTGAATCTTCCTCCGCAGGCGAAATGAAATCCGACCGGTATTCGAAGCTCTCCGGCAACGAGCGGGGAGACAGCTGCGTGAGCAAGTTGCGTTGAGGGGCGTTCATTAACATAGTCAGGTTTGAGTTGACCTCTAGCGCTAACTCGTAAGCGCAGCTGGAGTTGCTTTGCGGGTGGTCTCAGCGGGTCAACGCTCTCGGGGAATTTGGGCAAATCGACATTGGAGACTACGATGCAAAGGCACATTCTTGCTGGTGTCATATTTGGAGCGCTGGTGCTTGTTCCAGCAACGGCGGAGTCCGGTGAAAAACACATAACGGGAGCCGCCATCGGGGCGGGAGTCGGGGCCATCGTCGCGGGTCCGCCTGGCGCGATACTGGGAGGTGCCGTTGGGGCTTACGTCAAGGGTCCCCGGGTGACCAAATACAGGCACTGCTGGACCGGCAGAAGTGGTCGGCGATATTGTGAATGGAGATAGCTCCAACGCTCGCAGGCATAGAAAAACTTACGCAGCGACCGCAGCAACCGCAGGCCGCTCGCGTGCGGCTTTCAGGGCGTTGGTCCACCACACAAGCTGATCCAGCATGTCGCTTGCGTTCTGCTGCAAGTGGGGAATGTCGCTCAAAGGTTTTTCATTTTTCCAAACAGCCATGAAGTCGGCGCCTTGAATATGAACGCCGGTCCTGGTCGGCGCCATTTGCAGTTCCACGGTGATCAGCCGCAAGTGCTCCACCGCTCTGGCCGCGCCGACTGCACCGTAGCCTACGAACGAGGCTGCTTTTTTGTTCCACTCTGGGTAGGCGTAGTCGATGGCATTCTTGAGCACCGCAGGGATACCGCGATTGTATTCTGCGGTTACAAAGATGAAGCCATCGAAGCCAGCGATTTTTTTCTGCCATCGCTGGGCTGTCTCATTTTTGGAAGGCACCCACGCGTTTGAGGCGACTTCGTCGAAAAACGGTAAAGGAAAATCACGCAGATCCACGATCTCTGCTTGGAGGTCGTCGCGCTTGCTTGCAATTTCATAGATCCAACGGGCCGGCTTTTCCCCGAAACGCGTCGAACGTGTAGTGCCGATGATGATGGCAATTTTCGGTTTGGTCATTGCATTCCCGAGCCTTGTCTAAGCATTCGTGGATAGTTACATTATGTTACCAAGGCTATATAGATGACCAGCCGATCCAAACAAGTAGGCACATTGCCGATACCTGGTAACCTATGTGTCCCCGAGGACTGCCGGGCGGTGAGCGAGGTGCTGGCGCGCGTCGGCGACAAGTGGACAGTGCTGGTCGTAAGCGTGCTGGGCGGAGGACCGAGGCGGTTCAATGAAATTCGCCGTTCTCTTGGCAGCATTTCCCAGCGAATGCTGACGCTGACTCTGCGGGGGCTCGAACGTGATGGTCTTGTTACAAGGACAGTGTTTCCGACAATTCCTCCACGCGTCGACTATGAACTGACCAAGCTTGGTCGATCTTTGCTCGAACCGGTCAGTGGCCTTGGCCGGTGGGCGCGCGAAAATCGGTCTGCCATTCAAAAGGCGCGGCGAAATTTCGATGCTGCGGAAGTTCCACGTTCAAGCGAATCGCGCAGGAGCGCTCAGTAAGCGAGTTCGAGATGAACCATTCCACCTCCAATGTTCTCATCGATGAAGTCGTCCGCTGGTTGAACCAGCAGGCTCTGATGGACACCGATCTTGAAACGATCGCCCGGGGCACCTGCGATCGGCTGGCTGCTGCCGGACTTCCGATCGCGAGGGCCATGATGTCGTTTTCCATGTTGCATCCGCTGTATCGGGCCGTCGGCTATCTATGGGAACGCAACAAGGGATTTTCGGTTGAGAGACACCGTCACGTCCGTGATGGTGAAGCGGAAGCGGAACGGTTTCTCAAGAGCCCATTCTATTATCTCATGAAGAACGAGTTGCCGCATCTGCGTCGCCGCATCGATCAAAGCGATGGACCTCCCGAGTTTCCCATTTTCGAGGAGCTTCGCCAGCAGGGCATCACCGACTATTTTGCATTCAAACGAGAATTCCGACCGACCTCAGGTCAGGGAATGATCGGTTCCTGGGCGTCGGATCGCCGAGATGGATTTACCGATGCCGACATTGCCGCTCTGCTGCGGATACAGGAGAGCTTGGCGGTCGCGTCGAAAATCGCTGTGAAGGGACAACTGGCTCAGAATACGCTTGCCACCTACCTTGGCGCTGGCGCCGGAGAGCGTGTGCTTTCTGGCCAGATCAAACGCGGGGACGGCGAAACCATCAAGGCCGCCATCGTGGTGGCGGATATGCGGAACTCCACGATTCTGGCTGAGGAACTTGGGCGTGAATCCTACATAGACACTCTCAACACTTTCTTCGACGGCGTGGCCACCGCTTTCACAGACGGGGGCGGCGAAATATTGAGCTTTGTCGGCGACGGATTCCTCGCGATCTACCCTTCCGGCGACAGCCCCCGCGAACGCCGGGAAGCTTGCCAGCAGGCCCATGTTTCATCATTAACAGCGGTGTTGCGGATGCGCGAATTCAATGTCCATCGCATAAAGGATGGCTTGCCAGAGATCGGTTACGGCGTCGGCTTGCATATCGGCAACGTTCTCTACGGCAACGTGGGCTTGCCAGATCGCTTGGCCTTTTCCGTGTTCGGTGCGGCAGTCAACGAGGCGACGCGGCTGGAAGCGCTTACCAAAACCTACAGGACGCCCATAGTTGCCAGCGAAGAGTTCCGCACGCGCTGCGAGGGCACCTGGGATGAGCTTGGCAGCGCCACGCTGCGCGGCTTCAGTCGACCGATCAAGGTGTTTTCACCGTCGAGAGTCGAAGATGGAACAATTGGCGAATTGGAACGCCCGCCAACCGAGGTCGGGCATTCCGATGCGGAAAACGTCGTTCTTCTCCACCGTGGCGGAATGAAGCGCGAGCCAGCAGCCCGTTGATGGCGCGTGGTGGCGGCGATTATTGAGGCTCTGGAACCAGCTTCGTAGGATGCTCCAGCAAAGAGAAGTCGTAGCCATCGCACTTAACGTCCGGATTGGTTGGGGCAAAGACTCCGAGAGGGTTCTCCTTGAACAGCCAGGCGTGCAAATCCCAATGGGTAAAGTCTAACGGCAGGAGCGGCACATGCCCCTCCATCGGACCCTGGAACTGCTGGCCAAAAAGCTCCGGACGCTTTTTCACGCCGGTAGCCAGCGGTACGAACCATTCGACCGCAACCAGGCGCAGTTCTTTTCCGCTCGGTTCATAGATTAGAATAGGGGGCCGCATTGGGTCGGGCGTTGGACCGATCAGCGCCGTGTTGATGAAGTGGATACCCATCGCGCCCTTTGGGTACTCCATATGCCCTTCCATTTTCTCGCCGTTGTAGTAAACGCAGCCGACCGTCGAGAAATAGCCCTCGCGCACGGCAGTATAAACATCCTGGTATTTGGTGAGTGACTCTCGAAGCTTATCGAGATCGGCTTTAAACGGCTCCTCCGATTGGGCCGAGCCCGAACCAATCACCAGGCCCGATGCTACGGCGCCTAAGAGCATGCTGCTAAACGCAATGCTTACCGCCTTATTCACTGGCTCCTCCGACTTTTCTTGGTACAAAAAAGACGTTCCCCTCTCGCTCCATACATCATGATCGGATGGAATGGAAGCTGCCTGAAGATCGGCCAAGCTCAAGATAAGTTACTGGAATGCGATCGTCGCAAAGGCCCGCTCTCTCTTTGCATCTGGCCACACTATGGGTTGCTCAGGAGGTGCTACGGCGTCGTGGATTATCGTGCCTTGCCCATTCGTCAATGTTACGCTGCCGCCGTTTGTCGTGACCGTCACGACGCCCGCAAGTGCGAGCACGCCATAAGCGTTATCGATCGGTCCGCCCCAGAAGGTTGTGCCCCGCACCCCCATGACGGCGTTTGCCGTAATTATTTTCACCTCACCGCCGGGCGCTTCGACCTTGCCGCCGATATACAGAAACGCGCCCTGGATCTTGGCAACAAGGCGATTGCGCGCGGCATGATCCGGATCATAGACATAGCTGTCAAGTTTCAATTCGGCCGTTGCGCCCAGAGTTAACTTGGTTCCGTCAACCAGCTCCGCTTCCAGTCGAGCATTCTCTCCCGACCGCAGGATGTCATCTGCTTGCAGATCTGAGGCGACAACCAGTGGCAGCACAGCGGCGGCGCGAAGGGCGTCGACTTGTGCCTGTACTCGCTTGACGGTACCAATTGGAGCTTCGGCTGCATTAGCCGAGAATGTCATTGCCAAGAGCACCAAGATCGCAAGCATATACCTGGCCATCAACTCACCTGCTACGTTCGACCCGGCAGTATACGCCAAAAGGAGCGGGGCAGGGCAATTGACGGCTAACCGGCCATGGAAGGGCTATCCGATGGACCATATCAGAGAGGTCGCCGAGCGACGTGCCCTGATCACCGGTGGGGGTAGCGGAATTGGGCGGGCGACAGCGCTAAAACTGGCTGGCAATGGATGGCGCGTTGCGATTCTGGACATCGATGGACCAGCAGCAGGGCAAACCGTCCAGCAGATAGCTGACGACAGATCGTTTTTTCATGAAGGCGATGTCGCCGATCCTAAGGTTACGGAGGCAGCCGTGGGCAGAATGATCGAGAACTGGGGCGGCATCGACGATCTGGTCAACAACGTCGGAATCTGGGACCACGCGCCACTGCTGGAACTCAGCCTTGAGAGATGGATGCGGGTATTTGAGATAAATCTGTTCTCCGCCATCTCTGCTTCAAACATTGCGGTGCGCCATATGCAACGTGGGAGCGCTATCGTTAATGTGTCGTCGGTTCTGGGTCAGGTCGCGGCGCCAGATAGAGGCCCGTACTGCGTTTCTAAAAGCGCGCTCCTCAGCCTGACCAAGGTACAGGCGGTCGAGTGGGCAGAGCGTGGCGTCCGGGTCAATGCAATTGCGCCTGGTTACATCAGTACAGCCGCGACAAAAGTATTCGTCGCACAAGGGGGTGTCGATGCGGCGGCAGTGAACCGGCGAACGCCGATGGGCCGTTTCGGCACGGAAGAGGAAATTGCCGAAGGCATAGCGTTCTTGCTTGACCCTCAGCGTGCATCCTATGTCACCGGCCATACACTGGAAGTGAACGGCGGCTGGACCGCTTACGGCTTCATATAGGAGCGCTCGCCCATGATAGTTGGATGGAACCACACAAGCTTCACGGTTGAGGACATCCACAAATCCGTGCTTTTCTGGTCGAAGCATCTGGGCTTCGAGGGTTCCGTTTCGCCGCGTCACGGTCAGTGGCAGGAGGGCGTTACCGGTGTCCGCGATGCATCGCTCCTCGTGGCACATCTCTATGGTCATGGGCATCACATCGAATTCATCCAATATCTCGCGGGAGCCATTCAAGGAGAAGCTCCTTCGCCTGCAACGGTCGGAGCGGCGCATGTCTGCCTCGAGGTGGATGACATTGACCGAACCTGGCACGAGCTTTTGGCCGCAGGAGCAACGTCACAGGGGCAAGTAACTGAGATCGATACCGGACCAGTGCAGGGGTGCAAGGCCGCTTACATTCGTGATCCCAACGGAATCATTATTGAATTGCTGCAGATGCGCTCGAGCTGATTAGCCATGTCGAAAATCGCCAAGCTCGAAATCATCCCCGTGGTGTCGCCCGATTCCTCCGCCACGGATCTGGACGGAACGACCGAGACGGTGATTGCAAAAATCTTTGATGACGAAGGACGGTTTGGCATTGGCGAGACGGATGCTCCGCCGCAAGTAGTGAAGAGTTTTCTAGAAATGCCCACGGCTCATTTGTGGAACCGAAACGTTTCGGAGATTCTAGTTGGTGGAGATCCCCTTGAAGCGCCGGCATTGTGGGAGAAACTCTATCAGGGGACGTTTTGGCCGGGACGTCGTGGGCTGGGCATTCATGCAATGTCCGCGATCGATATTGCGCTGTACGATCTTGCGGGGAAACAGCTTGGCGTCCCGGCATACAAGCTTCTGGGCGGTGCACGTCGCGAAAAACTTCGTCCCTACTGCACGATCTATCCCGGCTTGGCCCACGGCCGCAGTGTAGAGAAACTCATGCACGAGATCGGGCGGCAATTTGATACTGCACTCGCTTGCGGGTTCCGGGCAGTCAAGATGGAAGTCCTATTCTACGACCTTGTCACCGATCAGGAACTTGTGGGTCTCATCCGCCGCGGACGTAAGATGCTAGGCGAGGAAATTCAGATGGCGGTGGATTTCGGGTATCGCTGGAAAAACTGGCACGATGCGCTTTTCGTACTCGACCGGATCGAAGACTGTGCCGTGTTTTTCGCCGAGGCCACGTTACAGCATGACGACCTTGCCGGTCATGCACGTCTCGCCGAGAGAAGCAAGATCCGCATCGGCGGCGCAGAAGCGGCTGCCACGCGCTGGGAAATCCTCGAATGGCTGACCCGAGCACGGGTTGACGTTGTTCAACCGAATATCGGTCGTGCTGGCGGCTTCACCGAAATCAGGCGGATCAGCGATCTTTGTGAATATCATGGTGCGGAAGTCGTGCCGCATGGTTGGAAAACGGGAATCACGTCTGCGGTGGGCCGCCACTTTCAGGCTGCCTGTGCGACGGCGCCTCTCTTTGAATACGTATCCCCGCAGGTATTCAAAAGTCTGCTGCGGCGCGAGTTGGTATTCCCCGAACCGGAACTGATCGATGGTTACATCGCACTTCCGGACCGGCCGGGGCTCGGAATTGATCTCAACGATGAGCTTGTCGAGCGGCTGCGTGTCGACCGGACTTAGCCGACGCGATACTTGTGCACTGTATCCATGTTCAGACTGACACCGAGGCCTGGCAACACCGGGATGTCGACCTTTCCATCGACGTCGATATCGAAGCTTTCGTTGGTAAGATGCCAGCGAAGAGGTGAGGAGCTGGTCGAATACTCCAAGGGCTCATCGTCCCAGTGTTGTGCGAGGAAGCCGAGATTCGCTGCAATTGTTATGTTCGATTTGTATCCGTGCGTAACGACGCGCTTGCCGCGTGCCCGCGCGACTTCAGCGATCCGCAACAATTCTGTGAGGCCTCCTGCCATGGTCACGTCCGGTTGCGCTATGTCGACATGGCCAATATCGAACAGCTGCTCATACTCATACCGGGTGGTCATCCCAAGATCGCCGCCGCCGATTGCAACGCCGTGGCCTTGCAGCCTCGCATGCCCCTTCAGATCGTCTATCGGCAGCGGTGCCTCGACCCACTGAAAACCATAGTCGCGAAATATGGGCATGAGGGGCAGGCCATCTTCCACGGTTGCCCACGCAGTTGCGGCATCGACCATCAGCATTATTTCCGGGCCGACATGTTCGCGCGCCGCCCGAATAAGTGACTTGGTCTTGGCGATATCATTCCGCCAGAAGGGATCAGCCACAATCTTGATCGCTTTCAGCCCGAGCTTCAGCCCACGGTCGATTGTGGTTCGCACTTCATCGGGAGTTTCGCCCAGCGGATACACCGTCCCATAAGCCAAGACGCGCTGGCGCCGTCTCGTTCCGAGGACGTCGCAAAGCGGCTTTCCCAGGATTTTTCCTCGAATATCCCACAAGGCGATATCGACGGCGCTGATCGCATGGATGACTGCGCCGCGACGCCCATAGTAGCTCGTCAAGTCATACATCCGTTCCCACAACCCCTCGACATCGCTTGGATCTTGGCCAACGATGGCTTCTTTCAGTCCCATGGCATGAGTGTGTGAACGGGGAGCCTCGATGATCGCACGGATCACTGACGGCACGCTGTCGACTTCTGCGATGCCGCTGAGGTTTTCGTCGGTGTGCACGATCACCAGGCAATTGTCGTACGAACCGTCAAAGGTGTCGCCTTTCCAGCCAGGGACTCGTAATTCGATGACGTCGATGTCGGTAATTTTCATTTTGACTTGATACCCTTCGCATGAAGCCGCTGCAGTTTATCGAGCAAAAGTTTCTCCGAAAGCGATCCGCGTAAATGAGTTTCAACCAGACTGCCTGCCTTTTCCTGGAAACGAATGTAACCGTTATAGCGCGGCCTGATCCAACTTTGCTCGATTGTCGAACGCGTGGCAAAGTAGCAGTTGCCATACAAGCTGTTGATGTCGCTGTCGTCCCACACCTCTCGCATCGCAGGCTGGCCATGATGGCGCGCAAAGGCGAACTGCGCCTTCCGTGAAGCGGCGAATCGAGCATACGCCTTCGCCGCCTCGGGGTATTTTGACTTGGCAGATATCCCTAAACCGGTTCCCCCGAGGGTCGACCCATGATGGCCGGCCGGTCCAGGAAAATTATGGAAGCGCAAGGGGTGGCGGACATCCTGCTCCGCATAGGGTGCGTAACCATAGACAGCGGGACAAAACGCCAAGTCGTCGCGCGCAACCATTGCCTCGTGCAGTCCTATGCTGTCCCAATCAAGACATTCTCTAGGGCAAAGGGAGACAAGCTCGCGCATCAGAGCGAGGGCACGCCGGGCCACAACGGGATCTGCAAAAGCCTGGTGGGGGTCGAGGCTGCAAGTTGATCCAAGATTGGCGCAGAGCGTTAGAAAAGTCATCAAGCTGTGAACTCCGCGCAGCCCAATCGCCAGTTGCTGCCCCGATCGCGTCGCCTTTTGGCCAAGTTCGAGCACCTGGTCCCAGCCGGTGGGCGCCTGCCGGTCCAATTTCGCCATGAGATCCGGACGGGAAACGGCGACTTGGCAGGCGGCATCGACCGGAATTGCCCAGAGGCGACCGGCGTAACGATAGGACTCCAACGAGGAGCCGACGAAAGCGTCTTGTTGGTCAGCCCCGATGATATCATCGAGCGGTATCAGGCACGAGCTCTCAGCGATGGCGCCTGCAAAGGGATGGTCTAGGATGATCAGGTCGTAGACCTTCGCGAGTTCCGCGACCGAAGTAAATTCGAAACCGCTCAATGGACGGCATGTCCATTCCACTTCGATGGTAGGGTGCTGCGAGCCAAACAGCCCGAGGGTCCTAACCAGAGGATCGATCGCCCGCCGGTGCTCCCACGTAATCCCGCGCAGCCGCAACCCTTCCATTGAACGCTCCCCTTTCTTGACTTGCCAAAGATACTCTGACTAGCTTGCTGTTCTGCTTCTAAGAATTCCAGTCAGAATGGTTGAAAATGGGGCTTTGAGACACCGGCCCCTGAAAAACATTGGAAGCGATAGGGAGAGAGACATGAGACTTGCAACAACTCTGGGGACGGCCGCCGCTTGCGGCTTGATCTTCGCGGGCATGTCATCACCGAGCCTTGCGGCCGCGGGCGATGAATGCGTCAAGATCCTAGGCTACGAATGGAGCGGTGAAAAACAGTCAATGGATCCGGCCGACATGTACTCGGGCGATGATGCCTATCACACCTTTGCGGTTTACAACCGGCTGGTCGACATTGACGACAATTTCAATGTATCGCCGGAACTTGCCACTGAATGGTCGGTTTCCCCTGATGGGCTGACTTGGACATTCAAGCTGCGCGAGGGAGTGAAGTTTCATAGCGGCAAGGACTTTTCCTCTGCCGACGTTGTTTACACCTTTAAGCGACTACTTGACGAGAAGACCGGCTCAGGCGCCCGAGCGGTGCTCGAGTTTCTCGATCCAAACGGGATCAAGGCTGTCGATGCCACAACCGTGACCTTCACTACGCCGAAACCGGTGGTGGAGCTTCCAGTTCTCATCTCGAACAAATTCACCAATATCGTTCCTGAGGGCGCAACAGCCGACAAGCTTCAGCTTCATGGCGATGGCACCGGTCCTTTCATGCAGGAGCAGTTCACTCCCAACGCGCCGGTCAGAATCCTGCGGAAGAACCCTAACTATTGGAACGCAGGCCAGCCGAAGGCCGAATGTCTACGGATTACTGTTGCGCAAGAGGCGGTTGCCGGCGTTTCCGCGATAAAGGCGGGGCAGGTAGACTTGATGCTCAATGTCGATCCCTCCGTGATACCGTCACTGAAGGACGACCCAAATGTCCAATTGCTGGAAACAGCCGCATCGAACTCGATGACTGTTTCGATGTGGGTTGATACCAAGCCCTTCGACGATATCAAGGTAAGGCAGGCGCTGAAGGCTGTGGTCGACCGCCAGGCGATGGTCGACACTGTCCTCTTGGGATTCGGTGAAGTCGGTGCCGACAGTCCAGTGCCGATCAACAGTCCCGCTTCATATACAAAGGAACCGCCCAAGCAGGACATCGAATTGGCGAAAAAGCTTCTTGCTGAGGCCGGCTACAAGGATGGCTTGAAATTCGACCTTTATACCGGTGAAGGCGTACCCGGCATGGTGCGCATGGCGCAAGTGTTTGCTGAAATGGCGAAGCCTGCAGGTTTCGACATCAATGTGATTGTCACGCCTGCTGAGAGCTATTGGGACGATGTGTGGTTGAAAAAACCGGCATTGACGTCGGCGTGGTCTATGCGACCCCCAGGGGAAGGCCTGGCGGTGGCATATACGCAGAACGCGAAGTGGAAAGAGACGCGATGGGAGCGCCCTGACTATGATGCGTTGTTGCTGAAGGCCAATACGACGGTAGACAATGCCGAGCGCACGAAGCTGTTTCAACAGACGGGCGAACTCTTGGCCAAGGAAGGTGGACTTATCCTGCCGATGTTCGTTCATCAGGTTCTGGCGCTGCGTAAGGGTTGCGAGGGGTACACCCCACGCGCCCAGAACTTCAACCTCAATTTCGAGGACTTGGTTTGCAAATAGAAAGCAGCGTGCCTCGGGTGTGCACAGGGCCACCCGAGGCGGCGCCGGCCCAGAAGCAAGATGGAGCATAATCCTTGCCCGTCGTGAAGCTGGCGATCGCTCGGATCGGGCTATCCGCGTTCACTTTGCTGCTGGTGTCCGCCATCGTTTTTCTGATTCTGGAAATTCTTCCCGGCGACGTCGCCACGCGAATCCTCGGACGCGACGCCACGCCCGAGACGCTCGAACTGTTGCGCAACGAGCTTGGTCTCTATCGTCCGGCTATCACGCGCTATGTCGGTTGGCTTGCGAACTTGCTGCACGGCGACCTTGGAAAATCTCTTGTCAGCTACCGGCCGGTGGCCGAAATCCTTGGCCCCCGTATCTACAATACGGTGCTGTTGTCAGCCTACGCGTTCCTAATTTACCTCCCGCTCACGATAATTCCCGCATTGCTGCAAGCGATCTGGCGCGACCGCCCGGTCGACCACGTCTTATCGGTCATAACGCTGGTACTTCTTTCGATGCCAGATTTCCTTCTGGCAACGATTCTTCTTTTCACGTTCGTCGTTCTGGTTCCCCTTCTTCCGGCGATGTCACTGGTCGATGACAGCTCCACTGCCTTGGATTACCTCCGAGCAATGACGCTTCCTGCCATCACCCTTGCTGTCGTAATGGCCGTTTATGCAGTTCGCATGTTGCGCGACAACCTAATTGAGGTATTGGATGCGGATTATATAAAGATGGCCGAACTCAAAGGTCTTTCTGCCAGGAGAGTGCTGCTGAGGCATGCGCTTCCAAATGCGCTTGTGCCGACGCTCAATGTGACTGCGCTGAATTTGGCCTATCTCGTTGGCGGTGTCGTCGTCGTGGAGAGGGTGTTCAGTTATCCGGGGTTCGGCAATTTGCTGGTCGATTCTCTGCAACTGCGGGACCTGCCGGTCATCGAAGCGACCGTGATGATTGCTGCGCTGGTCTATGTGATGGCAAATCTCATTGCTGATTTGGCGGCCGTCGTGCTGAACCCGAGACTGCGGACCGGATGACCGTATGAGCAAAACAGAAACAGCTCAGGCACACCAGAAGACAGGCCTGGAGAGTGGCATAAGCTTGTGGCGTCAAACACCCATGAGTTTCAGGCTGGGGGCCGTAGTGCTGTTTCTACATCTCCTTGTTGCAGCTACCGGCCCGTCGTGGGCGCCTTTCGGCTTTGCGCAAATGGGAGCGGGCATTCCCCTTTCGGGCATGAGTTTGGAACATCCATTCGGAGTGGATCAGCTGGGCCGCGACGTGTTCAGCCGTGTCGTGCACGGCAGTCATATAGTTATTCTCCTCTCGCTCAGCGCTACTGCGCTGGGTCTCGTCATAGGGGCGATCATAGGTCTGCTGTCGGGCTATGTTGGCGGATTGTTCGACGATCTTCTTCAGCGTCTGCTGGAAGCCATCATCAGCATTCCATTTTTGGTGCTGGCGCTCATTGCGATCGCGTCCGCTGGTGCTGAATTGTCGGGAAATCCGGTTCTCGTAGTATTTGTGGTCGCATTGGTCTATGCCCCGCGCATAGCGCGAATGGCTCGCGCCGCCGCTATCGATATCGCCACGCGTGATTTTGTGACCGTTGCCCGGCTTCGCGGGGAAAGCGCCTGGTCTGTGATGCGGCGCGAACTTTTGCCGAATGCCACCGGAGTACTGCTGGTAGAGTTTGCGCTGCGCGCCGGATACGCACCCGTTCTCATCGGGTCGTTGGGCTTCTTAGGATTTGGCCTGCGGCCTCCCACACCGGAGTGGGGGCTGATGATCAGCGAGAACCGGGCCCTGCTGATTGTCTCTCCCGTCACCGTGCTGGGTCCGGGGCTTGCTTTGGCGTCGCTCGTCGTTGGGCTTAATCTATTTACTGAAGGCTTGGCACGGATACTCGGCCGAACGGTAAGGCTGGGCACTCAATGACACGGCCACTGCTTTCGGTTGAGAATTTGTCGGTTGCCTATCGTCACGGGTCAAGCTGGACCCGCGTCGTTGAAGACGTGAGCTTTGTTCTGGCGACAGGAGAGGTTCTGGGTCTCGTTGGGGAATCTGGCTGCGGTAAATCGACTGTTGCCCTGCAGCTCTTGGGCTTTCGCCATCCTTCCATGCTGGTACAAACCGGCAAAGTGTTGTTCAAGGGCCACGACTTGGTGAGGTTGCGCCGCATCGACCTCGATAAGCTACGCGGTGCGTGCATCAGCTACGTTCCGCAAAACCCTACCACAGCACTCAATCCCGGAATGCGCATCGGCCATCAGATTTGGGAAGTTTTGGCCGCACATCGAAAGGAATCAGACTTGAAGGAACTTCCCGCTAAGGTAGGTGACCTCCTTTCCCTTGTCGGGTTGCCGGCGTCAGACGATTTCCAGCGGCGCTATCCTCACCAGCTGTCCGGCGGACAGCAGCAGCGAGTATGCATCTCCATGGCGCTGGCTCGCGATCCGCACCTTGTTGTCTTGGACGAACCTACTACCGGCCTCGATGTCACGACCCAGGAGCAAATCATTACACTGCTGATCGACCTGCGCGAGCGGCTAGGCATGTCAATGCTTTATGTGACACATGACTTAGGGCTGCTCGCTCAGATCGCCGATCGCGTCGGTGTCATGTATGCGGGTCGGATCGTCGAAATAGCACCCACAAGCGCCCTCTTTTCAGGCCCAAAGCATCCTTACACCCGCGGCCTCATCGACTCGATACCTCGCATCGATGAGGGCGGAGCAGCCTCGCCTCGCCCGTTGCGTGGATTTCTGCAGCGCAAGTTGCTCCCGCCGGGTTGTCCGTTTTCACCGCGATGCGACTTCAGCGTGGAGCACTGCGTCGCGACACCGCAAATCCTTGAACCGGCTGTAGAGGGAAAGGTTGCCTGCTGGCGCTGGAAGGAGATTGCCCGCTCAGTTCCAGAAACTCGGCAAGTTGAGGAGGCGCCACAATTCATCGGGCCCGATTTGCTCAAGCTTGATCGGGTCAACATCCAGTATGGCAAAGGCCGGAGAGCTTTCACCGCCGCTCGCGATATCTCTTTTGCGATCTCCGAAGGCGAGACGTTTGCGTTGGTGGGGGAATCCGGCAGCGGGAAATCAACCATCGCGCGGGCCATCAGTGGTCTAGTGCCTCCCGCGGCGGGAACGATCTCCCTGCTTTCGCTCCCGCTGCCAAAAAGACTGAAGCTGCGGACCAATGAGCAGCGGCGTCACATCCAGTTCATATTTCAGAATCCCGACGCTTCGCTGAACCCGAGAGCAAGAATTAGCAACATTTTGGCTCGGCCGCTTGCGTTTTTCTTCCGGCTTCCTCCGCCTGCGATTGGGGAGGCTGTCAAAGCAGTACTCGCCGATGTCCGTTTGGACGTTTCCTACACTGACAGATTCCCCGATCAGTTGTCGGGAGGGGAACGTCAGCGAATCGCAATAGCACGCGCTCTTGTCGCCCAGCCGCTTATTCTTTTGTGCGACGAGATTCTGTCTGCCCTCGATGTCTCGGTTCAGGCGAATATCCTGGCGTTGCTGCAACGCCTAAAGAAAGAGCACCGGATCGCGATGCTAATGATTTCGCACGATCTGGCAGTCGTGAGGATGCTTGCCGATCGTGTGTGCGTTCTGTTTCGTGGTGAAATAATGGAGATGGGAACGCGAGAGGAGATTTTTGCCGCGCCATTTCATCCCTATACGCACACACTACTGCAAGCGGTTCCATCGCCTGCTAAGCGTGGGCGGCGCAGGCGGGTCAAACTGGGAGTATCGGAGATCGTCAAAGTTCCATCGGGTTGCGTTTACGCCGGCAGATGTCCTTGGCAGCTGGGGGAGGTTTGCGAGACCGATCGTCCACCATGGCGGCAAGGAGCGGGCAGCCACCGGATCAGATGCCACATACCGCTTGACAAACTGACGACGCTGGCTGAGTGGCCGGTCCGCCAACCAAATCCATCTGCCCAGGAAGGTCTTGCACGATGAAGATCACCAAGATCGAGTGTTTCGTCCTTCTCGTTTCCGACTATCGGGCGGACGCGTGCAGTTCCGCGCAGGACGACCTTGTTGTCAAGATCCACACCGATGAGGGTCTTGTTGGAATTGGCGAAACAGATACCAACCCCTGGGTGGCACGGGCGATGATCGAAGCGCCTGGGACTCATATCATGGGCCTCGGTCTATCCGAAATGCTGCTGGGGCAGGAGCCACGCGATATCGAGACCCTCTGGGAGCGAATGTATACCGGCTCGGCCATGACCGGGCGCCGCGGTCTCGGCATTTGCGCCATCGGGGCACTGGACATGGCGCTTTGGGATCTGCGTGGAAAAATCGAAGGCAAGCCCTGCTGGCAATTGCTCGGAGGAACGACCAATCCAACGATCATTCCCTATGCCTCTCTGCTCCCCGAAGGTGACGATCTTGAAACTTACACCAGAGTTCTGGTCGAGCGTGCTCAAAAGGCCAAGGACCTGGGCTTTGCGGCGGTCAAACTCGAGGTCTGCATCAAGGGCCCATATTCGCACAACTCGTTGCAGGTCGCTGATGACAGAGAAATCGCCAATGTTGTTCGCGCCTGTCGAAGCGCCATTGGCAACGATATTACCGTGATGGTCGATGTCGCCTATTGTTGGCGGGATTGGAGAGAAGCATTGCGGGCGATCGAAATGTTTGCCGATCAGAACATTTACTTTATCGAAACACCGCTTCCTTCTGATGATATCGAAGGCTATGCCAAGCTTGTCTATGCATCACCAGTGCACGTCGCAGCGGGAGAATGGCTGAATACGCGCTTCGAGTTCAAGGAGTTCATGGATCGAAACGCGCTTAACGTCGTTCAGCCGGACGTCGGGCGGGTAGGGGGACTTACGGAAGCGCGCAGGGTTGCGGCAATGGCAGAGGAACGCGGGCTTTCCGTAGTGCCCCACTGTTGGAAATCCGCCATTGGAATTGCTGCTTCTGTTCATTTGGCCGCGGTGTCGCCTACATGCACATTCCTCGAATTTCTGCCGCGAGAACTTGCCGATTCGCGCTTGCGTCGAGATCTATGCAGCGAAGAGTTGGTCGTGGAAAACGGCCGAATGTCTCTACCAACCAAGCCTGGATTGGGCATTAACCTCAATGAGGATTCGTTAAAGGCTTTCAGAGTCCCATAGCGCTGCGGGTAGTTCCCCAGCGCCACGCGCTTGAGTATGGAAGCGGATCCGTGTTAGCCACAGTATTATCTGAGGAGGCCTTGACGCAGGCTATCAAGCTCGCTTCGCATTGTGGAGGAAACATTCGATGGTAATTGATGTGGCACACATTCAACCGGCACTCGCCCTATTGGCCGGTATTTTGATTCTTTTCATCCCAAGGCTGTTGAACTACATCGTGGCAATTTACCTGATTGTCGTCGGCCTTCTTGGTCTTGGCGTGCTTCGGTAACAACGCACATTGCGGTACTTCGTCGACTAGAGAAGCAATAGAAAAAAGCTGACCGACTTCAAAATCCGCCAGCTTCCTCATTTGTGTCGATCCTTTCAACTTTGATTAAATCGCCATTGACGGCGCTGACCTGAATAGAAAATTTCCTGCCCTGCCGGGTGGCTTCAAACCTAAGGACACCTAAATTGCAGGTCTTCGGAATCACGTTCTCAAACGCATAGGCGGCCACAATTGATTTCGCCCAGTCGCAACGCGTTGGCCGCGGAACCGATATTGCCACTGGAGCCGTTGTCGCCGTAGTTAATGTGGTGTCCCCCTCGAGCTGAAACGTATCTATGATTTTGGGAGGACCGAGGATTGCCGGGCTCTGTAGATCCTCAACTTTGTTGGGCGGGGGCTCTGTCTTGTGCTTCTGCACGTGAAACTGGGACACATTGAAATTGGCTTTCTTGTCCCAGAGAACCTTGTCCCGTGTCGCCGCCATAGATTGCTTCGGCAAAACCGCGCAACTTGCAATGACGCCAACGGCGGTAGCGGCGAGGATGATGCGTGTGTTCATTAACCCTTAAGAGCAAATGTTAGGCCAGGTCTCAACGCCACAATCTGTTTGAAAGTTCCGCCCACCGGCCCGCAAATTAGTTTTGTTAGCTTCCCATCGCATTGGGGCCGGTGTGTCGGCAAGGTCACACTGGGGAAATGATGTAGCTCCATGCTTTATCGAATCGTCGTCATAATTCTTAAAGTCAGTCATGCGAGGTCTGATCGAGAGGGTTCGTGGACTGTCCCCACTGAAAATGGCTGGTTGGGCCGGTGCTGTAGCCGGCGCAACTTTCGTTTTGCTGGCCTCGGCGATCTTACTCTTCGGTAGTGGCAAGCGTAACGTTGAATTGCCGGAAAAACACACCAGTCCCCCGTTCAGCGCTCGAAATGACCGTTTAGACCTTCCTCCGCAGGCGAAGGAGAAGTCCGACCTCCTAATCGATATCGTTCCAAAATCCGATAGCTCTTGGCGGCAGCCGCCCCTTACTCGGCAATTTAACGTTGGGGAACCTTCGCAAGGTTCGCAACCTGAGACAATGAGCATGCCGAGTTCAACCACATCCGAGAGTCAAATGAACGATCCGACACATGGTGAAGAGTCCGGACCCATAGATTTGATCGCTCCAAATCTTTATGAAGATATCGCTCCCGTTTCTCCGGGCCAGAGCGCCCTTCCGGATGTACGGGGTTAACCGGTTTCGGATCGCCTCTGGTGGTTGATAAGGTTAACGTCCATCTCGCCAACGGGCCCGTGTGGGTCGAGTAAGCTTAATGCGCACTTCGGCCATCGGCTCTCTACCGGGCAAGTAAGATTAATGCTCTCCTCGCCGGGTCTCCGTGCGAGTCGGGTAAAATTAACGCCCTTCGCCAGGGGGCTCTGGGCCGGTCGAGATGATTAACGCTCATCTCTCCAGCGGTTCTCTCCCGGTTGAGTTAAGATTAACACTCATCTTGGCATCGGCCTGCGGCTCGGACGAATCTTAATACGCGCCTCGGCATCGCCTCTCTGCCGGCAAGTAAGATTAACGCCCATCTGGCCAGGGGGCTTTTGCCGCTCGAGTAAGATTAATGCGCAACCCAAAATCGTGCCTCTGCCGGGCAAGTAAGATTAACGCCCATCTCGCTGGTGTCTCCGTGTCGGTCAAGAGGATTAACGCTCATCTATCCACCCGTTTCTCCCGGTTGAGTTAAGATTAACACTCATCTTGGCATCGGCCCGCGGTCCGGGCGAATCTTAATACGCGTTTCGGCATCGGCTCTGCCGGGCAAGTAGGATTAACGCCCATCTCGTAGGGGCTCCGTGACGGTCAACTAACCTTAACGAGCTCCCTGGCCTCGCATGTCTGCGATCGAACACGATTAACGCTCATCTCGCCGTCGGGCTTTTGCTGGTCGAGTAAGATTAATGCGCGACCCAACACCGCGCCTCTGCCAGTCGGGCAAGATTAACGCTCATCTCGCCAGGGGCTCCGTGCCGGTCGAGTAATCTTAATGGGCGCTCCGGCATCGGACCTCCTCCGGTGGAAAAGATTGACGCTCATCTCTCCTTTCGTTCTCAGTCGCTCTGGTTTGATTGACACTCATCTTGGCATCGACCTCGGAAATCCTAATACCCGCTTCGGCATTGGGCCTCTGTCATGGGGCCGGTTAAGGCGGCAACCTATCGGCGGCTCAACGGGGGTCCATAAGATTTTATGGAATTGAGTAAGGCGATTTTAGAATGCATTTAATATCGTAATTTTAGTCAAGATCGAGACAACAATGCTCGAAAATAGACAATACCAGCCGCGGCTGTCAGCCCATATGGCAGCGCATATTGTAGCACCCGGTCAAGTTTCGCCTGCACCTTGCATTGTTCGGGAAATCTCTCCGGCGGGTGCAAAACTATACATTGATCGCGGTTGGATACTTCCGCGAAATTTCTGGCTCAGAATCGACGGCGACACCTGCATGCACTTCTGCACGATCGTTTGGCGCAACGGCGATGCTCTCGGCATAGACTTCCCTGCTGCGCGCGATAGCTCTTGGTGGAAGCACTGCATCGGGCTTAATAAGGGTTTGCCCTCGCGTGCACGCATTTAGGGCGCCCCCGGCGGACCATCTGCTCACGAACATGATCCCGGCGCTGACCAGTTCTTCATTATATCTTGCCGTTCGGGCAAGCATGACCTCGTCGGGAAGGGTGCCGGTGTTGGGCTTCTTATGGGTTTTAACCAAGCGTACCTGAGCGTCCTTTTCCGTTTCCTTAACCCGAACGATGGCGAATTTTCGCGCTACTTTTTTTCCGAAAAATTGCGCCATGGGGTTGATCGCTGGTTCACTGCTCGTCAACGTGGTTGTTGATGCCAGGGCTGGAGCATGATGAAGTTCTGTCTCCGTTAGGAGTATCATCATGCGGATATGTGTTGCCGTGTTGCTGGCCTTGTTTGGCAGTCTCTCGGTCTTATCGGGCACCGCAGCCGCCGAGATCCGCGAACGCCAAGTCACCCTTGTCACTCAGAGCTTCAATCAGGCTCCGCCCGAAGAGCCTGATGAGGAGGAAGAGGAGGGTGGCAGTTGCAATGAGTGTTACCCGCCACCGCGCTAGATTGTTGAGGGCTCTTCGCTCTATTGCCCAGACTATTGCTGTTTGGGCGCGGACCCTTCAGACTCACCGATCGGCAAAACCGCGGATGCGGTGAGCAATGCATGGCGCACCGTGTGTTGTAAATCGACAAAGGAATATGGTTTCGAAAGTATCGAGGCCTCCGGATAGTTGGTTCTGATGCGCTCTCCAATGTAGCCCGTTATGAAAATCAGCGGAATGCCGCGCCGCTTGAATATTTTCGCCACCGAGTAACTTGGCTCACCTTCAATATTGATATCGAGGATCGCGAGGTTCACATCGACCGAACGCGCAAGTTTCTTGGCCTCATTGATGTTCTTGGCTACATGCTCGACCCGCCAGCCAAGCTCTTCCAAGTCCTTGCGCATTTCGAGCAGGACAATCGGGTCATCTTCCAGGAGAAAAATTGACGGTTGGGATGTCTGCATACCGCGTGCTCATGGTCAACAAGAGACCGTCCGAGAAACTTATAACCTGTTCATTCAATGAAGGCGAATCCGAATCAAAGCCACCGCGTGTTTTGAGCTACAAACGGTAAGTCGACGCCGACATGTGTCTCAAGAGAAATGAACTCGACGAACGTGGGCTCGAGCCGTTCCCTCCTAATCCCATTTGGGAAAGAGCTTTCGCAGGTCGCGCTGCAGCCGTTTCCAACCATCCGACGGACGCTGTCCGAATGTTGACTGGAAAGCTTTGGTCATCCCGTTCCGGAAAAACGGAACAGGGCGAACGGGCCCAATCACTACGACTTTTGTTCCAATCGGAGCTCGCTCAAAAAGATCAGCCGCATCAACATTGAGCATGCGAACGCATCCCGACGACACTGCACGCCCGATGGTTTTTGGTTCCCTCGTCCCGTGAATGCGATAAAGCGTGTCGACTCCGTCCTGATACAAGTAAAGCGCTCGCGAGCCGAGGGGATTGCCGGGGCCGCCAGGCATTCCGTCTGGCCATTTGGCCGCTTCACGGTCGCGCTCCATCATTTCCTGGGGTGGGATCCAGGTGGGCCATTTGGCCTTTCGTCCCACTGTTGCAACGCCAGACCACTGAAAACCTCGGCGACCGACCCCGACGCCATATCTTTTTGCGCGGCCCCCACCGAGCACGAGGTAGAGAAAGCGGCGCCTGGTATCTATCACAATCGTGCCAGGCCGCTCCTCTGTCGGGTAGGGAACGATCTGTGGTCGATACTGCGGCTTGACCAGAAGATAGTCATCCTCGGAAATGGGGTACTGCTCATCCGGCTCCGACTCCGGGGTGTCCGGCACGAAGAATTCATTCGTTGCCGACGCTCGGTCTACCCTCGCGAGAACGGTTCCCGCAAATACAAGCGCAAGGAACGCGCGCCTTCTCATTTCACAAGCTCGATTGACTGCAAACCCGCTAACAAGCCAGCTTACTCAGCCGATCAAGCAAGATTGTGGCAATGGGACCTATTCCTGGAATGAAAGATTGCGATCGGAAGGGTGGGGCTGGCGTGCTACCGCCGTAGCAGTGGACGGGTTACCTTGAAGTTCGCAGTTCACGCGCCGCGCCCTGAGGTCCGCCCGTATTGCGCGTACGGATTCCTTGGGCAGCCGGAGGCCGTTGCGATCCGCTCCTGTCGTTGAGATCAGGCATGCTTCTGCGTTCTCGGGGCTGAGGGTCGCCTGTTGAGGGACAGCCTGCGGGGCCATCTCAAGACTGGGGGCAGCTGTGCAACCGGAAACGAGCAGGAGAAGAGGACCAAAGCTATTGGCCGGCCAACGCATCCCTCTAGCCAACGTCGAAACTGTGGCCTTAGAAAGACCATAGCAAATCGATCAATCCAGGGATTTGAAGGGCGTACATGCAATACGAGCAAGGTTTTACGGATGCCCTGCAGTTCATGTGGGGCAAAGGATTTCTGTCGCCTGGCGGGCCGGAAGAGATCGACGAGTTGGTTGCAGGTCTCAGCATTGCAGGCTCGCGAATCCTCGACATCGGCTCGGGTTTGGGCGGGGTGGATTTGCATTTGGCCACCAAACACGATGCAGCCGAGATAGTTGGCATCGACGTCGAACCTCAGCTCATTATGGCTGCGCAGGAATACATTGCATCGAAGGGGTTACAAAACCGAATCAGGTTCGACCTAGTGGAACCTGGACCTCTGCCGTTTCCGGATTCGAGTTTCGACATCGTGTTTTCAAAGGATTCGATGGTTCACATTCCCGATAAGCAGTCGCTTTTCCTTGAGGTGATACGAGTGCTGAAAGACGCCGGCACGTTTGTGGCTGCAGATTGGCTGTGGGCAGAGGAAGCCGCGAACAGCCCTGCCGTTCAAAAATGGCTTTCGGCCACTCCTTTGAAATTCACGTTTACGACGCTGGCCGAAGCGGATGCGGCGCTGCGTAGGGCGGGTTTCGTAGAAATATCAATCGCGAATCGCGGAGCGCTTCTGCAAGCATCCAACCGAAAGGAAATCGAGTACCTCGCTGGCCCGGCGAAAAAGCTATTGGCTTCCCTTGTGGGGGAGGAAATGGCCAATGCTCGCCTGGCAAGTGCGCGCGGACGTCAGGCGGCATTGGATTCCGGTCAGCTCATCCCGTGTCACGTGAAAGGCCGCAAGCCTGCGCATCGGTAGCGAAGGTTTTTGCGCTACGAAGCAGCTCCGTATCCCCCAAGGGGCCTATCACAAAGGTTTGGCTCAACTCCCTCTGACGTCCTAAACAAAACCTTAACTTATATCAAAAGAAATACTACACGTAGTAGTTGACGTTTTCTATTATAGAGGGCATGTAGTCGGTAGCACGTCCAAAGCGTGCACCCGATGGAGGCCCAAATGGTTTTCGCCGTACCGAGTCGACGGTCTTGTTGCCGCTTGCTTGGCCGATTGTTGCTGCGGGTGACTGTGATCATTGCGTATGCAGCAGGTTTGAACGCCGCTTTCTTCGTTCCTCTCTATCAATTGCGAGCTCAACCCGTGCAGCCAGGTGCGCCAATCGCGACTGGTGAGGCTAAGAAAGTATCGGACGGGTCCAAGCCTTCAGTTGAGTACGGCACTCCGTTGGGTCACGGCGCTGACAACGCCGTAGATCTCAACAAAGCTCTGCAGAACCTCGTGCAGAACCAGGGCGTGGGACAATCCTCGGCCGGACGTCCGACTCGACCACACCCCGGCAGTGCGCAGGCTACAACATCTGATTTCGCGCCAGCAGGTGCGAAAGATCTCGGTGTTGTCGATCCGGCGACTGGCAAGCTCACATTCGATGTGCCCATCGCCTCCGTCGGTGGCAATACGACGCCGGCCTTTTCGCTCGCTGCACCCTATACGAGCACGCAGGTCTACGAAACCGCGATCAACTGGAACTATGAGCAGGTGCCGAGCGAAGTCGGCTTGGGTTTCAGCCTTCCGGCGGCGCATTTACGTATTGCGAGATTGGCAAGCCCCACCGGTGTTGCCTGGGATGACAGCTATATGCTGATGACAGGAGGGGCAGCTTACCGGCTCGAACTCACTGGCGAGGACAGTGCGAACAAAATCAAATATTACTCAACGAACGACGAAAACTTCTTCCGCATCGAATATCACTACGATCTCGGCGGTTCGTCCGCCGCGAAAAATTCCTATTGGGTGGTGACAGATTCCTCCGGCATCAAGAATTATTACGGATGGGCTTATCGAACGGGCGAGGGTGAGATAGAAAACAGCTCGCAAGATTTCGCCGGTGCATTTTGCGCCGACCAATTGCTTCAGGCTCCTCCCTATTCCAAGACCGGCGACCACTGCGAATTCGGGCCGGTTGAGCTCGACGTGCGCTGGGGAGCGTGGACCGGCATTTCCGCAAACACCCTCAATCAAGAACAATTCCCGACGAGCTGGTATTTGTCGGCAATCGAAGGCCTGAACGGTCTGCGCACGACATTGTTTTATGGCCGGCACACGCAGGATGTTGGCGCGCAGGACTCTAGTAACAGCAACCGGATTCCGGATGCGCTGAGCTTTACCAAAGCGAGTTATCTCTATCACGTCGTGACGGACGACGGGCAGGAG
>DATBLQ010000075.1:0-16747 GCA_036555325.1 Aestuariivirgaceae bacterium | reverse complement strand
GCTCTATCACTACCCGCTGCGCGACTACGCCGCTGGCCTCGCCGCCTTCCTGCAAACCGACCCCGTCCCCGCTCACGACTCCCCCTACCAGCCCTTCGCCGCTAACCCAGTCAACTTCACCGATCCAACAGGCGCTGTGCTTGGCCGCAGGGCGATGTGGACTGCCTCGTTCTTAACGTCGTTTAGCGTTTTTTCGGTCGTTTCGCTGTTCTCTGATGATGGTCGCTTGAGAAGTTCCGATCAAATCTGGTCGGTCTTGACCCTTTGCGGTCTCGCTGCGACTGCGGTTGCCAATATCGCCTTCCCCGAGATCGATGACGGGATTGTTCCGCAAGCCAATGCCGCAGTGCCGGTCAATGATGTCGTTCCACAAGTCAATAACGCGGGTCCAGCGGCCGACGATGATCCACTCGATGCAATGTTCGCCAACGACGTCGGTATCGGTCCGGGTCTTTCAGTCGATGAATTACGAACTCTGGCGCGAAGCCAGACCTATTACCATTTATCGGCTCAGCAGAGGTACGCCGAGGCAATGCGTGACAGTTATTATTTCATAACCGATGGCGCCGCTCTCCGACTGGACGAAAGCAGTCTTAACGATATCGGGCGCGGGCGACGATTGGCTCGAACTCTTCGACGCCAAATCATCCTGACCGAGCAGCTTCTGCAACGGTCAAGACGATTGGTGCGGAACCTCAATCGCCAGGGCGACAACGAACTTGGGCAGGCGATCCTGGCGGTTTATCCTTACCTAGAGAATAACCAGATTCCACGGTTTGCTCTCATGCAATCCTACCTGCATTTCGATCGAATGCAGGGAGCGGAAAATTCCGCGCAGAGGGCAGGAGATCTCATACCGATCCTAGAGGCGCGGCTGCGGACGGGTCAGAACCTTCTGCAGCGCCTCAATGAAGCGATTGAAACCGCAGATCCCGATTATGGCTTGGAGCAATATGCGGGGTTTAATGTTCCAAGCGCGCCTCTCTCGCCCGTGCAACCCGATCTGGAGATGGCTCATCGGCACTCGAATCCAGCGAGAGTGCGCGATGATAGCAGTGAGGAAAGTCATTCCGAGGAGGAAAAGTACCCCGATGAATAGAGGCAGTGGGGTGTGAGGTGCAGTTCTCACCGCATTGACCGCTGTTTCTGCTTCGGGATCCAGGGCGCCATCGACATGGTCGGGCGCGTTCCCTTGGCGCAGCAACCGTGTTATCATGGTTTTCATGGCTAAGCACCATTCCGACCAACCTGACAAGATGAAAAGACGCCGCGGCCCGCCGCCGACCGGCGTTGGCGTGCTCATTGGCGTGCGAATTCAACCCGATGATTTGATATCATTGGATGCCTGGCGCGCCGAGCAGCCCGACAGGCCTGGTCGTCCGGAAGCAATCCGCCGGCTTGTTGAACTCGCTTTGAAAAAACAGAACTGACGGAAGGTGACCCGTGTGTCGCAACATCAAGACTCTGTTCAACTTCGATCCCCCCGCTAACGACGACGAAATCCACGCTTCTGCTTTGCAATTTGTTCGCAAGCTCAGTGGTTTCAATCGGCCGTCGAAAGCGAATGAGGCTGCTTTCAATCTCGCCGTCGAGCAAGTCAGTGAGGCTGCGCGAATTCTTCTTCAATCCCTGGTGACGATAGCTCCACCGCGAGATCGCGAAACCGAACGGGCTAGGGCGATGGCGGAGGGGGCGAAGCGCTTTGGCCGACCAGGGTAAGCTCGGTCATCATGTTTTGTGACGAACCCCACCCGAAACAGCCTCCTTGGAGACAGCATATGAGCGCGGATAGCATCGATTCCAAGTCAACTGGTGACCCGCAGCGATTCCGATCACTCGATGACCTCATTTCGACACTTCGTTCAATGCCGCGAGCTGATGAAAATTCGGGCCGGGTCTCCCTACTGATGAGAAGAGGTGAAGGCGGCCGGCGGGAGACACTGGACAATGTCCGCCTGGAAAAAGACATCGGTGTTGCAGGAGATGCGTGGGGACGCTCCGAGCACCGAAAACCGGATATGGAAATCGCGGTCATGCAGAGAAATGTGGCTGAGTTGATCGCAAATGGACAGTCGCTGACTTTGTTTGGCGATTGCATGATCCTCGATCTCGATCTTTCAAGCGGCAACTTGCCGGCAGGCAGTCGAGTGCAGGCGGGCGCTGCACTGCTTGAGGTCACTCCTATGCCACATAATGGGTGTAACAAGTTTCGCTCACGGTTTGGACAGGATGCGCTGCGGTTTGTATCAATGTCGCAACTGCGCCATCGTAATCTCCGCGGAATTTACATGCGCGTTGTAAAAGGGGGAGATGTCAAGCTGGGCGACCCGGTGCAAGTCATTTCCCGACCTTCGCCGGTGCCTCCTGCTGAAGCCGAGGAGAGAGCGCATTCGAGCGCGAAATGATGCGAAAGCCTACCAGAGCGCTGTCTCGTTCGGCGTGTGAGACTAAAGAGACGGTTGGCATTGTTTGAACGTACCAAGAGCTCGATGTGCCGGCCGCAACAGGAGGTTACCCATGAAAGATGCAGCGCTTACGTTGCTGGCCCTGGGGTTTGCCGGAGCGGTTTTTGTTGCCGAGCCAACGGTTGCAGCACCATTTGGCCTTGAGAGTGTGGCAGACAGCCCGTCGCACCTAGTCCGGGCGGCAAATAAAACAGAGAAAAAGCAACTCAAGAAGCACAATTACAACTCGACGAAAAACTTCATTCCGGGGCATGTCCGCACCCCCTATGGTTACGGCGATTGCACAGGATGGTGGGAGCCGCATAGCGATGGCAGGATGCAATGTCATGGCCAATTGATTCTTGACGACATGCACAATTGGCTTTGGGACTAGCCAAACATTACAGACACGTCTCCTGCCTATCGCAAACATCGAGCGCGCGACACGGCGGACCGTTCTCGCTTGACTGCCCATGTTATCGGCGCAAAAGTTCGAAATCGGTACTTTGCTTGGCGCCTGTGTGATCCAATTGGTCCGGTATACCTTGCTTGCAAACGGTGTTCCCGATTCTGCGGCGCTTGTGGTCAAAGCTGGGCTCATAATAGTTGCAGTTTTCATTCAACAGCGCGCACGAAGTGGGTGATGCAATGAATGCGATGGTCTCCCGCTTGTCGTTTCTCGGACCTCTGGCGCCACGTTCGTCGATCGATCTTGCGAGGCTTTGCGTCATAGCAGCGCTTTTCGGCCTCGTTGTGTTTGGGGCTGTGCGCTATGACAATTTCCTTTCGGCTTTCAATATTCTGACCTTCCTCAGATACAATTCCATGTTTGCAGTGATTGCACTGGGGATGGCCTTCGTGATCATGACCGGTGGCATCGATCTCTCAGTCGGCGCAGTCGCGGCCTTGTCGAGCGTCGTTGCGGCGCTCCTCTCGCCGATCCATTGGGTAGCGGCCGCGTGCGGAGGACTTGCTGCAGGGCTGATAATCGGAATAGTCAACGGACTTGTGATCAGCAGACTGAAAATTCAACCTTTCATCGCAACCTTGGCGGCGATGCTTGCGGCTTACGGGGCAGCTTTGCTGCTTGCCGAGAATCAATCGGTTTCCGTCTCATACGACACGGGATTTACTTCAATCGGACAGGGCGACTTTTTGGGCTTTCCTACTCCAGCGTGGATTGCATTTTTTGCCTATGTTGTGGGCTGGATAATCCTGGAGTGGCACCCCGTTGGCCGGCGTATACTTGCGATCGGCGATGGCGAACTGACTGCCAGACTTATGGGTCTCAAGGTCGAGCGTCTGCTGTTCGGTGTCTATGCCAATTCCGGTCTGCTTGCCGGTTTGGCCGGGGTAATTCTAGCTTCCCAATTCGGTGCTGGGCAGCCTACCGAAGGAGTGGGCTGGGAACTGTTTGCAATTGCTTCGGTGGTGGTTGGCGGAACTCTGCTTACCGGCGGTGTCGGTTCCATCGGTGCAACGCTTGCCGGTACCATGTTGCTTGCCATGCTGTTCAACATCCTCAACTTCGAAAACGGACGAGGATGGATCTCGCTTTCGGCCTATTGGCAGTCGGTGATCCGCGGAGTGTTCTTGTTGGCGGTTGTTATTCTGCAGGCAAAGCTCTCCGCCAATCGAAGGGAGCCTTAGCTGGAACGGCTTGGTCTCGTGCAGCTCTCAGCACCACGTGAGCTGATCTCGTATTGCAGGAATAGCCATGATCGATCGCTATCTTCACCCGATTAGTGCCCGCATTTGCAATCGCTTGGCAGAACCTCTAGCGCGTCTCGGGCTGAGCGCGGACCAAGCGACGATTGCCGGATTTGTTTTCGGCCTCGTTGGTGCAGGGCTGGTGGCCTATCGGCACTTCTGGGCTGCCGTCTTTGCCTTTGCCCTCAACCGCATTTGCGACGGCGTCGATGGTGCCCTGGCGCGGCGCAGCGGGCCAACCGATCGCGGCACATTTCTCGATATTGCGCTCGATTTCTTCTTTTACGGATTAGTACCGTTAAGTTTTGCAATCGCCAACCCGCAATCCAATGCGCTCGCCGCGGCAGTTTTGCTTGCCTCGTTTATCGGCACCGGCTCAAGTTTTCTCGCCCTGTCGGTTTTGGCTGCCAAGAATGGCCTCAGTTCGCTCCCTTTCCCCAAAAAGGGCATCTACTACATCGGCGGCCTTACAGAAGGATTTGAAACCATACTGGTCTTTGCCGCAATGTGCCTCTTGCCGCATTATTTTGCGGCGCTCGCATACGGATTTGCAGTGTTCTGTTTCTTCACTGCAGCATTACGCTGCATCTGGGGTTACCGAATCCTTTCGGGAAATTAGCGTTTCGGAAAGGCGAGAGGATCGTAAGGATAGCCAGCATACGCGATAGTGTCTCCTTCCGATGCCAGAAGTTCTTCAATCTTCTTAATTGTCCTGGCGATCATGCTGCGTGAGCTGCCACCCTCGATTTGGCTCTTGACCTCCACCAATGCGGTGTTCGCGCTATCCAGCCGGCGCGCCAAAATCGCGGCGACATAGAGGGTCACCGCGGCGTCACTGCCAAGCAATTTCGCGGCATCAGCGATGCTGAATTCGGACCGCTCAAGGGCGCGCACGTCGGCGGTGTGGGGCTTATTCAATAACGCAGCGAGCTCACCGAATACCGCGCCGGGTTCAGAAATCCGGGCGATTTGGGCTCCATCCCTAATGACCTCCACGGCCCCGGACCTGAGCACCAACAATCGTCCCGTTGTCGAGCCTGCGGCGAGCACGATCTCTCCCTGCTGATATACCGAGACGGGAAGCGTTGCGAGAGTCTTTTGAATGGACGGGAAATCAGGAACAAGCGGCATGGCCTTCATGCTTTCTCATTTCCTTGGCCCAACTGGGTATCAAGGGGGTAAGCGATACACAACTCCATGCGCTGGGCAAGACCAAGCCGACATGGACACCGCGAAGCGATACCAATAAGATTTCAATTTCTGCAGGGTCTGGGGCAATTGTTCATTGGTTGAACAACGCGTTCGCCGCCGCCTTGCTGCAATCTTGGCCGCCGATGTTGTCGGCTATAGCCGGCTCATGGAACAGGATGAAACTGGCACGTAGGCCGCCCTCAAGGCGCGACGCAAGAACGTGTTAGATCCTCTGGTTGTTCGTCATGAGGGTCGCATCTTCAAGTTCACCGGCGATGGGGTATTTCGATCCGGCGTGGTACTGGCATCAATTGGGTCTGGTGCACTTCGCCGCCGGACGTTATGACGAAGCAATAGAAGCCTATGAGCGCTCGGCAACTCGACCCGGCTGGATGTTTGCCTACATTACAGCGTGCCACGTCTACACAGGCCGCCCCGACCAAGCACGACGCGCTGCAGCCGAAGCACTTCGACTCAGGCCAAATTTCTCAATACAGCGTTGCTTGTCGAGAGAACCATTCAAAAATGATGCCGATAGCCTGCATCTCGCAGATGGATTGCGAATGGCCGGACTGCCGGAATGAAAGGTTGTTGACTGAGGCGGCCGGTTAAGGCCGCCTCAGGAGTTACCAGTTTTTGTGATGCTTTCTCTTAAAGTGTTTGTGACCCCTGAACCTGTGACCTCTGAAATGGTGGTCATCATCATCAAAAAACTGGAAGCCGAAAAACGGGGCGAAGCCGAGACCATAACCCGGATATCCATAGTCATAATAATCATAGTCGTCGTAATACCCGTAGTCATCGTAGCAAGCGCGACGATGCCGATGCCATCCCGCTCGCTTGCTCCACCGCTTACGGCAGTGCCAGCCGTGTACCTTTTGCACTAGATCCTGAGTAAGAGTCGGTACTGCTGTGCCGCCAGTGGCCAGCCCGCTAGCTACCGGGGTAGCTGAGCTAGGGGCCGAGAATAGAGCAAGACCGCTTAACGCAGCGGCAGCACACAAGTAGGGTAGTTTTCGCATGTATAACCTCCAAAGCCATCGCCCCTCTCACAGGTGCTTCAGCTTCAGCACATACTCATACGTTGGATTGGGGAGTTTTGTTCCAAGAAAAAGTAGGATTTTTGCTGTCAGGCGCAAGCTTGAGTGCCAGTTTTGTCCCAGGCGCGATCTTAGCTTTGTCCAACCCGATCACACCCATCGGTCGATTGATGAACAAGAATTAATCTAACAAACTCGCAACTGCATGGATTGATTAGCTGGTTCTTGGAACAAAACTCCCCAATCCAGCGATTAATGCTTGCCTGTACTGAAAGTTATAGAAATTTTGAATCCAGACGCCCGAACTATCGGGGGCAGTACTGAACGGGCCTTTTCTAAGCGCGGACCCCGGCTTGATTGTGGAATAAAGTGCCTGTTCCATGAACTGATGCTCGCTTGGGAAAAACTCACTGGGGCAAAACCAATACTGAAAATGGATGAGAACAATGAACAAACGACCTGCCCGTTCGCTGTGTCATACATTACAGCATGGGCGGCGTCGTCGAGATGCAGGTCGCCATCCGCCATCCTGAAAAGTGCGCAAAGTTGTCAGTATTTCTGCCGTCTTCCGCCACGACGGCAGGGTTAAGGAAACGCTCGACATGTTTCCACAACTGACGGCCGACAGCTTCAAAGGCTCGCCCATCGAGGCAGAAAAAGTTAGCTATTAGCTGCCTGAGACCAGTCTTGCGGACCCTCCCTCGGTTCAATCTACTGATGCTCGCGGTTCTTCATCGCGTGGCCCGCGGGGTAGCTGAACACTGCGATTCCATCAGGTCGAGATGTCACCTTTTGGCATATAGCGGACATTAGGATCTGTGCGCTTTGGGTCTGCTTATTGTGAGTAAGCGCACCCGAAGTGCCCGTCCGTAGGCAGGCTTCAGAAGAAAGGGGGGTGGGCCGCATCGACCCTGTCTCATCATTTGCCTTACGCAGATGAACCGCACTCCAGCACGCGGAGGCCAATGGGTGTGAACAGCAGCCGCTTCAACTGAAGTTCAGCAGCGTTCAACAGGTCAGCAAACTCTTGCCGCGTTCGCTCTCGGCCCCCAGCAGTTAGAACCAGCATGTTCACATCCATAAACCTTGCGAAATCCGGACCTTTCCCCTCGGGCAAGACATGTTCGACAATAAGCAGTGTTCCATCTCGAGCCATAGCTTTTTGGCAATTGTTCAAAATCTGTTTGCATTCATCATCTGGCCAGTCGTGAAGTATGAACTTGAGCACATATAAATCAGAGCCCGCCGGCACTTCTGAAAAGAAACTTCCGCCGACAAGTTTGCATCGATCGCTTACGCCAATTCGATCGAGGAACGTTCGTGCAGTTGCTATCACCTCTGGCAAATCGAACAAAATACCGCGCATTTCCGGATGAGCTTTCAAGATGCCCGCTACAAGTGCCCCGTGGCCTCCACCAACATCCACAATTTCGCGAATACCCCGGAAATCATACGAGTTCAGCAGCGCTTCGACAGAAGCTGCGGTCTGCTGTGCCATGAAGCGGTTGAATATGGCTGCGGCATCGGGGTGGGTCTTTAGATATTCGAAAAGGCTTTCATTAAAGGCCAACTGGATTCCAGATGTACCAGCCCTAATACTTTGCGGCAGAAAACCCCATGCCGTCCAATTCAGTTGGCTGCCGGCAAAAATAGCGCGGGGACGCAGTGATCCAGGGACATCCGAACGCAGCCACACAGACCGTTCCGTGAGAGCAAAGATGTCTCCATCACGCTCCTCGAACACACCCTCGCTTGCAAGGTACCGAAGAACTCGTCTGAGAAAGTCCTCGTTTGCACCGGTCAATGCAGCTAGGGCAGCGGCAGTTTTTGGCCCCTCCGCCAAATGGTCGGCAATGCCGAGTTCTGCGATTGAAGAAACGGCAACCGTGAGTGAAAACCCAGCAATGATCCGCCGCATTTCACCAAGGCTTGAGGGGGTTTGCACTCTAGGCCCTTTCGCATTCTGCAACGATAAACCATCCTGCACCACGCGACCACAAGGAGAAAGGGACTTGTGACGACCAACCTCTGGCGGAACCACGCACGGCACCCTGGGTAATGTGCGGACCCAGACATTGAGGGCATTCTCGTAAACTGAGATGGGAAACGATCCTTAGCAAATTGACTTGAAGCGCCTCAGCCGCAGCGGTTTAGACTAAAGAGACAAGGATGGGCTGGAGGTGAAATGATTAGAGCGGCCGGGAGGCAATGGCCGCTCTAATCACGAGCCTTCTAATTTGGTTGCCTCGGCTTCTTACGATGCCCTCCAGGCCCGCCCCTCACTTGAAGAGCGTTCCAACATCATCGCACGTCAGACCTAAACCAAAGCTGAATCAGTCATTCACCTTCGGGTTACGTACTAGCGAAGGTCATGCCAAAAACATGGAAACCATCATCAAACAGGCGCGATAATGCCTGAGGCTCAGACGGCTGATGTCGGCACGCAACAGACTATTCTCGACGCTGTTCTCTCTGAGGCGGCAGAACCAGCGATAGGCGAGGTTCAGTGAGATCTCTTCGCAGAGCCGACGCTTCGACCGGATGCCTTAGCAATAACCCACCAACAGCATCCGGATCATCAGCTCCGGATCGACCGAGGGGCGCCCCGTATCGCTGTAGAATGGCCCCAGCTGCCGACGCAAGCCACTCAGATCGAGAACGCTGGTCATCTTGCGTAGCAGGTGATCGCCCGGAACACGCTCATCAAGGTCGAACGCGTAGAACAACCGTTCCTGCATCCCCACTTGCCGCCCCATCATCGCCGTGCCTCGCCGTTGACCGCTTTCGGGCACAGAGAATCACGGTTCGCTGGCAATCACGAGGAGTTTTTCAACGGTATCGACCCATTCCGGAAGTCGGGGCAGATAGACAAGGTTCTGAGGACTGACCTGATTGACCGCAAGATCGCAGAACATTCGGGGCGGGCTCCTGATTGGACGGGTGGCAACGTTGAATGTCAACGTCTACATCTTCGCCCAGTCACCGAATTTTTCGAAGGCAGTCGCTGCTCGCAGCACAGTCGCTTCGTCATAGCGGCGCCCGACGAGCATCAAACCAATCGGCAAGCCCTCACTTTTTCCGCAAGGAATGTTCATTCCCGGATGACCACTCGCATCGAATGGGCAGGTGTTGCTGACCATATCGAGCGCGCGTGCGACATATTCCTCCCGCGGGCTATCGTCAGCCGGAATAGGCGTGGCGAGAAATCGAATGGTGGGCATGGCCAGCAGATCGTACCGTGCCAGCACATCGTCATACGCCTGCCGCAGCGCCCATTTTAGATTTTGCGCCTTGGCGTAATAGCGACCGTGATACCAACGATGCATGTATTCGCCCATAAACAATACCATCTTCACGGTCTCGGCCATGTCGTTCGGGCGTGAGCGCCAACCGCGAGCATAGGCATCAAGTAGGCTGGTCGTATAGGTGCCCTCCCAGCCATAGCCTAGCCCGTTGCCCTTGATCATCACTTCCGTGGCGCCCTCGACGATAATGGCGTTCCATATATCGTATCCAGCGGTATGCATCGGTATCGAGACTTCCTCCACGGATGCTCCCATTTGTACGAAGCGGTCGACTGCCGACCTGACCTTCTTGTCCACAACGGGCTGGCTGTCGGGGCGGCCGAAACCTTCCTTGACAACTGCAATCCTGAGCCCTTTCGGGTCCTTGCGCAGGGCCTCCATATAGTCTTGTTGTTTACAGTCGATTTGTCGTGGATCCCGATCATCGGGGCCTGCTATCGCTGTTAGAAGCCGTGCCACATCCTCGACCGTTGCGCCCAACGGTCCACAATGATCAAGAGTAGGTTCGATGGGCATGACACCGGTATAGGGGACCAGGCCGTGAGTGGGCTTGAGGCCGTACACGCCCGTCCAGCACGCCGGCATGCGGATGGATCCGCCCTGATCGCCTCCGAGGGCAGCATTCACTTCTCCCGTCGAAATGACGACTGCACTGCCACTCGACGAGCCTCCGGCGGAATGGCTGGGCTTGTGCGGATTTCTTACGGGCAGCGGTTTCGATGTATGGCTTCCGCCCGAAAAGCAAAGGTCTTCGCAAACCGTCTTGCCGACAATCGTGCCACCTGCATCTAGAATTCGCTGCACAACCGTTGCATCGACGTCGGGCACATAATTCTCAAGAACGCGCGATCCGTTCATCAGCGGAATGCCTGCGATGCAGACATTGTCTTTTACGGCGATCTTTTTGCCCGCAAGAACGCCTGCCGAGGCACCCGTTATTGTCGACTTCCAGGCCCACGCGTTATAGGGATTGTCTTTGGCCTCTGGTTTCGTTCCAGTCATCCGCGGGTACTTTACGTGTGGCTTCGGTTCTACCATCGCGTCCAACCGATTGTACGAAAGCGCGATACCGCTCAGCAATCCGGCAAAAGATTGAGCATCGGCTTCGGTAAGTTCGATCCCGTAGCTTGCAGCGATTTCACTTACTTGGTGGATGCTCGGTGCTTGAATCGGCATGTGTTTGTCTCCCGATCAGATGGCAAGATATTCTTTCATCACTTCGCTGCGCGAAACGGCCTGCCTTGAACCCTGCGCAACGATACGGCCTTTCTCAAGGATGATGCAGTTGTCGGTTAGGCTGAAGACCAGTGGCACGTTCTGCTCCGCGATTAGGATGCTGAGTCCACTATGCCTGCTGATTTCCCCGAGCGTAGCCCCAATTTGAGTGACCAGCGTCGGCATGATGCCATCAGAAGGCTCGTCCAGCAGGATGATGGCTGGGTCAGCCATTATTCCCCGGCCGATGGCGAGCATCTGTTGTTCCCCGCCGCTCATCGTGCCTGCAAGTTGGCCCAGCCGCTCGCCCAGGTGGGGGAAGTAGCCTAGAACCTCATCCAAGCGGTTGCGCTTCGCACGCCCGGAAGCGATGCGCCCCATTTCCAGATTCTCCCAAACGGTCAGCTTCGGAAATATTCCGCGGCCCTGCACCACCGTAGTGATACCACGATTAGCCCTCAGATGCGGTGGCAGCGCGGTGATATCCTCTCCGTTAAAAATGATGGACCCCGATTTGGCTATCAACGCGCCGGCAACCGTTCGAATGAGCGTCGATTTGCCCATGCCGTTGCGGCCCAAAACACCAAGGATTTCGCCCTTTTCGAGTCGGAAGGAAATGTTCGACAATACAGCGATGTTGCCGTAGCCCGAATAAATACCCTGAACCTCAAGCATTGGATGCAGTCCCCAGATAGACTTGCCTCACCCGATCGTCCTCAGCGACCTCATCAAAACTTCCTTCCCGTAGCTTGCGACCAAGATGCAAAACGGTGACCGGCGCTTTCAACTCACGGATAAAATTAATGTCATGCTCTATAATGATGACTGAGAGACTGCGATCTGCCGCCAAGTGCTGAACAAGCTGGCCAGTGGCGGCTGTTTCCTCAGCCGTCATTCCCGCCGTCGGCTCATCGAGCAAGAGCAACTCGGCTTCATTGGCCAAAAGCAAGCCGATCTCCAGCCACTGCCTGTGTCCATGCGACAAGAATTGAGCCGGAAAATCACGACGCTCGCGCAGTCGAATGGTCTCAAGAATCTCGTCGATGCTGCGTAGCCGTTCCCCGGACGATTTCTTTCGTCGCAGACTGGCGAGCTCGAGGTTTTGAAATGCGCTCAGGCCCTCGAACACGCTAGGCGTCTGAAACTTCCGCCCAATACCCAATTGCGCTCGGCGTGGGATCGACATGTTGGTGATGTCTGCATCCTTGAACCAAATTTGCCCAGCCGTAGGTTCCACATGACCCGAAATCATGCTGATGAAGGTCGTCTTTCCCGCCCCATTGGGACCTATGACGCAGCGAACCTCTCCCTTGCGCAGAACGAACGTGATGTCTTCGTTGGCGATCAAACCGCGGAAGTGTTTCGTCAGATTTTCAGTTTTGAGCAGTACGGCCATGTCTTAGCTTCCGCAACAGCGAGTCGATGAGCCCCGCCAAGCCCTCTCTGAACAATATTATCGCTGCAATGAAAATCAGTCCCTGGAACAGGGGCCAGTAGTTCTGGATCGCCTTGATGCTGGAGAGATAGTTGGAAAGAGAAGCAACGAGGATGGCGCCGGCGAAAGCGCCAAGCAGTGAGCGCCGGCCGCCAATGGCAACCCAAATGACCACTTGTGTAGAAAATAATACCCCCGCGTTGGATGGGTGCGCAAAGTTGGCGTGGGTTGCGTAAAACGAACCAGCCAGGCCGGCAAGCAGTCCGGAAAGACCAAAGACCAGAGTCTTGTACGCCGGTACATCAAAGCCCAGCGCCAACATGCGCCCTTCGTTCTCTCTCACGCCGATGACAATCCTTCCAAACGGCGAGCGCATGATTGCCGCGGTAAAGAAATAAACAATCACGACAACAATAAGAATAACGTAGTACATCGGCACGTCGTCGAACAATGACAGCTCGAACAGCGAACCTAAGGTGAGAGTCATTCTGTCTACATAGAGGCCGTTCCACCCGCCGGTAATGTTTGAAAAGCTCTTTACCGTCTGTTCGACGATGATTGAAAGCGCCAGTGTCGCCACAACGAAGTAGGTCGACCGAACGCCTGCACTGAACAGAAAATATCCGATGATGAGAGCTGCGACCGTCGCACCTGCGGTTCCAACGAGAATTCCGGCATAAGCTGGATTGATTGGAAGCGTTGCATATTTCATGACCAGACCGATGGAGTAGGCTCCTATCGCAAAAAACGCGGCTTGGCCGAAGCTGACGATACCGGCGTATCCCCACAGAATGGCAAGCGACATGGCAAGAACGCCAAGCAGCATGTACTGTGGTAGGATATAGATTGCATAACCGCCAATCAGCAGCGGTACGATTGCGAGCACCGAAAACAGAACGAGGGCAGCAAGGTTCTCTCCATGTATCCATGCGGCACGAAGATGTGCGAGGCGGGCGTCTGCAGCGGGTTGAGCTTCGGTTGTCATCTGCCGGTGAACACGCCTTGTGGTCTGAAGCGCAAGACGACGACGGCTATGAAAAACACCGCGATCTGCGCGATGACTTGATCTGAAAACAGGGCGAGCACGGTTTCGAGGCCGCCTATGGTAAAACTGCCGAATAACGTTCCTGCCAGCAGCTGCCCGATTCCCCCAACGATCACTACGAAAAATGATCGCACCAGGAAAGTGTTGCCCATGTAGGGATCGACGGAATACATCGGTGCAATCAGGCCGCCCGCCAATCCTGCTACGAACGATCCAAAGCTGAATATCAGCTTGTACATGAGGGAGACATTAAGACCTAGAAGACCTGCCACCTCGCGATTCTGAACCATTGCTCGAATTTTGATACCAAGCCGTGTCTTGTAGAAAACGAAAGCGGTGCCCAGAATTAGCAAGATTGACAGGGCGCCCACGAGTGTCTTGTAGGCAGGTATTCTGTAGATTCCGAGGTCAATGGCCCCTTCGATTGGCCGCGCAACGTTGCGGAAGTCGGTGCCGAACGTAATCTTGATCACCTCCGTTGCAACGAGAAAGAACGCCCACGTCAACAGCAACGTGTCGAATGGACGGTTGTAAAAATACCGGATGATCAAATGCTCAAAACCAAGCCCGACAGCACCTACAGCGGCGGCTGAAAGCAGGACCGAAGGAGCAAACGGCACTCCGTGGCGCGTCAGCCACCAGGTGAAATAAGCACCTAGAGTGAGCATTGCGCCATGGCCCATGTTGATGACTCCGATGAGCCCATAAATGATCGCTAGCCCGAAAGCGGCCAGTGCAAGCACAAGCGTGATCAGGACGGTATCCGTAGCGACACTGACGAGCGTTTCCATGCTGCGCCATTGATTTCGGTGGGAAGGGGCAATCCCGTTCGCCCCCCCGAATCTCATCCGAAGGGGCGAGATCGCCGCGCAGGCGAGTTATTTAAGCGGCAGGTCGCACCGCGCGTCCTTAGGCTCCACCGACGGCACGGATTTTATCTCTTCAAACATGTCGTTGACGCTCGTCCAGCCTTCGCGAACCTTCATCAGATAAGACGGCACAACGATTTGATTATCCAAGCCGCGCATTTTGACCGGTCCTTGAGGCGCTTTGTCGAACGTCAGATCCTTCAGAGCCTCGCGTATAGCCGCAGTTTCCACCTTTCCAGCCTTGGCAATGGCGAGCGCTCCCATGTGGCCAGCATTGTACATTCCAACACCGACCGTATTCATCAGCGCATCTGGTCCGTATTTTGCCTTGTAACGTTCTAGGAAAGCTTTGTTGTTGGGGTGGCTGATGGTCATGAAATAATCGAAGCTCACGAAATGACCGGCCGAAACCTCTGGGCCAAGGCCAGAAGTTACCACTTCCTCATCGTCCACGGTCCAATAGATGAAGTCTTTGCTCATTCCCGCAGCGTGGAACTGCTGCGCGAAGTTCACCGTGTCGCTGCCCGTCAGCGAATGGAAAATTATGTTGGGTTTCTTCTCGCGAATATCGCGCAACACTGACTCATATTGCGGAGTATTGAACGGTATGTAGACCTCAGCGACAACCTCTCCGCCAAGCTCCTGCAATTTTTCCTTGGTGAACAGGTTGGTCACCCTCGGCCAAGCATAATCGGAACCGATCATGTAGAACTTCTTGCCGAAGGTGCCGACCATGTGTTCCATGAAAGGCCACACTTGTTGCGTCGGTTCGGGGCCGAACATGAAGATGTTGGGATTGCAAACCCCTGGATAGTAATCCTTGATTTGCCCCTCGTACCACGTCGGATAGAGAAGTATCTTGTCGGCAGCCTTGACAACCGGGCCTGCCGCATTGCGGTCGGCGCTCGAGAAGGTTCCGGCGAGCAAATCTACTTTTTCCTGCCGTAGCAGCCGGTTGGCTTGTTCAACAACCAACCGCTGATCCGTTTGGTAGTCGGCCAATATCATTTCTATTGGGCGCCCAAGTACGCCGCCCGCGGCATTAATCTCTTCCACGGCTAGTTCGAAGCCGCGTGAATGCGCTTGTCCATAGACCGTCCACGCACCGGTAACCGGCGAAAGAACCCCGATTCTGATGGGATCCGCAGCTTTCGCGGAACGGATAAGACCGGGCGCAGCGAAAGCCGCCGCCAATCCGGTCGCACCGGCCAGCGCCTCGCGGCGAGTGATGTTGCGACATGAATTGTTTTTCTGTCTTGCCATGTATTCCTCCCGGAAGTTTTTTTGAACTGAGTTTTATGACCCTATACCATTACCTATCCTTTAGCTGTAAACAATGGGTGACTGTAACTATCACGGGGCGGGTATCCGCCCACCAATGGATCACCAACGGGGTAGAGGCTGAAGTACTTGACGGTGCCTGGAAGTGAAGCCGGCATGAAGTCATCTAAGTCGATACTCTTGGTGAATTAGGAACCAAATTGGAAGGCGGATATCCGTCCGGCAAGCGCAAGTACATCGTCCAATACCGCACAAAGGACAATCGCCAGCGGCGAGAAGTGATCGGGCAGCACGGTGTGCTGACAACGGAGAAAGCCCGCGACATAGCGCGGGACATATTGGCAGACGCGAGAAAGGGCAGGGACCCAGCCGCGGAGAAGAGGGCGAAAAGGGAAGCTCCAACAGTTCGCGATTTAGCTCAGGACTACTTGGAGCGACACGCTCTTCCAAACAAACGTCCCGCGTCAGCCGCTGACGACAGGGCCATGCTTAACCGGCTAGTTTTACCAAAGCTCGGGTCGACCAAAGTGGCGACGGTGCGCCGACCAGATATTGAGAAGCTCCACAACAAATTGCCAAAAAGATAGGGAGCTGCTGTGGGGAGTCGAATCCGCAAAGGTAAAACCATCATATATGCCCCAGAACTTTTGCCCATGGCGGGCGGAAATGCCGATGTTTTCGTGTGTCACGATCACCAGACATCAACTGGGCGCTGCCGAAACTGTCAAATGACATCTGGGGAAGCCTTAAAGCCTGTTTCGGCACCGCAGAAACGTACGCGCCCTCTGCTTAATTGAGTGGCGTTTAGGCTCTACCTTGACCATGGCAAGACTGTTTTTGAAATTCGCCAGCGTAAGATGAAAGGACTCAAACTTTGGAGATTAGAGTTGGTGGTAGTTCCAACTCGCCAATGTCACGCACGGGCTCCGGCGCGCGACGCAGCGGGAAAAGAGAGCCCGTGTTCATCAGCTGTTCATGTTAAATGTGATGCGCTCCCAAAACGACTGAATGGCCGTGTCAACTCGCGAACAGAGAGGAACGTCATGAAACTCCGTAATTTGTGTCTTGCAACCGCAACTGCTTTAACGCTTATGGGGACTAACGATATGATCACGTCCGCTGCGGCGCAGGATGTAGATATCTATCTGAACATTCCTGGGTTCGGGAGCATACCTGGTTACGAGTATGGCGGCCGTCGTTACATCTCCTGTC
>DATBLQ010000074.1:0-15772 GCA_036555325.1 Aestuariivirgaceae bacterium | reverse complement strand
CGCCTGATCCGCTGGCACGCCCCCGCCTGGCTAGTCATCGCCCCCAAGCGCCCGCACTGACTAGACCTTGTAATAACTCCGATACCACTCCACAAACCTCGGCACCCCCTCCTCCACCGTCGTTTTCGGGCGATAGCCGACGCCCTTTTCCAGCGCGGAAACATCCGCCATCGTCGCCGGCACGTCGCCTGGCTGCATGGGGAGCATTTCAAGCTGCGCCTTCTTCCCCAGGGCCTTCTCGAGTACCTCGATATAGCGCATGAGTTGCACGGGTTTGTTGTTCCCGATGTTGTAGATCCTGTAGGGCGCTTTGCTCCGCGCCGGATCCGGCGCCGCACCGTCCCACGAGGGATCGGGCTGCGCCTGCCGGTCGATGGCCCGCACGACGCCCTCCACGATGTCGTCGACGTACGTGAAATCCCGCACCATATTCCCGTTGTTGAATACAGGAATGGGCTTGCCCTCGAGAATGTTCTTCGTGAACTTGAACAGCGCCATGTCCGGACGTCCCCACGGCCCGTATACGGTGAAGAACCGCAGGCCTGTGCAAGGCAATCCATAGAGGTGCGCGTAGGTGTGCGCCATCAGCTCGTTCGCCTTCTTGGTCGCTGCGTAAAGCGAGATCGGGTGGTCGATATTGTCGTGCTCCGAAAACGGCAGTCGGGTGTTTGCGCCATAAACGGAGCTCGACGAGGCAAAGACCAGATGCCCGACCTTAGAGTGGCGGCAACCCTCGAGAATATTGCAGAAGCCCACAATATTGCTGTCGATGTAGACATGGGGATTCTCGATGGAGTACCGGACCCCCGCCTGCGCGGCGAGGTTCATCACGGCATCGAATTTGTGCCGCGCAAATAGGGACTCCATTCCCGCTCGATTGGCGATATCAAGCAATTCAAAACTGAACTTCTCACGCGTAGACAATCTCTCGAGCCGGGCTTTCTTGAGAGCCACGTCGTAGTAATCAGTGAGGTTGTCGATTCCGTGCACAACGTCGCCGCGTTCGAGCAACCGCAAGGTCAACGCGGCACCGATGAAACCAGCGGCGCCAGTGATAAGGGTCTTCACGTTTCAATTAATGGTTTATTGAGTTCGCTGAATCCGCCAGCATCGCCAGTGGACTTGCACAGGCACGCACGACCAACATGAAATTGCGTTTACGCCGATGCGCCGGCTCGCACTGACCGTTCGATCTCCTCCCTCAGGAAGGCTACATAGCGGTCCACAACTTTCTCCCAGTCGTATCGCTCTGAAACCCTGGCTCTCATGCGCGTCCCCAAGGCCTCTCGATTAGGTTGATTCATCGATTCGGCCTCAAGTAAACGGGCCCCTAAGTCAACGAAAGTCCTCCAGTAAAGTCCATCTTCTCCGCAAACCTCTCGATTGAACACATTGTCATGAGCCACGACTATGTTTCCTGATGCCATAGCTTCAAGCAACGACGGGTTAGTTCCGCCCACTGAGTGACCATGGCAATAAGCGGCACAGTGGAAGCGTAGAGCTCGCAAAACGCTCGCATCATACACTGCGCCCAGAAAACGGATCCGCTCTGACGCAAAACGCGCCACTTGACGGTGATAGCGATTTGCGGTCGCAACGTCACCTACAATGACCAAAGAGCTGTTCGCGCGGCAGCTCAAGAAGCCTTGCAGGATTTCTAGTACATGATTCTCGGGCTCGATTCGACACACGACCAAGTGGTAGCCGCCTGCCGTCAGACCAAAGTGCGCGAGGACCGCGTCGTCAGGCTGACCTTTCTCAATCGTAGCACCATACGGAACATAATTTGCTCGGAACGAGTCGCCATGTCGTTTGCGCAGACTTGTCTCTATTGCTTCGGCATCACAGATTACCAACCTCGCGAAACGAAGAGCGATGCCTTCCATGACGCGCAGCCACGTTCGTCCAGCCCAGCGCCATTTTGCCCGGCTCCATTCCAAACCATCCATGTTCACCCAAAGTGGACATCGAACGAACGGAAAGAAAATCGCGGCACCATATCCCAGCATGTAAATGACTGAATAGCGACGCGATGCGTGAATCAGACACCGAAGGTCAAAAATAATCGTTGACAGTGGACCGCAACGAACTGGGCGGATAGGGATAATCCTGACGCCGCGGTATGTGCGCTCCCGACTATCGCTTTCTCCTTCAGCGTAAACCGCGATTTCGACCCCCCTGGCCGCTAGCCGCACCGAGATCTCCTCGGCAAATCGTTCGAAGCCGCCATAGCGAGCGGGAATCCCCCGCGAACCAAGAATTGCGATACTTGGGATCGCGCGCTCCGGACTGGACGTCGCCATGAGTTCGCTCCGTGCTGATTCGTCGGATCAATCAGTGAATCGGACCTCAAGCGGCGCTTGCCGGTTGTGCACCGGCACCATCTTCTCGGCAACAACCAGTTGACCGATATACCTCAGGCCCGACCAATAGAGAATACGGTCAAGAGGGCCTGCCGCCATGTTCAGCACGGGTCGAAATCTGTTGAGGAACCTGCGCATGGAGTTTGCAAAGGTGGAGCGCGGGAGTTCGCCTCCGCGAAGACTCTTGTCATTCCTGGATCGAAACATCGCGCCAGTAAAATGCCTTGCAAGATCGACGAGACTCATCTGTTCCTCGTGCGTTAGGACCGCCAAGCCGAATTTGCGAAGAAGGAGATCAAGGGCCCGGGGCGTAAAACGCGAGAGATGATGGGGCGGGTAATCAAGCCGAGGCCGCCAGCACATTCGGCTGTTGGGCGTCGAAACGACTAGGAGACCACCCGGATTCAACAGGCTTACGATGTTGTCGACCAGCGCTGCAGGATCATGCACGTGCTCGATAACCTCAAAGCACGTGACGACGTCATAGCGCTCCCTGCGTGCAGCAAGGTCCTCGACATTGCATGTTTGCAGGCGGCCACGAAGCGAGTACTCCCGGAGCCCGTATTCCACCGCTCGCTGATTGAAATCCAGCCCAAACGCGTCGAACCCAGCATCCAGCAATGCGCAGACGAAGAACCCATTGAAACATCCGACGTCCAAAGATCGCTGGCCACGCAGCGACCTTCCATTGACGAGATAAGCCAGGGTTTTCGAGTGATGCCATTGAATAAGATGCCGAAAATCCTTTCCCAATTCCAGTTCATCCAAGTAATCGGCGTCGTCCTCGTAGAGCCCACTGCCGATTTCCCCACCAATCGGGCGAAAGCACTCGTAACCGCAGTCGCCGCAAGCGAAGAGCTCGAAATCACTCACAAATTCCACTCGTCTCAGGGCGGGGCCCGAGCAGCAGACGCACGGTGGATTCCCTTGACTCATCGGAAATAGTGCCCAAGCGTCATCTCTACGACCTTCTTGGCATCAAACTTCACCTCGCAAAGCCGCCTCGATAGGCTGCGAGCCATCTTCATTTGACCGACTCCCACGTCCAAAAACTTTCTAGCAAGCGAGGCTGCATCGCGAACTCGACATAGATAGCCGTTACTGCCATCAATTACGGTTTCACGGCAACCTGGCATATCAGTCGTAACAAGGAACTTTCCGAGCGCCAGCGCCTCGATCAACGAACGCGGCATTCCTTCCCGATAAGATGGCAATGTCACGATATCGGCGGCCCGCATGTAATCTAATGCGTTTTCCTTGAAGCCTAGGTAATGCACTCCATGCTCGCTCGCGAATGCTCCTATGGATCGAGAATCAAGACGACAGGATCCATCGTTGTCAATCAAACCCAGATGCACAAAGACATAATCCTGTCGCTGTTGGGATACCCTTTGAGCGGCGCGATAGTATTCGAAGAATCCCTTCTCCTTCCGAACGCGAGCGACATACAGAACGACCTTCTTTCCATTCACCGATTGACCGATCTCGCCCTCAAGACGCTTTCGTGCCTGCAATACTTCCTCCTCGGACGGCAGGGGAACTTGATCAACGTCTATCCCGGAACCATAGGTCAGTACCGCTTTTCCCCGTGGAACGATACCAGCCGACACAAAGTAGTTGAGGTCATCCTGATTCTGGTAGAAGACCGCTCTCGCGAACCGAAGGGCCACTCGATACTGCAGGGACAGCAGCAGGCGGATAAGACGAAAACGAATTCCATTGCTGGCGAATGGAAGGCCGAGGCCCGTAATTGTCACGAAGATTCTCGGCGTTCTAGCCAAATAGGCCGCGATCGTTCCCAGAATTGCCGGCTTGTGAGTGAAACTGTGCACGATATCGGGCGCCTCCGCGCGGATCGCACGGTACAGGCTTCGAAGCAAGAGCAGATTCTTCAATGGAGAGATCGAGTGTCTGTCAAACTCGACAACCAAGGGGCGAACCCCGAGACTTGCCAGTTTCTTGACGTACGTCTCTGCCGAATCTCCAAACTTGCTCTCAGAGCTGAGTGTGACGACTTCGTAGCCTTTCAATAGCAGCGCGTCTATGATCGGCCGGCGGAACACGTAAAGTGCGCCGTCCGTATTGCAAATCATCATTATCCGCTTGTAGGACTGCACGGAATTCTACGCTTTGGAAGACTCGAGCCATGCCTGGAACATGAGCACATTCCACAGGTAATGCTGCCAGTTGCGTCTCCCCTCAAGATGTTCCCGCCATTTCACCAGTATGGGCTTCGGGTGAAGAAAACCTTCTCGCGACAATCGATTCGCGTCGAGTAGTTTCTCAGCCCAGTGGCGGAGGGGGCCTCGTAGCCAGGAATCAATGGGTACGCCAAATCCCGCCTTAGGCCTCTCAATCAGCTTGCGCGGCACCTCACGATAAAGGATCTGACGCAGAATCCACTTCGTCACCCCATCTCGCAGCTTTAGAGAGATCGGTAGTCGCCACGCGAATTCAACAACTCGATGATCCAGGAAGGGAACCCGTGTCTCGAGAGACACTCCCATGGCGGCACGATCGATCTTCGCGAGAATGTCGTCAGGCAAATAGGAGACGAGATCCAAGTACATCATGCGGTGCTCGAGTGCGCTTAGGCTCGGCAGCCCCGCAGCCCCTGTCAGCACCGTTTCTGGCTCAGCGCCATCGATGACCAAGTCGGCGGGTCGCTTCCAGTGTGAAACAAGCTCGGCATAGATATCCTCCGGTGATTTGACCACAAGGATATCCGCGATCTTCTGAAGCTTGACGCCAGGCTCGGAGTGCCGATATCGGCGAGGAAGAAGGCGCCCGAGCGACCTGAAGGCGGCCTCCAAAGTGACCGCAGAAGGCCCCGTGAGAAAGACCGCGAGATTGGTTCGAACCGACGTCGGAAGCCAACGCACCATATGCCAAATGTCGCCGGCCCACGCATAACGATTGTATCCGCCAAACACCTCATCACCACCGTCTCCCGAGAGAGAAACAGTTACGTGCCGGCGCGCCATTTCGCTCAGCAAGAAAGTTGGTATTTGCGAAGAATCGCCAAATGGCTCGTCGTACAGTTGCGGCAGCTTCGGAATGACCGCGAGTGCCTGTGCAGGAGTGATATACAGCTCGGTATGCTCGGTCCGCAAGTGCCGCGCCACAGCACGCGCGCTTTCCGCCTCATCGTACCCCGCTTCGTGAAAGCCGATGGTGAATGTTCTTACTGTCGTCGGAGACACACGTTGCATTAAGGCCGTTATGGTGGATGAATCGACTCCTCCGGAAAGAAATACTCCAAGCGGAACATCCGCCACCATTTGCCCTGCGACGGATTGCATCATGAGCCTTTCCAGCTCTCCAATCGCTTCATCTGCACTTCCGCTGAAGGGTTCGCGCTGGCCCCGTTCCGCGTGCTCGCATGCCGACCAATACTGTGTCGGCCGGGCGTCGCGACGGCCGTCACTGACCGTCAGATGCGTTCCAGGCGGAAGCTTGTGAATGCCACGGTAAATCGAATATGGGCAAGGTACGTGGTTGAAGCGAAGCAAGAGCGTCAAGGCATCCCGGTTGATCTCACCCCGGAACGCCGGATGGCGTCGCAATGCCTTCAGCTCTGAACCGAAGAGGAACGCGTTGCCCTGCCAGCCATAGTACAGAGGCTTCTCACCCAACCTGTCCCGAGCGATCAGGAGCGTTTTCGTGTCCTTGTCCCATACCGCAAATGCAAACATTCCCACAGCCCTGCGAATGGTCTCCACGACACCCCACTCTTCGAAACCCGCAAGTAGGGTCTCCGTGTCCGAGTGGCCGCGCCAAGTCGCCCGCTGGGTCCGAGATTGCGCGGTCTCAAGCTTCTTGCGCAGTTCAAGATGGTTGTAGATCTCGCCGTTGAACACCAGAACATATCGACCGCCGGGCGACGCCATCGGCTGGCGGCCTGCAGGAGTAAGGTCCAATACCGCGAGCCTCCTGTGGCCGAGCGCTACTCCAGCGTCACGATCAAGCCAAATTCCCTCCCCATCCGGGCCGCGATGAACGAGAGGCGCAATCATGGATCGTATGACCCCTTCCAGCGGCGGCTTGTCGGATCGCAGGTTAATGCAACCAGTTATCCCGCACATTGAGCTCTAGCCGCTTGATGGCACGACGTACCGGTGGACCGCACAATCACTGCGACTCAGTGAAAAGAGAGAGAAATGTGTTTTCTTGCGCGGTTACAGAATATTTGGCCTTTACGAATTCTCTGCCTTGTTTTCCCATTTCCACCACGAGGCCCGGATTGTCCAGCAATCTCTCTATTGCATTCGACCAGGATACTGTCGCGTTATCGACAACGAATCCCGTCTGCTCATCAATGGCGACGGACGGCCCTGCACCGACGCAGGACACGATAGGAACCGCCTCAACCGCCGAGTATTGAATCGCCTTGAATCCGGCCTTGCCCATCTCCCACTCACCGTCCGGTAGCGGCATCAGCCCAATATCGATTGCGTTGAGGTCCTCGATTTCGGTCTCGAGACGCCACTGGATAAACCGGTAGCACTTTAGATCAGGAAATCCAAAGTCCATACTGCAAATAACCATGAATTCGAAGTTATGCCGTAATGCAACTGTCTGAGCTGGGAGCGAATAAGATGCAGGTATCGTGCCGTAGAGTGCGTCCTGTCCACACCAACATGGGACACGTCCATTGATCATTGGTCCGCTGCCCAGCTTGTGATTATTGCGGCCAAGCATTCTGAGCGACAGAACGACTCTTTGGTTTTGCCGCGCCGCGCTGCTTCAGAGCACATTGGTGCTGTGGCACACCCTATTGTTACTTTGAGCAACGAACCTTATCTTGGACCACCACTATGAAAAGGAGATGAGGTTGCCTGCAAGTGCCCGCCAGCCTGGGTAAGCAGGCTCACTAACTTCGGTGCGACTTGCTGCAAGGAATAATTGGCCTCCACCCGCGCTCGACCGGCTTTGCCTAACCGCTCACGCAGCGAGGGGTCACTCAATACCAAGTCCACCAATTCAGCCCAATCGGAATGAGTACGTGCAAAGAAGCCTGTAACACCTTCAACCAACACATCACGGTTCGCTCCAACCGGCGAAGCTACCGTTGGCAACCCGCAGGCCATGTATTGAATCAGCTTGTAAGCGCACTTCCCTTGCTCCCACGGTGTATCTCGTAGTGGCATTATGCCGACATCACATTCGCCAATTGCAGCCGCCTCGGTTTCCACTGACCAAGGGATCGCTTCGACGTCCACACCCTGCATGGTGATCGTGCCGCCACCAATTACCCGTAGCGTGAAAGCTCGCCGTCCAGCTAATAGACGGAGGGGTTTCGCCAATTCCAGCAGATACTGAACGGTGGAGGGAGATCCAATCCAGACAATAACTGGTCTCCTCGTAACCCCGTAATTCGCTTTCAATGGATACGCTGCCAGATCAACCACAGATGGAATCACCTCCACCCTCGGCGCTCCGGCAGCCTCAGCACGATCCGCCAAGTAGCGATTCCCCGCTAGGACCAGTCGCGCACCCGCCATCAAACGGTCTATCCGTTGTCCATAAAGACGCCGCACTGCAGCAACGCGATGCAGGTCATAGTTGTGAAAAATTGCGTCGTCGAGATCTAGCACATACGGTCTACCATGCAAGAACAACCGTTCAAGCCACACCGGAAACCAGGGCAAACTCTCTTTTTCTATCCAAACAAGATCAAATCGACCTCGCTCGAACATTGCAACGATACGACGGGCATATGCAAAAAGTACGTCGAGCGGAAGATAGCCGCCCAATCGATATTTCTTGAGCAATATCGGATCATCTACCAGCGGAGACACCTCGCACTTAATGCCCGAAGCAGCCAGAGTTGACAAATACTGGAAGGAACGCACTCGCGAAGATGCGCCCTGCTGCCCATAGCGCGCAAGCACAAGGACTCTCATCTGTCGCGGGTTACTCGCCGAAGGATGTAACGAACTTCATAGCACGGAAAGAGATAACAGAAATTCTCTTCATACAATTCTTTTAAATAGGTGCACGAATTAAATATGCTACCAACGATGCGTTTAATGCCGTACCGAAAAATAAAAGGTCCAGGGGACTTGAAGATCAAGTCCACTTTGTCAATCCTAAAATCCAGTTTACGGCCGTATGTCGGAACATGACGTGCAAAGGGTGAATCACTCGCAAAGTAGCAAAATGTGTATAGCCCGAACCAGCTGCGATGCGTTGGATCGGAATAGAAATACGGATTAGAAAAGTGAGGGGCTACAAATTCGACATACCCATGGGGCTTTACGATGCGGGCCAACTCGGAAAGTAACTTGAAAACATCCACTACATGCTCCACGAAATGGTAGCTGTATACTGCATCAACGCTTTCGAAAGGGAACCGAGCAAGAACTTCATAGATATCACCAACAATATCTACATCTGGATAATCAAGCGCGTCAATGCCAATTGCGTCGGTATGGCGTTTTCTCGCGCCACAACCTAATTCCAGGACGATACCCTTATCCAGCACGATTCGGCTCAGGACGTTATTCTTGTCATTGATTGTCATTTCCGGACTTCTCTAATGTTGTAATAATGGCCCTTTCCGCCAAAGAAAATGTTCGCCATTCCCTATGAAGTACAACACAGGAAAAATAAACATCCACTGAAAAACGAGCGCCTCGATGTATGGATTGGTATTAGATGCAATAAACGCGGACACGAATCCCCCAAAAACGAACATCTCATCTCCACTTAACGTCCCTTTTAATAGCCGACGTAACCCCACTATAACTACTAAGACGAACGGCGCCGCATAGATGACTGCGCCAATGAATCCGACTCTGAATACCGACGCTGCCCAAACCATTTCGTAACGCCAGGGATATAGATCGTTAACCCTATAGTCAACACCAATTCCGTGTCCCGCTCCCAAACCTGCGCTTTCCCCAATTCCATTGATCAAAGCGATGAACTGCTCCTTGCGTCCCGCGCCGCCAACAGACGAGACCTTCTCGATTAGCGGGTCTACAATTTGCTCCAATTTCAAGTCAAAATAGTCTAACGCGACGAACACAAGAGCGCAGGCAAAGAAGAACCAGAGCGCATCCCGAGAGAGGTTTGTATCTCTTCTCTGTTTGAAGTTCACACCGACTACAAAGGCATTTAATAAGAGACCGATAAGCACAGACAAAAGTAGAGCACCCCTTCCAGATATCAGCGCGACAAAAATAAACAACGACAGCAACAACACGCTCTTTTTTCGCCCACTTAGCAAACTGAAGGAAGCAACATAACCACCGACGATGAATATGAGGGAGCCGAATACGTACATGGTCGCGGCGATATAGCCCTCTGTGCCTACATCCACATTTGGAACTTCAATGAAGAACTCAACAGATTCTGGCCCATAACTTAGAAAAGCGTAGTAAAAGAAGAAAACGCTTAGGCAAGCCAGTACGCCCACTGCTATTAGCCCCTTGACGGCAAAATCCAGAGGCACTTCTTGCAGAAAAACCTTGATTACAAAGATCCAAACTATAGGAAACACTATGTAAATCAGCAGAACTTGGATTGCGGCCTCTGTAGGAGCGCCCTTGAATGCCCCGATGAGAACATAAAACATTGTTACCAATGAAGCCATAATCCAAAACTTCAAAATCAGAATCAGACCTACATCTGTCTTCACCCTTGTAATGGCGCAGAAGAGAGCTACAGCGAGCGATACTACTGATGTAGTCTTTAATGAGTTCGGGAAAATAAGACACGATACAACCACACCAGCAAGTGCCAACAAATAGACTCTACGTGTCATTTGACAGAGCGCCGCGCGTAGCCGCGGAAGTTTTTGCTAAGCGTGAACCATACGACTAAAAGACAGGTATCTAGCGTGACTCGAATCACCCAAGTCCAAGCTGCTCCCTGAACGCCGTATCTGCCCGTCATCCAGAACAACACCGTCAGGAAGATCGGGACCTCTAACAGGTGTGTTTTTCCCGTAATATCAGATCTGTTGTGCGCATGGATCAAGGCTACATACATTGTTCCGACTGTGTAGGGTGTCAAACCCATGCATAGGATCTGCCCAACCTCAATAGCTGCGTCAGGCAGGCCTTGGCCCAACCAGAAAGGCAGGAAATAAGGCAACATTCCCGCGAGAACTGCTGAAACCAAGAGCATCATGAGAGTCGTAAGTGCCAACCATCTATAGAATGCCTCCATGACCTCCCGTGACCTTGAGCTGATAAGTACAGTCAAACTTGGAAACATGACTGTAGTTATCGCTCCAACCAGGACTAAGCTTTGCACCACGATTTCATAGGGAATAACGTACGCTGCCACGGCAGCGGCAGAAATGGTGGCACCGATGAGAAAGCGATCAGCCTGTATCAACAACGGATAGACCAAACTGCTAACAGTGACCCATGCACCAAACGAAAGGAGTTGTACTGCTATTTGAGGTGATGCTTTAGCGGCGACACCAGGCGCCTCAGTCCACGCTTCACGGACAAGACAGCCTTTAGCAAACCTGCGAAATAGCAGAAGCGCTATCAAACGTGATAAGAGCAAAGTGGCTACTAGCACCCCGAGATGCGTAGTAAAGATTGCCACACAGAATGGGCCGAGAAAATTCGTGACGCCGAGTCCAACTCTCACTAGGCTGATTTCGCGGAACTTCTCGAAGGCTTCATTCACGCCGCGATACATCGCGCTTATGGACTGAACAGGGATCGCGAGGGCGAGGAGCCAAGTGGCAATGGTCACTTCGGTATTCAATTCTTGCGCATACCTAATGTGTGAATGCGCTCCCAGCAAAATTCCAATACCCAAGCAAACCGCCCCGATCATGCCGGTGCGAAAGGAAAGAGCCACAGCTGTTCTGACCACAGCGGGAACCTGCTCTAATTGACTGGCACCTCGCAGGCCTGAGATGGTTTGCGTGGTCGCACGGCCAATGCCTAAGTCGAATATCCCTGCAAAGCCAATGAGCGCCCAAGCCAATGCCAAGAGGCCAAATCGCTCCATTCCGATTTTTGCAATTAGCGACGGGATAGTAAGAAACGCGATGATCAGCGGCCCGCTCAAGCCACCAAATGTCCATGCTATGTTGGAAATTCGCATTAAACTCGAGTCTCAGTGCCAAATGAGTCGCTGTATTGGCCACCGTGGGTGACCGGCGGAATTGATAAGTGTGCTTGTGGAGCAATAGGCCCCACGAGTGCAGACTGTTGTGATAACTGATACGCCGTGCAATACGTTAGTCGCGAACTCAAGCTCAAGAAATAGGTGTGAAATGCTTCCGACAGGCGCCCCAATTTCGCTGTTCACTTAATCTGTCCGCAAAGAAATAGCTCTTCAACATACTCGGGCGTGCGTTGCCGCGTGAAATGCGGCGGAACTTCTATAGAATTTCGCGCAGGGAAATTGGTAGTCCCACCGGTGCGAGCAAGCACAGTGAGTCGCCACCATCTTGTCCCTTGAGACTGGAAATGCGAATTACACAGACACTGCCAAAACGGGCAATGTCAGCCAAATGCAGCTGATACCTCGTTGAACATAGCCCGTGGGGATTTCGTTCCGTTCATGTCCAACGTACGTAGCGCCGAAGGAGCTCGAGTCGTTTGGCCTGTTTAGAGTCACGTCGAGTTTTCTCGCCAGCCTCTGTCATGAACGCCCAGACGACAGCAACGAAAGCGGCCGCGAGCGTGGTCAGGATTGCAATTAATGCTCGCCTAGGCTTGGACTTTCTTTCCGGGTCTACCGCTTTGTCGAGTACCTGAATCAGTGATGCGTCACGCGCTTCATCAATCTTGGCGACTTCATACTGCTTTGCCAGCAACTCAAAAATAGTCTCGTGATACTTGACGTCTCGCAGTAGTCGAAGATTCTCCATGCCTTCAGGCGTGGCCGCGCTGCGGCTCACAGTTGCTGGACCACTTGCTGTCCCCTCAATCTTCGCAAGCTCGACCTTCATTGCCTCCAATTCTTGCCGCGCTTGCTTCAGATCAGGATTGCGTTCGGCGGCAAATGTACGCATAGCACTAATCTGGATTTCCTTCACGGCAATCTGTCCCCGCAAGCGAGCGGTTGTTTCCACCATGCCCCGTCCCTGTGCATCAACCACTACCAAGCCGCCTTGCTCAAGGCCCTGTCGGGCCGCTGTTTCAGCATTGGCTAGGTTCCGACGTGTCAATTCGAGTTGACGCTCGAAAAATAGACGCCGCTGAGACGCCTCGGTCACGGCAAGCGATTGGGTAAGTTTATAAAGTTCCTCAACATACCCGTTCGCGAGCGCTGCCGCGCGCTTGGAGTCCCTATCTTCAACTTCAATGGCGATAATTCCGTCCTTTCCGGACGTAATTGTTGAGTTGTTGCTGAGCCTCCTGCGGGCGAGGTGATACGTATCTTCGTTGTAGACCTTTCTTAGCTCGAACCTGTCGATCAAGCTATCCGCCACTGTCCGACTTTTCAACATTCCGACATAGAGATCATTTGGATTCCTAATACCAAAGGGCCCGCCAGCTAGCCCGCTGAAGACACCAAGCTGGCCTCCTAACTGGGTCAACATCGCAGCAGCAGCGGACTGGTTCTGCTGGGGAGGAAGAATCCTTGCGGTGGCAATGTAGATGTTTGGCATCAGAAATGTCACGATTGCCGCCACGACAGCCGCGGCGAGAGGCAATCCCAGGATGAGTTTTTTGTGCTTGGCCAAGACGATGAGGAGATCTAGGAAGCTGAACTCCACATCATCCTGCGTCGCGACTCGTGATTCGTTAGTCGTGGTTTCTTCGCTCATTCAGATTCCGTAATGCGTGATGCGACTTCCACCACCCCAGCGCTTCGCGCCACCCCTCCTCGATAAGGAGGAGAAGGTCTTAGAGGTCCTTCAGGACCTTCAGGCCAGCGACCCCTAGGGCGAACTGGTAAAGGATTTGTGTCCAGTCCTTGAGCGACTTGGTAAAACGCCATTTCTCGAGATCCTCGGGCACGATTATCGCGTCGCCGGGCGTCAGGCGCTCATCCGTCACGCCGCCACCGAAGACGGATGAGGACTGGCGCTGGCTGATCACCGAGCCGTCAGCGCGGATTACGTAGATCGAACCGGTGTCGGCATCCTTGGTTGGCCCGCCTGCGCGAGTGAGGTAATCGGAAACGGCCTGGTCCGTACGATAGATGAATGCATTTTGATTGTAGACCGCGCCGACTACGGCAACTGTCGAGGGTCGTGACGGCACGATAAAGCGATCGCCGTCCTCAAGCGCGAGCTCCGGCAGGTCCTTCATCTGCGGCTGGTCGATGGGCAGCTCGAGCACGATGCGGCCGGTCGCCCGAGCCTGCCGCAAACGCGAAATGAGCTGCATTTGGCCCTGGGCGCGCACGCGGGCGGCTTCCACTTCCTCCTTATCGAAGGCGCCCCCCGCGGTTGACGCCAGCGTGCGCTGGATCTCCTTCTCAAGAAAGTCGATCGCTTCGTCCAGGCGCCGCTGCTGGAATTCCCGCGTGGATTCGCGCGTGAACTCCGATCCAAAAATGTAGGCGTTCGGCGTGAACCCACCGACCCGCGCCACAAGCTGGCGTAGCGTTTCGCCCGGGAGGATCTGATAGATGCCCGGCGCAACGAATTCCCCCTCCAGGCGCGCATACTTGGTCTGCTTCGCGATCGGGACCTGGATGTCGGCCTTGGAGAAGATCGTGATCACGTCGCCGGGGCGCAGCGGGACGTTGTTTGACTGGTCGCCCTCCACGATTGCCCGTCCGGGATTGAAAGTGATGAGCAGCGGACTGAGATCGGAGTGGTCGAGCCGCTCGATCACCGCATAATCCCAGTTGATCTCGTCATAGGTGCGCCGGACGTCCACCCGCACGCGCTGCTGGCCGGCAACCAGCACCTCGGAGGCGCGATTCTGGCGCTGCCAGTAGTCAGGCACGATCAGCGATTCGCGATCCGGGATGACGTCCCGTATGCGCAGGCCTTCGCGCCAGGGGTAGCGGCCGGGATTGGCGACCGCGCCGCGCAGCGTGACCGCGTTTTCGAACTTGGGCGAGAGCGTATACACTCGCACGAGATCCCCGTCCTTCATCTCCCGCTCGCGTCCCGCGGCATCCAGCGTGAACTCCTCCACCGTGCGCGCCTTGCGGTCCTCGATGCGTTCGACGGTCACGCGGCGGCCCTCGGCGGTGGCAGATAGTCCGCCGGCGAGCTGGATCAGGTCATTGAGCGTGGTCGTACTCGTCAGCTCGTAGATCGCCGGCTCGTTGACGCTACCCGATACCGCGGCGAGGCTTCCCACCGGAGGAATGTAGATGACGTCGCCGGGAAGGAGCTGCGCGTCTTTCGATTTGTCCCCCCGGAGCAGCAGGTCGTAGAGGTCAAACTCGGTGACCGTGCTCCCAGCGCGCTTCAGTTGGATGCGCCGCATGGAGCCTTTGGTTGAGGGGCCGCCCGAGGCAAAGAGCGCGTTCACCAGCGTCGAGAGCGAGCTCACCGTGTAGCTGCCGGGGCGCTTTGCGTGACCGACCACGAACACCTGGATTGAGCGGAGCTGGCCGAGGGCGACATTCAGTTGGAAGTTGCGGAAGATGCGGCCGATCGCGGTACGGAGATACCCGTTCAGCTCCTGGTAACGGATACCCGCGACATTGACGTTGCCCACGCGGGGAATGTTGATGACACCGTTTCGGTCCACCACCGCGCGGTAGTCGATATCTACCTGACCCCACGCGCGGATGAGGATCTCGTCACCGGGGCCCACGACGTAATCCGGCGTAACCGGGATGCTGTCGACCGGCGCGAACGTGGTGGGCACGCCCGCGAACAGGTTGTGGCCGAAGATCGGCAGGTAGCGTCCCACCGACTGCGCAACGAACTCCTGGAATTCATTTCGCTGTGCGACATCGAGCGCTACCCCCATAGGCAGCTGTGGCTGCGGCACGAGGCCGGGCTGCACTGTCGGCACAGGCTTCTGCGGCGCGACAGGTGGCACGGCAATCGCCTGCTGCGGAGCAACGCCGGGCTGGAGCGGGGCGGGCGGAGTCTGCGGCAGGACGGACGCCGGATCCTGCGGCATCTGTACCGGCTGCACAATCACTCGCTGGGGCTGTGGGCCAGCCGCGGGACCACGTATTGTCGGAACACCGGTCGTAGGGGCACCCATCGTCGGCGTAGTAATCGTGGTGCCGCCAGCCGTGGCGGGGTCCTGAACCATCTGTCCGGCCTGCGGCGGGCACGGCGGGCCGCCGGGAATCGGGAGGCAGGGGGCGCCCGTCAAATCCTGGGCTGCTATGGGTGCTGACATCAGAACCAGCACCAATGCCGCCAGCATCCCCAGTCGCGGGTTGTAGGTCGTTTTGTTGGGAGTTGTCATGCCCTACTCCTCTTAAGGCAATGATCTTTGTGTCGCAGGTCGCTAGCCGTCAAGCAGATATCCGGTGGCGCTGCACCCTTTCACTGC
>DATBLQ010000066.1:0-24057 GCA_036555325.1 Aestuariivirgaceae bacterium | reverse complement strand
GCCTGCCTGCTTGACGGCGGTATCGATCGCCTCGTTGAGATCGACGTATTCCTCGCAGGAGGTGCCGCAGATACGCTTGATTTCGGTCAGCTGCTGCTTGGCGAGATCGATCTTGCCCATGGTGACATAGCCTTCGCCCAGATATTCGCGGGCCTCGGCGTAGTTGGGATCAAGCGCAATTGCCTGCTGATAGAAACCGATCGCCTCCTTGAATTGCCCAAGCTTGCGGTTGGTATAGCCCAAGCCGTTCAGGACTTCGGGCCTTTGCTTGTCGGCCACCGAGGAGAACAGCAGGCGGCCGGCTTCGAACTCGCCCTTGCGGGCCAAGGCCCAGGCCTGTTCGATCAGCTCTGAATCGGGAAATATCCGAGAGCCCTGCTGGACGCATTTCTTCTTGTCCTTGTCATAAATGAAGCCCGGCTTGCAGGTCGGAGTGCTTGATCCACCGCCGGTGTTTGCAGCATAGGCGGCCGGCATGACGAGCAAGAGGCCAGACCCAATCACGAGGAGCATTGAATTGCGCATCTCCATCTCTCCCTAACTATTTCTACAGCGTGCTCGATCTCTATACGGCACAGGCGAGGCGTTTGTTCCACAGCTGGCAATTTGCCAGCTTGGCGGGCCTTCAGGCAAGGGCGGTCGCTGCGGTGAGAAGCACTAGAATGAGTGCCATTGCCACCACCAGCCCCACGGCAAACCAAGACAATTTCCTTGAGGTGCGGGCCTGCACCTCATGGTGCCGGTCTACGATTTGCCGCGTCTCGGCAGCAAGGCTGGTCAGACCGGCACGCGGTCGGTCGACGTTTTCAGAAGGAGCGACAATGAAAGCCATCGGGCTGCAGGTTCCGCACCACAACGAAATTCGCCGCCGAAATCGGCGTCTTGCACTCGTGAACTAGGATTTACCGACGGCCTTGTTGGGGCAGAACTGTGGCACATGAATTACCATTCTGCCGTTCCGCGCCAGGTGTACGCGGGACCGTCAAGCCACAGATTCATGATTCCAAACATAAATCCAGGCGATTCGCGACAAAAAGTATACCTCGGGTACGGACCTCAGGAAGCGATCGCGCAGGCGGGCCCGCCAGCCACGCCAATGGTACAACTGAGCCTGTTTTCTCGCCTCTCTCTGGAGGATTGACGTCCGGGGCTGGCGTTCTCTCTCGTAATGCCGCCAAGCCCCTGCCAAATCGGACGTTGAGGCGACGCACCTTCCTAAGGTTACCGCATCCTCAAGGGCCATCGCGGCTCCCTGTGCCAAATAAGGGAGCATTGGATGAGCGGCATCACCAATGAGGGTGACCGCCTCTTTGCCCCAGACCGGGGCGGGCGGACGGTCGGCTGCGGGCCATCTGATCCAGCAGGGTGGGAGACCTAAGAGATATCGAAGATCGGGCCCCATCGCATGAAATCGAGACGCTACGTCGCCAGGCGAGCATTCCATTGAGCGATCGTTTTCCTGAGGGCTCTCGATTACCGCAACGATATTGATTTCCCTCCCACCGGAAACGGGATAATGAACGACGTGCCCGCCTGGATAGAGCCACAGGACCACGTCGGCGGGGACTGCTGGAGCGGTCACCCGCGGAAGAATAGCGCGATAGATTGATTGCGGATGGATCACAGGCGAGCCATCGGCAAGCAAGGACCTGCGAATAACCGAGTGGATGCCATCGGCGCCAACGACGGCACGAGATGCAATTCTTTCGCCGCTGTTCAATGTGAGAATGGGACTCTGCCGCTCCCACAGCAACGATGTCACTTCACGCTGGCTCAGGATTTCAATTTCCTTCATCGAGCGAACCCTGGCGGCCAGGGCGCCGATGAGATCTCGGCGATGAACGACCCGGTAAGGCTCACCGAAACGGCTCTTGAAACGATTAAGGCTGAAGCGGCGGATAACCTCTCCGGTCAAGGCATCCCTTATGCAGAGATACTGTGGAGCGTAAGTCTGGCGGTTGAGATCCTGCCAAATATGCAATTGGCGCAGGGCCCTGATTCCGTTTGGACCAAGCTGCACTCCTGCCCCCTGATCTTCGAGCTGCGCTGACTTCTCAAGGATACGGACGGCACGACCCGTCTGGGCCAGCGCAATGGCAGTCGCCAGACCCGCAATACCCCCACCCACGATGGTAATTTCCATTGACAGCATCGTTTCTACGGTTTGAACGGGCTGTCAATTGCGCTCCGGCCGAGGGGGCTTGCGGCAGAAGGGCGCTCTGGACTAGGTTCGCGGCCCGCATTCCAGGGGGTTTGTTCAGAGGGTTTGTCGCCGCATGGGGTTCATTGCCGACTCAGTTAACCGCATCAAGCCGTCATCGACAATTGCGGTTTCGATGAAGGCGCAGGAGCTGAAATCGCAGGGACGCGATATCGTGGCGCTTTCCGCCGGTGAACCGGATTTCGATACCCCAGATAATATCAAGGATGCCGCAATCGCAGCCATCAAGCGCGGCGAGACCAAATATACCGCGGTGGACGGTATCATCGAGCTCAAGAAGGCAATCACCGCGAAGTTCAAACGCGAGAACCAACTCAACTACGAGACCTCACAAGTGACGGTTGGAACTGGCGGCAAGCAAGTGCTGTTCAATGCACTCATCGCAACGCTGAACCCAGGCGATGAGGTGATAATTCCGACGCCCTACTGGGTGAGTTATCCGGACATCGTGTTGCTTGCCGGCGGACAGCCAGTATTTGCCGCGACAACGCTGGAGAACAAATTCAAGCTACAGCCGGAACTGCTGGAAGGGGCAATCACGCCGAAGACCAAATGGTTGATATTCAATTCACCTTCGAACCCTTCGGGAGCTGCCTATACGCGGGAAGAGTTGAAGGCGCTGACGGATATTCTCGTCAAGCATCCGCATGTGTGGGTATTGACCGACGACATGTATGAGCATCTCGTCTATGACGATTTCAGCTTCGTCACCCCGGCACAGGTGGAGCCAAAGCTCTATGAGCGGACCCTCACGATGAATGGGGTTTCCAAAGCCTATTGCATGACTGGCTGGCGCATCGGCTACGGCGCTGGGCCGGAAAAACTGATCAAGGCAATGCAGAAACTGCAGTCGCAGTCGACATCCAATCCCAGCTCCATCAGCCAATGGGCCGCGGTAGAGGCGCTCAACGGTCCGCAAGATTTCATCACGGCACATAACAGGGTTTTCAAGGAGCGACGAGATCTCGTGGTATCGATGTTGAATCAGTCGAAGGGGCTTAGCTGTCCGACACCAGAGGGAGCATTCTACGTCTATCCATCATGCGAGGGCACCATCGGCAAGACTGCGCCTTCGGGCGGGCGGATTGCCAGCGATGAGGATTTTGTAAGCGAACTTCTGCAAAGCGAAGGCGTTGCCGTGGTGCATGGTGCGGCTTTTGGAATGGAGCCGCATTTCCGGATTTCCTATGCGACCGCGACGGGGGTTCTGGAAGACGCGTGCCAGAGAATTCAGCGTTTTTGCGCCAGTTTGAGGTAGGTCCGGTGAACTTGCGACCGTCGCAAGAGCTAATGCGTGAGCCAAGTGGCTTGAGTTAAGAAGGGAGACAACGATGAACAAATTTCTGACAACGGCAACTCTGGCAACGTTAGCGCTGGGACTTTTGACGAGCGCTGCCGATGCCCGGACCGGCGTTCGAGTGGGCGTTTTGTCGTGCCATGTCATGGGCGGGGCAGGCTGGATCATCGGCTCCACGAAGACTGCAAACTGCGTATTCAGATCAAGTCAGGGCTGGAAAGATTACTATGCCGGTTCGATTACACGCCTGGGGCTCGATGTGGGTGTGACGAACGGCGCAAATCTCGTGTGGGCAGTATTCGCGCCGGGCAAGGTCAAGCGTGGATCGCTTGCAGGCGGATATGCCGGAGCAGGGGCTGAGGCAACTATTGGCGTGGGGATTGGAGCGAATGCGCTCATTGGCGGCTTCAAGCGATCCATCAATTTGCAACCGCTAAGCCTGCAGGGCCAGACCGGTCTCAACATCGCCGGAGGCATCGGCTCACTCACGCTTCGGTCGCGGTAGCTCAAGGATGCGCATGGCCCCAGCGACCGGCGCTTGACAAGTCCAAAAATAGTCGAAGATTTCCGCGGTTTCTTCAAACAGACTTGCGCAGTTCGGCATTCTGAGCGCAGGATGAGCGGCATGGAACCGCCCCAGGCGATCCATGAACAAGAGGGCGGTCCTCATGCGGCAACCATGATGGGAGGACTTCGCCATGAACACACAAACAGGCAGACGAGCGGCGGGTCCACGGTGCATTGCGCTTGTGGGCCCCTACCTCACTGGGAAGACAACACTGCTCGAATCGATTCTTTTTCGCACAGGGACGATCGAGCGGCAGGGCCGGGTAGCGGACGGCTCAACTGTAGGCGACAGCGCGCCAGAGGCGCGGGCGCATGGTATGAGTGTGGAAATAAACACAGCCTCAGCCGATTTCCTCGGCGATGTTTACACATTCATCGATTGCCCGGGTTCAATTGAATTCATGCAGGAGGCTCATGCGGCGCTTGCAGGGTGCGATGCAGCGGTTGTCGTTTGCGAGCCCGATGAGAAGAAAACGCCAGCACTTCAGCTGATCCTAAAGGAACTGGACAAGCAGAAAATTCCGAGATTCTTGTTCATCAACAAAATCGACAAAACGGAGAACAGGCTAACCGAAGCGCTCAGCTATTTGCAGCCGGCAAGCTCGACGCCCCTCGTGCTCCGCCAAGTTCCCATCTGGAAAAACGGCATCGCAACCGGATTCGTCGATTTGGCGCTCGAACGCGCGTTCGTTTATCGCGAGCACGGGCAGAGCGAAGTCATCGAAATGCCAAGCGATATCAAGGAGCATGAAAAGGAAGCGCGTTTCAAAATGCTGGAAAAGCTCGCGGACTATGACGACGAGCTGATGGAGCAACTGCTGTCCGATATGGAGCCGCCCAGGGACCGCGTGTTTGCCGATCTCTCGGCCGACCTGAAAGAGGGACTTATCACTCCGGTACTATTCGGCTCGGCGGAAAACGGCAACGGCGTATTCCGACTGCTGAAGGCGCTGCGACATGAAGCGCCAAGCATCGATGATACAACCAAACGCCTTGGCGTTAATGCAAACGGCACCACCCTGATGCAGACGCTGAAGACCTATCACACCGCGCATGGCGGGAAACTGACGCTTGCAAGGACCCTTACCGGAACAATCAACGACGGGCAGGTCCTTTACGGTGGGCGAGGGCAGGAGGGGCGCATCGCCGGCCTTTTCCAGATGATGGGCTCGGAGCCGAAAAAGATTTCGACGGCCAAGGCAGGAGAAACGGTGGCGCTGGGACGGCTGGAGCAGATTACGACGGGTGAGACGCTGTCCACCTCCAAAGGCGCTACCAAGCAAGCCTTCAAACTCGAGTCGAATCCTCCGGTGTATGGGATGGCCATTTCTGTGCCAGACCGCAAAGACGAGGTGAAACTCACGGCCGCGATTGCCAAGCTGGTCGAAGAAGATCCCTCTTTGTCGCTACAGCACAATCAGGATACGCACGAGATGGTGCTGTGGGGGCAGGGTGAAATGCACTTGCGGGTGGCGATCGAGCGGCTTGCCGGAAAATTCGGCGTACGAGCAGAAACTCGACCGCGACGCATTGCCTACAAGGAAACGATACGCAAACCGGTCAGCCTGCGCGGACGTCACAAAAAGCAATCGGGCGGCCATGGCCAATACGGCGACGTGGTGCTGGATATCAAGCCGCTTCCACGCGGGACAGGTTTCGCGTTTACCGACTCGATCACAGGCGGGGTAGTGCCAAAGCAGTATGTGCCGGCTGTCGAAGCGGGCGTGCGCGAGTATTTGAATCAGGGACCATTGGGCTTTCCAGTGGTCGATCTCGCCGTCAATTTGTCGGATGGCAGCTATCACACCGTCGATTCGTCCGAAATGGCGTTCAAACTGGCGGCGCGGCTGGCGATGAGCGAGGGTTTGCAGCAATGCTCGCCGGTGCTGCTGGAGCCGATCTCGCACGTGAATATCCATGTGCCGAGCGAAGCGACTTCTAGGGTGAACCAGATCGTGACCGGCCACCGTGGACAGCTCTTGGGCTTCGATGCGCGAGAGAATTGGATGGGCTGGGACACGATAGAGGCGCATCTACCGGAGAGCGAGATCGGCAATCTGATCATTGAGCTGCGTTCAGCGACGGCAGGTGTTGGTACTTTCACATTCAAGCATGACCACATGGTTGAGCTCACGGGGAGGACTGCGGACCAGGTTTTGGCGGCGCGAAAGGCTGCTGCCGCGTAAAGGCAAGTGCAATGGCGCTTCACGGTATTGTGCAAGGGTGTTACTGGGAAACGCCTGAAGGCTGTCCTAGTTGTCGTGCGATAGCAAATTTCGAGTGAGATCATGCTCATAAAGCGCCATTTGGGCTGGGAGATTTCCGAAAACCGCGTGACGCCGGCGCATATCGTGCTCAGTCGCCGCGAGTTTGCACGCTTGGGAGGAGCAGTCGCCGCCGCAGGCATCTTGCCGAAGATTGCGCTGGCGGACGATGATCCTTCAACTTCGCTCTATCCGGGCCCAACCAATCCAACATTCAAAGATGCCGGCCGAGCAGTTACGGCGAAGGGCTACAACATCACCTTCAACAACTTCTATGAATTCGGCTCGTCGAAACAAATCTACAGGGCGGCGCAAGCCTTGCCGATCCGACCCTGGGAGATCTCGATCGAGGGTCTGGTGGAGAAACCATTCATCACCGGTATCGACGATCTGCTGAAGAAAGTGACGCTCGAGGAGCGTATTTATCGGCATCGCTGCGTCGAAGCGTGGGCGATGGTGGTGCCGTGGACCGGATTTCCCATGCGAAAGCTGGTTGAGCTCGCCAGACCTCTGTCGGGGGCGAAATACGTACGCATGGAAACCTTCCATATGCCGGAGATCGCTCCTGGCCAGAGACCGGGTCTTTTCGGAGGGAGCTTTCCCTGGCCCTATGTCGAAGGTCTCACCTTGAGCGAAGCCTTGAACGATTTGGCTTTCGTGGCTACGGGAGCCTATGGTGCGCCGCTCCCCAAGCCGATGGGCGCGCCGATAAGGTTACACCTGCCGTGGAAGTACGGTTTCAAGTCGATAAAATCGATCGTGCGGGTGAGTTTTACCGACAAGCGTCCAGTTAGTTTTTGGGAGCAGCTTGCGGGTGATGAGTATGGTTTCTGGGCGAACGTGAATCCGGACGTTCCTCATCCGCGCTGGAGTCAGGCGAATGAACGGATACTTGGAACAAATGAATCGGCGCCAACGAAGCTCTACAATGGGTACGGTGAATTCGTAGCAAGCCTCTACAGCGGGCTCGATGGAGAGAAATTGTTCATGTGATTCGGCCGACGCCTGCCTTGATCCAGGCATCCAGCAAAATTCCGGGTCAGGTGTACCGATGCGGCTAAGGCGATAAGCTCCCAAACGAGCTCCCGCCTTCCCAAAAATCCTACTCCAGCGTTGGACGATCATATTTGCCCAGCTTATAATGGGCTCATGAAGGAATCGATGTTCGACGCGAAAGATGCGGTCACCTTTCACCGCCGCTTCCTATTCGCACCCGAGATTATCGGATATGCCACGCTGGCAATCGTCTTCGCGGGGGTGAGTATCCTCATTGCACCGAGTGCCTCAGCCGCACTGATTCCGGCCCTTTCGATGGTCGTGCTCTACCCGGTGGCAGAGTATCTCCTACACCGCTTTCTACTGCATGGAAATTTCCTGGCAAAATCGGCGGTGACGTCGCCCCTATGGTACAGGATCCATTATCGGCATCACTCGAAGCCAAGCGACCAGTCGGTGATCCTGGCCGCGCCCTACACAATCGTGGGAGCAGTTGCAATCATTGCGGCATTGCAGGCGCTGGTTTTTGGGTCTTGGACGGCATTCACGGCGGGGCTGGCGGTTGGCGGTGTGCTGATCATCGCCTATGAATACGCGCATTCGGTTTGCCATTCCGCGTTTCCGACAGAAAACCGCTATCTGCGTGCCATTCGAACCAATCATATATTGCATCACTTTCATGCAGAAAGCGGCAACTATGGCATTACCAACAATCTGAGCGATCGGCTGTTCGGTACCCGTTACAGCGAAAAATCACTTCCGCCGCGATCGCCCACCGTGCGCAACCTCGGTTACAACGCCGAGATGCGCCGTGCTTTTCCATGGATTGCACATATCGAAGCAAGAGCAGATAGGGACATGGCGGCGATAAAAGGAAACCTCCACCCACGGCAAGCTCAAAAGCAGCCGTAAAAAAAACCGGGCCCTTTTTGCTGAGCCCGGTGAGTTGGATTTGATCCCGCGTTGCGGGAATAGGGCCCTCCGGGGTGAGGTCCGAACGGCCCATGGCGAAAGGTACAAAGGGGGAGGGAGTAACTTCCGCCTGAAGCTTGCGACTCGAAAGCCGCAGGTCGGAGAGTGCGTTAAGGAGGATTGATCAGCAAGCAGGGCGCCAACATAGGAGCCATGCAGGCTTCGCATAAAACTGACCACGAGCGGCAGCTCCGGTCGCGGCAAGAAGATCTAGAACGACCATTCCTTGGCCTTGGAGACAAGGAAGTCACGGAATACCCCCACCCGTTTCGAATCGCGCAATTCCTCCGGGTAGACGAAATAAGTATCGAACTCCGGCGTCGCGGCGGGAAGCTGAATCTGAACAAGGGAGGATTCCTTGCCGACGATATAGTCCGGCAGGGAGGCTATTCCCATGCCGGCTTCGACAGCACGGCGCAATCCATAGGCGTTGTTGACCTTCAGGATGGATCGCCTGCCGTCGCCGTCGGACTTGCCGGCAGTTTCCAACCAATTGATGTTCGTGAAAAAGCTGGTGGTCGAGCCGAAGGTTAGAATGTTGTGCTCATCGAGATCCTGGAGGGCCTTGGGCAAGCCCTTTCGACGAATGTAATCGGGAGATGCGTAAAGATGATGATGCACGGTGAAGAGTTTGCGCTGAATGAGATCAGGCTGCACGGGACGTCGTAACCTGATCGCCACGTCGGCTTCGCGCATAGCCAGATCGAGTTCGCGATCCTCAAGTATAAGAACGACACTGATCTCCGGATAGAGTTCGATAAATTCCGCGATGCGAGGTGTGAGCCACACCGAGCCAAGACCCACGGTGGTGGTTATGCGCAGCTCTCCAGTCGGCTTATCCTTCGAATCCATCAGACGGGCCTGAGCCGCAGCAAGCTTGGTGAAGACATCGTGCGCGGTTCGGTAGAGCATCTCACCCTGCTCGGTGAGGATCAGACCCCTGGCATGGCGATGAAAAAGCGGAACGTTGAGTTCCTGCTCCAGCGCACTGATCTGCCGACTGACGGCCGATTGAGAAAGTCCGAGCTCGTGCCCGGCGTGGGTGAAACTTCCAGCATCGGCAACGGCATGAAATATCCGCAGCCTATCCCAGTCCATCGGGTTGTAGTTGTTGTGAATGTTCATTCGGCGGCCGCGTGCAAGTGGGTACGATGAGCAAGAAATTTCTCAGCTTCCAGGGCCGCCATGCAGCCCATTCCGGCAGCGGTCACGGCCTGGCGATAGATTTCATCGGCGACATCACCTGCGGCGAACACGCCCGGTATGCTCGTCGCGGTCGATCGGTCCTTGACGACAATGTAGCCAGAGGGAGTGAAGTCCAGCTGACCGACGAAGAGTTCGGTAGCTGGCTTGTGGCCGATCGCAATGAAGATTCCCTGGGCAGCGATTTCGTCAGTCTGCCCGGTTTTCAGGTTCTTGAGGCGAGCCCCGGTGACACCTTTCGGAGTTTCCGTACCTATGACCCGGTCGAGAATGGTATCCCATTTGACACTGATTTTCTTGTTCGCGAAAAGGCGGTGCTGGAGGATTTTTTCGGCGCGGAATTCGCTGCGTCGATGGACGATCACGACTTCGCTGGCGAAATTCGTAAGGAACAGCGCCTCCTCAACAGCCGTATTGCCGCCGCCAATGACCAGCACTTTTCTTTCCTTGAAGAAAAATCCATCGCAGGTAGCGCAAGCCGAAACGCCGAACCCTTTGAAATGCTCCTCGGAAGGCAAGCCCAGCCATTTGGCCTGAGCGCCGGTGGCAATGATCACGCTGTCGCTCGAGTAGACCTCTCCGGAATCGCCCTTGAACCGGAAGGGACGCGTCTTCAACTGCGCGTCGATCACGTGATCGGTGATCAACTCAGTTCCGACATTCAGGGCCTGTTTCCTCATTTGTTCCATTAGCCATGGACCCTGAACCACCTCCGCGAAGCCCGGATAATTTTCAACATCGGTGGTAATGGTCATCTGCCCGCCGGGCTGGATGCCCTCGATCAAAATGGGTTTCAGCATCGCGCGGGAGGCATAGATCGCTGCAGTGAGACCTGCGGGGCCGGATCCCAGGATCAAAAGTCGGGTATGCTTCGTCATGTCAGTTTGGTATCCCAAGGCATGTTAGATAATCATGGCTCTGTTTCTGATCTATGTGAAAACAACATACCTATTTTGACCAGATGCTCAATATTTGATCCGGAATTGTTCACGGTCTGGAGGCAGGGGATTTGAAATTTTATTGCTTAATTCGCATGGAACGGGCAAAAGTCTGCCGCCATGCCTCGCGCGTTCAAACTCGACCAGACCGATTGGCGAATCCTGTATGAGTTGCAGAAGGACGGCCGCATTACCAATGTCGAGCTGGCCAAACGTGCCGGCATCTCGCCTCCTCCCTGTCTAAGGCGAGTACGGGCTCTCGAAGAGCAAGGTCTGATCACGAGCTACCGCGGCCTGTTGAATGCCGAGAAGCTGGGGTTTGAACTGACGATGTTTGCCATGGTCGGGCTGCACAGCCAGGCGGAAGTCGATCTGGTCGCATTTGAAGACCGGGTGCGAAAATGGCCCATCGTCAGAGAGTGCTACATGCTGTCGGGGGAGGTGGATTTTCTGCTGAAATGTGTGGCAAAGGACCTCCACACGGCACAGGCGTTCGTGATCAACGATCTCACCAAGGCTCCCAATGTCGACAGTGTGAAGACGACACTCACGCTGCGAGTTTCCAAATACGAGCCGGGCGTTCCGCTCTCGCCCAGTGCGGGCACCGGCGATCAATGAAGGAGGAGGCGGGGGCGACAACGGCGCGGTTCATTTCACCGGTGCCGGGGCAAACGATCCTCAGCGCTTTCAACACTGTCATTATCGGTTTCGGCAGCACGATCCTGCTGGTGGTGGAAGCGGCGCGAGTCCTCGATGCAACGCCAGCGCAGAGCGCATCATGGGCGGCGGCGCTGTGTTTCGGCATGGCTCTCACCACGCTGGTGCTTTCCAGCTGGTATCGCATCCCGGTCATCACCGCTTGGTCCACACCGGGTGTTGTGCTCGTGGCCACAACGGCCAGCGGAACCAGCTTCCCAAACGCGATAGGAGCCTTCCTGTTCGCCGGCTTGCTCATGTGTCTCACGGCGGCATTCAGGCCGCTGACCAAACTTGTCCAGCAAATCCCGGCGCCAATTGCCGCTGCGATGCTCGCCGGAATATTGCTGCGCTACTGTCTTAACGTTCCATCGGCCCTTGCTGCAAATCCGCTCCTTGTCGCGCCGGTCGTCGTCATCTATTTCGCCTTACGACTTCGGCGGCCGGTGCTCGCGACGCCGCTGGCGGTCGCCGCAGGTATCGGCATCGCGGTTGCAGCCGGTGCCATGGATCCTGACTGCTGTCGGGTTGGCGTCACCTTGCTTTCCTGGACAACCCCGGAATTCGAGCTGTCGAGCCTGATCGGGCTTGGCATGCCGCTTTATCTTGTAACCATGGCATCGCAAAATCTGCCTGGTTTTGCAGTTTTGAAGCAAGCGGGCTATGAGCCTCCGATAAAGGCGGCGCTGTGGGTGACAGGGCTCGCCTCGATCGTCCTGGCGCCGTTCGGTGCCCATGCGGTGACTATGGCGGCTTTGACGGCGGCACTGTGCACAGGCCCCGACTGCCATCCCGACAGTCGGGAACGATGGCGTGTGGCGCAGCCCTATTTCGTGATCTACATGCTGCTTGGGCTGTTCTCGGGCACAGTGGTCGAATTGCTGGCATCGATGCCGCCCCCGTTGATCAAGGCAATTGCCGGCCTAGGGCTCCTTGTGCCGCTCATCAGCGCTGTTCCAGCGATGACCAAAGACGAGCGATGCCTGGACGCGGCGCTCATCGCTTTTCTGGTGACGGCTTCCGGCGTCAGCGTCCTTTCAATCGGTTCGGCGTTCTGGGGGCTTGCCGCAGGTGTCATTTTCCACCTGCTAAAAATCGGCTTGGCCCAGACTCAAAATCAGCGATAACGGATCTTGACGATCTCGTAGCTCTTGCCGCCGCCAGGCGTCATGACTTCGACGGAGTCGCCTTTTTTCTTTCCTATGATGGCGCGGGCGATCGGGGAGGTCACCGAGATCTTGCCCTTCTTCACGTCTGCCTCGAACTCGCCGACGATCTGATAAACCGCCTGCTCGTCTGTGTCCTCATCGACCAAGGTGACGAAGGCACCGAACTTGACAGTGTCGCCGGAGAGCTTGGTCACATCGATGATCTCGGCGCGCGAAACCTTGTCTTCAAGTTCCGCGACACGCGCTTCGAGCCAGCCCTGTTGATCCTTGGCGGCATGGTACTCGGCGTTCTCGGAGAGATCGCCATGGGCACGCGCCTCAGTGATCAATTTGATGATGCGGGGGCGTTCCACCGATTTCAGGTGCTTGATCTCCTCGAGCATGGCCTGGTGGCCGGTGGCGGTCATTGGAACCTTGTCCATCTTAGCAATCCGTCAGTTCATCTAGGGCCGGCGGGACTTCGTCCGTGCCGGGCTTAATCTTCGGTGTTGTTCTTCGGAAAATCTGACTGGCCGGGCCTCTGAAGCCGCAAACACAATCCGATTGCCTTAACAACCGCGGGAGGCCACTCAAGAGAGGCCTCCCGACAAAAAAAGAATAGTCCTAAGCCTGTATTTTTTCAAGATTCACGGCTCTTGTGTTCAAAAGCGACCGCAAATCAGCCGGTTAGCCCGAAGCAGGATCAGATCCACAAGAGGAGGCGTGATAATTCTGAAGAGGCCGCACATCCAGAGTGCGCGCCTTGACCGCCGCGATCGCCTTGGTTGCCGCGATACAGCCCGCTACCGTCGTATAGTAGGGTATTCGGGCGATCAGAGCGGCCCGCCTGATCGAGGCGGAATCGGCTATGGCAGCCTGTCCTTCGGTGGTGTTGAAGACGAGGTGGATATCGCCGTTCTTCAGAGCATCGACGACGTGAGGGCGGCCTTCCAGCACCTTGTTGACCTTCTCGCTCGGCACTCCGTGGCTCGCAAGATAGCGTTGGGTACCGCCGGTGCCGATGATGCGAAAGCCCAGGCCATGCAGCATCCTAACGGCGGGAAGAATGCGGGGCTTGTCTGCATCCTTCACTGATACGAAGGCCGTGCCCTCAAGGGGCACTTTTGAACCGACTCCGAGCTGGCTCTTGGCAAAGGCAACCGCATAATCTTGGTCGAGACCCATGACCTCGCCGGTCGATCGCATCTCGGGGCCTAAAAGCGTATCCACGTTGGGAAAGCGGTTGAAAGGAAAGACCGCCTCCTTGACGCCCACGTGGAACAATCGACGGGGTTTAAGAGCAAAGCTTGCGAGGCTTTCCCCCGCCATAAGTCGTGCACCAATCTTGGCGATCGGCTCACCAATCACCTTGGCAACGAAGGGCACCGTGCGCGAAGCTCTGGGATTTACTTCAAGAACATAAATCGTGCCGTCCTTCAGGGCGAATTGCACATTCATAAGACCAACGACCTTGAGCGCTCTCGCGAGTTCGGCCGCCTGGCGTTGCAACTCGGCAATTTCCTTCTGGTCCAAGGAATGAGGCGGCAGGGAGCATGCGCTGTCGCCCGAGTGAATGCCTGCTTCCTCGATATGCTCCATGACGCCGGCAATGAACACGTCTTTCGCGTCCGCCAGCGCGTCAACATCCACCTCGATTGCGTCTGAGAGATAACTATCGATGAGCACCGGGCTCTTGCCGGAAACGATCACCGCTTCCGCCATGTAGCGTTCAAGCTGTTGAGGGTCGCGAACGATTTCCATAGCTCGTCCGCCCAACACATATGAGGGCCGGATAACGACGGGATAACCGATCCTGTCTGCGATTTTTCGGGCCTCGTGAGCCGATTTCGCAATGCCGTGAGCGGGCTGTTGGAGCTTCAGCTTCTTCAGCAGCTTGGCAAAGCGATCGCGGTCTTCGGCGAGATCGATGGCATCAGGGGTCGTTCCAAGAATTTTCACCCCGGCCTTCTCCAGCGGCACGGCGAGCTTCAGCGGCGTCTGACCACCCAATTGCACGATAACGCCTTCGAGCGTGCCCCTCTTCTGCTCCGCATGAACGATTTCGAGAACATCCTCGCCAGTCAGCGGCTCGAAATAGAGACGATCGGAGGTGTCGTAGTCAGTGGAAACCGTCTCTGGATTGCAATTGATCATTATCGTTTCGAAGCCTCTTTCGCGCAGAGCGAAGCACGCGTGACAACAGCAATAGTCGAACTCTATACCCTGGCCGATACGGTTCGGCCCGCCGCCAAGGATGATGATTTTCTTGCGGGCGGAGGGAAAAGCCTCATCCCCATCAAGGCCCGGCAGACCTGACTCGTAAGTCGAATACATGTAGGCCGTGGGCGAGGCGAATTCTGCAGCGCATGTATCGATGCGCTTGTACACGGGCCTAAGGCCAAGCTTATGCCGGAGAGTTGCGACCTTGTCTTCGCTTAGGCCGGCGAGCTCTGCAAGTCGCGCGTCGCAAAAACCCATCGCCTTGAGGCGAGAGAGATTGGCCGCATCGCCCGGCAGACCTGCTTGGCGAATTCTCTGCTCCATATCGACAATTGCCGCGATTTGGTCGATGAACCAGGGATCGTATTTGCAGGCGGCGTTAATTGTCTCGCGCGAAGCGCCAAGCCGCACGGCCTGGGCGACTTTCAATATCCGGTCGGGGGTAGGACTTCCCAAGGCGGCGCGAATGGCATTCTTGTCGTCGCCTTCGCCCAAGCCTGGAATGAGGACCTCGTTGAGGCCGGTCAGACCTGTCTCAAGGCTGCGCAACGCCTTTTGCAGCGATTCGGCAAAGGTCCGTCCAATCGCCATCACTTCGCCCACGGATTTCATGGCAGTGGTGAGGGTTGGTTCAGCGCCTGGAAATTTCTCAAATGCGAAGCGGGGTATTTTGGTCACCACATAATCGATGGACGGTTCGAAAGAAGCGGGTGTTGCGCCGCCGGTGATGTCGTTGGCAAGTTCATCAAGCGTGAAGCCCACGGCGAGTTTCGCGGCGACCTTGGCAATCGGAAAACCTGTCGCCTTGGATGCCAGGGCAGAGGAGCGCGACACGCGCGGGTTCATCTCAATGATGACGAGCCTGCCATCGGCGGGGTTCACCGCGAATTGAACGTTAGACCCTCCGGTCTCGACCCCGATCTCGCGCAGCACCGCGATGGCGGCATTGCGCATGCGCTGATATTCCTTGTCTGTGAGAGTGAGGGCGGGGGCAACGGTGATCGAATCGCCGGTGTGCACGCCCATCGGATCGATGTTTTCTATCGAACAAACAATGATGCAATTGTCGTCGCGGTCGCGGACAACCTCCATTTCGAATTCCTTCCAGCCAACGACCGACTCTTCGATCAGAACTTCGTGGGTGGGGGACGCATCGAGACCGTGATCGATGATGTCGAGGTATTCCTCGCGATTGTAGGCGATCCCACCACCGGTGCCGCCAAGAGTGTAGGAAGGCCGGATGATGGCGGGGAGGCCCACGGTCTCGAGCGCCACAAGGGCTTCAACGATATCATGTGCAAGCATCGAGCGAGGAGTCTCGATCCCGATTTTCCGCATGGCGTCGCGGAAGAGTTCACGATCTTCCGCCTTGTCGATGACATGAGCCTTGGCCCCGATCATCTCAACGTCAAATTTCTGAAGTATCTTCTGCTTGTTCAATGTAAGGGCGGTATTCAGCGCGGTTTGGCCGCCCATGGTCGGCAGCAACGCGTCGGGGCGCTCCAATTCAATGATCCGTGCCACCACTTCGGGGGTAATAGGCTCAATGTAGGTCGCATCGGCCAGATCCGGATCTGTCATGATCGTTGCCGGGTTCGAATTGATCAGGATGATGCGGTAGCCTTCCGACTTGAGCGCTTTCACGGCCTGGGTGCCGGAATAATCAAATTCGCAGGCCTGGCCGATGATGATCGGCCCGGCGCCAATGATGAGAATGGACTTGATGTCTGTGCGCTTAGGCATGAAGGAAGCGAGGCAAACTAGCGGCCTTCATGCCAACGAACAAGCAGAAAGCGAACGCTATAAAGTGGCGCAACTGATGGAGCGGAATAGAGCCTTGTCCGGGCTGATCTCATAGGCGGACGCGCCCAATGTGAAGCCCTTGCTTTCGCACCACTCGTCGGCTGCAGACTTGCGGCAGTCTTTGCCCAGATCGCACAAGATGGGCGAGGCAATGTTGCTTACGCCGAACTGAACCGCGGTCGGCAAATCGTTCGGACGCCAACACTTGACCATCTGAAACGGCTCCGCTTCCGGTGCCCTCAGGCGCTGGCCGGAGTCAATCACGATCGTAGTAGATATCTGCGCTGGGTCATGCTGCAGGCGAAAATTAAGCGCGCTGTCGAAGCCCTGCAGTTTGCAAAATGCGTCGGCGGCGGGTTTTCCGCAGGTGGTCCCGTCGGCAAGACAACGATGAATCTGCTGTCCAAGATGGGTCGGGCTCGAATAGGAACGTGCTGCCGCTGCCGCGTCGGACGATGAAAAATGGAAAACCGGCACCACTGCCAGAAGCATCAGCCAAATCCCACGCGCACCCATTAGTTCCTCCCGGAAATCGCGAAGCATGGATTCACGTTAGCGAGCCGAAGCGGAACGGGGCCTGAAGGCAAAATTCAACGAACGTTCATCGAGGACGCCGAAATTGAAAAGGGCCCGTCTTAGGGCCCTTTCCTAAAGCTGGCGACGATACGGTTGCAGGGGATCGGGACCAGCTCTTAGAGTACACTATCAAGTTGCACCACAAACTTCCAGCTTCTTTTTGCGAGAACTCACTTATGCATCAGCACACAATGCCACCGCGCAAGATTCAACCGAAAGACTTCCCTTCAACGGAAAGACCATGTTTTTCTTCACGATGGTCGTGTTGGGGGCGATCACGCTGGCAGTGGAGGTGGGCTCAGAAATCAGGAGGGCGACGCTCATAATGACCCCGAACCCGAAAATGGCAGTGGCGATTCCCTTACCCATGGCTCACTCCAATCTCTCTTGAATTCCCGATGCTGAGCGAACCTTACGCGACTTTGCTGGAACCGGCCCTGAACGTACCGTTCATTTTCCGTTTAAGTTCAGATACCTGCGGCATCTGAGCCAACTGACCCCGTTCCGCGGCAGTAGGATCAAATTTGGGAAGCACGGAACGATTGCCGTCGGGATCGGTTAGCTGCGGTTCGCCATGAACCACTCGCAGGCCTGATGAAGTTTCTCGTTTTCTTTGCAATTGCCTATTTCTCGCTAGAAGTGGCTGGTGCCCATGCTGCAACCGAGGTCGCGTGCCAGGCGATGTTTCGCAACGCCGATCACAATAGCGACGGTCGAGTCGGAGGCCCTGAACTGCAGCCCTTTATTGCAAGCCTACTTGCAAGTGGGATGAGCGAGGAGGCAATCGAGCATCTGGTATTCAGGGGCGCTGAATTCAAAGAGAACTGCATGAGGGATAGACTCACGGACACGCCATCGAAGTAGGGCCCCAGACGCCAAAAACCAACGCCCGCGCAAAACGGGCACGGTTCAGCGAGAACCCCGCAGAACCAGAAATCTCTACCAACCGGTTAGACGGAATGCCATTCTGCAAAGGCGCATTTTCATTCCTGATGTGTTGGGGGTCTATCTTTTGCATTAACGACTACCGATCACTGGACGGGATCAATGAGTGAAATTGACATAGAGGTCCTGGCCAATCGAGGTGCGTTCCGTCTCGATGCTACGGCACACTTCTCTGCGCGGGGAATAACGGTGGTGCTCGGACCCAGCGGCTCTGGGAAGACAACATTGCTGCGGGTGCTTGCCGGACTTGAAAAGCAGGTGAGCGGGTCGATCCGCATCGGCGATGAGCAATGGCTCGACAGCAAACGTGGAATACGGGTTGCGACGCACGAGCGATCGATTGGATATATCTTCCAAGAGGCGCGATTGTTTCCGCACCTTTCCGTCAAGGGAAATCTCGACTTTGCTCAACGTCGAGGAAAGCGACGGGCCCGGCAACTCGATCGGGCGCAGATCATCAGTATCCTCGGCATAAAGCAGCTGCTCGATCGTCGCTGCACGGCGCTTTCGGGAGGTGAGATCCAGCGAGTGGCAATAGCGCGGTCGCTGCTGACCAATCCGCAATTGCTGTTGATGGACGAGCCTTTGAGCGCGCTCGATTTGGTGCGCCGGGCGGAGGCGCTGGCCTATATCGAGCGCATACCCGACGTTTTCGGTATTCCTATCGTCTACGTGACCCACGCAATCGAAGAAGCGTCTCGGGTGGCCAACCAACTGGCGATCATGAACAACGGCCGGATCATCGCCACCGGGCCTGCTCAGGAGATCGTCGCTCGGCTTGACCTTGCCCCCTATCTTGGCAGGTTTGAAGCTGGAGCGATCTTGGAAGGTACAGTGACAAACGAAGATCCCGAATTCGCCATAAGCACGGTGGATCTGGACGGAACGCCACTCCAAGTCCCAAGCCTTGGGCTGCCGAAATCGTGCAAGGTGCGCTTGAGGATTCGAGCCCGAGATGTGGCGATTGCGGTGAAAAGACCGGAAGGGATCAGCATTCGCAATGTTATTGCGGCACAAATCGAGGAAATCGTGGAGGAGGAAGACTCCGCGTTTGCGGAACTGCGGTTGAAGGCAATGCGCCAGATTTTGAGGGCACGCATTACCAGGCGCTCGGTCAAGGAGCTCGATCTCAAACCCGGAAAGGATGTTTTCGCATTGATCAAAAGTATTGCGGTCGATCGCCAGCTCATCGCCGCTCAGCGCCGCAGCGGACAGGTATCATAATGGTGACGCTGTTTGGGAACCTCGAATCCGGCAATGTTCACAAGGTGCAACTCGTGCTTTATTGGCGGGAAATCAAATATCGCCGGGTGGATGTCTCCCAGTCGCGCGGCGAACCACGACGGGCGGAATATCTCAAGATCAATCCCATCGGCAAAGTGCCCTCGGTCATGTTCGAAGACGGCGACGTCCTGACGGAGTCCGGTGCGATTCTCTACTATTTTTCTCAAGGGACGAACCTGTGGCCCGGCGACCGTCGAGCACAAGCGGAAGTTCTTCGCTGGATGTTTTTCGAGCAATACAGTCATGAGCCGGCGCTGGCGGTCATGCGCTATCTCATCCATTTCAGCGATGGTCCGGAACGCAGCCGACAGCGGCTGGAAGAGTTGTGGCCGCGAGCGCACAGCGCACTCATGGTCATGGAAAACCAGCTCGATGTGTGGAAATTCATTGCAGCAGAAACGCTAACCATCGCCGATTATGCACTCTATCCATATACGGCATGGGCGCATGAAGCGGGTGTTGACCTCGAGAAATATCCATCAATTCGCCGATGGCTTCGGCAAGTCGAAAGCGAGCCGAGATTTCTTCCGCTCATGAAGGATGGCGCGGAGCAAACATTAAGCTTTGCAGATTATTTCGCAACGTCCGCCCGCGCCGGCGTGCAGGCCTAGCAGGAGAGCTCAGACTTGGCCGTTGCAACATGAGCAATAAATAATTTCGGAACACCCGTTTACGAACCACGTTCCTCCCAAAGGCCGAGGCCAATTGCCTATGCGGCCCAATTCGCAACTCAAAATCAGAGGATAGACTCATGAATAAGCTTCTCTTAACGGCAGCGGCCGCTGCGTTGGCGCTTGCGGCACCGGCGATGGCGCAAGACTCAACCGGGACGCAGGTGGCTGCCAGCAGCGCGATGGTCTGCGGACCGAGCACGGCCAGCACCGCCACTACGACCGACACGGCGGCCAGCACGACGACTGGCACCAGCTCTACGACTGGAACCACCGGAACCAGTACCGATACTGCGGCGAGCTCCAGTGGAACCAGCACTGAAACCACCGGCAGCACAACCGCGGCCCCCGCGACCGGCAGCCGAACGATGGGCTTAAGTGCGGATAATCAGGTTATTTCGGAAAATGCCCGGACGGCCCTGGGCGACGTCAAGATCGGGTTGGACAAGCTCACCAGCTTAACTCCGACGGTCGTTTGCTTAGTCGACCTCGATGCAGTTCAAACCGCCCAGAACGACCAGATGCTCAAGGACGACATTACCAAATTCCGCTCGAACAATGCCCAGATCAAGTCGGCATTGGAGGGCAATACCGCCCTCATGGAAAAGATCAAAGCGCAACATCCGAGCTTTGACGTCAATCAGGTGATTGCGACTGACGTCGGGCCGAGTGGCGAATTGTTCCTGTACATCACCCGCAGCTAGTCCTGACTTCGCAACCGAGCTCCGCGCGGCTTCGCGCGGGGCTTCCCCAATATTGGGCCGGCTTGATCCAGCACATTTTCCAATTGCCCCTTTCAATGGATCCCGCCTTTGCGGTAAGCAACCGCCATTGCAATCGACAACTCAACACAGCATCGAGGGGCAAGACGTGGCGAAGGATCTCAATTGGCTCACGGCAAGCCAAATGGCGAGGGGCTACAAGCAGCGCAAATTCTCGCCAGTCGAGGTGACAAAAGCGGTGCTTGAGCAGATTGCGACTGGCGAGCCATCGATCAACGCGATGTGTCTTGTCGATGAGACCTCGGCACTGAAGGCGGCGAGGGCATCAGAGAAACGCTGGATGAAAAAGAGCCCAAATGCTCCGCTGGACGGGGTGCCGGTGCTCATTAAGGATCTGCTTCTCACCAGTGGCTGGCCGACGCTGCGCGGTTCCAAGACCATCGATGCGGGACAGGAGTGGAGGGAAGATGCGCCATCGGTGGCGCGGCTCAAAGAGCAGGGGGCGGTGCTGATCGGCAAGACGACAACGCCCGAATTCGGTTGGAAGGGAGTAACGGATTCACCGCTTACCGGAGTGACGCGCAATCCCTGGGATTTGACCAGGACGCCTGGAGGGTCCTCGGGAGGGTCGGCTGCGGCAATAGCGGCGGGTTATGGACCGTTGTCGCTTGGCACTGACGGCGGGGGATCGATCCGGATCCCGGCGGCGTTCAGCGGCATCTTCGGCTTGAAACCGAGCTTCGGACGAGTGCCGGCCTATCCGCTCAGTCCATTCGGCACGGTGGCGCATGTGGGCCCGATGACGCGCACGGTGGAAGACGCCGCACTAATGATGAATGCTATCTCGCTGCCGGACGAACGCGACTGGACATCGCTTCCCCATGAGGGGCGGGATTTCGTCAAGGGTCTTAAGGGAGGAGTTAGGGGGTTGAGAATTGCCTTCAGTCCGCGCCTCGGACAGTCGGAGGTCGAGCCCCAAATCGCGCGGCTGGTCAAGGCGGCGGTCAAGAGCCTCGCCGATCTCGGGGCGAAGGTCGAGGAGGTTGCGCCGGCGCTCGACGATGCCGGCGCCATCTTCCGCGTGCTGTGGTGGAGCGGTGTGCGCGGGTTGCTGGGCAGCCTGCCCGAAACGAAGCGAAGACTGCTCGACCCAGGTCTCAACGATGTGCTGGAGCAATCGAAAGCGATCTCGCTCGAAGACTACTTCGATGCGGTCAAGCAGCGCGGCATGCTTGGCAGCAGGATGCGCCAGTTCATGGAGCGCTACGATCTGTTGATGACTCCAAGCCTGCCCATTGCGGCGTTCGAGGCCGGCCAGCTCGCGCCCGTTGCCGAAGGCATCGGAAAGTGGGTGGACTGGACGCCTTTTTCCTATCCCTTCAACCTCACCCAACAGCCAGCGGCGAGCGTGCCTTGCGGCTACACCGCCGCGGGGTTGCCGGCAGGGCTGCAGATCGTCGGACGGATGTTCGACGATTGGACGGTCCTAAGAGCTGCATTCGCCTACGAACAGGAGCACCAGTGGATGCAGCGGAGACCGAAGCTGCCGAGCGACCGTTAAGCTGCCTTGTTGTCAGGCGGCAGAGGCGCGGGCCAGAACAGGCGGGGGCTCGCCCACTCCGTCGAGGGAACCAAACTCCTCGACGCGGCTGATGGTGGTGGCGAATTCGCGGCTTTGCGGACTCACTCCCATCGGGCAGCGGACACCAGGAAGCACCGCGACATCGAAGAGCTCACGCACCTGTCCTTCGAGTCTCAGCCATTGCTGAACATCGCCGGTGTTGAGATCGATAACCTGTATGCCGCACCAGGGTTCGCCGTCGCGCGCCTTCAGATTGGCGTCAAGATCGAGGCCTGAAAATGTCTTGTCGCGCGGCAGCGAGAGACCGACGACGGCGGAATTTCCATAAAAGGCGAGACCGCGAAGGAAACCGGGAAGAAAGGCGTGCTGGGTGAGCTTTCCCGATTTGCGGTCGACGCGGCAAAGAAAGCCGCGGCCGGAGTCGAGCACCCAGAGAGCGCCGTTCCATAGTCTTGGCGAGTGGGGCATCGACAACTGCTCGGTGAGCACCTGGTCGGTGGCGAGATCGATGATGATGCCGCTTTCGGCGCGCCGATCGCGCCAGCCGTTGATGATGTCGGAGCGGCACACGGCGGTGACATAGCGGGGCTTTCCCTCTTCCATGCAGAGACCGTTCAGATGGCAGCGATCTTCCGGCGCGAGTTTGCTGATGAAGGGAGGTTTCCAAATGGGACGGAAGGAGTGAGTCTTGTCGAATTCGGCGAGGCAGGAAAAGGCGGTGTTGACGAAGACCACCCGGCCGCTCGGCTGCACGGCAAGCTCGTGCAGATCGATCTCGCCCGTCGCCTGCGAGTTGCGGGGAATATAGCAGCGGTCGAAATGCTGATTGGCGAACTGGCCGGACCGCAGCATGTTCTCAAGCCGCCACACCTGTGCATTGACGGCGAGATAGATCCGCTGCGCCGTGGCCCAGAGGCCCATGGCGCGGGCAAAGCCGATCTGGTTGACGGAGAGGACGCCGTTGGGCTGCGCGCCCACAAGGTAGAGAAGGCCCGTTTGATAGGAGGTGAAGGCAAGACTGAGGTTCTGGGCGCGAAGCCAGGCGGCAAGCCCGCGCGAGCAGGAAATCTCCGTCTTGGCCACGGCGTCTGGTTGCTTCGCCGGTTCGATTGTTTCGGGCGAAGTTTCGGGCTTCTCCATGATCTCAGCCGACTTGTCGATCTCTTCCATTTGCTCCCCCCGAAGCTCGTGCCCCCGATGAATCAGTGCCAACATCCGACAATAGTTACAGAAATGGCACGATTCAACCCTAACGGATGTTTGGTGCAATATTCAATCATTGATTGATTATAACTGAATGTCGAAGCTCAACGAGCCGTTGAGTTCGCTGCTCTCCGAGTTTCCGGCGGCTTCCCCGCGCAGGGTGAAGGAAAAGGTCTCATCGAGCATCAGGTTGAGGGCGGCGGCGATGAAGCCCGAGGTGCCGGGAAGCTCGTGAGTGAAGCTCAAGCCTGAGACCTCCGCCTGTTGCTCGCCCTTGAACTCATGGCGAAGACCGGCATCGAGGGCGATGAGGCCGCCACTTAGGATGCTGCTCTCGAAGCGGGCGGCGATCTCGCCCCGCAGGCTGTCGGTGTTGGAGAGATCGATGGTGACGCCGGAGCTATCCTCGAAAGAGCCTGCCCAGGCACCCCAATCGGCGTTGAAGGAGAGAAGCGCGCCGGTGAGAGCGGCGGGGTAGTCATCGGTGGCGAGCAGCGAGGACTGCAGATACCATTCTAAGCTCAAGGCATCGTAATAGAGCGAGTACTGGTAGGCGCCGGCGATCACCTGCTCGCCGAGCGTGAAGGCTATCCGTCCCCATTTCGATATCGATGGTGTCATTGGACGAATTGATGGTGATGCCGTTTTCAAAGCCGGAAAGGATCCCGACCCCGGCGCCAAAGGTCATGGTGAGATCGGTGACGTTGTAGGTGATGCCGTCGGGGAAATCGGGATAGTCCGGATCATTC
>DATBLQ010000029.1:0-15399 GCA_036555325.1 Aestuariivirgaceae bacterium | reverse complement strand
TCCGCCGCGGGGTTCAATGAGTATTGAAACCCTTTTGCGGAAGCCGAGTTGAGGTCTGATCTTGCGGCTCCCGCTGCGGGAAACGATGCTCGGTGAGGTCGGTTTTGCATTCGGAACTGACGGTGGAGGTTGTTGGCCTGCAGGTATCGACGTCTACGAGCTACAAATGGAGGTTCAAATGCCGGTACTCAACCGAATGCTGGCGATATCTACCGCCGCGCTACTGGCAACGACAGTGTTCGGGCAGATTTCCCTCGATAGCGAAACAAAGGTCGGAGAGGCGGCTTTCGGAGATTGGAATGATGGTGCCCCAGGAGTGAAACGCCATATCAGACCCGAGGACCTGCCAGTCTCAGTAGAAACGGTTGCGAACTTCCCTGACACCGCGGATCGGCCCGCTGATACCAAACCCAAGGTGCCGGATGGTTTCTCGATTGAAATGGTGGCGTCGGGACTGATTGGTCCGCGAGTCATTCGCGTGGCGCCCAACGGTGATTTGTTCGTTGCCGAAAGCAAGGCCAATCAGGTGCGGGTGTACCGCATGGGGAAAGACACCAACAAGCCCGATAAGGAGGAAGTTTTCGCCACGGGGCTTTATCAGCCCTATGGCATTGCGTTTTATCCACCCGGCCCCAACCCAGAGTGGGTCTACGTCGCTGGCGAAAGACGGTTCCCTTTTCTTGACGGAGGATGGCAACGGGACCATCTGGCGTCTTAGCTACAAACAAAAATCGGGGGGCTGAGGAATAAGAAAACCGGCTTGGAAATTAATCCAAGCCGGTTTCCTATTGACGCCGAAAGTTAGACTGGATCAAAATCGATGACCCGTCCGGAGCGAGAGTTCAGCAAAATTCTGAACGTGTCGCCATGGCGGCGTCCAAGGTAAGTGTAAGTGCGGCCGTTACACTCGACAGTACGGACGCGATAGAAACCGTGGTCACGTACGATCAAGCGACCCTCGGCGCAGCCGATACGATGAATCGGACGCAGGCCGTAGCCTAGCCAATAGGGCTCAGGATACCAGAAGCCGTTAAAGAAGAAGCGGAACCGATCGTCCTTGTGACGTCGTCGTTCGTGCCGGTTGGAATCGAACCTCCACTTTGATTCGGCTTGGCTCATCTTCCGTGGCTTATCGACCTGGACGTTCATTTCGTCCATGTCTTTATCTTTTTTGCGCATGGCCGGAGGACAGCCCGGCTCACCGGCAACGCACTCGCTGCGCTGGCCATACTCACGCTTCTGGTCCTGGCCGTAATCTTGCGCGCTTGCAAAACCGGCGGTGCCGATTGTCATAAGCGCCACAGTCGAGACTATTGACGCGTGTTTCATGAAGTTCATGGCTAATCCTTTCGTTTGCCAAATTTCGCAATGCAAACGCTTCAGATCGCCCGAAAGTTCCCCAAAGTTACCTTTCCGTAACACTGCTGATTGGCGAAAAAAGCACTCAAAACAGGTAAAAATTGCGGATTCTGATGAAATAGCGAACCTTGAGCCGGGCCGTTTTCTTCTGGGAATAAAAACAATTTTAGACGCTCAATTAAAACAGTTTCTATGGGATTCAGATAATGATGGGGTCGCGCTCTTGTGAATGTCGGGACCAGGAATGAAAAACAAATCTTCAAACGAAAGACGGCAGGACACTCCTCGCCTGTCCGCTCGCATGGCTGCGAAAATCATAGCACCGGGACAGGTCTCGCCGGCGCCATGCATCGTGACGGAGATCTCTCCAGTAGGGGCGAAGCTGAACATCGACAGCGGGTGGATCCTTCCGCGGAATTTCTGGTTGAGGATCGATGGCGACAGGGACGTGCACTACTGCACAATAAAGTGGAGAGATGGCGGTACCGTTGGAGTGGATTTTCCATCGGGCCAACACGATTCCCTGTGGAGACACAATTTTTCGCTCAGGCAGCTTCCCTCGCGAGCGCGGGTCTAGACCAGCGTCATAAATAGGTGGCAGTGCTTGCAGGGCATTGCGGTCGCTTGGCCTGCCTAATACTAGGGATTGATCGTCGAACCTGATGCAAGCCGGGTGCTGGGAAATTCCTGTTCAAATCCGATAGGTATACATCGAGCCCGAGCCTGCGGTGCGCTAAAGAAGTAGCCGCTGTGCGGAATGCCGTGGAGGGACCATGAAACGGGCGATTGCAGAGACATCAGTCGATGACACAATAGAACTGGCGAAAGCCATCGTTGCTATGCGGCCCAGCCAAGTTGTTCTGACCATCCAAGACATGATGTTCAAGCGGGAACTTAGCCAAACCGTATCCGCACTTAACACGTTGGTTCTCGACAACCCAGCTCACAAACAGGTCGCAGCGCAGGCCCTTGCGAAGATGGGGCTGTGGCTTGATGCGTCCTGAGCATAGAGCTGTTCTGCAAATAAAAGAGGCGCCGTAGCGCCTCAAGTTTCGATCCATGGGATTTGGCTTTGGTGTTGGGCTATTTTGCGATGCAGGTATCGACATTTTCGGGCGTGCATTCATCAAGCCCCGTATAGAGAGGATCGGGAACGTCCTTCCCCTCGATCATGTCAATCATGACCGTAGGCGCGCGATATCCCATCTCAAATGGTCTCTGACCAATTTGCACGCTGCTCCGGCCTGCTTTCAGCGCTTCTAGCTGCGGGGGCAGGACGTCTCCAGCCACGATGACCAGGGATTTGCTCTTGAGCTTATCCATGACCTGGTCGGTTACCTGAGAGTAGGCTTGCGGTGCGAATTGCGCCCAGCCGCCAACTAGGATGAAAGCCGTGAGATCGGGGTTGGCAGTGAAGGTATCGGCCATTTGCTGGTTGGCCAGATCGGCCTGGTCGTTAGTGAAGACCGGGCATCCTTCGATCTCTGTCCATCCGCCTTGTCCGGCCAGCCGGTCGACCCCCTTGCTTCCCGCTACCGTATCGCGGAATCCGGCTGCGCGTGCATTGATATTATCGGCTGCAACGTTGCCAAGCTGAAGGCATACCGTACCGCCTTCGGGCTTAAACTTCTTCAGATACTCGGCCATCTTGACGCCCATCAGATAATTGTCGGTTCCAAGATAGGTCTTGCGCAGCGCCACATCATCCTTTCCGAGGTCGGCATCAATCGTCATGATGGGGATCGTCGGCTTGCGTTGCTTCAACAAGTTCGCCATGGCCGGTGCGTTGGACGGTGAAATTGCGATAGCCGCAACTCCCTTGGTCAAAAGGTCGTCTACGATCTGCACCTCTCCTTGCTCATCGGCACTCGAGGCGGGGCCGGTAAACAGACAAGTGTAGCCCTTGCCTTGATTTTCACTGTTCCATTTTGCACAGCCATCACCCATTACGCCAAAAAACGGGTTGTCCAGACCCTTGACAACAATGGCCAGTGTTTTGTCTTGCGCCAGAGCTGCCGCCGCCCATGAGCCGAGCGACAAGGCAGCAATCAAAAGCAAAAGTTTTCTCATATTTTCCTCCCTGCATATGGCCGGCATGAAATTGCGCCAGCTATCGGCGAAGCCTTTGAATGATCTGTTATGATTAGTGGGAGGTGATTTCCTTACGAAATAACCCCAAGAGAATAATAGCGGTCCTTTTATCGGGATCAATTGTATTTATCGTACAAAATAACTGTCGCCCACCGAAAAGGTCCCGCTTGTGATTGACGCCCCCACCGCCGCTCAGTTATCGGTTGTAAAAGAGGATAGAGCCGAGCCGATGCCGGTGCTTGAGCTGCGAGATATCTCAAAGAACTTCGGTGCCATTCAAGCGCTGACCGATGTGTCCTTCAGTATTGAATCTGGTGAAGTGGTCGGCCTGATGGGGGACAATGGAGCGGGGAAGTCAACGCTCGTGAAGGTAATGGCGGGGAATTACCCCCCTTCGCACGGCACCATGCATGTTGCAGGGGAGCAGGTTCATTTCCACCGGCCGATCGAAGCCCGCGAGAAAGGCATAGAGGTTGTCTATCAGGACCTAGCCCTTTGCAACAATTTGACCGCTGCGGCCAATGTGTTCTTGGGGCGTGAAGTGCACAAGGGAATGGGGCCGCTGCAGGTGCTCGACTACGCTGCCATGTACAGACGTGCCGCCGAGCTGTTCAAGGAACTCAAATCCGAGACGCGGCCGCGCGATCTTGTCAAGGACATGTCCGGAGGCCAGCGCCAGGCCGTTGCCATTGCGCGCACACGGCTTTCCAACCCCCGAATTGTACTGATGGACGAGCCGACCGCGGCTATCAGCGTGCGTCAAGTCGCGGAGGTGCTCAACCTCATTCGTCGCCTACGGGACCAGATGATCGCCGTCGTGCTCATCAGCCATCGCATGCCCGATGTTTTTGCGGTGTCGGACCGGATCGTGGTCTTGCGTCGCGGGCGCAAAGTAGCCGACAAGAAGATCAGCCAAAGCTCGCCGGAAGAAGTAACCGGGCTGATAACGGGAGCCATAGAAGGTGTAAGGTAGGCCACTCAAGAAGGATCGTTACCATGGCCATTTCGATCGACGACACTCTCAACCAGCGAAGCCATGGAGTGCTGGGTTGGCTCTTCAGCAGGCAGACATTCTGGGTATTCATAGCGGCGGTTCTCGCGTGTCTCGCTCTTTCATTGATGACCGACACCTTCGCCACGCCACAAAATCTATTCAATGTCACGCGCAACTTCGCATTCGTCGGCATTATAGCCCTGGGCATGACCGCGGTTATTGTTGCTGGAGGAATTGACCTCTCCGTTGGCTCGATCCTATGTCTGTCGGCGATGGTGGTCGGCACGTTGATGTCGTGGGGCCATTCAATTTGGATCGCGTGTTTGGCGGCAATTTTTTGTGCGCTGCTGGTTGGATTCATCAACGGTGTGCTGATCGCCTACATCAAAATTCCGGCGTTCGTGGTGACCCTGGGCATGCTGTCTGTCGCCCGCAGCCTCGCCATGGTGCTGTCGAACAACAAAATGGTCTATCAGTTCGGCCCCGATCAGGCGAAACTTTTGTGGCTCGGCGGAGGTACAACGTTCGATATCGCCAATCCGGTGCTGGTGCTTGCAGCCCTCGCAGCGTTTACCGGATTTGCATTTCGCTGGACGACATGGGGGAGGCACCTTTTCGCGATCGGCGGCAATGAACAGGCTGCCGTGCTCACCGGCGTTCCGGTGAGGCACATGAAGATAAGCGTTTATATGTTTTCGGCTCTCACAGCAGGGATTGCCGGCATCTTGGAAGTCGGATGGCTCGGGGGAGTCACTACAAATCTTGGCCAGGGAATGGAGTTGAGTGTTATCGCTGCTGCCGTCATCGGGGGCGCCAACCTCGCAGGCGGCGTTGGCACCGCCTTTGGCGCCGTGGTTGGTGCAGCCCTGATCGAAGTGATCCGCAACAGTCTGATCCTGTTGGGCATCAGCACGTTTTGGCAGGGCAGTTTCGTAGGGACCTTCATTGTAATTGCAGTGGGTTTCGATTATTTGCGCCGCTACCGTCAGTCGGACTAAACGGCCTGCAGGGACTTAAGCGTTTCCCCTCAATCACAACATGCATCGCGCCTCCTTGGATACTTTCTTTTCTAGGGGGCGAGGCACCTGGACCAAGGTGCTTCGGGAAAACATGGCGTGACCGCTTGGTCGTTGCTTGCATCCGAGCAAGTTCGTCCTTGGCGATATAGCCCACCGTTCCCCGATCGGGTCTCGTCACGATTGCATGAAAGAGAGTGAATCGACTTTTCAATAGTTCATCCGCCATCAAACGGTGTTGCTCGCTGTGAAATTCCAAATAGATGACCTTGATGTGCGGCAAGTATCTTTCGAGCGCGGACAAAATTGGTAGCTCGGAACCTTCCGTATCCAGTTTCAATATCGAGATTTGGCTGATGTCGCGTGAGGCAAGTGCGGTGTCTGCCTGCAGGCAAGCAACCTCGACATGCTGAGCAAGGTTTTCCTCGTTGGGTACCAATGAGGCTTGCATGCTGCTGCTACGCCCAAGGAAGAGGCTGCCGTGACCAGCAAGCGGCGCCAAGGCAGCGTTCACTAATTCCACGCCCCCACACATCAGCGTGTTGCGTTCGAGCATGGCGAAGGATGAGGGGTTTGGTTCAAATGCCAATATTCGAGCGTTAGGATAAGCCGCGTGAAAATGCCGAGTGGCCGCGCCAACGTGCGCTCCAACATCGACGATCGTGTCGGCTGTGAATTCACCCGGAAACGGTGGGGGGTATTCGGTTCCAAACAGGGCCGCTTCGATGTGACGCTGAATACCATCCTCGTCTGGAAAGTAGAACGGCTGTCCATCCGGGGCGGATATTTGCCTAATGCCGGTGCTGACCAGAGTTGACGGTTTCAGCGGGCTGCGCATTCGCGCTCGACTATGCCGGCTCGTCCTTGACGGTGTCAGGGACGCCAAACTCGCGCTCTGTTACGCCGAAGCTTGAAGATTGTTTACCTGTCTCGGCGAATTCAAAGCCCTCTGCTGCAAGGCCCCGGCGGAGAAGTTCCCGAACGGCGGAAGCGCGGCTGGGCATGTGCTTTTCAAAGCGCCAGTTCTCGATGGCCTGCAGCTCTTCTGGCCGCAACATGATTTGCAGCCGGTAATCGCGGTCAGCGGGTTCCATGTTTCACCTCGGCTATCACTTACTCATCTTTAGCAAGAACCAATCTATGCGTAAAATAATGTTCCGGTGTTATTTGCTCAAGAAGGATTCTTAGCTTCTTTTGCTCCAATCATCGAAAGCAGGCAAGCGCCCGTATTTGCTTAAGCTCAGCAGTTGCGGGCTTGTTATTTCCATCGTTTGGTGCACGTTCATCACAAACGGGAGACGTGCAATGCTGAAGGTTCTGCCCCCGAAGATAGTTGCGGAAATTTGCGCTTTGGTTGAATCAGCCAAGAAGGCACAAGTTCTGGTCCAGGTTTATGTTGAAGCCGAGAAAATACGACAGGCCAATATCGCGGCGAATGTCGCATTGGAGGACATAGCCGACGAAATCATTGTCCAATCGGCATCGGGCCCCGGCTACGAGGCCAATCTCGAAGATGCGCGAAGCGCTGTGCTGGGGGAAGGAATTCGCAAGCCCTTCGCGGTTCACTAAGGAATGCGAAGATGGCAAAGGAAATCGACGGAGCCAGGCTTGACCAGATCCTCACCTCGGTTTGGGAGACGGCTGCTCGGACCAACCCGATGCTGTTGTCCAAGCTTCGGCCCGATTATGAATTCAGTAAGCTGCGGGAGATGATTAGAGACTGTCTGGAGAAGGGCTTATCGGAGACTGAAACACGAGAGCACGCTCTTAAGGAACTCTTCCGATCAGTGGGTTTGAGCACTCAGCCAACCGACACTTGCAATGATCTGCCCCCGCAAAATGGTCCCCAGGCGCGATTTGCCCAATAACATGGGCTCAAGTTACGAACACACCCGAAATGGTCATCTGAGGAAGGATCAAGCTTTTTTCGCTTGGCGCCGAGCGGGCTTCGCTTAACGAATTGGGTAGCCCGAAGCCGGTAACACAAGTGACGGAATCCTGTGGTTTTTGAGTGACAAAGCCCGGCAATTATCTAGCCACACAGCTCCATGAATTGATTTTGATCGCCGCCAGGATGCAACATTTCCCAGTTGGTTGCGTAAGAGAGGGTTAGAGTAATGGGCACCTTAGCGCGGACATTTGTCATTTTCGGGAGTCTCGCAATAGCCATCGGATATTCGGCTGCAGGATCGGCAAGAAGCGAGCAACCAGTCTTGCTGAACTGTCGCTTGATGGAGCGCGCCGATCCACTCTACGAGAGATTCTGCAACGGAGAAAAAGATCGGTATGTGTCGTGCAGCGAAACGATTTGCATTCTCGTCAATTTCAGATCGCAATACAGTTCACCGCAGGTAACGCTTGCCGGTGACGGGTCCGACAACTCCAATGATTTGGATGGCGGCGTTGATAAAGTAGCGGGCACCGCTCCACCAGCCGGAGGTACCCCACCTGATCAGCCGCCCGGAGGTACCGATCAGCCGGGCGGATTGCCGCAAGTAGATCCACGAGAGCAACCGCAGTCAGCTGAAAGATGAGTTGCCACTAACCAACTAGCTGCTTAGGGGGATACGGGTCTTTTCCGTAGGTCCAGCAAACTTCGAACTGGTCGTCATCGTGGATGACCACCTGAGTGTCGTCTCCCATGCACCCTCGCAGGTGAGCCCAATTTATGGCTGTGTTTATTGCCTCGCGCCGGGTTCTGTAGGGACCATAGTATGCGTAATGGAGTGAGATTTTCCACTCTCCTGCGTGACGCAAAACGAAATAACGGTGCGAAGTCATACTCACTTGGCATCAGCTCTCACTCAATGCCATCCCAACGCAATACAAACGCGGCCAGCAGCATAGAGTAGCTCCTTCTGCGAGGCTGCCGCAAGTTCACTTCGAGGCTAGGACATCTATTCAGGAATTCCCGGGACTCCCCGGGTGCACGAGATCGTGCTAATCTGTCGATGGCTGCACGGCCGCTCACCCTTGATATTAACTCAGGCGGACCGCATCCCACGAAGGCCCCATTTGCAAAATCCCTGGGGCCTTCGCGATTCTCAGGTGGCCAGGAGGTCATCGGAAGGCCGGTGGTGCGAATTGCTCAATCGCCCATGCTTGGCATATGAGCGTGGCACCAAGCGACCTACGCAGCTTTGCGCGGAACCCGTTTCCCTTTTCGCCGTGCCTCCGACAACCCAATGGCTATGGCCTGTTTGCGGCTCTTCACCTTTCCGCCTTTGCCACCTTTACCGCTCTTTAGTTGGCCGCGTTTGAACTTGTGCATCTCCCGCTCCACATCCTTGCCTGCACTGCGTGAGTATTTTCTTGCCATATCGAAGTGCTCCTTTTTTGATTAGCGTTGAAATACAACGCTGCGGAGGGTTCGAAGTTGCTTCCAGCGTAGGTCAGCTTCAAGCAGCACGACGGCTTGTCTGTTCGGTAGCAACCGGCTAGGTAGAGAAATCCCTCAGGTTTCGGGCCCAACGCGGCCAGTATCGGCCGAGGCGATTGGCCGGCGGTTCAGGCAACGTCGGAGATGTGGTAAAAGGAGCCGAGGCGGCATTCAGCACATGCGGAACCCTTGTGCAACTTCCGAAGCTGGCGAGGATGAGCAGCTGCTGATCCAGGAGACGCATGCACCCACTCTAGACTCTGTCCGAGTGGCGTATCGCGGTGAGGGCCGATGAACGGCGAAACCGGCATTGACTGGCTTTTCCTGATACTTGCCAGTTTTTCCGTCTTCGCCACTTTCCTCCATGTGCTGAGTATCGGCACGGTGTGGCTAGTCATTCGCCGTGACAGGCGGGGCTACTTGGAGTCCCCAACACCTCCTGTAACCATTGTTCGCCCAATCTTTGAGCGCGATTGCTTTCTGCAGGAGACATTAGAAAGCACGTTCAAGCTATCTTACCCTCATTTCGAAATCATCTTGTGCGCCGCACGAGGAGACGATCCGGCGGTGATCACCGCTCAACAACTCATGTCCAAATATCCAACGGTCGATGCCAGGCTGCTCATTGGCGACCAGCGCATCAGCCAGAACCCCAAACTCAACAATTGTGTGAAAGGCTGGGAAAACGCCCGCCATGACTTCATCGTGTTCGTGGACTGCAACGTACTTTTGCCGCCGGACTATCTCCAGCAAATGCTGGCCAATTGGGGATCAAATACGGGACTTGTAAGCTCACCACCGATCGGCACTGCGCCAGCAAGTTTCTGGGCGGACGTGGAGTGCGCTTTTCTCAATACCTATCAAGGCCGCTGGCAGCTGTTTGCCAGTGAGATAAATCTTGGTTTCGCGCATGGAAAGAACCTCATGGTGCGAAAAACAATGTTGTCGCAGGCAGGTGGAATTTCTGCGTTGACAAGCGAACCCGCCGAGGATGCGGCGGTGACCAAGCTTGTTCGTCGTGCTGGTATGCGAGTTACGTTGAACCGGCGACTTTTTGCGCAGCCTTTGGGATCTCGTTCGGCCAGAGAGGTTTGGGATCGGCAAGTTCGCTGGGCGCGGCTTCGACGTGCAAGCTTCCCCTTCGCCTTTTTGCCCGAGATCCTCGCGGGGAGCTTCTTGCCGCTCTGTTCAAGCAGTGCTGCAGCGGTCCTGGGAGGTTTTGATGTAGGCCCCATCTTTGCGGCACACGCGTTGTTTTGGTTCGGCCTGGAAATTGCCTTGGCGCAGCGCGCAAGCTGGCATCTTTCGCTTTCCACTCCCGTTAGCATGTTGGTCCGCGACCTTTCCATACCTGCACTATGGTTCGCGGCCATGGCCTCCAATGCCTTCGAGTGGCGAGGCCATCAGATGAAGACGGACCCCAAGCTTGCACATGCGGACGAGGGGGACTGAGCTCCTCACAAACTACTAGGGGTGTAGGACTACAACTGCACAACCATAGAGTTAGATCTCTGGAAGCACCGAATGCGGCGGTGCGCTAAAGACTATTCCGGAACCCTCCCCGCGGTCGCGAGTTGCTGCTTTTAGCGGGATTGCGCATGTCATGTGCGCGGGTTCGCCCGCTGCCAGAAGCTTCAAACTCTAAAAGTTTATGCCCAGCATTTATGACCTGACGACAGATCGCCGTTTCCAGCTCTTGGTCGATGCCGTCGTCGATTATGCGATCTTCTTGCTTGATCCGAACGGCGTTATTGCGAGCTGGAACAGCGGAGCCCTGCGGATAAAAGGATATTCCGCCGATGAGGTTATCGGCTCCCACTTCTCAATTTTCTACACGCCTGGGGACAGGGCGAACCAGGTTCCTCAAGCTGCTCTCAGAGCGGCTGCGGAGAAGGGCAAGTACGAAGCCGAGGGCTGGCGGCTAAGGAAAGACGGCACGAAGTTTCTTGCCAGCGTCGTCATCGACGCTGTTCGCTCTGAGACGGGCGAATTGCTTGGCTTTGCAAAGGTTACGCGCGACATCACCGAGCGCAAGCGGGCGGAAAGACAGCTTCTTGAGGCACGGGAACGGTTACTGCAATCGCAAAAGTTGGAATCCATTGGACAACTGACTGGAGGCATTGCTCACGATTTCAACAATCTTCTAACGGTCATCCTATCCGGTGCGCAGATGATCGAGCGACTGGCGAGCGGCAACGAGCAGGTACTGAAAGTCGTTGGGCACATCCGGCACGCAGTCGAACGAGGCGAGAGGCTTACCAGCCATCTACTTACTTACTCTCGCCGGCAGGCGCTCAAACCTCAATTGCTGGATCTTTCCGGCGCTCTGAAAAACTTAACCGAAGGCATTCTGCAGACCCTGAAGGGCAACATCGAACTCAAGCTCGACATCTCGTCTGACCTGTGGTCGGTGGAAGCAGATCCGAATGAACTTGATCTAGCGTTGATCAACATAGCCCTCAATGCGCGCGATGCGATGCCGAATGGAGGACAGCTGCATATTAGTGCCAGAAATGAACTGATTGCCCCAGAGGAGAGGGGGCAGCCTGGGCGTTTTGTTGCAGTTAGTATCAGGGACACCGGAACAGGCATGTCGCCCGAGACCCTCGCTAGAGCAACGGAGCCCTTCTTTACGACCAAACTTCCTGGAAGTGGAACTGGTCTCGGTTTGAGTCAGGCCTACGGTTTCGCCAAACAGTCAGGCGGGAGCCTGCGTATTGATAGCCAGCTCGGAAAAGGCACGACCGTAATCATGTACCTTCCAATCTCGCGAGAGGTATCTTCAAAGTTGGCCCCTCCGAGTCGAGCAAGAGGACTTACGATTTTGGTTGTCGAAGACGAGGTCTTGGTTGCGGAAATGGCGAGGTCAATACTCTTGAATGCGGGATATAGCGTTGAGCTTGCGCACAATGCCACACAGGGTTTGCAAATTCTATGCAGTTCCAAAGTGGATGCGGTGTTTTCCGATATCGTGATGCCTGGTGGGATGAACGGCATAGAATTGGCTGAGACAATCAAGAAAGACTTTCCACATGTGCCAATATTACTGACCACGGGCTACTATCAGGTTCCGGCCCGGCCTCTTGAACACGTAGTCCTACAAAAACCCTACGATGAGACGGCGCTTCTGACCGCGCTCGAGGGTACATTGGCGAGTTGAATTGAAACGGGGAACCTCAGCGCAGACATGCGATGGGTTACCCCGATAGCGGCAAGACCGGATGGGTGCTTAACTTAACTCGCCAAAGCCCTGGGTATTCGAGCAGCCGCCTGGTCTGTCTCCACCACTACTACCATGTCGCCAACGTCGCTCTCGACCGCTCTGAGATCGTCGTCATAGGAGCCAGCATCGACTCTGAGATCGGCGAGGATGAATTGCCGGGCCTGTTCGGCTGATGCCGCCTCAACCAAAATCTCAGCATGTTTGGTGACCATGTCGGTCCTTTCCAGGACCACTTTGAACTTCGCCATTTACCGCACCTCACTCTGCCCCGAATCACCAGATGAAAGCTTACTGGCAATGCGGTCGATATCAAGGCAGCGACGACGGCCACCGCCAGGTGACGAGAGGGTTGAGATCGCATCTCGCAATTTGTGAGCTTGGTTCGACAACCACGACTCGACAATCACAACGCGGCGATCCCCCGCCGTTGATGATGGTGGCAACCTAAGCAATCCGGCTCAGTTTTTAGTTTGTTTTTTTCCCGCTAAGTTTGTATTTCCTGTTATTTGCATCGCTAGGTTGCGGAGACGAATTGCATGTCGAGGAAACTGGCCGAGGGTTCGGCAAGACTTTGTTTTGCGGTGGTGCTGAGTTTTGCGGCGATGGTGCAAGAGGGCGCAACTGCCGTTGGGTCATCGAAGCGACTGGTGGATGTGGCGGGAGGTATTTTGTACGACGGTTGGGGGGGTGGTTCGGTTGTGACGTTATCGATGTATTACGGGATGGATGGGTTGGGTGGTTCTGTGCAGATGCTTGGGTTTCGGTCTGGGTTTTTGCCGGTGTTTGACTGGGCGAATGGGGTGATTGAGGGGGAGGTTGGGGGCGATCTGTATGAGTTTTACGGGAGCGGGGCGGGGGCGTCGCGGGTGCAGTCGCCTGAGGATGCGGCGTATGCGTTGAGCGTTCGGGTGCGGTATGGGGAGCCGTTGGGGCGGGGCAAGCTTGCTGCCGGGGCGGGGTATGCGTTGGGGCTTGGGGCGGAGCAGAGCCGGGTGGTGAGTTCTGCCTATCAGGACTGGAGCGAGGCGCAGGTTGGGGTGTCGAGCGGCATCGACACGGGGGGTTTGCAGAGTTCGTTCAGGGTTGGGTCGCGTTCGAGCGGGTTGGGTGGGAGCCTGACGGTGTATGGTCAGAGGATCAGGGATGTTTTGGGGCTGAGCGGACTTGAGCGGCGGGCGTGGCAGGCGGGGGCGGGGGAGGTTGAGGATGTGTGGTGGGGACGGGGGGTTTCGTTCAACGGTGCGCTGCCGTCATCGCTGACGCCGCCGTCCGGGGTTACGGGTGAGATGAGGGTGATCGATGAGCGGCTGTTGGGCAATTATTTTGCCGGGGGGAGCGGGCAGGGCGGGTTCATCAGGACGACGGTTGGTGAGGATGTTCTGGGGCAATGGGGGTTTGGGTATGACCCCAATTTTGCGGGGAGTGCGCATGTGTTTCGGGACGATCGCGGGCGGGTGCGCTTCTTTCGCGCCAATGCCGATCTTTCTGAGGAGACGAGCCAGGGGTTTCGGTATGTGAAGTACGACCAGTGGGACCGGGTGAGCGAGTTCGGGGTTTTGGTCGATGTGGCGAAGGGATCGTTTGGCGAGTATGCGGGGTGGGCGCGGGAGGCCGATCTGGATGAGCAGCTGAGCGGGGCGATGGCGTGTGCGGTGATCCGGCTCAGCTATGATGTGGATGCGGTGAGCGGGGAGATCGACGCCTATGGGGAGGGGCGGGGGCGGCTTATGCAGCGGCGCTATTATGCGACGGGGATTGCGGATCAGCCGGAGAGCTGTCCGGGGCGGGGGAGTTCGGATGCGATGGCGGAGAGCCTTTATCGCTACGACGATGTTGGGCGGGTCACCCAGGTGAGCGAGCACCGGATTGGGTCTTCAGAGGAGGTTTATCGTTCGAGCGCCTATGGGTGGCCGAACGGGGGTTTGAGCCGGAGCGTGACGTTTCCCGATCGGGGGCAGAGCGAGGCGTTCCTCACCGAGGGGCAGGGAGGGGTGATCTCGTGGCCGGATGTCATGGGACATGATGTGAGGGTCTGTGGCGGGAGCGACTGTTCCGGCACCATCTACAGCGACATCAGGGAGCGGGACTGGATGGGGGCGCCGGTGAGCGTGACCTCGGGCAACGGGCTGGTGACGACGTCCACCTACGATCTGCGCGGGGAGCCGTTGGAGGTGAGCACGAGCGGGGAGGAGGGGGTTTTGATGGCGGAGAGCTTGCGGGAGATGCAGATTGGCGATGATGAGACGCCGTGTCCTGGATCGACGGCCTCGCCCGATTACAGTCTGGGGCTGCTCATCGGGCGCGGGCTGTCGGGGTCGGGGCTGCCGTTGGAGGATCGGGGGGTGTGGGAGTGCTACAGCTATGACGGGGCGTTGAGGCTGTCCGGGAGCGAGCGCTATCGGGGGCGGAAGGGGGCGTGGAGCCTTCTTCAGAGCTCTGCCTACGGGCTGGACGATGATGGCAATGTGAGGAGCATCGAGGAGGGGGGTAGTGGGGTGTTCACGGTGCCGAGCCTTTTGGCCTCGCTGATGGGCAGCGATGAGAGCAGCTTCACGCGCTTAAACTCCGACCAGATCGAGGAGGCGTCGCTCAAGGGGGAGGAGGTGAAGCTTGCCTATGATGCGAGCTATGGGGATGTGGTGAGCCTGAGCGGGGAGAGGTTCAGCCTCACGTTTACGCCCGATGCGGTGCTGCGGCGGGCCACCCGCCAGAGCCTCAGCGACAGCAGCGGCAGGGAGATTCTGAGCGCCGGCATCAGCTATGAGGCGCAGGGGCTTCGCGCCAGCCGCACGGTCGAGGCGCAAGGGCAGGGAGAGGGCAGCTCCACCACCTCCTATTGGTATGGCGGAGGGATCAGCCCTCTGGTCATCGTGCGCGACGGGGTCACCTCCCGGCTGATCGGCAAAGGGGTGATCGAGACGCTCGATCAGAGCGGCAGTGTGGCAAGCCGCTCCTATCTCTATGGCGATCATCTGGGCTCCATCCGGGTGATCGCCGATGATCAGGGCACGGTGACGCATAGCCTCGGCTATGACGGCGACTACGGGCTCACCCGCATCGCGGGACAGAGGGCGGCTTCCGGCGTCAACGACATGGCAAGCTTCTGGCGCTTCCACGGCCAGGAACAGGAGATCTTCCCGCTTGAGACCCTCAATATCGAGAACAGCAGTCTGGCCGCCTTCCTCGATCACCTCCAGCTCTATCACTACCCGCTGCGCGACTACGCCGCTGGCCTCGCCGCCTTCCTGCAAACCGACCCCGTCCCCGCTCACGACTCCCCCTACCAGCCCTTCGCCGCTAACCCAGTCAACTTCACCGATCCAACAGGCGCTGTGCT